>CAITKP010000046.1 GCA_903892995.1 uncultured Campylobacterales bacterium
AATAAGTGATATAAATAAAAGGAGATAGGTCGTGGAAGACCTGAGATATACATCGGTAGGCGATGCGGCAGCATACCTCGCGGGAGATGAAAAGGTTAAGCAACAGGTGGATGAAGAGATTTGTTGCAGTCAGCTTGTCAATACCCTTCTTCAACTGAGAATAGAAAAAGGGATCTCTCAAAAAGAGCTGGCAAAGCGCATAGGTTGCGATCCAAGCAAAATCTCCAGACTAGAGGCTGGTAACGATTTGCAGTTGAAAATGGGTGATGTGAGGCAGTATCTGTCTGCTCTTGATGTAACAATGAATATGGTTTTTGAAGACACTTCACTCCCTGTTGCCGAGCAGATCAAACAGCATGTTTTTCTTATTCATGAAAAGCTTGACCAACTGGTAAAACTGGCAAAGCAGGTTGATGGAGATGAGGTTATCATCAATAAGATTCACGTTTTTTGCAGTGAGGTCTTATTAAATTTCCTTTCGCGGTTTGGCGACAGCTATAAGAAGCTGTGTGTTGTTTCCGACCATGGTAATACAGCATTGACGGGCTCACTGCCAGTACCTTCTGATTCCGATACAGAAAGTGACATTAAAGCCAATAAGCACAATAACTATAATAGTATAGAAAGCGATAGATGAAAGCATTTGATCTTGACATGTATTGCTCTGGAAATTGTAGCATGGTTTTATTCTCTACCCCCCAAACTATTTTTTACCAAACGCAATAAACTTCTCGTCACCTACCAGACCTACATCATCTAAACTATTACGCATTATGATTAGAATAAACCCTTCTTTTTTTTCTTAGCTATTTTTATTTGCCGTATTTCAGCTATATCTTAAAGATAGATAAAGCGTTATGGGCAATCGTAGGAATACCACATAAACAAGTGCAGGCCTTACGAAAAGTGAAGCCCCACAAAAACGAAAAAATAAAAAAGTTATAACAAATAGAGTAATGACAAAGAAAACTTTAAGAGATTATTGCAACGAATTAGAAGTTAGGGAAGAATGGCTTAATAGATATAGAAAATTTGTGCCACAATTCATTGAAGAAGCTAAAACAAAAAATGGTTGGCAAGATTGGGACAAAGATATTTTTTATGAATTTTTTGAACGCTCAAGCGGCCAATGCGTATCTTCTTTACAGCAAGGATATTTCACAAAGGAAGAACAAGAAAAAATAAAGTCACATTGGAATGAAATGGCTCCTTTGCTCAGAAAAATTGCAGAAAACCAAGCAAATCCCGATTGGAAAACATACCAAGAAATAAAGAAAAAGATTAGACAGTACACGGTTCAAGATAGAAAAGCAGCTACAAATCGGCTTGTAGCTTCCCTACAACCAAAGCTATTATGTACAGTTGTAAGTGAAAGGGACTTGGGTGATTTAATAAGTAAAATAAACACTTATGCAATTGTAACTATTTCATCGGACGGAGATTGGTTTAAACGTAGTTACAATGTATGTAAACTATTTAAACAAGAGTTACAGCCTAAAAATACAATGGATATTATTACATATCCTTGGCAATTGTTGGAGCATTTAAATGAAATTAATTCAAGTATAAAAGATAAACAAAAACAAATGGAAAGTATAATAAAATTGGTGCAATCCAATAAGAATTTGATTCTTACAGGAGCACCCGGTACTGGTAAAACATATAAAACAGCAGAAATTGCAGTTGCTTTAATTGACGGTTCAAATAAACTTCCAATCAAACGAGCTGATTTAATGAAACGGTACAAAGAATTAATAAATGCAAAACAAATTGCGTTTATAACGTTTCACCAATCCTTGGACTATGAAGAATTTATTGAGGGATTGAAGCCTGAGGTTGACGAGAATACAAAGGGAATGACGTATCAAATTAAAGACGGAATTTTTAAGGATATCTGCAACAGAGCAAAAGAAAAAAGTAGTATAGCATCTTTAAATGATGCTATTGAAAAATTCAAAGAAGACTGTTCAGAAAAAATCATAAAAGTAAAAAATAAAAGTGGAACTGAATTTTCAGTTACATATAGAGACGGTAAAACTTTTAGGGTTCGTTCTGATAAAAGCGAAGCAGAAGAAGGCGTAGATTTTGCAGCGAACATAGGCGCTATTAAAAATATGTATCAGGGTATTGAGCATGGAATCTATAATAAAACTTACGTTTGGGGTATTCTTCAATACTTAAAAGAAAACTATAAAGTAACATCATATAGTGAGGATAATTCCGACAAAAAATATCTTCTAATCATAGATGAAATTAATCGCGGAAACATTTCAAAAATTTTTGGCGAATTAATTACGCTTTTGGAAAAAGATAAACGGATTGGTGAAGAAAATGAAATCACAGTAATACTGCCATATTCACAAGAAACTTTTGGAGTTCCTTCAAATCTCTACGTAATAGGGACAATGAATACCGCAGACCGCAGTATCGGTCATATTGATTACGCTATTCGCAGACGTTTCTCTTTTGTTTCACTCGAATCAGACAAGAACGTGATTTCAAATTATGACAAATATGATGCCTTTGTAAAAGAAAATGCAGAAAATTTGTTTGACCAAATAAAAGATTTTATTTCAAACAATATCATTGCGGACTTAGATGCAGACGATTTAATGATTGGTCATAGTTATTTCCTTTGTAAATCCTCTGGTGATTTGAAAATGCGATTGGAATGTGAAATTATTCCACTCATAGAAGAATATGAAAAAGACGGAATAATTATGCTTGACAAAAATGAAATGAAAACAAAGTTTAAAGAATGGACAGTCATTTTGTCATAAAAGAACAAGGGCGGTTTTCTGAACAACAAAAAACAGAAATAAGCCAATATCTTGATTTGAAAACCAATTTCAAATTAGGTTTAGGTTTTGATAATATTGGACAATTATGGTCAAGTTATTACATCGGAATTGATTGGATTAAAGAAAAAGAAATTTATATAGCTGTTGAGCCAAAAATTGAAAATCTTGATTATGTGAAAATGTTTGTGCATTGCTTGCATCATTACGAAATCTCAAAGTTTATAAAAGAGGTTTATCACATAGATTTTCAAAAAACACAGATAGAAATACAAAATGCGAATTGGGATTTGACGCCATTTTTGGTGGTGCATTTCTTATCGCTTGTTGAATCAATCACAACCCAAGGATTAAAAAGTAATTATATTATCAGAGATCAAAACCTAAATGGTAAAATCAAAGGAAAAATTCTATTCTCACAACAACTTAAAAAAAATATTGTATCAAAAAGAGAAGATAGAATCTATTGCCGTTTTCAAGAATACAGTACAGATTGTCTTGAAAATCGTTTATTGAAGAAGGCATTGTTATTCGTTCAAAGGTACACAGCAAAGCATTTAGATAAAGAAAAATATAAACTACTCTTTCAAAAGCAAAATCGCTTATTGTCAGTATTTGATAGTATTTCAGAAAATATTTCTTATTCAGAAATCAAACGAATAAAAATTAATGCTTTGTATAAAGAATATGTAGAAGCTATTGGCCTAGCAAAAAAAATCTTACGAAGATTTGGGTATTCTTATATGAACACCTATAGCAAGGTCGAAAAAAAGTTACCGCCGTTTTGGATTGATATGAGTAAGCTATTTGAACTATATGTCTACAGCTTATTAAAAGACGCGTATGGTTCAAAAATTATGTATCAATTATCGGATGATGGAAAAAGACAGACACGTGGACATTATGGAGATATTGATTTTATGAAGTTAGATGACAAAATTTTAATTGATGCAAAATACAAAGAGATTTACACACAAGACGGAAAATACGACATTGACAATATTCGTCAACTAAGTGGTTATGCGAGAGATTGGGGAGTTTTGAGAAAACTCAACATTACAAGCGAGAATGAGGTTATTGACTGCGTAATTATCTATCCTGATAAAACTTCAAATGACAATTTCAAAGACAGAGAATTAAAAGAAGCAAGTATTAAGCAGTTTATAAAATTCTATAAATGCGGAATTAAATTACCTTCAAAATGACAGCAATGATTTACAATACACGAACGACTGAAACGGCAGCTCCTAACATGCGGTATAGCCACTAAGGGTTCCAGAGGTATAGGAAGGTTTGTATCCCGCTTAAACTTTTCGTTTAACTTTACAGGAAATCGCGAGCAATCCCTTACGAGCCATACCACCAACCGTTAAATCATCGTTCCCGCCGCCACTTCTCTTTTTCCCGCCAGCCCAAAAAAGCCATCCTCATCCGTTGACATGAGCATCCAATTCCCCCTCAAGCACCTCCAACAAATCATCCTTCTCCAGCACCACCCGCGCCAACTGCCGGTCAATCTCACACCGGAACTTCGGCGATCCATTCCCCACCATCACCTCCTTCGCTTTTACCAGATAATCCAGATCAGTTCGCTTGTGCTGCAATACAGCTACGATTATAGATATCTTGGTTAATCAAGCCCAGTTTGTATCAATCGTCTCCCATTGTGAGAATGAGAGGCGGGAGCACTCATGTTCATTTTAATCAAGACATAAATGAACATAGCAGGAACAGACTAAATGCTTGTTCTAACTGGTATACTGTGTTGTCTTAAGTGAGTGATCTAATCTGGCTCTCAAAGGCAGCTATAAATGAGGAGGTGGCCCTGAATTTTTGTTTCTTTCCGGGGAATTTGTTATCTAATACCCCATAAATTGTTCTTTTGTTGTAGCTGGTGCCGGCTTAAAAGCCGGAGAATAGGGAATTACGTGAGAATCGTAAACTGTAC
>CAITKP010000047.1 GCA_903892995.1 uncultured Campylobacterales bacterium
TCATTTGTTTTAAAATCACTCATACGCACAACGCAGGGGCGCGGATAAACAGAAGCCGCAATAGTCGCAACGCCCTCACTCAAACGACGGATAAAATAATCTTTATACTCTTCGACTCCGACTAAATCATGCACCGCTTTTTGTGTCGCAACATCAACTCTTTGAGGATGCACTAAAGCCATCGGATGCACTTTTATATATTCATTGATGATAAACTCCATGCGTGCGAGACCGATTCCATCGACTGGAAGAGAGGCAAGAGAAAATGCAAGATCTGGATTTCCAAGATTCATCATGATCTTTGTTTTTGTTTTTGGCAGATTTGTAAGATCGGTTTTTTCTATTTCATACTCCAAAATCCCCTCATACACATACCCATTTTCGCCCTCAGCGCAACTCACTGTGACCTCATCGCCATCATTTAAAAGCTCCGTCGCTCCAGATGCGCCTACAATCGCAGCTATGCCAAGCTCACGAGAGATGATGGCTGCATGACAAGTGCGCCCACCCTTGTTTGTGATGATAGCGGAGGCTATTTTCATTACAGGTTCCCAGTCAGGTGTTGTTGTGTCAGCGACTAAAATATCTCCTGCTTCAAACTCATGAAGTCTGCTCACATCATCGATTTTTCTCACGACTCCAGAAGCGATTTTTCTTCCAACTGCATGACCCTCAAGAAGGATATTTGATCTATTTTGCAAAATATAGCTCTCATGAAATAGCTTGTTATCGCGAGATTCGACAGTTTCAGGGCGTGCTTGCACGATATAAATTTGCCCATCATTACCATCTTTTGCCCACTCAATATCCATGGGTTTGTGATATCCAGCTTGCATGGAGTAATACTCCTCAATCTTCATCGCATACTCTGCCAAGGTCACAACATCCCCATCACTGATACAAAATCTTTTTTGTGCATCCTCTTCGACCGCAATATTTTTTGTGTATTCCACCGCCATATTGCTTTGATTGATCACATCGTTAAACACCATCTTGATATGTTTTTTGCCAAGTGATCTTTTTAAAACCGCTTTAAAACCTGCTTTACATGTAGGCTTATGCACATAAAAACTATCAGGATCAACGCTTCCTTGCACTACGTTTTCACCAAGTCCATACGCACCATTTATAAACACAACATCCCTAAATCCGCTCTCCGTATCGATGCTAAACATCACGCCACTTGCGGCTTTATCGCTTCGTACCATCTTCATCACACAGACACTCAGGAGCACTTTTAAATACTCAAAACCATTATCAAATTTATAGTGCAAAGAGCGATCTGTAAAGTTTGAAGCGAGCGCTCGCATAAAAGAATCAAGAAGTGCATCTTGACCGTGAATATTTAAATAGCTCTCATTTTGTCCAGCAAATGAGGCTTCAGGCGAATCCTCAGCCGTTGCAGAGGAGCGCACAGCAAGTGTTACATCATCGCCATACTCTTTTTGTAACTGGGCATACGCCTCTAAAATTTCACTGCGTAAATCCTCTGGAATCGTACAGTTATAGACGATCTCTCGGCATCTTTTTCCACACTTTTGCAGTTCATCGATGTTATTTGGATCGAGATCTAAAAGGCTTACATGTAGGGATTCTAGAGCATTATTCTTCTGTAAAATATAACTATACGCCTCGGCAGTTATTGCAAAGCCATTTGGAACTTTGACTCCCACCGCGCTGAGATTTTGCACCATCTCTCCAAGTGAAGCATTTTTTCCGCCAACCTCTGCTACATCACCAAGCCCTATTTCACGAAAAAATTTTATATATTTAAAACTCATTTTTCAGCCTTCATAGTGATTAAAAAGGGGATTGTTACGCTTTTCATACCATGACAGGATATACGCCCACGCTTCATCTGCGTTATCGACAATAGTAAAAATATCAAGATCATTATGTGAAATCATGCCCTCTTCGCGCAAAAAATCAAAGTTTATCGCTCTATTCCAGTAATATTTTGAGACTAAAACGATAGGAATAGCCACACTCTTTTTTGTCTGTACGAGAGTAAGGATTTCAAAAAGTTCATCAAAAGTTCCAAATCCTCCAGGATACACAACAAGCGCCTTTGCACGATGGAGAAAATGCATCTTTCGTACAGCAAAATAGTGAAATAAAAAACAGAGTTCGGGAGAGATATAGGGGTTTGGGAACTGCTCATGGGGGAGATTTATATTGAGTCCTATGGATTTTGCACCAACATCATAAGCGCCTCTGTTTGCCGCTTCCATAATTCCAGGGCCTCCACCTGTAATAATCGTTACACGACAATCATCCACTCCTTTGCCAGCTTGTCCCACAAGTGAACCAAATTTTCTTGCATCATCATAATAGACACTTTTTTCAAGCATTCTTTGTGCTGTGTGTAACTTAGAACGAGTCACTTGACACATCGGATCAGCATCTAACTCTTTTTCAATCTCTTGCACTTTTTTCTTAGCCGTTTTGTACTCTATAATTCTCGCACCTCCAAAAACAACAATAGTATGCTCGATTCCTTGTGTATTCATGGAGAGTTCCGCTTTGAGATAATCAAGTTCAAGGCGAATACCGCGTGCTTCATAAGACTCCATAAAATCTTGATCCAAAGAGGCTATCTTATACCCTTTACTTTGCTTCAAATTCTCAACCAAAGCAGTAGCTTTTGGATCTTCTAAGGGTGATTTTGGATGTTGCCCCGGTAAAGTGTTATGATTATTTTTCTCTTTGCGTTTCACAATAAGACTCCTTGTTATTGGACATACAGTGATTATACAACGAATAGGTAAAAATTAAAAAGAGAGAAGAAACTGCTTGTAAGTCCCCTGTAACTCTCGAAAAATATTATTTTTCGTAGCTTCAGAGGGTTGTAAAAAGATCAGTAAAAATTAGAATTGGAACTTAAAGCCTACATATGCAGAACGATTGTAATTTGAATTTTGAGTTACACCGCTCACATCATAATTTGTATCGATATTTCTATAACCGAGTGTTACACGTCCGTTTGGAATCACTTCGACATCAAGATTGATACGGTATTCTAAAAAGCTTTTTGCATCATTCATAGATAACACTTCTGGTGCATAATAGATTTTCCCGCCAAGATAAAGAGGGACTGGCGTTGCAACTGGAAGTTTGTATCCGAGTTCTAAACCCAGCGGAATAGATGTAAAATCAAGTGTTTTATTTGCAAAGTCTGCTCTTGTATGGTTTGCTTTTACGCCCAAACCAATTGTTACATTGCTGCCTGATATAGGTTTTTGCATTAAAAAACTTGCTTCATAATATGCGTTATTATTATTTGTAAAATCGCTATGATCCTCACTTCCTTTGAGGTATCTTCCACCCACGAACACTGTATTTGGCTCAACAGTATTGATAAACTGTCCCATATCAAGTGCTGCACCTAATTCTAAATCTTTATCGTTAATATTGATATCCACTCCATGCATCGCAAATGCGCTTGCTGTTATGAAACTGATTAAAGAGAGCTTTTTTAACATAATTTTCCTTGTATTTTTTGGATTGTTGTTGTCGTACTTTTACCATCGACAAAATCAACGAGTCGAAGTTCTCTAGCAAATTCAGTTCCAACGACCTCTTTACCTTCGTAATCTCCGCCTTTTACCAAAACATCTGGACAAAGCATTTTGATTAACTCATAGGGAGTATCCTCAGTAAAGGGGACTACATAATCCACTGCTTCGAGTGCAGCTAAAATATATGCTCTGTCTTCTGCGGGATTTACTGGGCGAGTAGGGCCTTTGAGTCGGCTTACTGATTCATCTGAATTAAGTCCAACGATAAGAATATCGCCAAAACTTTTTGCGATTTGCAGATACTTCACATGCCCTACATGTAAGATATCAAAACAGCCATTTGTAAACACTACTTTTTTGCCATTGAGTCTGCATCGAGAAATAATTCTATCGATCTCTTCAAAACTTTTTATATGCGCATCAGAACTACTTTTATGTAGTGTTGCCTCATACTCTTCGATCTCATCGAGTGTCACAGTTGCAGAACCGATTTTACCAACAACAACACCTGCTGCAAGATTTGCAAATTTACAACTCTCTTCGATACTCTCGCCAGCACTCAGTGAATACGCAATAGAAGCGATAACCGTATCTCCAGCCCCAGTGACATCATAAACCTCTTTTGCAACCGTTGGAAATCTTTTTACTTTCTCATCAAAAATTGCGATTCCATCTTCGCTCAAAGTGATCATTGAAATAGAGAGTTCACACTCATTTTTGAGTTTTAAAAGAGCATTTTGGAGTGCTTCATCAGAGTGAATATCGATCTTTGTCGCAAGAGAAGCCTCTTTTTTATTTGGTGTGAGAAGATATGCGCCTTTGTATTTTGAGTAATCACTCCCTTTTGGATCGACAAGTACCATTTTATTCATCGCTTTAGCTTGAGTAATGACACCTTGGCATAAAGAGGGTGTCAAAACGCCTTTTCCATAATCGGAGAGAATAATCGCGTCATATAGAAAAAGTGTTTTTTCCAAAGAGTTTAAAATTTTATCAACCGATTCTTCACTAATTGCGTCTTTACTTTCTCTGTCATAACGCAAAACTTGTTGTGATACAGCTATAACACGACTCTTCTTACTTGTTTTACGTTCGTTTTGAGTGATAAGCCCATCGGTCTTGACTCCAATGCTTTTGAGCATTACAGAGAGCTCTTTTCCGTTCTCATCATCACCTATAACACCACTAACACTCACGTTAGCTCCAAGTGTTACAAGGTTATTGATGACATTTCCTGCCCCACCTAAAACAGTTGTTTCTTTTGCGATATCTACAACTTGAACAGGTGCTTCAGGCGAGATGCGTTCACAGCTTCCCCACAAATAATGGTCAAGCATCAAATCACCGATGACTAAAATATTTGGTTTTGCTTTTTTTAAACGTTCCATTATTTTTTCACTTCTGTTTCATAGAGATGTTCAATCTCTGCAATGTAGGCTTTAATCCCATCTTCCATCTCGTATCTTGGCTCGTATCCAAGCCCCTCTTTAGACTCTCTTATATCTGCTTCGGTATGAAACTGGTATCTTCCAATAAATGGATTTGGAATATATTCACATTCCAAAGCAGTGCCAAGTTCACGCTGTAAAATATCTACGATATCTTGAAAACTTCTTGCTTTTCCTGTTCCTACATTATAAATTCCACTTTGAAGAGGTTTCATCGCTTTGATATTCGCTTGAATGATATCTTCAATGAAGATAAAATCTCTAAGGATTTTGTCACTTCCCTCAAACAAACGAGGATTTTTCCCAGCTAATATCTGATGTCCAAATTGAAGCACCATCGAAGCGGTTGTATTTTTAAAATACTCACGTGGGCCATATACATTAAAATAACGAAGTCCTACTATCGAGATGTTTGCTGTTTTCATATACTCGCGACTCAAGTAATCCATACTCAGTTTTGAAAAACCATACACATTTTGCGGGGCTTCACGACCCACACGTTGAGGAGAAGCAGCATCGCCATAGGTTGCAGCGGAAGAGGCATAAATCATATTTGCGTTATGCGCAACGGCTAAATCAAGCAGGTCCTTATAAGCATTGACATTTGTTTTAATCATCAAGTCTTGCTCTAAAGCTGTCGTGTCAGAGATCGCTGCTTCATGGAAAATATAATCAAATTTATAGTTCATTTCTAAATTTTTTAGAAGCTCTTTATCATTGATATCACCACTAATAATCTCACCCTTAAATCCAATAAGATTTTTAAAGTGCCCAAAACTCTTCAAATTCCCATTTGAAAGTGTCTCACCACTACGAAAAGCGTCTAAAACAACAACTTTTGCATCAGGATGGTTCTCTTGAAAATAAAAAGCCAAGCTAGAGCCGATAAAGCCCGCTCCACCGGTAATTAAAATAGTTTTATTTGTTAATTCTTCGTCAATGTATCGCATTTACACACTCTTTTCATTATTAATTTAAAATCTAATGATATCTTATCACTTATTAACACTTATTTAACAGTTTGTCGATATAATTACCGTGAAAATTTACTCATGGAGAAAAATATGAAAAAAATCGTAATCGCTTCAATAGCTGCTTTAGCTGTTGCTTCATCTGCATTTGCTGGTGTTGATGCTGCTAAATGTGCTGGTTGTCATGGTGCAAAATTTGAGAAAAAAGCTCTTGGTCAATCTGCAGTTGTTGCTGATTTAACACATGCTGACATCGCTACAAAACTTAAAGGGTACAAAAATACTCCAGGTTTTGGACACAGTGGTGCTAAAGGTGCAATGGCTGGTCAAGTTAAAGCTTACTCTGATGCTGATTTAGAGGCATTCTCTAAAACTATCGGTAAATAATTACCACCTTTGTCTAAGAGGAAACTCTTAGACACACTTTTCCTCTTCATCTCTTACACTATACAAAATCAAATGAGTCCAATTGAATAAAACACTTCTTTTTACTTTATTGTTAAACTTGTCACTTTTTGGGAGTGATGGCGAAATCCTTTATAAACAAAAATGTCAAAATTGTCATGGAAGCTATGGGCAACTCTCAGCTCTTGGGCATTCAGAAGCCATAATGGGATGGAGTATCACTAAAGTTCGTGAAGCACTTTTTAGCTATAAAAATGGGATAAGAAATACAAATGGTATGGGTGCATATATGAATATAAAAATGAAAGATTATAATGACGAAGATATCAATGAACTTGCAAAGTATATCTCCAGCCTAAAAAAAGAGGATTAAATCACTCAGGAGTATAGTTTTTCTTCTTCATCTCTTTATACTTTTTCTCCTGTGCAACAGCATCATTTAAATCCTCTTGCGTATCAAACTTTACAGCATTTAAAAACTTCTGCTCATCATCAAACTGACCACTTTTAATTCCCCATAAAAAGGCCACAAGTGCAATCGCTCCTAAAAATATTGATACACCAAGCATCATAGCAATAACCCAAGAATCCATCTCTTCTCCCTATTTTTTAAATCCTGCGCGAATACGCAAAGAGTTTCCTACAACCATCAAAGAGCTAAACGACATAGAGATCGCCGCAAGAAGTGGGATAATATAGCCCGCCATTGCCAATGGAATCGTAATAGCATTATATAAAAGTGAAAGTGCCAGATTTTGTTTTATCATAAAATAGGTACGTTTGGATATTTTAAATGCATCACTAAGACTACTCAGCGTATCGTTTAAAAGCACGACATCGCTCACATCTATGGCTATATCACTTCCGCTTCCCATTGAAATGCCTATATCTGCAAGAGCAAGGGCGAGGATATCATTGACTCCATCACCCGCCATAACAACGATTTTACCCTCATTATGAAGCTTTTGGATATAGAGTGATTTTGCCTCTGGAGTAAGGTCTGATTCAAATATCTCTATACCCACTTCATGCGCCACTTTTTTAGCACTAGATAGGTGGTCACCGGTGAGCATAATCACTTCTATTCCCATCGATTTTATAATACCGATGCTCTCTTTGGCATCTGCTTTTGGCGTATCAAAGAGCTCATATTTGGCTACTATCTTTGCATCAACTGCAAAGTAAAACTCACTATTTGAGCTTACATGTAAGGTATTGTTTGCATCAGTAGAATTTGGAACAATTAAGCCCTCACTCTCCATCAATTTTAAATTGCCTCCAAACATTTTTTTACCCAAATACTCGCCACTAAGCCCAAGTGCAGGAATTTGCTTGACGTTTTGAAGTTCAAAATAGCTGATATCCTCTGTATATAAAAACTCTGCTATTCCCTTTGCAACAGGATGTTTGGAGTTTTGTACTAGCGAGTAGAGCAGTGAATGATCAAAATCATCATAAATATGTGTTTGAACCACTTTTGGTTTGCCTTGGGTAATCGTTCCGGTTTTATCCAGTACAAGCACGTTTGCTTGCGCCATCGTTTCTAGCTGAAGCGCCTGTTTAAAAAGAATCCCACGTCTTGAAGCGATGCCAAGTCCCACAAGTGTCGCAACAGGCGTAGCAAGAGCCAAAGCACATGGGCAAGCGATGATGATGACCGAAATCGCCACCATAAAAGAGCGTTCAAAACTATGTGGCCAAAACCACCAAGTAAAAAATGTAATAAGTGCAAATCCAAGTATAACAGCTGAAAAATACTCAGAAATCCTATTTGCCATAATCTGGATGCGAGGCTTGTTGCCCATCGCGCCCTCTAAAAGAGAAACAAGATTTGAAAGTGTAGAGTGCGCAAAATCTTTGGTCGCTTCATACTTTATCTGCGCGTCAATACTCACAGTTCCACTGATGATCTTATCGCTGATTTTTTTATAAACGGGTTCACTCTCTCCTGTTAGATTTGACTCATCAAAATTGCCCTCACCCTCGATAACAAGGCCATCAAGAGCGACTCTCTCACCTGAAGAAACAAAAATAAGATCTTTTACTTTTACGTCATTGATCCTTTTTTCTACGATCTTGCCATCTTCGATGACCTTCACACTGCTTGGTACATGATTGCTCATAATATCTAGCGTATCTGCAACACTTTTTTTACTCAAAACTTCTAAAAATTTACCCAATAACACAAAGGTGATAATCATCGTTACCGAATCAAAGTAGGCTTCGCCTCGCTCATAAGCTGTAATATAAATGGAGTAGATGTAAGTCAAAGTCGAGCCAGTTGCGACTAAAATATCCATATTTACAGATTTTGTTTTGATTGCGTAGTAGGCACCTCTATAAAATATCCATCCGCTGTAAAGTAGTACGGGTGTTGCAAGCACACCCTCTGCAATATTTAAAATAGTTTTTACATCTTGATTGATTCCTGTGAAATATCCTGCGTACTGCGCTACGGCAATCCACATAACATTCATCGTTGCAAAGATCGCAACTGCCATACGCAGGTAGTAATCTTTACGCTCTTTGTTCGCTCGAACCTCTTGCAATGAAGCATCATAAGGAAAAGCGTTATAGCCTATAGCACGGATCATATCGATGATAGATGAGAGTTTTAAAACAGTGTCATCCCAGATAATTTTTGCTTTATTGTTTGTGTAGTTGATGTTGACACTAATCACTCCAGCCATTTTATGGAGCGCTTTTTCATTGAGCCAAACACACGCAGAGCAGTGAATCCCCTCGATGATCAATGAGACTTCACTAAAACCATCTTTATTGAGAGAAACAAACTTATCATAAAATGCAGGGGAGTTGAAGTTTAAAGAGTCTTCATACTGCTCAGTCGGGGGCGAGAGTTTTGTGTCGCCTGCTTTGTTGTAAAAACTATCAAGCCCCTCATCTTTTAAAAGATGATAGATTCCCTGACACCCTTTACAACAAAAATAATGCTCTCCATCGACGATCATCACATCATCGTTAAACTCCAAATGGCAATGAGTACAGCCTACTTTATGAGACAATTTCAAACTTTCCAAGTGATCTATTTTTCACAAGTTTTCCAAATGCTTGGATTTCACCATTCATACAAAGATACACACCATTTTTTTCACACGCTTTAGCAAACCCAACAGCGAGACCAAAATTGACACTCGCTTCAACAGCATCTATCTCAAAAGGACTCATCGCACCTGTAAGTATGATGATTCTATCTTCAAAAACAGCATCTAAAAACTCTGCGGTTAGCTCCATAGTATCTGTTCCGTGTATAACAACAAAGACTTTCTCTTCATCTGCATGAATGATATTTGTAAGCATCTTTCTATCATCCATCGTGAACTCTAAGCTGTCTTTATAAAGCACTCCAGCCATATCAATAGGAGATAAAAAATCTTTCATCATCACTTCAAGAGCATAATTGTCGTAGGGAACTTCCATATCGCCACTTAGAGGATTGTACCGTTTGTTAAAAGTTCCGCCAGTGTTTAATATTTTCATCTAATAATCTCTTCTAGTTTATGCACTATTTTTGAAGCTTTTGAAGTTGTAGTTTTATTATATTCATCAAAAAAGTATGTTTTTAAAATCCCTGCTTTTTGTGCGGCCTCGATATCTCTTTCATTATCTCCGACCATAAGTGAGTTTATAAGATCGATATCAAACTCCTCTTTTGCATCTAAAAACATCCCTATTTCTGGCTTTCTGCATCGGCACTCGCCACTAATCTTTGGATGGTGCGGACAATAATAAACTTTGCTTACATGTAAGCCTTTTTTATCAAATTGGCCAACCATCCAAGAGGTCAATTCGTGAAACTGATCTTCATTGTAAAAACCTCGCGCTATTCCTGATTGATTTGTAACCACGATAATCTTATAGCCGAGGTTTTGGTAAAAATGGCAGAGTTCAAAGATTCCATCAATAAACTCAAAATCCTCTTTTTTATAAAGATAATTTTTTTCCCTGTTTATAACACCATCACGATCAAGAAAAAGAGCTCTTTGACTCATAAATTAGGAAACACCATTTGCAAATATCTCTTTTTCGATAATATCACAAATAATATGCCCAATAAGTATGTGGGATTCTTGGATACGTGGAGTGTCATTTGATGGAATGACAATAGCAATATCTGCCATCTGTGCCATCTTTCCGCCATCACGTCCCACTAAAGCAACCGTTGTGATCCCTTTCTCTTTTGCACTCAAAAACGCATTTATGATATTTATAGAGTTTCCAGATGTAGAGATACCGATAAAAAGGTCTCCCTCTTGTCCCATTCCCTCAAGCTGACGAGAAAAAACTTTATCATATCCATAATCATTTCCGATTGCTGTTAGGTTTGAAGTGTCTGTTGTAAGGGCTAAAGATGGTAGAGAGGGTCTATCAAAGCCATAACGGCCAACAAGCTCAGCGGCGATGTGTTGGGCATCTGCAGCACTTCCACCATTGCCGGCTAAGATTGTTTTGTGACCTTTACGATACACATCTACACATCTTCTACACACATCCTCTATGATATCGATGAGTGGCTGATTTTCAAGGATTTTCTTTTTTGTCTCATAAGAAGCCAAAATCTGATCTTTTATATATTTATTCATTGTAATTTCCATATATTTATATGCTGTTATTGTATCAAATCAACTGTTAATTAGCATATAAAGCTTTGTAAAGAACTATATTTGAGAGTTTGTGTTTACATGTAGAATATTTTTTATGAAATATACACTCATTGCAATCTAAGTACTAGACTCGGACTATTTACCTCATTAATTGACTAAATATTTGAATAAAGCGTACAATTATACACATAATAAAAGGAGTGACACTATGAATACTGTTAGATTAAATATTACGATTCCAGCTTCTCTTAATGATGAAATGAATGCTTTTGCTGAAGAACTGGGTGAAAAGAAAAGTCATATTATCTCTTCTGCTCTTGAGATGTATTTCGATTATCTTGATATTAGAGTTGCTGAAAAAAGATTGGCTTCTAATGAGCCTACGATTTCACTTGAGCAAATGCGTATAGAATTAGGTTTATAATTTTGTACATTCTTGATTTTTTTCGCTCATCTCAAAAAGATTTAAAAAAGATAAATAAATCAGATCAATCTTTCACACTTGATTCACTGGAAGATTTTGCTAAAAATTTCTCTTCTGAGTATGAAATCTCTTTAATGACTACAGGGAAAATACAAAAACTGCAAGGACAAAAAGAGGAAGATAGACTTATTATTCTTGTCTTACATGTAACGACTCGTAAGGGTGCTTATAGATAGTTATGTTATTGGTATGACTTGATGTTCTAAGATATCATTATTTTCTTTGATATATCTATATGCACCTTTTTCTAAACTAGCTTTTGGTGTTACATATAATATTTTGTGTGGACACATTTCTGCTATTGCACGTATTGCATTATCTTTTTTTATTAAATTTTCTATATCTTGATTGTTGAATGGGCGGAGTGAATTTGACTATTGAATGGATTGTTTTAAATGAAGTTGGTTGCGGAAACAGGATTTGAACCTATGACCTTCGGGTTATGAGCCCGACGAGCTACCGAGCTGCTCTATTCCGCGGTGTTTGTGTTGTGGATGGGGATACA
>CAITKP010000048.1 GCA_903892995.1 uncultured Campylobacterales bacterium
TGGTCAAAACCTTCTTTCAGGTCAATTTACAAATAAATCTTTCCAAGTTGGTGCATATTCAAATCAAACGATTGGTGTAAGCATAGGTGCAACAAGTACTGATAAAATCGGAAGTACACGTTTTGAGACAAGTAGCACAATCACCGCTTTGACTAGTGAGTCACTTACATTTTCAAATATTGGAGGTGGAAATTCATTTACACTAGAGTCTGTAAAAATTTCTACAAGTGCTGGAACAGGACTTGGTGCTTTGGCAGAGGTGATTAATAAGAGCTCTGACCTTCTTGGTGGTGTTCATGCAAGTTTTACAGTTGAAACTACTGGGACTGCAGCTGTTACATCAGGGACAATTACAGGTTTGGCGATCAATGGTATTAAAATGGGTGATGTCACGGTTACAGGCGCGAATGATTCTAAAGGAAGTTTGGTTAATGCAATCAACAGTTTTAGTCAAGATACGGGTGTAACTGCTTCAATAGACAGTCGTGGACATATGGAATTAAGTTCTGCCGATGGACGTGCGATCCAGATTTCTGGTACTGGATTAACTACTTATGCAGGTATTGCAGCAACTGGTAGTGGCACTGACGTAAGTGTTAATGCGGGTCGTTTAACACTTATTCGTACAGGTGGGGCTGATATTCAAGTTTCAGGAAGTGTTGCCTCCAATGGAATTACTGCCAACATTAAAACGAATGCAATGGAACAAACTATCAATCTTCGTGATATTAAAGGTTCGTTTACTGCTAATCAAGCAAGTGCTATGGGATTTAATGCAAATGCAAATACGGCTGCTGTGAGTGCTGCTGCTACAACAGATAAAGTGGCTGCGGGTGTAACTACACTTAAAGGTGCAATGGCTGTTATGACTATCGCTGATGCAGCACTTAAAAACCTAGATAAAATCCGTTCAGATCTTGGTTCTGCCTCAAATCAGCTTACTTCTACTGTAAATAATATTTCAGTAACACAGGTAAATGTCAAATCTGCAGAGTCTCAGATCCGTGATGTTGACTTTGCAAGTGAGAGTGCAAACTTCTCTAAACACAATATCTTGGCCCAATCTGGTTCATATGCTATGAGTCAGGCTAATGCTGTTCAACAAAACGTACTTAAACTACTACAATAATCAATAATAAAAGCCTTATATGATAAGGCTTTTATCTTATATTTACTTCAAAAAAAATCGCTCTTGCCGATGTTAGGGTAAAGGAAAATTATGACACTTTATGAACAAAACCTTCAAGCATTATTTCAGGTCAATGCACATCTGGCTAGTAGCTTATTCGCATTGAAAACAAATGAAAAATTTGAAGTTTTTGTTGATAAAAATGATATAGTAAATGTTAATATTTTATATGAAAATGAACCTATTTATAGTGGAATTGCTAGAGATGAGATAGTAGAGAGATGTAATGTTCTTGAAGCAGAATATATGCATTACCCTTACCTTTATTTTTACGGGATAGGTAATGGACTTTTATATAAACTTCTTTTACAAAACAGTGATCATAAAAAGGTTATTGTAGTAGAAAAAGAGATAGAACTTGTTTATATCGCTTTACATTTTAATGATTTTACTCAAGAGATTCTTGATGAAAGATTGATAATATTTTTGCAAGAAGATATCGGTTTTGGACAAGTTGCAGCGCTATACTATGATCAATTAATGCGACTATATACAAAAACGTACCATTTGGAAATTCACAATAGTTTTTATGAAAATCATTATATGGATGATATCATTCAAGTAAATAGATTATTTACAAAATCCTTAGAACATGCCGTGTATGCTGCAGGAAATGATTCTATAGATGCGTTGATAGGGATACAACATCAAGTAGCAAATGTCAAAAAAATGATACACACTCCTTCGATACTTGAGTTTATAAAAAAAGCAAAAAATAGTGAAGTAGCTGTTATTGTGGCGACTGGACCATCTCTTTCAAAACAGTTGCCACTTTTAAAAGATATACAAGAACATGTGACAATCTTTTCTGCAGATTCTAGCTTTCCTATTCTCTACAATGCGGGAATAAAACCTGATGTTGTTTTGTCATTAGAGCGTGTAGCTGCGACTGCGAAGTTTTTTGCAGAAGTTCCGCAAGATGGACATAAGGATGTCATTTTTGCGATCACATCAATTGCTCATCCTGATATCTTTAAAGAGATTAAAGATGGTACTTTACACGTAAGTCAAAGACCGTTTGGATATACGCGCTTTTTTGAACTGCATGAGTATGGGTATGCTGGCATTGGCATGAGTGTGGCAAATTTGGCTTATGAATATACATTTCACTCAAAGTTTAAAACTATAATCTTGATAGGTCAAGATTTGGCATATGCACCAGATGGAAGAAGCCATAGTGATGGGCATATATACGGCATCAATGATAAAGATGAAAAGCATGGAACAATAGAAGTGCCTGCATATGGTGGTGAGGGAAGCGTAAAAACAAATAGAATCTGGTTGTTATTTAAAAATGCTTTTGAGACAGATATATACAATACAAAAAAAGAGGGTATTGAAACCATAAATGCTACTGAGGGCGGAGCGCATATAGATGGTGCCCTAGAGATGCCATTTACAGAGGTGATTGAAAAATATGTGGATAAAACTTTTATAAAAGAGCAGATAAAGCTTGAAGGACCAATTCCATTAATGATGGAAGATAACCTTAAAAAAATCGATGAAAAAATAGCTTATATGTCAGAGTATATAAAAGAGCACCAACAAAAGGTTGAAGAGGTTTTTTTAGCGGTAATGCAAGAGTGTGAAAAATTTGATGAGCTTGATGTTTATAATAACTTAGAGAGTGCCGATAGTGAAAGACTTATCTATCTTATGGATGAGATAGACAATATAAAAGCATACTTCGAGGATGAAGAGTTTGCAAAGATATTTACGGACTCTACGCAAGCGATGATTGTCAGCTTAGAGATGGATCTTGCAAAGATTCAAGTGAGAATGATCAAAACAGAAGATGATAAAAAAAGAAAGATGATAGACTGGATCTATGCGCATAGATACTGGCTTTTTTCACTTGCGGGTACGATGCAAGCGACAATGGATGCGGTAAATATGGGTTTTGAGATGAGCATAGAATTTGAGGACATAGAATCTGTGCGAGTGTATGTGGATGAGAAAGAGGTAGATACCTTATACCTCAAGGGCAGTTCGCATGTAAGGCATGAAGATCCGTTGATGAAAAACATTGCAGATATCAAGAAGATATGTATGGCATATGAACTTGATGAGAAGTACCAAGAGAAAGCGGGGATGCTGAAGTTTTATTATGGCAATGAAGAGAAAACTCTTAAAGAGGAAGTGCATATTCCACTCAAAAACGATAAAAATTTCAAAAATTTCATGTTTATAAACTCACTTGAAAGTACGATTGATTATACGAGGTTTGCAAAAGCGATCAGAGAAAAAGATATGAGTTTGAATATAGGGCTACTGCCTATAAAAGATATCGTAGAAAATAAAGAGATCATTGAAGCTATTATAAAGATACACGATAACTTTCCCGAAGTGCGTTTTAAATTTATCTGCTTTAAAGAACAAGAGATTGAGATGATAAAACGACTTTTCTCACTCGAACTTGATCGCATAGATTTCATTGCACCAGCAGATATTTATGAACTCTACCATCAAATAGATATGTTTATCTATGATCTTGAATCACTTGACGAGAAAAGACTTTACGCTATTCGCTATATTTTAAATAGTACAAAAGAGGTAGAAGTTCCACAACTTGTAATTGAAAGTTCTAAGGCTGAAGAGGCAGAAACAAAAAATCATATTAACACGATTAATTTCGCGATTATTTTTAAATTGAGACAAGATATAAGAGTGGATGTCTATGTGGATGATGAGAAAATAGATGAGATAAAACAAACTGAAAAACCAATGAATAATGTTTATGACCTCAAACAGTTTTGTATAGAGTATACGCTTGATGATAAGTATGTTTCTCAAATAGATGAACTAAAGTTTGTATATGTCGATGAAGCAAGAAATATCAAAATGCCACTATATTTACCTTCAAGAAGTGATGAGGGATATAATGAATTTGTATTTAAAAACTCTCTTGAAGCAACGATAGAGAAAGAAAAAATTGAGAACCTTTACGAAAAAGGTGTGATAGGATTCTTGGCAACTGAAAGAAATTTAGAAGATAACAATTTTATGAGTTATATACAAGAACTTATGGATAAATTTCCTGATGTTAAGATTAAAGGATTTTTCTTTGACAA
>CAITKP010000049.1 GCA_903892995.1 uncultured Campylobacterales bacterium
ATTCTAATCATCTCGCTTATAGCAAGAGAAATGTATCGAACTTCAGGCAAAAAAAATACAATACAAAAGACTAAATCAAATGCTTTAAAATATAAAGATGATTTACGCTCATCAACCAATAAAGTTAAATTTGTTGGTGGCTCAGAATGCATTAATGATAAAAGTATGATGGATTCGAAATTTGGTGGAGCTACTTTCTGTAATACTCCTGCTGATACATATGCATCCTTTAAAGCAGATATGTGGGATTAAATATAAGAGGAAACTATTGTTTCTTTCTTGTGGTTCCCAATAATAATATCTCAAGAAAAAATCCTTCACACACTAAGATATAAAATCTAAGAATAATAATCTCTAAATCTTTCCTTTAGTAGTCTATTCAAATCTACTTGCATCTCTATAATAAAGTTTACAATTTTTTTATCACATCCATTTTTTGCATAAAAAATCTCATTTTTAATGTTTTCTACCATATTGAAGGATAGGTATTATATTAAAATACAAGGAGCATTAAAAATGACACCAGTACAGCTAGAGCATTACTTTCTGTTTTTGTCAGTAGTAGTGACAGTAGTATATTCAGCAACTTATTTGCTTGAAAGAAACCGCATTACTTATAATTTGGAGCAATTTGAAAACGGGAAAGAGATGCAATACAAAGAACATCTTATTTCAAAATCGAATGGTTGGAAAATAACTGAAAATAAATGGACGGACGATAAATACTTTACAAAAGAAAACAGTAAAGTAAAAGTAGGAAAAGTCGGCAAAAAAAGCATTATAGATATTTACAAAGAATTTAAAGAGGAGAAAGAAGCGTGAAGAAAATCCTCTTTTTATTTTTGTTAGTAAGCACAAATATATGGGCAACGAATTTTAGCGGAGAAATATACACATATGGATATTTTGATTTTGTTGTTGGAAGTTTGACTGCATTGAGTTCCCTGATTGCAGGGGGAAACGATTATCTATTTAAAATAGTTACGGCAATGGCAATGTTTATTTTTGGGATACGTCAAGTAACAAACCCGAAAGCAGGCGCTATGCTTGGTTTTGAATTTGCAAAATTTTTAACAACCGTCACTGTAGTGCAACAACTGTTTCTGACTGCACCAAACAATACCACACATGCTTTTGCTGTAGTAGACAGGGTTACTTCGCAAACACAGGTTGTTCAGCAAGTTCCAGTGGGTGTTGGACAAATGCTTTCGTTAACTACAAGACTTGAAGATGCAATAATGCAAAAAATGGATATGGCGTTTTCAACACCTGATTCGATGAGTTATAGAACAAGTGGGATGGGTTTTGCAATAAATTCAATGACCCAAAACATGCAGCAAAGCGTAGTGGATCCAATGGTTGCAAAAAGCTTTGCGCAGTATATGGAAAACTGTAAGCTTTTGGGGGATTTCTCAGATGGTACTCAAAATATTTCTACATTGTATTCGGCAAATAGTACGGATCTACCAAATATTTTAAAAACCTCTCAAACTTTATTGACAGTCGAATATTCGGATGCAAACCCAAATGGTGCGGTTGTGTCTTGTGCAACAGCATCAAATGACCTCATAACATCTGTTAATTTATTATCAACAAACAGATTGGCAATGCTTTCAAAACAACTAGGCATGATTCCATCAACATATAATATAAAAAGCAAAGATGCCAGTACAGTAATGACAGGAAATGGAGAGGAGGCTCAAGATCAAGTGGTTTCTGCGATTTTAAGAAATGGAAGCATAGAGGCTCTCAAAAGTGCCGCATCGTCAGCTGGAATGGATCCAGATCAAATGGTTGTGGCAAAATCAATAGCAGACACCACGATGGGGAATGATGCAGCTCTATCAATGTATGAGGCGCAGGGAACGATTCCGATGCTTAAAGCAATTGTACTTGCATTTACGATAGCTTTGTCTTGGCTTTTGGCAATTTTGTCTATAGCTACTCTCAACATGAACTATATAAAAATGATAATAACACTAAATGTTTGGTTGGTTTTATGGGGACCACTTTATACGGTGCTAAATTATGCAGTATCAATGTTAGCGCAAGATTCAGGATTGTATAGCGGAGGAATTGCAATTAGTAATCAGATGACACTATACACGATGTACGCAGGAAAAATGTCAATGATGTCAAAACTTGTTTGGGGTGTGCCAATGCTTGCATTTGCAATCGCAAAAGGAAGTGATATGGCAATGACAAGCTTTATTGGTGCTGCGTCAAGTGGAATTCAACAGGCGGTTCAAAGAACGTCATCAACTGAAGCACAGCAAGGATATTCGGGTACAGCAGGAAATTTCCATGACATACACAGCGGAATTACGCACAAAGCTGGACCTGGCGGTTTAGAGACAAATTCAACTATTGCAATGCCCAATGGTATTGCACAGCAGAGTGTCATGGCAGGTAACGGAAAAATGCAGGCAACGACATCGCAAGGAGCAGATAGCGTTAATGTGAGTGGGGATGCGCAAGGAAATATAGGTGTTAATGTTGCAGGACAAGGATTAAGCACACAGGTTATGCAAACAACATCAGCAAAACTCGGTGAGTCGCAAT
Source organism: uncultured Campylobacterales bacterium (assembly GCA_903892995.1). Taxonomy (GTDB): domain Bacteria; phylum Campylobacterota; class Campylobacteria; order Campylobacterales; family Sulfurimonadaceae; genus Hydrocurvibacter. The sequence goes on from CAITKP010000049.1 coordinate 2,563, forward strand.
CAAATGCATACAACAGCATGTTGCAAGCCATGAAGTCAATGTCCACAGGAGAAGTGAAATCAATAGTAGATGCATTAAATAGTGGAGATTCAAAAACAATATCCTCGGCGTTAAACATCAGCGAGAAGGAAGCAGCAACTGTTGCCCAGGAATATACAAAAACTAAAAATGCAGGAGATAGTGGTTCGACGACACACACTGTAAATAATTCATCAAAATCCAGCGGTGGCAATGATGCAAGCAGCAGTCAAGATACTACACACTCAACAAGCACATCTGATAAGATTGCAATTGGAGCTGGGATAAAAGGAGGAGTGCAACAAAAAGGTTCGGATGGTTCCTCTTCAGGGGTTAGTGTAGGAGGAGCTGGAGAACACGCAACTGTAACACAAAATCAAAATTCTAATAAAAATGGGATGTCGAGCAATGCTAACATCTCCGCATCCGTTGATAACGCAAATGGTACCAAAAAGGAAAAAACATATTCTGAAAGTGATGCAGAGGCGGACAAAGCAGTTCTCGCAAAAATAGCCTCAAAAGACAAAACATTTGGAACAGCTCTTGCGTCACAAATCAGTAAAACGCATGGCACAAGTGACAGTCAAACACAAAACGCCACTAAAGCATATAGCGAAAGCATGTCACAAGCAGAAAGTTATCAAAGAACACTGGAAACCGCAAGTGCTTTTAGCGCATCACTTTCTACAGATCAAATGTCCAGAATGTTTAAGTCGGAACTCCAAAATAATCAGATGATGAAAGAGAAGTATTTGGACGACAAAGGCGCCTTTAAAGATAAAGATGCGGCAGCGGAATATAGCGCTTATGTTTTGGATAAGCTAGAGTCATTTAAACAGGGAGCAAATGGAATGGAAGAGTTTTCTCAGTTCGCAAAAGAAAACGGCGGTAACAAGTTTAATAATGTAAAAGATTTAAGCAATGTTTCCGTGAACCCTAACAAAATATTAAATGGAGAAAGTGTTAGTACAGAAAATCAGACGTTGAAGGATCTAAATGGAAATAGTTTTATGTATTCAAACGGAGAACTGCATAAAATGGACACTCAAGCATATAAACCGAGTAGCAGTGAAACGCTAACGGATAAGGACGGAAATAAATATGTTAATGATAATGGCAATATCCATTCGTTAAATAAAGATACGGGTAGTAGTTCTCTAAAGGAAGGCATGGAGGTCAAAAATCAAAATGGCGATTCTTTCATAGCGGGGAAAAACGGAGAACTGCATAAAATGGACACTCAAGCATATAGGCCATACGCTGGACAGCAATTTACAAACGAACAAGGCCATATAGTAGGGATCGATAAGAACGGCGCTGTAAGCGATTCGCCGACTCAACAATTTACGGCCCTTGATAATGCAATAGAAGCACAAAAGAAAGAGGGGCAAAATTTCACGGAAATGTATGGGAATGACTCCCCGATGCTTAATAAATCATACGTGGGAGGGCAAGATGTATTAAATAGCTACAATGCAGTTGAATCAAGTGCTCACAGCAAGGCTGGTGCAATAGATACTGATCTTAATTCAAAAAAAGGTTCGTTTGAATCAGATTTCAAAATAACCAATATGCAAACGGGCTTTATGCAAACAGAGATTTGGAATGAAAACAATCAGCTGCAAAACGATTATGTTAATAAAGCAGATGATTCAATATTAAATAGTGCAAAAGATTGGGTGAAAGGATTGAAATTCTGATGAAAAGGATTAAGAATGTTATTTTGATGTCAATAGGCATAATTTCAGTAAATGCTACTGCGAGTAATGATTTTTTTTCAAATTCAAGGGATGGATACTTTTATTATAAAGACCCAGTGCCTATTGCAAAAAGTGCAGTAAAAAAACAAAGCAAAAAAGAAACGCCCAGAGGAACATCCAAAGATTACAATTCAACCGAAACAAGGATGAGTATCCCTTTTATGAATAAAGATGAAAGGGCTGCTGAAAAAGCTCGAGAAAAAAAGTATATGGACAATATACCGTGGGATCAGCTAGACGAATTAAGTGCCGATGAATATAGGAGATTGCTAGATACAACTAGAGATATTTCAGTAGCTACGCCAAGCAAACAATATGTAAAAAGCTACGCAGCTCTTCAAAAATTTTGGATAGACAAATCAGAGCGTTTCGCAAAAGTTTGGCAAGTTGCAAATATGGAAGATCCAAATAAGCTTTTGTATCCAGATTTTGATTTTTCTGATGGTGGACGAAGAATGAAAAATATTGACTTGGAAAAAAAAGAAAAAGCATTTTATGAAAAGATCAAATCACGAATGGGATACATAGTAATTGTTGGCGATAAAAAAGATGCTGATGTTATGAAAAGAACAAAAGAAGTTTATGATTTTGTAAAAAGCAAAACAGGACTAGAGTATATGATTTATGATTATTATGAAGTTCCAGAACTTGCAAGAGAATTGAAAATCGATGAAAATACACTCCCCGATAATCTAATCCTCTATAAAGGTGCACATGGAAAAATGATATACAAACGCCTTGTAAATGGGTATTCATCAGCAACACAAATTATCTATAACACTAAATTCATGTTTGAAAATGCTATTCTCGAAGAAGATAAAGCTCCGCAAGATAAGAGCAAGTAGGCCATGAGGCCGACTGCTCAAATTTAGGCTCTCACAAAAATATTAAAATAATCATCAATTACATCAAAAAATTATTAGATTTAGCCATATTGTTATTAGATTATCCGATGGAGATTTATGAAAAAAATATCAATAGCAGTGGCTTTGTCTGCATGTATGAGTGTTCATGCTGTTGCAGAACCAAACTCAGAACAACAGCAATTTTTAAACAAATATATTCAAGTAAAATCTAATGCGTACAAAACAGGAATAGATGTTTCCGATGCCGCAACTAGAAATAAGATGAATAAAGACTTTGATATAGACAATGCGGTTAAAAGTTCAAAAGATTTAAAAACACAAGCGGATTTGAATGCTACCGACTACAGAATAGATATCAACAATGCACTCTCCAATAAACAAGCAAAAAAAACAGCAGAAGATATTTCAGCGGGTACAAAGACGAAAACATTTAATGCAAAAATAAATAACTATAAAGATTATATTCTGAATGACAAGGAATTAAACTTCAAATCAAAAATGGGAAAATATGCGGCAGACGTGACAAAGATTCAAGAAGAAAAATACAAGGGTATCAATTATAAAAATGAATTCTTAGCCGAAGACGAAAGGCTTATTATTTGTATAAGTTCATCAATTCCAAAACAAACGATATTGAATTATTTTCAAGAGATGGCCGACGTTGCATCGGATACATCTTTTGTTATGAATGGATTTATTGGCAACAATCCAAAGTACGCAAAACCAACAATTAATTACATAAGCGATCTACTTCAAAAAGATGGACAGGGTTCTGAAAATAGATATATGTATAGAGTTGATATTAATCCAAAAATTTTTACAAAGTATTCAATAGGCAGAGCACCTGCGGTTATATTTATAAAAAACTATGATCCTACTGATGAGATGATGGGTGCACACGAGGATGACAAAAAAAAGGTTTTAAAAACAGAGGATGTGTTTGTTTCATATGGCGATAGCAATATAGTGTATGTCTTAAAAAAAATTAATGAAAAAGCAAAAAGTCCTGGCTTACAAAAAATGATAAAAAAAATAGAGGGAGGGTATTTTAATGCTAAATAGGTTTGCTACTTTTATCTTCCTGACCGTTTCACTGTCAGCAGGCACATTAACTCAAATAGATACAGGAGGTGTAACATATGGCTTGGCTGAAAAAAATATAATATTAGTTATTCAGGAGAGTATTGCACAAAACAAGTCTAAATTCTCAAAAAAAATAGATAATGAAATAAAGCAGGCTAATGTAAAAATGAAAGAACACTATAAGCCTGAAAACTTAAGAGAAACTATCTCGCCAGCAAAAGAGCATAAAGTTTATTATCCAGATTCGACTTACACGCTTAAAGATAATATTGTTGATGCAGATGGCAAGGTGCTGTATCCAAAAGGCTATCAATTCAACCCTTTGCACTATATAACACTTCCCAATAGATATGTTTTTTTTGACTTTACAAAAAAAGAACAAGTTACATGGATCAAGAAAAATAAGATAGACAAAGATATCACAACTATGCTGATTATAACAGATGGAAATGTTTTTAAAGCGACAGACTATTTTAAAAAAGGAGTTTTTTACGCAAACGATCCTCTCTTGGACAGGTTCAACATACAAGGCACACCTTCTATTGCGGCGCAACAAGGTGATCGAATAAGAGTAGAGATGTTTTATATATCTCCCAATAAATAGTAAAAAAAGGAAAAGAAGATATGTTAAAAAAAAGTTTATTAGTTTTCGGTGTGGCAATGGTAGTTGGAAGTGTAGCGCAAGCTGATATATATGATGATTATAAGCTTTTGGCGCAAGGAATAATTACAAATCATGAAAAGATTGTTGCGCTTGAAAAAGAGGTTGCAAAACTAAAGCCAAAAACTACAGTCGTTAATAAAACATCTTATCTTCATGATGAGCTTAGTGAGCAAACAATTGCAAAACTGAAAAAAATGTCCCAAAAGCTCTCGGCCGATGGTGTGCAGTATGACAACAGTGGCACAGATGGAAATCACGTAAAAGCAATGGATGCAAATAATACAAAATGAAAAATAGATCAATAAAAGGTATTTTTATTTCAATTGCCACGCTGTTTGCGTTGAGTTCCAGTGATGCAAAGGCTTGTGCTGTAACAGATGCAGTCGGAGCAAAAATAGTTGTGTCTGCGTGCTATTCGTGTATGTTTCCATTAAGTGTTGGTGGTATACAAGTTGTGCAAGGACCAATTCCTGACATAGGCGGTATTGTTGGGAGCCCGATTTGTGCGTGTCCATTCCCGCCACCGATTTACGTTCGTGTTGGAATACCTGTTTCATTTTTTGAACCAAGCAGGGTGGTAGAGGTGGTGAGTGATCCATACTGCTTTCCCACGTTCGGAATACCTTCTCCGGCTACTGGAACAGGAATGTTAGCAGGTGTAAAAAATGATGGTTCATCGTCAAGCCACACAGTCATGCAAACGCACTACATGATTTTCCCTCTCTATTCAATACTTGAAATCGCCACAGATCTGGCATGTGTAGAAGTGACTGGAGTAGATATCGCGTCAATAACTGAAGTTGATCCTCTATGGAATAGTGATGCACTTGGTGCCTATATTGCTCCAGAGGCTTTGTTGTTTGGAAATCCGCTTTCAAACTTGGCTTGTATCGCAGATTCAGTAACAAGTCAGTTTTTTACACCTAATGACGCATTATTTTGGTGTATGGGAAGTTGGGGAAATGCTTATCCAATGACAGGGCACAAGCCAACTAACGATTCTTTTGTGCAAGACACCGCAGCGATGGCCGCAAAAACACTTTATAAGCTACATCGCGAATTAATTCTGTGGGGAAGTTGGGGTCAAGCTGGATTGTGTGGCTATTATCCTGCTCCAATTTGGAGAAAGTCGGCTTATAGATTGCAAATAATAGATCCAATTCCACATTTTTTGGCAACTACTATTGGACAATCCGGGATGCTATGGGATTGGGGAAAAAATCCACCAATGATGTTCGATAACTTTGGATTTCTTTTATTTAAAAAAAGAGATTGTTGTGTTTTATGATAATTCAATAAACTTTGAATTGCTCGGCGGTTATCTCGGAGTTGTATTGATTATATTTTTAGAAAAATTAAAAGCAAAATCTATTTATAAAGACAATAAAACACTTGTTTTTATAAGTTTTTTTGCCTCTGTATTTTTTCATGAATTGGCACATTATATTATCGCGAAATTATTAAATGGGAAGCCAGTGAGCTTTAGTGTATTTCCTAAAAAAGAGGAATATATAAATTCAGAAAATAAGAAAGTTGTGATTTGGACAAACGGAGAGGTAGAGTGTAAAAATATCACGTTCTATAATGCGGGTGCTATAAGTTTAGCACCATTATTATTGTTCGTGTTAGGGTATTTTGTTTATGCAGATTTTTTTAGCTACGTTCAAAATAATTTCACCACCAACATTCTTTACTATGTTCTTCTATCATCAATAGTTTCAAGCGCAATTCCTAGCAAGCAAGATATTAAAGTGGCTTTTTTTGGAAGCTTAAGTGTTTTGTTTATAGCGGGATCTGCGCTATTCATTTATCTTTTTAAAATTGGAGTCTTATCGTGAAAACAAAATCAATCCTAGCGTTCATATTTATTTTTTTATCGTTCAGTGCATCTGCTGACGATCAATTTAATATCTATAAATCATACCAAAAAGCCCATAGTGCAAATAGACCAATTTATTATGTTGTTGCTAATGGCGGATGTAGTCATTGTGAGAGTTACTTGAAAAATACGATAACTCCCAATTTTCAAGAAATAAATAGAAATTTTGTTTTTGCATTAAGTGATTTAAGCAAAGGAGATAAAGTACCTTCTAATATACCATTTGACGGAACAACTCCTACGACATACATTCTATCTCCAAATGGAAAATTAATGATAGATCCAATTAAAGGAGATTTTGGCCCAAATTATTTTAGGCAAATAATGGATAAGCTTTATGAGGCTTTTTCCGCACGATGACAGCAAGAAATCACGTTTTGACAAGCGTAAATATTGCTTTTGTCCCATTTATATACAATCAAGACTTAATGCTTTCGGATAGTTTTCTACTATTTATTGCCGGGGTAATCTTTGGAGCATTAATTCCAGATATTGATGAAGAAAGATCCTCCATGGGAAGCAAAATAAAACCTCTATCGTTTGCACTTCATATATCCATAGGACATAGAACTATTTCTCACAATCTTTTTTTGTGGGCAGTTGTGGCTCTATACGGATTTAAAATTAGTTCGGCTGGAGTTTTTGGAATTGGAGTAGGAGCTATTCTTCATATTCTGGAAGACGGCGCAACTAATAATGGTGTCAAATGGGCACTAAAGCCATTGTACGGAAACTTTTCAACGATTCCAAAAAAAATGACTTTTGCAACTAATGGTAGTTTTGAAACTTTTGTTTATTCCCCCATAATAATAATTATAACGATTGCTGAGATGGTGATTGCAACAAAAGTTCTCTTTCCGGATGTGTGGCACTTTTTGAGTGCATTTATACATATTCAATAATATTAAACTAGCACAATAAGAGGAGTAATCAATGTATTCAAGAGATGAAATTGAAGCAAGAATCAATCTTCTTCTGGAAGAAAAATTGTTTTTTGCAATAAGAAAAATAATAATAGAACAGTACAAGAACAGATATGTGACTTCCAGAGAGTTTGGAGACGCTTCAGCTGAAAGAAGAAGAGAGTTGTTGAATGTAAACTATAAAACTTGGTTTACTTCACTAAATCGTTTCAAAATGGGATATAGGACAATCTTTGCATTAAGGTTTTTAGCAGAAAGGGAAGATGAGATACGAAAGTTTTCTTCAGAAGAATTAGTCCGCATTAAAGCCGATTATGTTTATAACGATGTAGAGTTTAGCGCATATTATCCAACTCACTATTTGTCCTCAATGACAAAAGAGATAGAAGACTGTATAACCGAATTAAAAAATAAAAAATATAAACACATTGTTGATACATTTATTTTGAAAAATACAGAGCGCATGCCACCAGAACCGCTTACGAATGCGAGAATAAAATATTCGGCTTTCTATTTGTTTTCTCTTGAACCCGACCATGTTACATCAATATTACAGAAACTTTTTGCTGCTGGATTGATTACAAATCCAGAGACTTCGGGATGGGATATACAAGACACCATCGTAGAAGATATTATTACCATGCTAAATGGACAGTACGGCGAAGAAAAAGTATTGCAATACAAGAGAAAATTTTCTGATAAGACTGGCGATAAAACAGCGAACGAGTGTATACGTCCGTCTAATATTACGCCTTATTTTTTTCCAAAAAATATTCATAATACAAAAGAATTTGGATTGATAAAATTTGAAAACAAAAAAGAAATTGCAGATACTATTAATTTGTATGGTTTTATTTTTTATATGACAGCTGCGACACAAATGAAAAACAGTCTCTATGATACATCGGTAATAGAAATAAAAGTTGGTTCAAAAATATTAAAAGAGCAAGCTGATTTTTTAGTGGAAGGACATGAAAATTGGGAACTACTTGCAGGACATTTCATTAACAAAATTTCCAAGAGTGATGACACGATAAGCAGAAAGCAGTCTGTTGTGCTACCAGAAATAAAACAAGAAGAAGTTTTGCGTCCTTTGGATATATATCCATATGCATATAACAGCAAGCGACCGCCAAGATATGGGGTGGGAAGATATATCACTCAAATATTAGAAAAAAATTCTATTGGATCCAATAAAAATCACGATGAAATAATAAGAGATCTTATCGATTCAAAAGCTGTTTCCCTTATAAAAACAATGTTAAATCCACAAGAAAGTGCCGTGCAGTTTATTGCATGGATGAAGCAATATTTGCCATCATTGGTTGAGCTGAAAGATCTTGAAGAGTTGGAGATTGAGATAGAAAGAGCAGTTGATGGAGAAATCGGCTTAGATAGCATATTAAAAAGATTAGGGGAGCAGATTGATGCGGCATTTTTAGCTGCAGGATATTCAGAGCTAGATGGAAAACCAAGCGATGCAAAGATTAGACTGTTGTCTGCAATTGCAAAAAAATACAATCTGAAACTCGACGAGAGTGTATATGAAAGCAATGCGAAAGCCGACATGATAATAGCAAAATACCCTGCAGCAGAACCGATCAAAGTAGGACAATGCCCTGCATGTAATCTCGCAGTATTTCAAAAAGAATTTATCAATGGACAAACGGGAGAAGTTCTTTATTACTTTTCTTGTGAAAACTTTAGCAAAAAGCCTGGGGGATGCACGTTTTCTTTGTGGGATAGTTATATACATAAATTTTTTTCGGATAAAGCACTTGAATTTTATACAGTGGAAGAGCGCGCAGAAACATTAAGAAAAGTGCTTTCAAAGAAAAAAGGAGGATATTTATTTAATGGCTTTATTGCAAAAAATCAAAAAGAGTATGATGCAAAAATAAGATTAGCTCCATACAACGACAGAAATACAGGTGTTCAAAAATGGGCGTTTGAGATGGATTTTGTAAACAAGAAAAAAAAATAAGAAAGCGGAGTTAAAGCGATATGGATTATATTTTAGGGAAAATGCCAAACAGACCAGAACTTCCACCAATAACATGGAACCCAGATGCGGGTGCTTCTATGAATCCGCACATGTTGATATGTGCCGCATCGGGAGCGGGTAAGACAACCTTATTGCTGGATATTGCTAAATATATTACAAAAAGAGGAAAACATTGTTATATATTTGATCTCAAAGGGGATATGGTTATATTGGATGATGATGGGCAAACGCAACTAGGAAACTATATTGAGTTTACATCTTGGGATAGTGATTATGGAATTAATCCATTTGAATTTGATACGGGCGTGCCAGAAAAGGAGCTGAAAGAGATTATCGCAAATGATTGTGTAATGGATAGTAAGCAGAGTTATAAAATTAGAAATTCTGGGCCCAAGGTTCAAATAGAGCGCTTCATTGAGATCGTAAAGAAAAACTATCTTCCAAATATGTCCACCAATCAAAAAGACATGCTCTCGTACCTTCTTATGGATACATATGCAATGAGGGGCTTTGCATACAATGATATCAAAACATGGGTTAATGAACTTCCAACCCTTAATGATACGCTGTATCTGATAAAAAGAATCAAATCTTTAGCGGATAATTATGATGGGGGAGTGCTTGACGAAGAAAGCACAGAATATCTTATGGCACTTCAAAAAGATATTGTTGAGCTAAAATTAAGCATCACAGGGAAAAATGATGAGCAGGAAGAAATAATACTAGATGATATAGAATCAATAGTATTGGATAATGATAACAAAGACTCCGAGGACGAGAACGAGGAGCCGATCAAAACGAAAAAGAAGAAGCAAAAAATAAAAGAAATCGCTGAATCAATAGAGTATATCGCAAGTGATGATAATGAAAGAATTAAAAAAATAATTCATGAAAAATTAGATAGCTTTATAAATTTTGGGCTTAACAATTTTTCAAAAACAAAATGTGCCACGAATAGAGAATGGTTTGAAACATATAAAATCGATTCAGAAAAATATATGACAAAAGACGCAATGAAAACAATCATTAAACTTGCATCTTATATTTTAGGGCTAATAAAGTCGGGCGCATTCCATGACAAAAAGCCCCCGGTAAAAAATGGGCTCAATATAGTAAATATCAGTGGCTTGGAAGTTCCTATACAGCGTTTTATTGTTGATGTATGGTTGGGTAAAGTTTTTAAGGCATGCAAAATACGAGGGACGTATAAAGAGCTTCCAAACAGAGAAAGAGGTGCGAAATGCGATACCTATGTAATAATAGATGAGTCTAAGCTCATCTCTGGAAATAACAAAGAAAAAAAAGATCCTTTTAGTTACCTCAATCGTATCGCAACAGAAGCGCGCGGGTATGGGTTTGGAATTATCGTTGCCGCTCAATCTGCGGAGCACTTCCCTCCAGAGTTTGTAAAAAATTTTGATGCACAGATAATGCTAAATACGACTATTGCAGATTTTGAGGCAGTGAAGAAATCATTCGGAATTGATAAAGCAATGCTTGAATATACTCAACATGGATTTGGTAATGCCTTAATAAAAACGGGTCGTAACTTTGTGAAAGTAAAACTCGATCTAAAACCTAAACTTCTTCCCGAATAACACTTTTCCTACACAAACAACAAAAAATATTTTTTTCCTACCATATTGCAATTATAGTTAACTTGCTATATGCAAAGGAAAAAGATGTTCAAAAAAATAATGATTAGTGCTACAACATTAACAGTATTATCTACAGGGCTCATAGCTTCTGATGACGACATTTCAATAAAAGATGTTGCAAAAGCAGTGGAGTTCATAATCAATGACAATAAAGTTTATCAAGCAAAAGCACAAAAAGAGCTCGACAGCAATAGAGCCGAAGTCTCAAAGTTAAAGCTAAAAATTGCAGAACTTGAAAAAAAAGTTAGCAATAAAGATGATGTGCAAACTGTTAATGAGTCATCAAAAAGTATCTCAAAAGAAGTAATAGTTACAGAAATAAATAATAATAACACAGAATCCCTCGAAGAAACACAAAACATTTTTTATGTCACTACAAATCCATTATTTGTAAGACAATATGCAGACGTGCACTCAAAAATAGTTGGCTTACTTAAATCAGATAAAGAAGTTTCTGTAATAAAAAAACAAAACAACATGGCATTCATTGGAAGCGGCTGGTGTTCAATGAGATATCTAAAACAGATCAAAAAGGAAAAATAAGTTGAAAACAATATCGATAATTGCATCTGCATTACTTGTCACTACTACATTTACGGCGTGTTCTATGTCACAAGAAAAAGTGAAGTCAAGCACGATCTCAAGCTATTTAGATTCCAAGAAAGATGTAAACTCGTCTGTATCTAAAAAAGCAGATCAAAACGTAACTGAGTCTAAGACTATAAAAAACTATCTCGTAGATAAAAAGAAAAACGATGAGATGATTTTAGAAAACACTAAAAGCCAGGAATTGCAATTCTTTAACATACGCACAGGCGATAATGCAAAAACATTATTTGAGCGTATGAGTCTTTTAGATGGAAGAACATATGTTGTTACTAGAGAAGATGATTTTAGTGCCACCTTTAATGCAAATGGTATCAAAACATTTAAAGATCTAATAGACTACATGGCGGCAAACGATTACACAGTTGTTGAAAAAAGCGCCACAGAAAGCAGATTTGTAAAGATCGATGTTAAAAAATCTCAAAACGCTACAGAAAAAAGACTTTCAGAAGTTCAGGTTTCTTTATCTGGTATGCCTAATGTATCAGAAGCAATCCAATCTATTGCTCATGCCGCAAAAGTAAAGGTTGAGTACCTTGATAAATCCGCAGGAGATATCTCGGCACTTAATAGCCATATCTCTTTTCAGGGTGATGGACTAGAGGCAATACACCAATTAACTGCAAAAGCTGGACTTGGAGCAGAGATAAAAAATGACAAGATAGCACTTTCATATTTTGAGACAGAGACAATGAATGTGGATATCTTTACTCGCAACAGAAATATGTTGAGCATCTTAAGTAATGTTCCATCACAATCGGCGGGAGTATCTACGGGAAGCACAACAGGTACGACTGTGTCAACTGGAACTACATCGACTGGTTCAACAGGAAGTACAGGGCAAGATCTTAGTGTTGCATACTCTACACAGCTTTTTAATGAACTGCGCATAAGCATAGACAGTTCTTTATCAAAATATGGCACATATTCATTTTTACCTACAACAGGGCAGGTGGTAGTGAGAGATAAAGCCGAGAATGTAAAAACAGTGCAAAAGCTTGTTTCAAATTTCAATTCAAAATTCAAAGACACCATTACAGGACGTATCACTTTCTATAAGGTCTCTATGGATAAATCTGATAAACGTGGACTCGATATCAAAGCTCTTATTGGAACACATTACGGATTCTCATCAACAAACATGATAGCAAGCGCTCTCCCTGCTGTTGGTGGAGCTACTAGCGGTTTTGGGATAAGTGCGACAGCTGGAAGCAATACAGGGCTATTACAGTTTCTTAAACAGCTCGGTGCTACAGAGGTTGTAAACTCTATTGATTTTGAGGCACAGTCAAACAGTATAAAAACAGTAAAAGTTGCTAATAACTACGGTTATATCTCTAGCGCAAACAGCAATGTCACTTCAGGCGGTACTGGTTCAACAACAGCAGGAGGCATAACTCCTTCAAGCGTTCCTGATGGTACTTATGCCTCAATTATTGCAAAATCATTAGGGAATGACACAGTAGCATTTGATATCTATGCTACTGCAAACAGTTTGACAAAATTTAATACAGTAAGTGCTTTTGGTACGCAAGTGCAAACACCAGACACAGCAGAACAATCGATTGACGGCTATCATCAAGTACACGCAGGGATACCTTATGTGCTTTTATCATACAAATTCAATCAAACAACGCATGATAGTCAAGGCTTACCGTTTGGATGGGAATGGTTGCAAAAGATCGGTATGAATGCAGATTCAAACAAAGACGTATTTATTATTGTAGCTTTGGAAGCGGCGGTTAAATAATGGCACTAGAAGAGGTACGCACATACAGAATTGTCGGTGTACTTAACCTTATCCCGACGGTTGTTTCAAAAAACAAACCTAAGACAAATTCGATTGTGCATAAAGGTTTGCACTATGCAGTTCAAGGAAGATTCTCGCAAGCCGCTTATCCCTTGGAATTGTATGTCGCATTGCTTCCGGAGCTTATAGGGTTTGATATGGTGTGTGTGCACGATATCGCAAAAGAGATTTGGGCTTGTGTATTTATTGGCAGCAATAAGAAAACGGTTTTTATCCCTAACGAAAATTTTGCAACACACATCGCAAGATATAAGCAGGTCAATGGTTTAAACATAGCTGTCGTTAATGAGATCGCAGATTATATTGATATTGAAAAAGTAGATTTGATTGTAATCGAAAAAGAGCCAAAGCTCGTCTATCCTGCTCAAAAAGCAAAAGCGGTTGCAAAGATAGGAGTTATTGCGCTTGGTGCTCTATCAATCTATGGCGCACTTATATATCTGCATGGTTATATTGAAAACAAAGCAATGCAAGAGGAGATGAAGCGTCCAATTATTATGAACAAAACAGCTGATGCGCTTTTGAAAATAAAACGTCGTCCAGAGGTTATGCCACAAGATGACAAGCAAGCAGAGCAGATCCTAAAGGAATCCAAAGAGCATAGTGTAAAAGTTCCAGTGATTACCAGGGGGAGTTTAGCATGGCAGTAAGTTTGAAAACAATCGGAGGAGCAACAAAACTGATTATCAGTAAAAAGTCTCCCTCTTCGTTGGCACTTATTTTTGTCGGTGCGGTTTATTCGGTAGTTGTCATGGTTAATATTTATAAAGATGCTTCCGCTTATTTTGATTACAAAAAGACGCAAGAACAGATCCATAAACTCGAAATAACACAAAAGATAGAGGAGGGCAGGGCTTCAAAAATATCCAAAAATGATATGTTTGAAACAAGCTTCTATCAAGGAAATATTAATGCGTATGCAAAAGTAAACCATTTTGAAAACGTCAACATACAGCAATCGATAAGTAAATATTTGGGAGCTACGACTCTAAAAATATCTTTCTCTCCTCTTGAGAGAGAGAAATATTTTAAAGCACTGAACGCTTTTGGGAAGCTGGGTTATATCTCTGAGGCATCACCAAGCGGTACCACAATAGAGGTTGTGAGATTTACAAAAGAGGATGCACTAAAGGTACTCGCTCATCAAAACAATATAGTCCAAAAAAAGGAAAATTAAAATGATTCTATTAAACAAAAAGAATATCTCGCTAGCAGTATTGGCTCTTTTTTCAAGCACATTGTTTGCAAAGACACCAGACGTTATGGCGTATGAAAATATCTTAAAGCAAGACATAAACCAAGAGCAGACGGCTACAAAGATACCGACTTCTACATCACAAACATTGCCACCACCTCCTGCAAATATTCCAGTTGGTGTTGCTCCTACATCTTCAAACCAAATGGAGTTCAATGTTATTGGCACGATGAGCGTGAATGGTAAAAATACAGCATGGCTTATCTCTAAAGAGAATAAATTGATTCGTGTTGCTGAGGGTGTTGGAATTGAGGGAAAAACAATTACAGCAATTAATCAGTATGGAGTCAAAGTGAAAAGCCAATCACAAGGAACTTTATTTATGCCCGTAATGACAACGCAGGTAAATGAATCCGATGTGGTATTTAATCAAAGAACGCCGATGGCAACAAACACAAATAACACTATGACTACAAACAATACTGGAATGGTCGGTAGATAATAATGCAACTGATTCAAGAGATACTTCATAGACTTGGTAAGGGCGAGACAGACTCAGCAGGACTGCAATATAACTCATTAGCAGAAATGGACTCTAGCGTGAGAAGAATGTCCGCAGAGATTTTACATGTGCCATACATCGATACCAAAGAAGAGTTTGACAGATTGTATGTGGCTGAGTTTACAAAGCAAGACAGTGAGGATGATGCACAGTTTCAAACCCGGATCTCTAAGCTTAATGAAAACAGATTCATACCAGCTGTCGAGATAGCAACACAAAAGAAGATTCTATTTGTTATTGATCCAACCAGAGACGAGATCGGAACCTTTAGTCATCTCTCTTACGGGATTGTTTCATATGACGCATATAAACAGATTGTGGGTATCAGTAATGATTTAAGTCTCTCGTTTGATGAAGAGGAGCCGATGCCTCAATTTATTCGCCGTCTTTTAAGATATGCGCATGAAGAAAAAGCAAACGATATCGATTTTACCTCAATGCAAGCAACTGTGGCTATTAAATTAAAAGTATCGGGCGAGTGGACTGATCCAATTGGTACTTTTCCAATCGCATACAAGAATCAATTTTTTATTGCCTTGTGCTCGATGGCTTTACCGCATCCAATCGATTATAGATCTGGAAAAGAGTTGGGATTTCGTATTGCTCAAAACATCGATGGTATGGAAATGGCCTTTCGTGTTTCTCTTGGACCACAAGCTTTTGGAGGGATGCTTTCACTAAGAAAGCTACCTGGTGTTGGTTCTTTTCCTATGATAGACAAATTGGGTTTAAGTGAAGAGGCCATAGAAATCATGCAAACACTAATTAAGCGGATAGAAGCCGCAAAAAAAGGTGGACTTGTTCTTATAACAGGAGAAACGGGTTCTGGAAAATCTACACTGCTTTCCGCAGTAGAGGGAGAATATCTTAAAAGACGTAAAAAAGTGTGTACATCTGAAGATCCAATTGAAAATAAATTCTCTCACCCATTTTTGAATCAAACAGAAGTAGGGGAGGATGCAGGAATGACACACCTTGATGCGCTTCATCTTTTCTTGCGTCAAAACGCTGATGTGATAGTTATTGGAGAGTCAAGAGAATCAGATGAGTTAGTGGCCGTAATCAATGCTGCATTGTCAGGACACTTTGCCTATACCACTATGCATACTGGTTCTAATGAAGACACGCTTTTGCGGCTTGAGACTATGGGAGTTAACTTGAATATGCTCTCAGGTGTACTCAAGGGGATTATATCGATGACACTTCTCCCAAAACTATGCCCTAGCTGTAAAGTGGCAATAAAAGAGGGGATGTTTGTTAAAGGTGATGGGTGTCCTACTTGTAAAGGAAGAGGAAATGTGGGTGTTATCCCAGTTGGAGAGTTTTCGCTATTTACTGATGCCACAAAACGTCTCATTGGTATTAAAAAGTCTCATGAGATTATGGATGAGATTAAAAAAACAAAAGAATATATCTCGATGGATTCCCAGGTAAAAAGATTACAGTGTCTCGGATTGATCGATGCAGGAGTTGTCAGTGTTTAAAAAGCTAAAAGAAAGTGAACGTATTGATCTATTGGAGTACCTCTCGTTTCAAACGAGAACGGGTATGTCTTTTCGTTCTGCTTTAGAGAGATATATCGAAAGCAAGAGATCAAAAAACATTATAAATGCAGTATCGGCTGTAATTGAAGCAATCACTCTTGGGGAAAAGCCAGCAGATGCTCTTTTAGAGGCAAGTATTATTAGTAGTGTTGAATACACACTTATTTCAAATGCAAATAATCCTGCTATTGCAATAGGAACAGTGGTAGGCTTAAGCAAGACCCAAAAGAAGAGTGCAGATGCTTTGAAAAATTCATTGAGAAGCGGAATATTAATGCTCTCTGGTCTTTTGCTTCTTATTCCATATTTTAGAAGTGATATTGAGCAGCTATATATGATGTTCGCTCAAATGGCGGTGCTTTCAAAAGGTGGCGTGGCTCATCCCGATATTCCATTCCTAGTGAAATACTGGTGGAGTTCATTTGTAGCAATCGGGATGATCGGCGCCATCTATTTGATGATCGCAGAGGTGTTGAAATATATGTATCGCAACCACGGAGCGCTTTATTATAGAGCGTTTGGTTACACGGTATATAAGGATCTTGTTTCAATACTTTCTGCGCTTCGTCAGATGGGTCAGGCAATGACTTGGTCGCAAGCATATGCGACATTGTCTGAAAGTGCGCCAAATAGTTATTGGAATGGATTGTTTGGAGAAATTACTGAAAATCTTAGACAGGGAGGAAAGATAAGTGATGTTGTTGCGCATCAAAGCGGGATCATCCCCGTAGAGGTGGTTCACTGCTTTATAGATGGTGAAGAGACTGGAGAAGAGGATACTTACCTCCAGAAGGCTGTTGAGCTTTGTCAAGAAAGATACGATAAAGCGCAAGAACAGATAAAGATTGCGGTTCCATTTTTCTTTGAGCTCTTGCTGTACTTTTTAGTTGGTCTTGTGGCCGTGAAATTTACAGAAGATATGAATAATCTTGGAATTATGCAAGTTTTATCAGGCATTAAATAAAAATTAAAAAAACAAGGAATAACAATGGGTTTTAAAGAAATCGCAATGATCGTAGTAGCGCTAATTTTAGCGGGTATTTTAGGCTTGAGCGTCGCTCCAAGTATTTCTGCATCTGGTGCGGCAACTACGACTTCGGTTGCGGCAAATGAAGTTCAGTCGGTTGCATCAGCAGCGAAAATGTATATGGGAAATACAAGCACAGCAGGTAATTTTACGGGAATTACACCAACTGCAATGGCTTCATATATCCCTAACTTGGCGCTTTCTTCTGGTAAATTTACTTCAAAAGCATATCCAACAGGAACAATCAATGTTGCAGCGGGTACTCCAGCTACAAACTTGACAATAACCGTCACATTGCCAACGGCACAAAACGCAACAGATTTAGCTGCTGCTCTTAATAATCAAGGCTTAACAGCTACTGCTTCAACTACAACAGTTACTGTAACCGTAATCGGATAAATAAAGTTTTATTCTAACAGCACCCTCGCGGGTGTTGTATAGAGTAAATCTCTATACAAGGACGTCGATGGGTTTTAAAGAAATCGCAATGATCGTAGTAGCGCTAATTTTAGCGGGTATTTTAGGCTTGAGCGTCGCTCCAAGTATTTCTGCATCTGGTGTGGCAACTACGACTTCAATGTTGAATAGTGAGTTTGAATCTGTAATTAGTGCAGGAAAGCTGTGGGTTGTGAATAATTCTGGGGTTGCAAACTTTAATGGGATTACTTCACAGGGAATATCTGGAAATATTCCAAATTTAACGCGGGTTGGTACAGGCGCGACATCCACTCTGAGCTCAAAGGTAAAAAGCGGAATTTCATATCAATTGGCTTCTGGTCAAACAACTGCGGCGGATGACTCTATTGTTGTCACCATATCTGGATTATCTATAGTTACAAATGCAGAAACTAATCTAAAAACTACAATTGCTAACAAATATGGATTAAGTGCAATTACTGATACGACAGCGGGTGATGGAGTTTTGATTATAAAAGTTCACGGGTAATTCGATATTCAGAGCTTCGGCTCTGATTGTGTAAGAGTGAAAGATTTGGTTTAATAGAAGCTTCGTCGGAAGTTTTTTTAAAATTAAATATACAAAAACAAGGATTTAAAACATGGGATATGCACAACTAATAGCCGTTATAGCCGCTTTAGTGATAGGTGGGATAACACTTAAGACTGTTTCGCCATCAATTGTCGCCGGAATACAAGGGCAAGTAGGTAAAAACGTTGCCACTCAAACTGATTCGATATATAACGCGATTGTAAACTATATATCAAAAAATGGGACGAATCCATCCACAATGACAGATCTTATCAATGGTGGATTTATTGCATCTACAGCTAACAATAATGGGGACGGCGGTACATATAGTTTTGTGGTGGATAGCACAAAAGGTACGGCGGTAATTTCTACTACTTTTAGTACAGCAGCTATTATGCAGGCGCATTTAAAAAATTATAAAAATAGTTCAGTGCCGGTTAACACATCTGAAACTACTGTTGCGACTACATATGTGCTTCCTACGAGTATTGATCAATTTTTTGTGCAAGCATACACAGGCGCAACGGCACCATCTTCAAGTCAATACTTACGTTGGTATGATACGAGTGGAACAAGCGTTGTATTAAAGCTTTGGGATGCATCTACTTCTACGTGGAAAGCTGTTTCTACTGCAACAACTGGAACGGGAGGAGGGTCTTCGGCTACTTCACTTGGGACAATTACAACAACATCGACTCTTGCATCAACAACGGGAACATCTGGAGATATCAAGTATGCTTACGATGCTAGCTCTCAAACGGTTCAACAGTACGCATACTACAATGGGAGTTGGGTTCTTGCAGGAGGAGCCGCAAATCAAAAATATTTAACTGTTGTAAATGGCGCAAGACAATGGAGTGATAATACATATGCAACAAGCTGTTTGAAGTATATTCAGAGCGGTGTGAGTGGATACAATTACACTGGAAATACAGGCGATGGAATATACACAATCGACCCTGATGGAAACGGTGGAAATGCTCCTTTTAATGTATATTGCGACATGACAACTGATGGTGGTGGGTGGACGCTGGTTTTTTACAGCAATAGCGATTCTGTATCAAGAACATCCATTGATAATGAAGATTGGGGATCGAGTCCTAATATAAATTTTTCTATATTATGGAGTATGCGAGC
>CAITKP010000050.1 GCA_903892995.1 uncultured Campylobacterales bacterium
CCCTCGATGAGATACTCAATATGGGTAAAAATATCTTCAATATCATGCGTAGCATCAATATCTAAAAGTCCAAACTCATTTGATCCTATACGATAAACTTCATACCCCTCACGCTTTGAAAAATCGTCTAAATATTTTGCAAGCTCTATTAAAATCTTATCTCCAGATTGCATCCCATAGAGATTATTTATAGAGTTAAAATTATCAATATCTAAAAGTATAAGATGCCCGATATTTATGGAACGAATCGCTTTTACTATCTCATCTCGTGCATTTATCTGTGTAAGTGGATCAATCATTACATCTCATTTTTTTATTAAAAATTTTAAATTGTCATTATAATATCACAAGAAGCTATCAGTTTAAATTAATTGATGCGGTGTTATTATCTTTTTTCCTTACAAGAGCGCGCCATATCGGTACTTTCTGCGCAGATAAAGCGGTGTACCACGTCAAAGCACAAGTGCGTAATGACTTTCATAAATTATTAAAAGGAAAAAATGATGAACAAACAAGATTTCAATGATGCATTTTTAGGTTTTTTAGATGCTTCGCCAACCCCGTTTCATGCGGTTTTAAATATGGCTGGAATGCTGGAAAATGCTGGATTTATAAGCCTTGATGAAAAGCAAAACTTTGATCTTGTAGTGGGGCAAAGTTACTATATTATTCGTGCAGATAGCTCAATTATCGCATTTAACTACAGTGAAGGATTTGAGTATATTTTAGTCGGTGTGCATACTGATTCTCCAAATCTTCGTATTAAGCCAAATGCAGAGATTAAAAAAGATGGTATCACGCAACTTGGAGTCGAACCTTATGGCGGAGTGCTTTTAAACCCTTGGTTTGATAGAGATCTCAGTATCGCAGGGCGTGTAAGCTATAAAAGCAAAGATGAAAAACTCAAATCAACTCTCATTGATATGCAAAAAGCTGTCGCTATTATCCCATCTCTAGCGATTCATCTCGATCGTGATGCCAATGCCTCTAAAACAGTAAATGAACAAAACCATCTTCCTCCAATTATCTCTACATGTAAGGATTTTTCACTCAAAGAGGAGCTTAAATCTATGATCGAGGATTGCGAACAAGTGCTCTCTTATGATTTGAGTCTTTATGATACGCAAAAAGCCTCTTATGTTGGATTTGGCGATGAGTTTATCGCAAGTGCAAGACTAGATAACCTCTTGAGCTGTTATGTCGCGCTCATTACAATCTGCTCGACACAAAAGCCGATGATGATTATCTGCTCAGACCATGAAGAGGTGGGCAGTGTGAGTGTTTCTGGTGCTGGGGGATCATTTTTAGAGAGCGTGATAGAGAGAATTTTTCCAAGCGCAGAAGAAAAAGCAAGATTTGCAAGAAGTTCTCTTCTTATCTCAGCAGATAATGCCCATGCACAGCATCCAAACTACGCAGATAAACATGAGCCGCTTCACGCTCCAAAGCTCAACGGCGGTGTTGTTATAAAAGTAAACTCAAATCAGCGTTATGCATCCTCTTCGCAAACAATCGCAAGATTTTTAGATGCGGCAGCATCTATTGGCGAAGAGACTCAGATGTTTGTCACACGAAGCGATATGGGGTGTGGTTCAACCATTGGACCTATGACATCCGCTAAGATTGGAATCGATACTATAGATATCGGTGTGCCAACTTTTGCAATGCACTCTATACGAGAGAGTGCAGGGAGCGCGGATGCTTATAGTTTATATAAAATATTGCTTGAGATTTAGATGATAACACAAGAGGAACTCACCCATCTCATAGAGCAAACCTACAAAATAGAGAATGAATTTGGAGAGTTAAAAGACTCCTATAAACATCTCCAAGACACCATCGAAAAAGTTGTAGAGTTTTTACCAAACGCTATTTGGATACTTGAAAGTGATGGAAGAGTTTTTTTACAAAACTCTCAAGCGAAGGAATTATCAGAGCTTTTAGTGATTTTACGGCTTGATATTAATGACTATGAGATCAATTTTAAAGAAAACTCTTATTTAGTACGCATCAGTAACTACCAAAATAAGTATCTCATCAGTGCGACTGATATCACAGAACAAAAGCGTAAAGAAAACCTTGCGACAATGGGACAGATGGCTGCGCATCTTTCACATGAAATACGCAATCCCATAGGCTCTATCGCACTGCTTACTTCAACGCTTAAAAAACGCGTTGGTGTAGAAAATATGGCGATTGTCTCTGAAATGGAAAAATCTATTTTTCGCATCGAGCGGATTATCAAAGCGACTTTGATGTTTTCAAAAGGGGTGTCAGCGGAGAAAAAACCTCTTCTTTGGAGTGAGTTACAAACTGCTCTTCAAGATATTACGACCTATTACAGTTATAGCAAAGAGATCGAGTTTCGTTTTTTAGAGGATGATTTTACACTCTATGGGGATGCAGATCTACTTTTGATGATGTTCTCAAACTTTCTTATCAATGCTATTGATGCAATAGAGCTTGATGAAGAGGAGGAGGGTGTCATCGAGATAACACATACCAACGATGGCGAGTATCATCACTTTTATATTTATGATTCGGGTGTCGCTATTGAAAATAAAAAAGCACTTTTTGAAGCGTTTCAAAGCACAAAAGTAAAAGGGAATGGGCTAGGACTCATCCTCTCCAAGCAGATCGCCTTGTCACATGATGGAGATGTATATTTGGCTGATGGTGATAAAAAAATGTTTGAAATTAAGATAAAAAACTGATGCTAGTAGATTTTAAAGCTCAAACGACGACACAGATACTTCAATGGTTTAAAAACAACGCTATAAACGAGGGTGAGACACTTGAGTGTGAATTTTTAAACTCTGACATTGATAGGATTGGGTACAAGGCTTTTGTAGATTTAGCTCAGCTTTTTACTATGAAGATGCTCACACCTCAAATCAAAGATGATACGACTACCATAGTGGCTTTTTACAAACTCCAAACAAAAAGCTCTTTTCATAAAGCAGAACAAAACAGTGAAAAATATGGGGTTGATAGTGAGTTTTTTAAAATCGACAAAAGAGAGCAGTTTAGTTTTTTATACCACTATCAAGAGGCTTTAGAGTTTGTCAATTTTAAAGAGAAGCAAGCCATTTTAAATCTTGGTATCAACAAGGGTGATGAGTTTGCTGTGATGAAAGAGATGCTTACATGGAAGGAGTTTGAAGAGAAAAAGTTTGTCGGAATCGATTACTCTTCATCAGTCATAGAGTATGCAAAGAAAAATTTTTCATTCTCAAATGTTACGTTGATGGTGCATGATATTAACACTTTAGATGAACTTTCTCTTGGACGCTTTGATCTTCTTGTATCGATTGGAACTCTGCAAAGTAGCAGTATAGATTTTAATCTTATGTTTATGAATTTGTATCAAAACTATCTGCAAAAGGGCGGAGCAATGATACTTGGATTTCCAAATTGCAGATGGATTGATGGGGAGATGATCTATGGAGCCAAAGCCCCAAATTATAAGTTCAATGAGATGGGATTGGTCTTAAAAGATATCTATTTTTGCAAAAAATATCTCCAACAAAAAGGGTATCGCGTGGTCATTACAGGCAAAGATTACCTGTTTTTGAGCGCTAGAAAGATAGGCGTATAAAGAGCTATTTATTAAACATCAAAGAGCCGATGCGAACCATATTTGAACCGCATTGGATGGCAAGTTCAAAATCTTGGCTCATTCCCATAGAACAGATTGTCGCATCTGTAAGCTCAGAAAAGATTTTGTGCGTTGTCTCAAAGCTTTTTTGGATGATCTTTTTATCCTCTGTATGCGCACCGATGCTCATCACACCTTTTAAGTTTATATGCTTACATGTAGAGTTTATCTGCTCATAAATTTCAAGTGCGACTTCGGGCATGACACCCGATTTACTCTCTTCATAAGCTGAGTTTATCTGTAAAAGCGCATCCATCTTTGTAGCGTTTGTTTCGAGGCGTTTATCAAGTTCGAGTGCGAGTTCTAATGAATCAAGAGATTGAAATAAAAATGGATCTGCTTTGATGAGATGGTTGATCTTATTTTTTTGCAGATTTCCAATAAAATGCCACTCAAGTGGAAGTTCATAGAGCTCTTGTGCTTTTTGCGTAAGATCTTGTACTTTGTTCTCTCCAAAAGCGCGCTGTCCGATCTCATAGAGTGATCTTATCTCCTGTGCATCTGAGTACTTACTCACTGCAACAATCTTTACAATATGGTGTCCGCTTACGCTAAGTCTTGCTTTTTCTACTCTCTCGATAATAGAATCGATATGAAGTTTATACTCTAATTGTGTCATTTGTTTATCCTATCAGTAATCTGTTGATATCGTTATAAAGTCCAAGTCCCATAAGTCCAAATAGTATAGCCCATCCTGCAACCGTTAAGCGTACAAGTATCGCTTCGCTTGGAGCACGTCTAACAATAAGCTCATAGAGGTTGAACATGATATGCCCGCCATCGAGTGCTGGGATTGGAAATAGATTTAAAACACCAAGATTTACAGAGATAAGTGCAGCAAAGAAAAGAACGCTCATCCAGCCTTGAGCAGTCGCATCTGATGTTATTTTGACGATGGATATAACTCCACCCATCTCTGAAGCGGGAACATCACCAGTGATAAGCTTTTTGACACCCTCAAAGATCATAGTAGAAGCAAAAACAGTCTGCTCGCTTGCATAAGAGAAAACTGAAAGTGGTGAAAGAGAGAGTTTATGTGTGACACCAGCGCTTGCTACTCCTATCATCGGCTTGTAGATATCTTCGTTAAACATATTTTTTGTGCGTGTGAGTTTTGGTGTAAGGCTTACATGTAAGCGTTTATCACCTCTTTGCAGAGTGAGATTGAGTGCTTTACCACCAGAAGCGGCGATACTTTCTGACATCTCTTTCCATGTAGATATGTTTACTCCATTGATCGCTTCGACTTTGTCATTTTGTTGCAGACCTGCAAGTTGTGCGGCAGAAGAGGGTGCAATAGCACCTAAAACTGGAGAGAGTATCTCAGGAGAACCAAGAGCGATAAAAATATATAAAACAAAAGCTAAAAGAAAGTTCGCAAGCGGACCAGCAAAAAGAATCAAGATACGTTGCAGGGGAGTTTTAGAATTGTAACTATCTTTATCATAACTTATAGCCGAGGGATCAGTATCATCTTGTCCCTTCATCTTGACATACCCGCCAAGTGGGATCATCGCGATCTGCCACTTGGTATTGAACATACGAAATGAAGCGATCTTTTTGCCAAAACCTACACTGAAAACTTCGATGTAAACACCAAAAAATTTGGCCATGCTATAGTGACCGAGTTCATGAAAAAAGACAAGTAGCGATAAAACGCCAAGTGCAACTAACCAACTCATAGCGTCTTCTCTTTTAAAATGGCACTTCTAAAGCTCCAGATATATTCAGCTCCAGAGTAGAGTGTAAGTGCGACTGCTATCCATAAAAGTGGCACAGCAAAAGGCCAGTGCATCAGCATAAAGCCAATAGCAATCATCTGAAAAACTGTTTTCACTTTACCTGCAAATAAGGCTTTGACGCTGATATTTTCACTCACAGCGACTGTTCGAAGTGCAGTGATAAAAAGCTCTCGGATAATAATGATATAAATAGCCCACACAGAAGCTTCTCCAATCATCATCAAACCCAAAAATGCCGCAATTGTAAGCATCTTGTCTGCAAGGGGATCGATGATTGCTCCAAGCATTGTGGATTGGTTCCACTCTCTTGCGATATATCCATCAAAAAAGTCAGTAACTGAAGCGATGACAAATAAAAGAGCTCCGCTGTAGTAGTTCCAACTGATATCAAATCCATTTTGCGTAAACACTTGAGGATTTAAGATGATCCAGAACATTATGGGAGCTAGTAAAATGCGTAGCGATGCTAAAAGATTTGGTAGATTTAACAAAAAAGTCCTTCTTGGTTTATAGTGAGGGAATTTTAGCTAGTTCTTACTTATTTGGACTTGATTTAAGCTCAAGGGAGAAAGCGACAAAGCTGTTTGAAAACTTTGTCACTTTTGTTGGAGGGAATTATAGTTTAAGATCTGGATTTGCTTCTTTTACCATCTTGTCAAGCAATCTAAAGAGCTCTTTTGAACTTACTTCCATTTTTGCCATATTATCTACAATCTTATCAAATTTATCTGCATCTAAACATGAACCATCACTTGTACATTCGATTGTATCAAGAACTGCATGGTGAACTTTACTATGAGGAACTTCCATCTCTTTATACGCATTAGTGTGAGAGAAATAGTGTTTGCCATCTCCTTCATAATACCATTTTCCCATTCTACAGTTATGGTGATTTGTTATACTAGACGCTTTGACTTCACATTCATTAAATAGCGTAGAATAAGCGACATTTTTAAAGATAATATGATCTACTTTTACGAGTGTTGCGAATAAAGAGCTATTGATAAGTTTTGACATGGTCGCTGTATTAGATACAGTTTTGGAAAAATCATTGATAACATCTTCAAAGTTACTAATATTATGTTGAGAATCTGAGGCCAATTTATTCATATCTTCTGAACTAGAAAGAATATCATTTGCTTCTTGTTGGAGCGTTTGAAGTGTCATTGATATCTCTTGTGTTGCTTTTTGTGTTCGTTCTGCAAGCTTTCTTACTTCATCTGCAACAACGGCAAATCCACGTCCATGCTCTCCTGCGCGCGCTGCTTCTATAGCAGCGTTAAGAGCTAAGAGGTTTGTTTGATCCGCAATATCTTTTATAAGACTAGCAATTGTACTGATCTCTGTAGTTCTTACATTAAGTGATTGTATTGCTACATTAGAGTTTCCAATTAATTGCAGTAAGTTGTCGATATTTTCTACAATAAGTGAAACACTTTCTTGGGATTGTATAACTTTATCTGCACTTTGTGTCGCAGCATCTGTTATGCTCTTTGTGAATTTAGTGTTATTGATGATGTCATCTTGAATAATAGATAATCCACTCGATATTCCACCACTGTTTTTGTCAAATTCTACTGTTAATTTCACACGCATTTTCCCCTTATAGGCATCAGCAATCAAAGCAATTGCATCATTTAAAAAAGAAGTGGATGCAGCAAAATCTCCTTTATATCCCTCGGGAAAAATGATTCTTCTCATATTGCCATGATTTGCCTCTTCGATTGAAGCTTTTATATCACGCATCATCTGTTCGGTTTGATCAAGCATATCGTTGATACCCCATGCAATATCTTGCATGATGTGTTTTTCGTCTATATTTGTTACACGATCAGAAAGCGTCCCTTTTCCAGCTTTGATAAGAACATCACGAATCTGATGGATGAGTGCATCTTGAAAAATCTTTTCATATACTCCTTGTTCACTTATAAATAGTCCCGCAATGATGAGTAAGAAAAGAACAAAAGTTACAATATAAGAAACATATATACCAACAATAATAGTACCTATAAGAGAGGTGATAAGATAGAGTAAAGTTTGTTTATTGCTGAAGGCTGAGGATAAACCCATCATAGTTGACTCCTTGTTCTTTAAGTATTTTTTCTAATAATGTTTTTGATGCATCAATGCCACCACTTTTTTCAGCACTAAGAAGTTGGTTATAAAGATTTGGGATGATTTCTAAGGCTTTTTGACTTGGTTTTCTTCTTACAGAGTGATAATCTCTAGCATTTCCCTTTTCATCTATCGTTACGGTGACATTCGCAAAAACCCAGTAGTAAGCACCATCTTTGCAAAGATTTTTTACATAAGCAAAAATCTCTTTTTTCTTTTGGATACGTTCCCATAAGAGTTTAAAAACAATTTTTGGCATGTCTGGATGGCGAAGTATAGAATGCGGCTGCCCAAGGAGCTCAGTTTCTGCATAACCAGACATCTTAATAAATATCTTATTGCCATATAAGATTTTTCCATTCATATCTGTTTTTGAAACGATAAAATCATCTTGATGCAATGTTTTTTCTAGAGTTGTAGGGCTTGGTCTTTGCATTATTTCTCCTTCAATTGACTTATTCTAACTTCATTTTAGCATCAACTTAAATAATTTTTTAAAAAATCATATTGAACAAAGTAAATGTAACTTTTTGTAATTATTTGAATATTCTTAAAATAAGTTTAGTTTAAATATTTACATTTTATTAATAAAAATTTTTCTTTAATATAAATTTTGATAGCATACCAGAATCATAAAAGATAATAGCCTGGTTGATAAGCATGGGGCTCAACCGTGCGCAGGACATCCCCAAAGCTCGGCCAC
>CAITKP010000051.1 GCA_903892995.1 uncultured Campylobacterales bacterium
CGCTTCAAAAACTCTTCACTCGGTTCAAAGTTCATTAATAAATATGGCGATGGATATTATGCAACAGTCATATCAGAAGATAAACTAGATCGTATAATCTAATATTCACTCCACTTCAATAGACTCTCAACAAAAGAGGACGTTGAATATCTCTCTGGAATTATAGACCTTGCTACAAAAGCACCAACCAAACAAGAAACCAAAGAACAAATAATCAAAGAACTTAGAGCATAAAGCGGCTAAAATATCGGAACCCTTCAAAATTCTCTCTGTGTCAATCGGCTAAAATAAACAATACCCAAGGAACGACATATGAGAATAGAAGTAGATATCGAGCAATTTACTCGTGATATAAAAGCTGGTAAAAGTATCGGCAGAACCGGTGGAACTTTAGGCTCCTTGATTAAACAACTCACTAAAGCTGCGTTAGCATCTGTGTCCGCATGTATCCAACTTGGCCACCCCGCGCATTTGTATATCGCCATAAATCTCAAGGATTTTTTGGTACACTCATTATCTTGATAGCTATAATTGCTATACTGGTTTTACCAACAAAGATTTAAAAGGTTTTTTTATGGACTTAGAAACAGATAGTAAAATGAATGAAAAAGAGATTTTAGAAAAAATAGAACTTTATGAAGGAAAAATAGAGCAAGCTAAAAGAGATGAGCTTCATGAAGAAATACCATATCTTATGCTCACTATAAGATCCTTGAACAAATTGCTTGATAATTTATATGATTCAAGAATAAATAAAAAAGATTGAATTGCAAAAAAAACTTTGATGGCCATTTTTTATAAAGAGATTTTTCTTGTGGCATCAGCTCCATAGGATAATAGAAGATTCTCCATTTCTTGGGATGTCGCTAACATTAAAGGCGTTTCTCCTTGAGTGTTAAGATGATCTACATCTATGTAGTTATTGTCTAACAATATTTTTACTGCATCAAAATCTTCATATTCAACAGCTTCATGTAGCTCAATACAATATTCTGATGATAAGGGGTTAGGTATAAAATCATCAAAGAGAGTTTTGGTTTCAAGTCCAATAAAATACTCTAGTGAGTCAACCTTATCAAGACCTCCAGCATCTTTTATGAGCTGATTGCGAAACCTATTGAATGCGTCATTATATTGCTCTTTATCAAATATATATTGGCGGTATGTTGGCCATCTAACAAACCACTGTACTGTTGATTCATTCGTGATAATAAGCATACGTTTATATATCCCAGCGCATTCAGCAACGCCACAACCGCAGGTAAAAACGTCACCTCCTAGAGCTCCCATTGTAGATAAACTTTCTTGTATTACAAACATATCAACTTGATATTGAGCCAACTCTTCTAAAGGCTTGCCATCTATTAAAAGGGAAGCTACGATACTGCGCCCATCTTCATCCTCTTCAACTTTTGCTTGAAATTCAATAATATTCATAATTTTTTTCCTGTTATTTGTTGAGTATAGTTCTCGGGTTTTAGATCATTGATTTTAAAGTGATTTTCAAGGTATAGATCTGTAAAACCGATCGATATTGTTCAACGTATTTGGATCCAACACTGCACAATAATTATTGAAATATTTTTGAAAAAAATCCAGTTTTTTTAGATTTATCTTGAATGAAATCAAAAAACTTCTCATATTAACAAAACCTATATAAAGATCTCTTAAATAAGCTTCATCCCAACAAGCTGTGAATCAATTTCACTACCGATGTTAATAGCTTCTGCTTTGCTGATACCCAATTCTAGCGCCCTTTTCTCATATGTTGAGAGCGCTATTGCGATAGTGTCAATAATAGATCTAGCACTCTTTTTATCTATTAGATTTTTCTCAGCAACAACCAAAAAATCATCAATAGTAAAATCAGAGCTTTTCCCATTGATTGTAGTTAGATGCTCTTTGAGTGCTCCTTTGGAATAGGTAATATCATAAGCTGGTGCAAGACGCCATTTTCCTGAACGATCCATCATAAATTCAAAGTTTTTAGCATGGTCATCAACATTAAATGCTAGTGCATTAAAAAGCATACGTCGATACATCTGCTCTACATCAGCTTGGCTCTTAGAGATCAAATTAGTTAGCTTTAGGAGTTCTTCATACGACATAGTTTGAGGAATGCGTATATCTTTATGCATTAGGCCAGATGCACTACACACATGGATTTTATTATCGTTTTCATCTCTATCATACCGTTGAAAGATGAGATGATGCTCTGTATCTTCTTGAGTAAGTGCCATCTCAGGGATAGTAATACCACACTCTTTTGCAAGACTCATATGAAGATATTCAAGCTTTGTTAGCTCAATACTCTCCTCTATACCCTCTGCATTTGGATATGATTCATCAAACTTCAAGATTGATCGCACAAAACCATCTTCAAGTTGAGCACTATTACTGCGGATTTGAGCTGTTTCTTTATTGTAAGTAATGAGTAATTTTGGTCTTGCTCCACCAATGGGTGATGCATTATTAACAATATTCATGAACTCTCTAATCATAGGAGTTTGATTTTTATCTTCAAGAACTTGTCGCATCTCTACATGTAACTCTTTTGCACTCAGAGCAGATCTGGCATCGATAACATCTTGATGCTCTTTAGGAAGATACTCTATAGCACCCATTCCACGATCGGCAATAAATGTTAGTTTTTGCAACAATGTCACTTTATCAGCAGCAACACCTTGTCGCTCAAAGTAGCGGTCAATAAAAGGCATTCCATGTTTATCTGGAAGAGATTGAAAAAAGACACCACTCATTCCATGATATAGATCGGGCGAATCAGGGTTTGTATAAGCGCCAATAGTTTTTTTAGTGTTTAATTTAAGAGGTGAAATCTCAAGTCCTAAAGATCTAAAGGCTGTATCATATTCAAAATATATTCTTCCATTATGCAGTATCATAGTACCGATTTTATGTCCATAGATATATGCGTCAACTTCTAACTGCTTCATTCTATTTCCTTACACGTTTTGGTATAGGATTTTTATTCGCAGCCGCTCTAATATCATCTAAGCTTTGAATCTCATCATATGCAATCAGACCCTCTAAATTAGAGATCATGTCGAGTGCATATAACACCTGCACAAGAGAGATTAAACTGATCTTTTTTTGATAGATGAATTTCTGATAGGTGGCAATTGAAAGACCTGCAAGTTGACATAGGTCTAATTGTCTAAGTTTCTTTC
>CAITKP010000052.1 GCA_903892995.1 uncultured Campylobacterales bacterium
TAGTTATCTTGTTATCTACTTGCTTAGTTTTCAATGATCTCAAACTAGAAAGACATCGTCTCTCAAGGCCTTAACTTAAGGTCTCATCGTTTGTGGACGGGAATTATAGACAAGTATTTATTAAATATAGCTTAAATTAAAAATTATTTTACAATAAATGCACATAACCTGTTTCTGGTTCAACTATGATTACTAGTTCATTGCTATTATTAGCTTTATTTTTTGGATTACTACATGTACTGCTACACAGTTTAATATATAATCTACTTCTTATTAATCCATCTACCGGAGAGCTCAAAGGATGTGTAACTGTGTATGCAGTACTTCCTCTATATGGTCTTCCCAAATGATCAAACAAAATTCTATTATTTGTAGCACTATTACCACCAGTCATCACAATATTTTTTATTCCATATTTAGATGTTAAATTCAAATTTTTAGATAATTTTGATTGATTTGAATTATCAAATGAACTCAAAGGAACACCAAGAAGATACAAACTATTATCTGAAGGATTTTTTGCAACTTCTACTTTCGTGTATGTACTATTTGCCCCTGGATTTCCGTCATATTTTTGATTGATCAATGAGGGAGAATCAGAAAAAATATAATACGATTGAGATGAAGCTGCAGTAGAAAATGCTAATTCCCACCTTTTGTTGTACCATTTTGGATCATTTTTATCATACTTATCATCCATCAAAGCCAAATGCTGTGTGTATCTTATATGAGAAATAAGTTGATTAGCTGCATCGGAGAGATTATTTCTTCCAATTCTAGGAATAAAAACTGCTGCGAGAATTCCAATCACGACAATAACAAATATAAGTTCCATCATTGTAAAAGCTGATTTTTTCATTTTACTTCTTTAATTAATCAAATTGAATGCCTTGCATTGTAACGAAAAAGTAATGTAATATTGTTTAGAAAAAGGGAGCTTAAAGAGAGAGTTTTAAGAGTAGGCTTACATGTAAAAGCTTTACATGTAAGCATTTGTGTAGAATTAAAGCTGTTCTGCTTGTTCTACATTATAAAGAATATCATCCATTGGATGGCGATACATTGGCATACCAAGACGTTTTTCATCAAGTACGTGTCCAATGAAACCGATTGAGCGACCAACTACGAAGAATGCATTTAATGCGCCCGCATCGATGAAACCATCGATATCACTCTCAGAATAACCAAGAGCACGCCACATATCTACCATTAAGATACCGATAGTACCATCAACGTTTAAGATAAGGTTGTCTTTTTTACTCGTTGTGAGTTTTTCTACTTCAAGAGCATAATCAAGAAGTGGAGTTGCTGGGAAGTTCTCGTGCGCAAATTTTTTAAGACCGCTTACGCGAAGGTCTGGATTACGAACTGATTTGATACGGTGACCAATACCAGAGATCGTTTTTCCCTCTCTTTTCATATAATCAATAAATTCAGCTGGACTCATTTTATTGTCATTTGCATATTTAAAGTAGCGAGCTGCATCATCGATCGCTCCACCAAAACGTGGACCAATCGTTAAAAGACCTGTTACAAGTGAAGAGATAACATCTTTACCAGCACGAGCCGTAACTTTTGCATTATGTGCACCAGAAACCGCTGGACCATGATCTGCAACAGTTTTGATAACTGTTTCGATATACTCAGTTGCCCATTTTGGATAACGTTTTTTGAACCATAGAAGTGAGATAACATCACCGATTCCAAAACCTGTATCTGGAGTTGCAACTGAAGAGATCGGATAACCTGCATAAGTTGCCTCATCACCACGGTCATCAGAAATCGTACAGATAAACTCTTTTGCACGACGAACTTTTGGAACAGTTTTAAGTTCAGGTTCTGCGATATCAGTAATAATACCATCAGCTTTTAGTTTTTCATACACTTCTTTAATCTTATTTGGAAGATCGTTGAAGCTTTCAGGAACATAGATACCAGCTTCAGCCATCGCAGCATTTTTTGAAGCAGCAGTTTCAGCATCAGCATTTGCGCTCGCTCCTGCGTGACCAAACTGAACACCTGAACTAAAATGTTTTGCGATAGTTCCGATACACCAAGCGATAATAGGTTTTTTAATCTGACCATTTTTAACAGCTTCGATCACTTTGTACTCTTCCGTACCACCAACTTCACCTAGAAGGATCATATATTTTACTTCTGGATTGCTTTCCATTCTTAAAAGATTGTCAATGAAAACAGAACCAACAAAGCGGTCTCCACCAATTGCAACACCCTCAGAAATTCCATCAGCATTGATTGCGATGATGTTTGAAAGTTCATTGAAAAGCCCACCTGAACGTGTTACAAGTCCACAAGAACCTGCGCGGTGAAGTTTAGAATTTACGATGTTTTCAATCGTTCCACCAACGTTTGCGATTTTAAATGCACCTGGAGCGATACCACCAACAGTTGCAGGCCCAATTACTGTCACACCAGCATCACGAGCTGATTGGTTCATCTTTCTTGCAAGTCTCTCAGGAATACCCTCAGCTGTAACCATTACAGTTTTAAACTGTCCAGCTATAGCGATTGCTTCCATAGTTACATCATATGCTGTTCTAAAAGAAGCAAAGTTTAGTAAAACATCTGCTTTTGGAAATGCTTTTGCTGCTTCGCCAGTTGTACGAAAAACAGGAACCATGATCTCTTCTGGACCATAGAAAAATTTCTCAAACTTGTTGTTTGAAGTTGGAGCTACGATAGCTGCAACAGATGGTTTTGGACGAGAAATAGTATAATCGTAATCAAGCATACGTTGAATCGCGCTTGTATTGTTATTCCAAAAAATTGCTTGTGTATCTTTAGTAAATAATGCACCCATTAATATCTCCTTACTTCTCTAAAGCCATACGAACGATGTCAGTAACGTGAGTTTCTGGTCCGTAAACTTCTATATATAAACCTAAACGATCTGCAGCTTCTTTAATATCTTTAAGACCTTTTTCATAGTTTGGTCCACCACGACGTACGTAAATACGAGTATTATGAGCTTTTAATTTTTCAGCATAATCTTCAAATGATTGGATAATTCCAGTAAAAGTTTTTGCGACATCAGTAAAGTTTGCAATAGCACCACCAATGATTAATATCTTATCACGTCCGTGAGTATCTTTATGACGAGTCATTAAATCAAACAGCGTATCTGCATAAAATTTTGTTTCACCAGTTGTTGGACCACCAGAATACTCACCGTAGTTCGCAAGATCCGCAACATTTCCAGATAAGTCAGCGATTGTATCAGCATAAACAACTGAAGCACCACCACCTGCGACCATTGTCCAGATACGTCCCATTGGGTTAAGAATTGTAAGTTTTAAAGATGCACCAGATTTTGCATCAGCTTCTGCTACTGCTTTTTCTTCAGGAGATTGGTCTTCCATACCAAATGCTGTTGGATACTCGATGTCACCCCATGAATCTCTCATCATAAAACCAGCTGTATCATCTAAACGAGCAACAAGGTCTAAGATTGCCATTTCATTGTTGTCAAGCATAACGATTGGATTGATTTCAAGGTATGCAAAGTTTAAGTCTCTGTAAAATTTAAAAAATTGGATTGCAAATGATACGAATGTATCTCTATTTGAAGCTGGGATATCTGCTGGAATATTTGCTTTTACAGCACGTTCCATATCTGCATCACTCATATTGATTGGGATATGAACTTCGTTTACTTTTTCATCCCAACCCTCTTCAACTTCCATACCACCCTCAGCAGACATGTAAAGAACGTCATCTTCACCAACAGTCGTAGCCGAAATGTAGTATTCTTGCTCTTGAGTATGTGGAGTAAATGGCTCAACAACGAAATGAGTCAATTGACCATGTTGTCCTGATAATAAAGTTGTAGTATTCGCCATCTTAGCATCAATCCAAGCAGCAGCATCAGCTAAAGTAACATCACCTGGTTTATTTGTTCTAAATAAAACTAGATCATTTTTACCACGCTTTCCAAAAAGCATATCTGGTTTAGCAACAAGAGGCTCTTGTTTTAACCATTCAAAACCATGTTCCTCAGCTTTTGCTTTTAATTCAGCACCACTTGTTACCAAAACAGATTTAAATCCATAATGAAAACCGCTGAAATACTTTTCCCAATGTTTAGAGAAAATTGCTTTACCGTCGTACTCACGAATCGCTCTTTGAGCCATTGCAACTCCTTAGTTGAATATTTGGGTTTGATTGTAGCACAATTAATCTTTTTCATATCATGTATTTATAATTCTAACGGCCATTAATTGGATATTTTGTTTACTTTTGTAACATAACTTTGGTACACTTCAGAGCCTTTGTAACTTATAGTTACATTTTGAGCCTTTTCGCTTCTTTGCTTGGATAATGAAAAATCTTCACAATATCCAATGCCATAAAAACTTAATCTATCTTGTAACTTTTTATCATTTGCATCTATACATGTAAGCCTATTTTCTTTAAGTTTCAGTGCTAAATCCTTTGCAACATGCATCTCATAAGCAAAGTGTTCTTTGGGATCTTTGAGAACTATATAGAGATATTTATTGAAAAAGATGACAGTTGCGTTAAGAAATAAAAAGATTAAAGAGAGTACAAAGATAATCCTATAAGTTGAGCGAAACTGTTTTAATCGGACTCGATATGAATGGTAAAAAGTCTGTGCTGCAAGCACAATTGAAACCATTATATAGGGAGCAAAATCTTCTACATGTAAGCGTTGTCTAAATGAAAGCACCAAAGCAAGAATCAGCGTTGTTGCTGAGATAAACCACAAAATATCCTCTTGTGAAGTTATGTATCTTCTGTACAAGATGTAAAAAATATAGATAAATACAATTGGAGTAAAAATAGCAGAAAAGATCGCCAAAGTATCTAAGAAGTGCCCTTTTGGTAAGCCTGTCGTATCAAAGCCAAACATATAAAGGGAAGAAAAAAATAATAAAATATTTAAAGCACTAAATCTA
Source organism: uncultured Campylobacterales bacterium (assembly GCA_903892995.1). Lineage (GTDB taxonomy): Bacteria > Campylobacterota > Campylobacteria > Campylobacterales > Sulfurimonadaceae > Hydrocurvibacter. Next base: position 4,938 of record CAITKP010000052.1, read on the forward strand.
TAATCTTTTTGTTTGAGTGCATAAACAAAAAGACCAAAATATAAAAAGATCATACTCGGGCTTATGAGCCACAAAGGAAGCAATAAAAGATATTTTAAATAGATATTTTTATCATAAAAATTTAGATAAAAAAGGAGTGAAAAGATGACCAAACCAACGCTATTTACAACAATAGCAGAACTTAAAACTCCTGGTAAAAGAATAAAAACGACAACAAGCCATAATCGGTCTCGATCATATTTTAAATAGTTTTTAGAAAATCTAAAAAGCAGTATAGCGCTTAAAAGATGGAGCAAAATCATTGGGATTCTTAGAGAAAAATCATTTTGCCCAAAAAAATAAAATGAGGCTCTCTCAATCTGTTGTAAAAGTGAAAAATCACCGTTTAAAAGAGTAGTTTCGGTATAACTTATAGAAAGTTCTGAAGTTTCAAAAAGTAAAAAAAGTGCATCCAATCCTAAAATCAGGAATAAGATGAAGTATTTATTCATAGTTTTAAAAAGTTATCTATGATTTCGTATCCAAACTCACTCATAATAGACTCTGGATGAAACTGCACTCCATATATTGGTCTATCTTTGATACGAAGTGCCATGATCTCATGATCATCGATGCTATATGCTGTTGGAACGATTAGATCTGGAAGTTCCTCTTTTTCAACTATTAAAGAATGATATCTTGTCGCTCGAAACTGCTCTGGTACTTTTTTAAAGAGTTCACATTCAGCGCTTTGTTGCATGATTGAAGTCTTTCCATGCATCATATTTTTTGCACGAACGACATTTGCACCAAACACTTGAGCAATACTCTGATGTCCCAAACAGATACCAAAAATAGGAAGTTTATCTTTAAAATAATCAATCACTGCAAGTGTCACACCCGCATCATCAGGCGTTGCAGGACCAGGGGAGATAATAATCTTAGAGGGGTTTAATTCTATGATCTGCTCTAATGTGAGTTCATCATTTCGAATGATCTTTAAATCTGCTCCAAGCTTGAGGCAGTACTGAACTATATTGTAGGTAAAACTATCATAATTATCGATCATAAGTATCATTGCGAAAAACTCCTAATTAAACCCCTATTTTAGGGATTTATACAAATATTTTTTACTCTATTTTTATTTTTGCTACCCTATAGCTACCCTTTTCTAAGTTTTTTATACTTTTTTATACAGTATTGGTAGCAAAGTTATAGGTAGTTTTTGACTTGGAATTATATCCTTTTCTTCCAACTCTAATAATAAAAAATTAATCAAAGCAAAGAATTTGTCAGATTAATGGTTAGCAATATCATTCAATATTTGATGTACTGATTCATATATTATACATTTATAGAATCTTGACTGCTTAACCAATAATGTTATAGTTTTAGTTTTTTATTATAAAAAAGCTTGAGTGCCAGTAAAAAATGTTACTTTTAGTAGCAACTTATAAAATTTAGCAAAAAAAAAAGCCCCTCAGAATGAAGGGGTTAGAGAGACGACAACTTTTACCCCTTCATTTCAAAGGGGGTAACGCTTTTTATTTTTTTACCACTAACTATACGAATTTTTCAGATTTTTGTACTATTCCTTCAACGCAAGTGAGCGCTCACTTGCGAAAAAAATTCTAGGAGTAAACAAGATGTTTATCTTTCAAAAAAAAGAATTACGTGTCAATCAACTTGACGATGCTGGTATGTATACTGCAAAAATCATGCGTGCCAACTTAAACAAAAAAAACACGGCTATTGGCCTAACTCTATCATTAAATGAAATTTATACTGAGCCAGTTTGGATAGTATTAAAAACTAAACAAAAACTTGATAATGATTTTGGACTAAGTCTCTTAAATGACATAGTTTATCTTTTAAATATTGATGATCTCTCTTCCAAAACAACTAGATTAGAACAGCTTAAAAATAAAGAAATAGGCGTTTTGCTCAACATTAGTGAAAATAAAGAATATAGAAATATCAGTCTCCTTGCGGTCTATGACCTTGATACACACCAAACTGCCTTTGAAAAAGCAAATGATTTAGAGGCAAAATTTATCTATAAAAAATGTGATGAATTGGAAGCTCTACATGAATCCAATTGAGTCATTATATTTTTCAGAATTGAAAGCTTTGTTCCAAGGCAAACTTGTTCTAAGCAGACAAGAAACTGCCAAAGCGATAGGCATTAGCCTATCGCAGCTCGATAAATTACTTCGAGCTGGCATTGGGCTTCCATGTTATAAACGAATAGGTAGCTCACAAAAAGCAAGGATAATTTTTCCTATTGCAGGCATTGCAAAATTTTTAGCAGCAACAGCACACAACGATAACAAAGTTGCATAAATGTTAATAGAACTATCAATCGGGAATCATCAAAAAGACTTATGCTCATTCAAGAGTATTACTATCTCTTTTGAAGATATTGCCGAGATAATAACATGTTGTAAGGCCTATAGTCCTATCATATTTAATAGGAACAAAAGACTTGCGCTAAATTTTAAGTATGCCCAGTTATGCATACTAGATTTTGATGGTAGTATAACCTTGGATGATGCAAAAGAGACTTTTAAAGACTATCAAGCGTTCATAGTTACTACAAAAAGCCATCAAAAGGCTTTTAAGAATGATATAAAAATAGAAAAAAAAGATCGTTATAGGGTGATAATTCCTTTCGATCAACCTATCTATGATATAAATGAATATACCACTGTCATGAAAAATATTGTAAATAAATTTAATAGTGACAGTGCATGTACTGATGGAGCAAGATTTTTCTACCCTAATCCCTATCAAAAGTTATGGGTGTCTAAGGGTAGAAAATTGTTCGAAATAAAAAAATATTTAAATGTATCGCCAAAAAAAGGCAATACACTCGAATTAATGAATAATGAAAAAGCAGATAAGTCAAATAATGGTGACAATATTATCAATCTCCCCATTTTAGCCAAAGATGGCAGGAAGATGAAGTCTAAAGAATGGGTTAAAGTTTTGTCAATAAAGGAAACAATCACCGTACACTGCCCTAACCCTAGTCATGCAGATATTCATCCATCTGCATTTATTACAAAAAAAAATTCCGATGTGCTCTTTATTCATTGCCATGTATGTGGCTTTCTCGGAACACATTTAACTAAAAATTTTCACAAACAGGAAATACATCATGAAAAAATTTGATCTAATCACTTATCTAGAAGAGATTATTGAAACGATTCAACCTCTTGAGAATGGATCTTATAGTGAAGTAAATAGAATACTTGATGCAATATATAGTACTTTTCCAAATTTAACAGTTATCTCTGGCTCATTACACTTTTGGGTAGGCACACACTATGAAAAATTAGCAGATAAAGAACAAGAAAAATTCTTCTTCGTAAAAAAAGTTCTACTAAAACTCTTTATGAAATCATATATAGAAATTGGATTTGTACATACAATATATGCAGAATTACGTAATGACTACTTTATCAAAGAATTGGATACACAAGGTTTAATCAATTTACAAAACTATGTGCTTGAACTCAATGATGAAAATATAGAATCCTATGAGCACTCTCCTAATTTCGGCTTTCGTTATGTATTACCATTTAAGTATAAGCCTAAAGCAAAAGCACCGCTCTTTGAAAAATTTCTAAATGAAACCGTACAGGATTCAGATAGCATACAATTGA
>CAITKP010000053.1 GCA_903892995.1 uncultured Campylobacterales bacterium
GACAATAGCCATAGTGAGTCCACTGTAATCTATAAAGAGTTTATCGCCTGCGTAGTGAATCTGTCTCATGGATGGGTTAATTGATTTGATATATCTGCTGTAATAGCGATTGAATTGACTGTAGCTATACAGATTTGGTTGCGATGCTTTGAGCTCTTCATAAAGCAACGCTCTTGTCATCGCTTTTTTAGTCAGCTCTTGGCGTATGTAATTCCAATCTGGATGCAGATGTTTGGAAGTTGATTTTATTTGTGGTGCTATTTTAGCGGGATGAAATAGTTGCTTTAAGTCTGTGTCACTAAGTCTTAGAGTCTCTTCAATGGAAGCTCCCAGTTCTGTGAAGCTTTTGATGTAATTGGCGACACTGTTTCGAGAAACACCTGTCAAAGATTGGATCTTTCTATTGGATAGTTGGTTGAGATATTTTAATCGCAACACCTCTTTTATTTGCGCGAAGCCTGCCCTTGGGGTATACTCATACATATCTTCCTCATTTCGCACCTTTTTTGGGCGCATTATAGTGAAGAATATTCTTTAACTTAATGGTAACTTAGCCACGCATTTTTATCTATCAGCTGGCCAAATAACGGATGCGTGAGGTGGCCAAGTAATAATGCGTTAGCTGGCCAAATGCAAATGCGCGGGGTGGCCAAGTTGGATGCGCGCGGACAACATGTAAGCGTCAGCTTATAGTCTCAAATGCAGAGCAATACTTTTTGGCCATAGATCAACTCGAAGAACTCGAAAAAAACAACAACGATTATCTACTCGAGCCCGTAGGAAGAAATACCGCTCCAGCTATAGCTTTAGCATGTATGGCACTCTCACCCGATGAAGTTGTTTTAGTCACTCCATCAGATCACTTAATAAAAAATGAATCTGAATATGCAAAAGTATTACAAAAAGCACAAGAGTTGGCTTCTCAAAATTACTTAGTAACTTTTGGGATCAAGCCTACCTTTGCAGAAACTGGCTTTGGCTACATCGAAGAAGATCCAAATAAGCCCTTACATGTAAGGGCTTTTCATGAAAAACCCACTTTACAAATAGCACAAGATTATCTAAAAGCTGGAAACTACTACTGGAACTCTGGAATGTTTTGTTTCAAAGCAGGAGTTTTTCTAGAAGAGCTTTTAAAATACTCACCCGCTATTTATGAAACTTCTCTACAAGCTTTTAACAGTGCAAGCAAATCTGAGCTTATAAGAATCAAACATGAAGATATGATAGCAATCCCAGAAGATAGCATAGACTACGCAGTGATGGAAAAATCTGATAAAGTAAAAGTAATTCCAAGCGAGATTGCATGGAGCGATGTAGGAAGCTTTGATGCGCTTTTTGATGAACTCCCAAAAGATGAAAATGGAAATACTCAAAATCCAAACCATATCTCAATTGATAGTAAAAATAACCTTATCTATGGGTGTGAGCGAAAAATAGCAACTATTGATATAGAAGACTGCATTATCGTTGATACTGGAGATGCTTTGCTTATTTCTAAAAAAGGCTCATCTCAAAAAGTAAAAAATGTAGTAGCAAAACTCAAAGAGCAAAAAAGTGAGCTTCATAATATCCATCTAACAGGACACAGACCTTGGGGAACATATACTATTCTTGAAGATTCTAATGGTTACAAGATCAAGCGCATCGAAGTAAAGCCAGGTAAACGCCTGAGTCTTCAAAAACATTTTCATAGAAATGAGCATTGGATCGTAGTGTCTGGAACAGCAACTGTGACAGTTGGAGATAAAATGTTTAATGTCAGACCAAATGAATCAACCTATATCAAAATGGGTGAAATCCATAGACTTGAAAATCAAGGAAAAATTCCTGTAGTTCTTATAGAAGCTCAAGTAGGCGACTACACTGGAGAAGATGATATTGTAAGACTTGATGATGATTTTAAGAGAGATTAACTCCATCTTTTGTAAAATATTAAAAATTAATTAGAAAAGTTACGATGAAAAACAACCTCTCTCGCTTTATACTTCTATTTTCTGACTTTTGTGTCATTGCACTTAGCATTGTATTGGCTTTTTATACGAGAATGGGACTCAATGATTACTTCAATGTACTCTTCAATGATTCTGTTTTACATTACATGTTAGACTTGAAGCTCTATGCTCTTGTTTTGAGTATATTTTTCTACGAAGGACTTTACTCAAAACGTTTTGATTTTTGGCACGAAAGCAGAAAAATTGTCAAAGGAATTATCTTTGCCCTTTTAATTTTACTAAGCTTTTTTGCTCTCTCGAAAACTATGCAAGGATATTCAAGATTTATCATTGTCATAGCTTTTGCATATATGGCCGTTCTTATCCCTCTCAGCAAATACATACTCAAAAAATCACTTTATAATCTTGGTCTTTGGAAACGAGGAGCAAAAGTATATGGAGACGATGAGTTTCTCAAAAGTGAAATTTTCCATAACCACTATCTTGGGTATATAAAATATACTACAGAAAATGTACAAACCATATTTATAAATTCTGCTAGTCTAAGGCCATCTGAATTAAATACATTGTTAGAACAGGAAATGCTAACAGCCAAAGAAGTGCTTTTCATCCCCATAATAAATGAATATAATTTTGCACAGTCTACTATTTACGAGCTAACCAATACAAGAACAAATCTCATCGTTTTACAAAATAAACTTAAAAGCAAAATTAGAACTTTTACACAAACTGTTGCAAATTATATTTTTGCAATTTTACTATTGCCTATTTTGATTCCTGTCATTGGTGTTTTGGCTTTTTTAATCAAAAAAGAATCCTCAGGACCAGTTTTTTTTGCGCATAACCGAATAGGAAAAGATGGCAAAATCATCCCAACATATAAGTTTAGAAGTATGTATAGTGATGCAAAAGAGCGTTTAGAAAAATTGCTTGAAGAGAGTGAAGAGATAAGAGCCGAGTGGGAAACAAACTTCAAATTAAAAGATGATCCACGAGTCACAAAAATAGGAGCATTTTTAAGAAAGACATCATTAGATGAACTGCCTCAGATTTTTAATGTTCTAAAAGGGGAAATGAATTTTGTAGGACCACGTCCAGTTATACAACAAGAGCTTGATCTTTACTACAAAGAGGATGCGGCCTATTACCTCATGGTCAAACCAGGTATCACAGGCTTGTGGCAAGTTAGCGGAAGAAGTGACACAGGCTACGATTTTAGAATTAGTATGGATAAATGGTATGTAAGAAACTGGTCCCTATGGCTAGACTTGGTCATTTTAGTGAAAACTGTAAAAGTTGTACTTTTTAGAGAGGGTGCATATTAATTGTAATAGCTGATTTTACAAAAAGCATTTGACTCCGTTGGTGCTTTCCCCTCGACTTTTAACACTCTGCCGCTCTTCTAAACTAAGCCAAGTTCTTGAATTATTCCATGCTTTTTTATTGGTTTTGCGATAGAATAAGCAATAAATTTTGAGATA
>CAITKP010000054.1 GCA_903892995.1 uncultured Campylobacterales bacterium
AACTGGAGTCTAACAATCTCTCAACTTGCCATCCATTTCGATGGACGGCTCGATGATGCTTTAAATTTATGATACAATTTTAGGAATTACTCGATGCTGACACAGAATCTTGAACACTACCTCCTTCGTCTTTTTGAGCTCTTTTTCAAGCTCATCATCTGTATGTTGTCTGTTTATTGTTATTGCCATACCCGCTTAAAGCGAACTCTATTCCTTGCATTATGTTAATTGCGGACAGTATAATGTTCTTGTATTAATGTAAAATCCTCCACTACGCCGAATTTTTCCACAGGTTGATTGCTCATATTCACTTCATGAGCATATTAAAAATGACTCCAAAGAACTAAAATATTCGGCATAAAATATATCATTGTTATCATTTTTGATGAGCGACTTGCCAAAGATGGGGTGAAAACAATAGGATTATTGCAATGGCTGAGATTCCTTCTAAAAGAATAGTTGTAGAAGCACCGATGTAATGCGAGATACTCCCAATAAGCAAAGCACCCAGCGGTTGCATACCGAAAAAAGCCATAGCATAATAACTTATGACTCTTCCTCGCATCTTTATAGATGAAGTTGTTTGAAGAAGAGTATTGATGATGGTTACATGTAACATCATTCCAAAGCCTGTTAAGGTTGCAAAGATAAAGGCAAGTATTAAAGTATGGGCGTATGAAAAAAGAATTAATCCAAGACCAAAAATAGCAGTAGCAATAACTAAAACTTTTCTAAGATCAAGCTGTTTTTTTGCAGAGGCTAAAAATATAGCTGCAATAAGCGCGCCTATTCCTGTAAAACTGTTGAGATAGCCATATGTCGAAGCGTTCCCTTGTAATATCTCTTTAGCAATGATCGGAAGTAGAGTTACATAAGGTAATACCAAGAGACTGATAAAAGAAAGAAGTAAAATTATGATGCCTATAGATGGAGTTACTTTTATATAATTGAGACCATCTTTAAGTTCTTCAAGCATTTTTTTTGTTTCTATTTGCGGAAGAAAAGCTGGTAAATTCATCATTAACAATGACGCTATAACGGCTGTAAAGCTCACTGCATTTAACATAAAACATGTACCTGCACCCATTTTATAGAGTACGATACCTGAGACCGCAGGTCCTATAAGTCTTGCTAGATTTACCATTGAAGAGTTTAATGCGATAGCATTACTTAAATCTTCTTTATCATCTACCATTAAATGCACCAGTGATTGTCTAGCTGGTATGTCAAACGCATTGATGATTCCCAAAAGGATACTTAAAACAAGTATTTCTATAATCGTGTATTGTGTAAACAAAACTACCAATGTCAGTAAAATCGCCTGAATCATTGAAGCTATCTGTGTCAGCAGTAGGACTTTGTATCTATCATATCTGTCTGCTATGACTCCTCCAAAAAGAGAAAGTAAAAAGGAGGGAAATTGTGTAGAAAATACGGTCAATCCAAGCATAAAAGCCGAATGCGTCTGTATATAAACTATCCAATATACCGCAGTTCGTTGCATCCAAGTACCGATAAGTGAAATGGATTGACCAAAAAAATAAAGTTTATAATTTCGGCTGTGAAACGCTTTAAAAGTGCTAATACTCATTCTAGCCTCAACTCTTTATTTTTTCTACATATTATTGGGTAGTTTTGACCATAATTGGATAAAATTATTATTAATTGGTCTAAACCTAGAATGATTGTATTCGATGTTGTAGTTTCAAAATTTTTTGCTCTAGCTCTTCTAGCTTTTCATCACATATCATGTAGATTGTTTCGGCATCGATATCAATATAATGGTGCGTTAGAATCTCTCTAGTTCGAATGATTTTGCTCCAATATTCTTTATCAGCAACTTGAAGTAGTAACTTTTTTTGTCGCTTGTCCAAATTTTTCAGCGCTTCACCAATCGACTGTAGGCGCATAGATATCGCATCAAGTTTATCAAGCCCCTCATCACTATCTAAAAAGTCATCACTTGAGTTAATGCCATTGAATCGCCTATTGATTAATCTCAAGCTCTCAAGGATAAAAGCGATAAGCTCGGCTGTTGTGGCTTTATCCATAGATTACTTCTTTTTGGATACTTTCAAAAATTGCACCCTTGCTTCGTTTATGTTTATGTAATAAATCGATTTTCGTATGATACATATCTTCTAAATAGTTCCACAGACCTGTCAAATTATCAAAAGTTTTGTGTTTAAATTCAACATAGATATCAATATCGCTATTTTGTGTTTGCTGATTTTTGGCATAGCTTCCAAACAGACCTATTTTCTCAACTTCATACGTTTTTTGGATGTATTCTTTCTCTTGAGTTAACTTTTGTAAAATATCATCTTTTGTCATCTCTATCCCTCCTTATGCAAACATACACTTTTATTATGTTCATTATAGCAAAAATACCACTAACTTTGTGTTGTGGAATCGTGAAAAAGTCATACATGATTTGACATTGTTTTGCATGCTAGATAGGGTTTTGAGAGATTATTTGTGTGAAGAGGAGACAATAAAGGTTGTTAAGGGGTGACATTGGTACATATTCTTTTATGTCTAATTTTCTATTACATTACCATATTCCAAATCTAATCTATGTTGCTTATAAGGATTATATTTATGGATATAATACTAAATTATTTTTTCTAAAGAAAGGGTAACAGACATATGTCTATAGATAAAAAAGAGCAAAAAAAAGAGCAGATCATGTTGGCATCATTGCACCTTTTTGCTTTAAAAGGCTTCTATAATACAACAATTCCTGATATTGCATTGTCTCTAAAAATGAGTGTCGGAAATATGTACAACTATTTTAAATCTAAGGATTTACTAGCAAAAGAGATAATAAAATTTGTATCTTCATATTTTGGACAAAAGATAAGAGATATCAATGAGCAAGAAATTTCTACAAAAGAAAAAACAAGAAAAATTGTCGAGGTGTATTTTCAGACAGCTTTGATCAAGCCAGAAATGATAGATTATTTTTTAAGAATCTATCTTTCAACACGAGAAGTATTTAAAGATGGCTGTGAAGGTATGATATGTGTCAATGAATTTGTGACAGAGATCATGATTTATTTTGAGGAAGGAGTCAAATGTGGAGATCTTAGAGATCAAGATTTTTTTAATGCATTTGGACTTTTTATGGGTTATTTGGGTGGTATGGTATTTTTAAAGGGCGAAAATATACTGCCAAAAGAGCTCGATGAATATATAGATGATGTCTCATTTAACATATATAAAGCACTCAGCGTATAACGATGAAAAGAAAAGTAAGGATTTTATGGCTTGGATTGATGACTTGCAATGGAAATGCTCACTCTTTTTTAAACTACCCTTATTTAGAACAGTTTTTTAGTGATTTTGAATTTATATATCATCCTATTATTGATTCAGACTACACTTTAGAAGATATTATTTCAAAAGAGATTTTTTGCGATATTTTACTCCTTGAGGGTGCTATTGGAGATGATTTTATAAAAGCAGATATACCTGCAGTAGAAATAATAAAAAAATATTCTAATATTGCGACAAAGATAGTTACTGTTGGAACATGTGCGACTTTTGGTGGTATTTTTAGAGAAAGTAATTATCAAAATATATCAGGTTTGCACTTTAAGGCAAATGAGCGTATATATAAGTTTAATGATTTTTTTGAAAAAACCATCTCAATATCAGGTTGTCCTATTCATCCCGAAACTTTAGTCAATACTCTTTATGCGATAAAAAAAGGTATAGAATTAAATCTTGATATTTATTTAAGACCTAAAGAGTATTTTGCTTATACAGTTCATAATGGTTGTACAAGAAATGAATATTTTGAGTATAAAGTAGATAATCATCACTTTGGAGAACTTGAGGGCTGTATGTTTTACGATCACGGTTGCCAAGGTCCCTTTACACATGGCAGTTGTAATAAAATACTGTGGAATGAGATAAACTCTAAAACAAGAACTGGTCTGCCATGTTTGGGTTGTACTGAACCGAGTTTTCCAAAACAAGATCTTTTCAATACGAAAAAAAATATGGGTATTCCAGAATATTTGCCTATAGGTGTTCCAAAGCGAGTCTATTTAACACTTGCAGGAATTACAAAAGCTTTTACAATTGATAGGTTACAAAAGAAGTTATTTAATGATTAAACTTATAGAAAAAATAGAGGGTGAAGCCAAACTCAATTTTAGTTTTAAAGATAATAAAATTGATGATGTGAATGTTGACTTTATGTCCACACGCCATATAGAAGATATTTTAAAAGGTAAATCTCCTTTGGATGCATTAGTTATAAATCCAAGAGTTTGTGGTATTTGTGGACATGCTCATCTTATAGCCACAGTTCGTGCACTGGAAGATTGTTATGATGCAATAGAGATTTCGAATAAAGCAAAAATCATTAGAGAATTAACTCTTAATTTTGAGCTAATACAAAATCATTTTAAATGGTTTTACTTGACGATTTTTCCTCTTTTTGGATTGAAACAAAATGTCATGAAAGCAGTGACTCCGTCTCAATTAATGGCAAAAGCCATAGCACTCTTTGGTGGTCAATATCCCCATACATCTTATGCAATTGTTGGTGGAGTTGTTTGTGAAATTACAGAGATGGATATTATCAAGTTACAACATTATATAGATGAGACGATTAAATTTTTTGAAAATAATGTTCTTGATGTAGATATACAGATGTTTCAAAACTGTGATAATGTAACAAAGGTAATGAGCCAAAGAGGGGATTTAGTAGAGATATTGAAGCTCATTGAGATCAATGGTTGGTTGGATTATGGAAAGAGTTATGATAGATTTATAGTATTTGGAGAAAGTAGTTATTTTACAAAAGGTAAATCAATTAAAACAAGAGTGACAAATAATTTATTTCTTGAAGATATTAAAGAATCCGAGGCAACAACTTCCTTTGCTAAAAGTGTCCATTACCATGGCAAATATTATGAGGTTGGTCCTTTATCTCGTGCAATGGTAAAAAAAACTGCACTTATTAAGGATGCACATAGAAAATATGCAGATAGTATATTTACAAGAATCTTGGCAAGAGTATGTGAAATATCACAGCTGTTATTACATACTGAGTTGCTAATCAAAGAGTTGGATATAAGCGAACCCTCTTATATAAAACCAAAAAGTGACATAAGCAGTTTAAATGCAAGCGGTTTTTCTGCTGTAGAGGCTGCTAGAGGAACATTGATTCATAAAGTAATAATTGAAAATTCTGTTATTAAAAGTTATGAGATTATAACGCCAACTCAATGGAATCTATGTGGTGGTGTCAAAGATAGTAAAGGTGTCTCTCAAAAAGCTATGATTGGACTAGAAAATATTGAAATAGCAGAACTTGTTTTTAAGAGTTTTGATGTTTGTTCAGTCTGCACAACACATTAGTAAAATTAATACATAACTTTTTATTATTTAAGCGAGTTCGAAGAAAAATTCTTTTAGAATAATGACAAGTGAATGAACATTCATTTTACAAGGAGACGAGTATGTCGGATAGAATAGAAGGCGTAAAGAAATTGTTTACTTCAAAAAGTGCCCGAGTTGAGACGAACAAAGGAGAGTCTTATTATTTAGATTTGTTTGAAAGGTGTCAAACTAGATTAAGTGATCTGCGTGCTTCACAACCTGCTAATAGACTGGATTTTAGTGAGGTACTTAAAGATAATAGTATAGATAGACGTGATTTTATGAAGTGGGTCAGTGCCACAACAGCTATGCTTATGCTTCCTCCAATGTTTTCACCTTTAGTTGCAGAAGCGGCAGAATTGATGAATCGTGCTCCAGTTATCTGGCTAGAATTACAAGATTGTGCTGGAAATTCAGAAGCACTTCTTCGTTCTGATGGACCAAAAATAGATGAAATCGTGCTTGATATTATTTCACTAGAATATCATGAGACATTGCAGGCGGCTGCAGGATTTCAAGCAGAAAAACAGCTTGAGGATGCTATGGCAACTTTTAAAGGTAAATATCTTCTTTTTGTTGAGGGTTCTATCCCAATGGGTATGAATGGTCAATATGGAACTATCGGCGCAAGTGGTGAGACGTTTCATGATCACTTGATGCGTGTTTCAAAAGATGCTGCTGCTGTGGTTGCTGTTGGTGCATGTGCTACATTTGGTGGTATTCCAGCTGCTGCTCCTAACCCTACTCATGCTGTTGGTGTTATGGATGTTGTTAAGGGGAAACCAATAGTCAATATTCCTGCATGTCCTGCAAACCCTACAAATATGGTAGGCGTAGTAATGCATTATGTTTTAACGGGACAGCTACCTGAGTTAGATTCTTTATTACGTCCAAAATTCGCTTTTGGATATAGAATTCATGACAACTGTGAAAGACGTGCACACTTTGATGCGGGCGAATATGTAGAAGAGTGGGGTGATAAAGGTGCTCAGAATAATTTTTGTTTGTATAAAATGGGATGTAAAGGTCCGATGACTTTTAATAACTGTTCTATCGTGCGTTATAATGAAGCAGTGAACTGGCCAATTGGTGTAGGTCGTGGTTGTATTGGTTGTTCTGAGCCTGATTTTTGGGATAAGTATGCGTATGAGCGTCCAATGGCAAATGCGAAGATCAAAGCACCAGCTGGTGGAGTAGAAAAATCTGTCGATGAGTTTGGACTTGGACTTTTAACAGCGGCAGGTATCGGCATTGGAATACATGCAATAGCAAGTGCAGTAGGCGGTAAAAAAGATGATGGAGGAGAAGCGTAATGAGTAAAAAACATATTGTAGTAGACCCGATTACACGTATAGAAGGCCACTTAAGAATTGAAGCTGTCATCGATGAAAATAATGTTATTGTAGATGCATACAGTGCTTCCACGATGTTTCGTGGAATAGAGACGATTTTGCAAGGCAGAGATCCTCGAGATTGTGGACTTTTGGCTATGCGTATCTGTGGTGTCTGCACGGGAACCCATTATCAAAGATCGATTGAAGCTGTAGAGGATGCTTTTGGTGTGACAATTCCAAAAAATGCGAGAATTGTACGTAACCTTATTCAAGGTGCTCTTTATGTTCATGATCACCTAGTACATTTTTATCATCTTCATGCACTCGATTTCGTTGATGTTGTTTCGGCACTTTCCGCTGATCCTGCAAAAACAGTAGTAGAGGCTAAAAAATGGGCTACAGTCGCTGGAGTAAATCCATATATTGATGGTGAGAGTGAATTTAAAGCTATTAAAGAGCGTGTGGCAAACTTTGTAAAACAGGGTCGTCTTGGGATATTTGGAAATGGATACTGGGGAAATAAACATTATAAACTCACTCCAGAACAAAATCTCATCGGTGTTGCCCATTATTTAAGAGCACTTGATATTCAACGTGATTTAGCAAAAATGCAGGCAATATTTGGCGGTAAAAATCCACATCCTCAATCTATCGTAGTTGGTGGTGTGACATGTGTTCAAGATATAGAAAATCCTGCACGTATTGCTTTATTTAAGCAGCTTTTAGCAGATGGAACTAAGTTTGTTAAAGAAGCTTATTTGCCAGATGTTTATATGGCTGGAACAGTATATGCCGATGAGGCAACAGACTCAAAAGCAACATTTACAGAACTCATGGAAGGCAAAGGTGTCGGCGGAACAGGCGGAGGTTTACTTAACTATATGAGTTATGGAGATTTCCGTTTAGATGATACAGGTTTTTATAAAGCAAAGACTCTTTTTCCAAGTGGTATAGTTTATGGTGGCGATATCTCTAAAGTTCAAGATATTGATCAAAATAAAATAGCAGAGGATGTTACACATGCATGGTATGAGGGTCAAAAACCTCTTCATCCTTATGATGGACAAACTATTCCACATTATACCGGTCTTGATAAACGTCCAGATGGTATCGCATATTTAAAAACTGCTGAAAAGTATAGTTGGATTAAAGCACCTATTTACAATGATACACGCGTTGAGGTTGGACCACTTGCTCGTATGGTTATTGGTGTTGCGCGTAAAGATGAGCGCATTACTAAGTATGTGACAAACTTCCTTAAACGTGGAAATCTTCCAATAACAGTGCTTTTTAGTACAGTCGGTAGAACCGCAGCTCGTGCTATTGAAACAGAATTAATGGCAGATATTATGGTTGAATGGGCAGATGAATTGGCTAAAAATGCAGCTTCAGGTGACCTTACAACTTGGAGTGAATTTGATTTTGATAAAGTCAGTGTAAAAACAAAAGGGATGGGCTTAGCCGAAGCACCTCGCGGAGCACTTGGACACTGGGTTCGTATAGAAAATGGTAAAGTCGCAAATTATCAGGCAGTTGTGCCCTCAACATGGAATGCAGGACCACGTGATTATAAGGGAAGAATGGGCGCGTATGAAGCGAGTTTAATCGGCACGAAGGTTGCAAATCCTGAGCAGCCACTTGAAATCATTCGTACTATCCATAGCTTTGATCCTTGTATCGCTTGTGCCGTTCACGTTGTCGATACAAAAGGTAAAGAGTTAGGTGTCTATAAAATAGATACACAATGCAGTATCTAAGGAGGTTATTATGAGCTCTGAATATAAACAGGTCAAACGTATGACAACTGCTGGGCGCATTATTCATTGGGCTAATGCAATCTCTATGGTAGTTGCTATCATCACAGGTCTTTACATAGGTCATCCCTATTATCAGACTTTTATTGCTGATGGTGCAGTGGATAAATATGTGATGGCGTGGAATAGATGGGGACATTTTATTGTTGCTATTATTTTTGATGTTACATCTATAGTAATTGCATATCTTTTCTTTTTTAGCCGTTTTGAAAAAGCGTATAAAAAAGTTATACCTACGCGTAAAAATATTACTGAGTTTTTTGAAGTATTAATTAATCTTGTGACCCTAAATAGACGTAAAAAATTTGATTCTACGCATGGTGATAGTTTTAACTCGGTCTATTTTTTAGTCTTTCATTTACTTTTAATCTGGATGCTTTTATCTGGACTACAGTTGTATGTATCGGGCCTTGAGTCAGGAATCAGTTCAATAGGGAATTGGTGGCCTTGGATGCTACATATTGCGACAGATTGGACGCGCGTGGTTAGCGGTGGTACAGTCATGGATGTAAGAATTTCTCATCATTACAGTATGTGGTTTATAGTGATTTGGGTTATTTTTCACATCTATTACCAAGTATGGAGAACTATTTTTTGGAAAGAGGGTGATATTGCTATTGTTTTTGGTGGTAGCAAATTCGTCAAAGAAAATTAGGATTTTAAAATAGTCGTAATCAGACATTTTTAGTCTGATTACTTAAAGGATATTTATGGCATTCGTGCTAGAACTTCACACAACTTCTTCTCAACTCTATATAAAAAATTATGTTATCAACATCATCAGAGAGTTTGGCATTAATGCTATTGCGGCAAATAAAAAAGGCAGACTTATTTTTGCATTTGATTCCGCAAATACAGATCTTCAAGTATGTTTAGAGTCCATCGCAACAAGACTTCCCGCTTCATGTTTTTTGACTAAAAGCGATCACTATAGCGCCGAGGGAGAGCCTGACGCTTTGCCTACATGTAAGAACAGTTATCCTTTAAGTCTTGGGCTTTGCCCCTCTTGCCAAAAAGAGATATTTGATCCCTCTTCAAGAAGATACTATTATCCTTTTACTTCATGTGCGCATTGCGGAGGCAATTATGGGTTTTTCAATAGCTTTCCCTATGAGCGTAAAAATACCTCGTTTCGATTTTTAAAACCGTGTGATGAGTGTGAAACGGAAATAAATAGTATTGGCATACGAGAAACACATCATATCAATAGTTGTCACAAATGCGGGACAGCTGTGAGACTTATGAACAAAAAAAGTGAACGATACGCAAATGACGCAGGTAGTTTTAGAACGATGTTTGAAGTCTCAGCAAAAGCTATAAATGATGACAAAAGAGTGCTTATCAAAACGACGTTTGGGTATAGAGTTTTTTATAAAACAAACTTAGCCAATCGTAACTCAGTGCTTTTGATGATAAATGCAAAGAAAATTACAGATTATCTCTCTTTAATAGAGCAAGAGTTCAATGCACTTCTTAGTATTGAGCGTCCGATCTTACATGTAGCCCTAAAAGATAAAGAACTAATATCTGATATGGGTAACACAACGGATAGTAAATACCCTGATGAGGGATTTACCATTTTACTTGCCAAAGAGCTTCAAACACTTGGAATTGACTATATTGCTTATGAAGATGCAGACAAAGATACAGTAGCAGATATCTTGATGGATTATGATTTAGAAGTGACGCATCAAGAGGACATGAAACTTTTTATCAACAAAGATATTCAGTTTATTGCTTCAGGTGAAAGAGTAAGCTTTCCATCTCAGATTACCCCTGTATCAGAAACACTTAGTATTGCCCATTCGCTTATAGGAACAAAATTTTGTGAAGTGATGCTCTTTGACAAGATGGAACATTTTGAATCGGCAAAAGCTACAAAAGTAATGGTTTTAGAAGGAGATGACGAGCAAAAATGGCATTCTAACCAGTTGCCGATGCATCAAGATACGGCATCTTTTATGTCGGTAATCGCTGAGCATCAGCTTTTTGGAGTTGCTTGTGTGGGAGTCTATTTTGATGAGGAAGCCTCTTTTTTATACTATGACGCGAAGCAGGTAATTAAGATCGTACCGCAGAAAGAGTTTAATGCAACAGATCTTTTACAATCTATGAGAACCCTAAGAGAGGGCTCGGATCGCCTTTTAGATAATCTTCAAAAGAAGATGCCAACTGTTTATGAAAAACTTGAATCCTTGCAAGAAAGAGGAACAATTGATCTTTTTAAAGCTACAGCAATCATTCTCGGTTTAGAAGATGAAACTATGCGTGGAGTAACAAAAGAGGCTTTGAAGTTTGTTGGAAAGGGCGGTATTGCAATAGATACCCACGTGAAAGACAATAGGTTTGATCACGTTGCATTTTTATCGAGTATCGTGAGTTATCAGCTTGGCGGAGTCGAGAGTGTGATGCTGAGTTACTCTATTTTTGAGTCTTTGGGAGATTATTTTAGTGAGCTTATCAAAGAGATGCAGACAAAGACAAAAGCGAAAAATATCATCCTTTGTGGTACTCATTTCGCAAACCAGTCACTCTTTAGCAGGATACAAAGAAATCTAAAACTCACACCGCCACTTTTAAATATGAACTATTCAATAGGCAAGGAGAACGCTGTTGTCGGCGGAGTCTATCTCTAAAAGAGTTCATGTTAGAGTGAAAGGGATTGTTCAAGGTGTTGGATTTCGTCCCTTTGTATATCAACTAGCGCAACAACAGCACCTATATGGATTTGTATTTAATGATTCACAGGGCGTTAGCATCGAACTCGAGGGAGAGTCTGAGTCGATAGAGCGATTTTTAGAAATATTGCAAAAAAATCCACCGCCTCTTAGCCGTATAGATTCTTTACATGTAAAGGATTTAGAGATAAGTGGAGTTGCGGGATTTACTATTTTAGAGTCCAAAAAAAACTCCTCACTTTTTACGATGATTTCGCCTGATATCGCTTTGTGTGAAAAATGCAAAGCCGAGATGCAAGATCCGACAAATCGCAGATATGCTTACCCATTTATCAACTGCACCGATTGTGGACCAAGATATACCATCATAAAAACGCTTCCGTATGACAGAAAAAACAGCTCTATGCAAAAATTTACGATGTGTAAAGAGTGTCAAAATGAGTATGAAGATCCAAGAAATAGACGCTACCATGCAGAGCCTATCAGCTGTCATAACTGTGGACCGACACTTACTCTTTTAGACAAAGAAGGCAGAGTATTAGCCAAAAATTCTGAGGCGATAACGCTTACATGTAAGCTGATTGGTGAAGATAAGATCATTGCTATTAAAGGGTTGGGCGGATTTCATCTTGTATGCGATGCTAAAAGTGACAGGGCTGTTTTGAATCTGAGAGAGAAAAAAAAACGTCCAAGCAAACCTTTGGCAGTGATGTTTGAAAATATCCAAGTCATGGAAAAAGAGAGCACATTGAGTGAAAAAGAGAAAGAACTCATTGCCTCCAAAGAACATCCTATTGTGATAATAGAAAAAAAATCTAACTCCACTCTTTCAAAATACCTAGCGCCAAACATCGATAGACTTGGTGTTTTTTTGCCTTATACACCTTTACATGTAAGGCTTTTACAAGAGCTTCAAAACCCCATAGTAGCAACAAGCGCAAACTTGAGTGATGCGCCTATCATCATAGATGAAGAGGATATATTTTTAAAACTTTCTATTGTCGTGGATGCTGTACTCACTTATGATAGAGAGATTGTAAACGGCTGTGATGACAGTGTCGTAATGCAAAATGAAAATGGAAAAGTAGCTTTAAGACTCTCACGAGGATATGCGCCAAAGAGTATCTTAGCGCCTTCTAAGAGTGATAAAAAAGTTCTGGCTGTAGGTGCTAATCAAAAAAATAGTATGGCATTTATGTTTGATACAAATATGATTTTATCACCTCACATTGGTGATTTAAACTCATTGGAGGCATTTGAATATTTTACAAGGACGCTTGAGACTTTTAAGAAGTTTTATGAGTTTGAGCCTGACATCATCGTCTGCGATAAACATCCTGAGTATGAGACGACAAAATGGGCAAAACTCATAACAAAAGAGAATCCAAATATACAGCTTTTACAAGTGCAACATCATTATGCCCACGCACTTGCTTGTATGGCTGAGTATGATTTGGATGAGCAAGTATTGGCATTTTGTTTTGATGGAACAGGCTATGGCGATGATGGTGCATTGTGGGGCGGAGAGGTACTTTTGGCAGATTGCGTCAAGTATGAAAGAGTGCATCATATCAAACCCTTTCGCCTACTTGGCGCAGAGAAGGCAGTCAAAGAACCTAGACGCGTCGCACTTTCACTGTTGTTTGAATCCTATCCTCTGGATGAGGTGTTAGAACTCAAAAATGAAACGATAAAAAGCTTTACAAAAGAGGAGATCAAAAGCTACCATGTAATGTGGAAAAATGGTTTAAATTCTCCCTATACAAGTTCGATAGGAAGAGTTTTTGATGCTGTAGCTTCTCTTTGTGGGATATCGCAAATACTTGGATATGAGGGAGAAAGTGGTTTACTTCTAGAATCTTGCGCCAAAAATATTACCTTAGAGAAAAGCTTTAGCTATAAGCTAGAAGAGGAGCAGATAGATATAACTCCTATGATAAAAGAGATCTTACATGCAAGCAAAAAAGAGGAAGTTTGTTCGAGATTTATTGCCACACTTGTAAATATAATCTTGGAGATCGCTCAACAACATCCTTTACTTCCAATTATTCTAAGTGGCGGTGTCTTTCAAAATATACTCCTCGTCAATCTTCTTGTAGAAGAGTTTGAACAAAGAAAATTACGATATTATATACAAAAAGAGACACCCGTAAATGACGGTTCCATCGCTCTTGGGCAACTCTATTATGCACTAAAAATCGGAGAGAAATATGAATAAAAAAATAGCCATAATTGGTTCTGGAAATGCTTTTTTTAAAGATGAAGGCGTAGGATTATATGCTGTAAAATATATAAAAGAGAATTATGATTTCTCCGCAGAGATAGAGTTTGTAGATGGTGGAACGCTTGGTTTTTTACTGATGCCTTTGCTGCAAGAGTTTGAAGAGGTTATTATTGTCAATACGGCCTCAGAAGATGGTCTAAGTGTTGGAAAGATTATGGTAAAAAGTTGTAATGAGTTTTTAGATGGAACACTTATCAAAAAAACAGCCAATGAAGTGGAAATCGCCGAGATGCTTCAGATATGCTCAATGGCAGACCACATGGCAAATACAACTTTAATCAGCATAGTTCCGCAAGATATTATCTCTGTAGAAGTAGGTCTTAGCGAGGCAATACGGTCAGTTTGGAGTGAATATATAAAAACGATTTTAGATGTTTTGCAGAAGTGCGGGATAGAGGTTGTAGAGAGCAAAAAAAATCTTTCCTTAGAAGAGATCTTATATACCTTCGCAAACCCAAGTATTGAGCACAGAAGAGGCTTTTAGCCTCTTACTTTTCATGCTCATTTTTTATATTGAGTATGATGATGCCTATACTTCTAAGCCCAAAAAAACTCATACGAATGAGTTGCAATAATATACAATGACGCATAGAACGCTGAAATTTTCCAGGTACCATCGTCCCTTTAAACTGTGGAATTTCAAAATTGAGTTCCTCTTTGATCATAATATCTCCTTTTTATTCTGGTATGAGTGTCCAACCAAATTTTAATTTTGCTTTGTATATAAACAGATAGTGAAGTGCTAATTTTATCCAATGTCCTGAAACACCTATCTCTCCGTAAGTGCGTGAAGTATCACGTCCTGTTCCAGGATATTTTTCAAAATCTTTGACGATAGGATAAACTGTAAAACTAATAGCTTGACCCTCTTTAAAGCCGACTCCCGCAGAAGCGACACAGATTGCTCCCATTTCAGCCATTGAAATAGCATGTAATTTTGCTTTATCGCCCTCTAAAATCATGTTCTTTATAGAACTTGCAACTGCTTTTCCGATTGTTCCAGCAGGCATTCCTGTTCTTGGCGGTGCAGGTGTTATGACTGTACCGTTTGGAGATTGTTGTGGTTCAGAAATTGGATGTGGCGGTGCAAAAGCGATTCCTGCTGCAAAAATATTTTTATATAAAGGAGATTGATATGTACTTGGCCAATCACTTGCTTTCCACTCTGCATAAGGTTTTTGTGTGTAATCACCATCAACTCTCATAAATCCATTTGGCATAAAAAGTTTATCTGTTATGTCATTTTCATTTTTATCATAAGCTTGTAATCCAACACCTCTAAAAGCGGGGATAAGCATAGCAAAATCGAACTCTTCTTCACCCATGTTTCCATCGACTTGTTCATACTGCAGTTTTTTGCTTTCAACATTACTGACATGTGCATTCAAAATCCATTGGATACCTCGCTCGGCAAAGAGAGATTCACCTAAAAGTTTTGCACCCATAACATAGCCCATATTGCCCAAATGCATACCGCCCATACCAAAATCACCAAGTTCTGGTTCGTTAGATATCCATTTAAACTCTATATTATCTCTTACTCCAGCACGGTTGGCTTCATGCTCTACATTGAGGATATATTCAAAAGCAGCGCCTTGACATGTACAAGTTCCGTGACTTGTCCCGATAATGACTTTTTGTTTCTCACCTGCACGTGCTTTTTCAAACATCTTTTGCATCTTAACGTTTGCATGAAGCGCATGATCGGCAGTACATACAGAGACTGTATGTTCACCCAATTGGTTATCTATTCCTAACCCTTCGGTTGCACCAAATTGTAGTTTTGGACCAGTTGCATTGACGAGATAATCGTAATGTAATTTTTCTTCTTGATTTTCTTTGTTTTGTCCCGTGTAAAGTATGTTTATATAAGGTTTTTCACTCTCTCTATCTCCCTCAGGATGGATAGATAAAGCTTTTGCTTGACGAAAATCTATTCCTGCTTTTGTGTAGATTGGAGCAAGAGGAAAAACAACTTGCTCTTTTGTCATCCTTCCTACACCTACCCAGATGTTTGAGGGTATCCAGTTCCAATGACTGTTGGGAGTTACTACAACAACTTCATGTTTAGAACCCAACCATTTTTTTAAAAATGTTGCAGTTGTATGTCCTGCAACTCCAGCGCCCATTATAACTATTTGTGCCATCTATTACTCCTGATTATCGATAGAGTCTATTAAAAATGAATATTCGTTCACCTTTTAATATCTTAGAAAAACTATTCTTCTATGTTGCTTAATTATGATTCTATTTTTGGATTTTTAAAAAGTTCTATAACGGCGTCAAGATTGATAATACTCTTATTTTGTGTGACAACTATATTTTCTTTTTTCAATATATTAATAATAGATTCAATATAGATAGAAAATGCTTTTTTCATCTCTTGCGTTAATCCAATATTAACCTCTACTGTTTTTGGGATAATGCCCAAAATAGTTGATTTTGGTAGGGGTTTATTCATGAGTTCAAGTATATCAAGGCACTGTAGTACACCCACTTCATGCGCACCTCCCGTATTTATTCCATAACCGCTGAGTTCGTTTGAGGGTATATGATAAATACTTCCCGCTTCATCATCGATATTTATCGCATCTAAAATAAGGATATGATCATTTTCCATAAAAAGATTAAGCAGGTTGATCCCCTCGACTCCGCCATTTATAATCTCAATAGAAGGCTCAAAATGATAATTTTTTTCTAAATAAGATGTTGCATAAACTGCTATACCGTCATCTTTTTCTAAAATATTTCCCACACCTAAAACAACAAATTTTGTACTATTCATTTCTATTTTCCTTAAAAATTTCATCAAATTAGGAATTTTATGTATTAATTTTATTAATATACATGTAAAAGTAAAATCTTTATCTACATTTTACAGAAATATACTATAATTTTCTAAACTGAATGAATATTCACCGAGGAGACTATGTGCATATCCCTGATGGATTCTTATCCCCATCTACATATATAACTGCTAGCTTCATTGCATTGCCGTTATTGATTCGTGCTTTTAAAAAAACGAAAGAGCTTATTGATGATGAATCCTTTGCACTGCTTTCATCTTTGAGTGCGTTCTCCTTTGTTGTGATGATGTTTAATATTCCTATCCCTGGGGGTACAAGTGGACATGCTATAGGAGCAGCCATATTGGCTATTCTCTTTGGTCCTTGGGTTGCGGCTTTTTGTATATCACTTACCTTATTTATTCAAGCACTTATCTTTGGTGATGGTGGACTGAGTGTCTTTGCTGTCAATTCCTTATCTATGGGTTTTACCGCTTCATTTGTCGCTTTTTATGTTCACAAGTTTCTTAAAAACAAGATGCGCGATAACATCGTATTTTTTCTTTCTGGATGGAGCGGTATTGTCGCAGCATCTGTTGTTGTTGCGGTCATTTTAGGAATTCAACCGCTTTTGGGCGTAGATGCTTTAGGACATCCGATCTATTTTCCTTTTGGTTTAAGTGTCACTATTCCCACAGTAGTAGGTTCACATATACTGTTTTTTGGACTTGCGGAGGGAATTGCAACTATGCTTGTGATGCGCTTTGTAGAAAAGATCACAAATCAAGATAAAGAGGTATCGAATGAGTCGTAATAAAAAATATCTTTTGTTTTTTCTGCTCATAGCAATCGCATTGACACCTCTTGGACTTATTGCACATGGTGGTGCATGGGGAGAATGGAGCACAGATGAGATTAAGTCGATGCTTGATTTTGTACCTGAGTCTATTAAAAATGCAAAACCGCTCGTGTATATACTTATACCAGACTATGAAATATTTAGTCTTAGTAGTGTGGCTTCAACATTAGTGAGCGCATTATTGGGTGTTATCTTAGTATTTTTAGTTATGGCTGGAATTAAAAAATTGGCGAAACGTGCGAACTAAAATTTATTTTTTTCTTTATATCGGTGCGCTTATTGCGCTCTCTATGCAAAAGAGTTATGAGCCACTTATATTTATTTTTATGGCTCTCTTTTTGATGTTGGGAAAATCAGCTTTTGTACTTGCACGTAGAGCATTACTTTTGGTTGCATTTTTTTCATTTTTTATAACATTGAGTTATTCGCTTATGCTTTACATGCAAAGCCAGCCATTTTGGAACTATTTTTTAACTCTCAATCTACGCTCTTTAGATATGATGTATTTGACACTGCTTTTTACGGCAAGAGTTAATATTTATGAAGCACTCGCTTTTTCAAAAGAGTTGAGTTTTCTACTTGTTTTGAGTGTCTCAAAGATTATGACGATGCAAAGAGTGTTTGCTGATTACTCCGATGCACTCAGATCAAGAAGAGTTAAAAAACCAAGCAGAGATCAAATATATGAGTACCTTGGTTCTGCTATTGCAGGATTTTTAGATAGAAGTATTCAAGAAAGTAAAGAAAACTTTGAAGCGATGAAATCGAGAGGATTCCATGTTTAGTATCAAAGGTGTTACACTCAAAAGAGAGGGAAGTGTTATTTTTGAAAACCTTGATTTAACCATCAAAGCGGGTGAAAAAATAGTATTGCTAGGTGTAAATGGCAGTGGGAAAAGCACTCTTTTAAAACTTTTAAATGGTTTGGTATTTGCTCAAAGTGGAGAGCTTTTTTTTGAAGATATTGCATTGAGCAAAAAAACGCTCAAAGAGAAAACGACAAATGAATACTTTAGAAAAAGTGTTGGGCTTGTCTTTCAAAACATCGATGCGATGCTTTTTAATCCAAGTGTTTACGACGAGATAGCGTATGCTCCAAGACAGCTTGGATTTGATGATATCGATGCAAGAGTCCGTAACTACGCCGAGCTATTTGGGCTTACACCTTATTTGCAAAGTGTACCATTTAAGCTGAGTGGCGGACAAAAACAGAAGATAGCTTTGGCTTGTGTTATGTCTCTTTCACCAAAAGTATTGCTACTTGATGAGCCAACAAGTGCGCTTGATCCCGCTAGTACAGCAAAGTTTTTGGAGATGGTTAGGGCACTTGAGATCACGATTATCACTGCAACGCACAACCTTACTATCGCACCAATGCTAGGCGAGAGGGTTATTATTTTGGATGAAAACGGCAAGATCATCTATGATGGAAAAAGTGAAAGTGCTTATGAGATCGACCTTCTTAAGCGAGCTGGATTAATAATTTAAACTACAAAAAAGGATAAAAAATGTGTAAAGATTGCGGATGTTCGATTACGACAAACAAGCACCAGCATGAACATACTCATGTAGATGAGCAGGGCAGAGAGTATAATCATGTGCATGACCATGAGCATGATGAGGGCAAAAACGTCCACGAAAGTGGACATCATCATCACGATCACGATGATTCTCATAAACATCAAGAAGCACATGCTCATCTTCATGACAACCCACAGTTAAATGATGCAAAGACGATAGCGGTCATCACAAAGATACTTGATAAAAATGATCATGAAGCGCGTCACAATAGAGCGCATTTTGACGAGCATGGCGTGCTGTGTATCAATCTTATGAGTTCTCCAGGAAGCGGAAAGACGACACTGCTTGAACACATGGCAGACCTCGCACCTTTTAAGTTTGGCGTTGTAGAGGGCGATCTTGAGACGAGCCGTGATGCAGATCGCTTACATGTAAAGGGCATACAAGCTCACCAAATACAAACTGGTTCAGCGTGTCACTTGGACGCTTTCATGGTGCATAAAGCGTTGCATCACATGGATATGGAAGCGATGGATGTATGTTTTGTCGAAAATGTGGGCAATCTTGTGTGTCCTGCCTCGTATGATGTGGGAAGTCATCTTAACATCGTGCTTGTCTCTATTCCAGAAGGTAATGACAAGATAGAAAAATACCCTGTAATGTTTCGTCAGGCGGATTTGGTGCTTATTACAAAGACCGACTTGTTGCCATATTTTGATTATGACATCGAGCATGAAAAAATAATGGCAAGAAAACTCAAACCAAACGTGGATATTTTAGAGCTAAATATTAAAGAGGAAGCATCTATTATGCGCGTGATAGAGTGGATAGAGTTCAAAAGAAAGATGAGAGGTTAATATGTGTTTATCTATACCAAGTAAAATCATCAAAATTGATAAAGAAAAAAATACTGCTTTTGTAGATACGATGGGTGTAACGCGTGAAGTTGGGCTAGATCTGATGGAAGAGGGAAGCTTACATGTAGGCGATTATGTGCTTATCCATATTGGCTTTGTGATGAACAAGATAGATGAAGAGGATGCGCTAGAATCGCTTAAAGTATATCGAGAGATTATTGACAAGATGGATGAAGAGGATCGTTTTGCCGCCGTACGAGAGAGTGATAACTGTCCGAGTGGAGCATAAAAATGGGTTTAGAACTTAAAAATCTTTATGATGATTTTCGTGATGCCAACACAATCAAAGCATACGCGAAGCTCATAAAAGAGGATGCTATAAAACTCTCAAAAACCATAAACATTATGGAGGTGTGCGGCGGACATACACATACCATCATGAAGTACGGCATCTTGCAACTTTTACCATCGAACATCAAGTTTGTTCACGGTCCAGGATGTCCCGTGTGCATCATGCCAAAAGAGCGGATCGATCATGCGTATGTGTTAAGTGGGCAGGAAAATGTCATACTCGTCACGCTGGGCGATATGATAAAAGTACCGGGAAGTAGTGGAAGTCTGCAAGATGCCAGAAGCAAAGGTGCGGATGTACGTTTTGTGTATTCGCCTCTGGATTGTCTCAAGATCGCAAAAGAGAACCCGACCAAAACGGTCATCTTCTTTGCCATCGGCTTTGAGACGACTACGCCCATGACAGCGGCACTTTTGGACACCGTGGTAAAGCAAAACATACCAAATATACTCTTACATGTAAATCACGTAACAGTGCCCGAACCTATGCGCGCGCTCATCAGTGATGAGGCGTGCATCATCGACGCATTTCTGGGGCCTTCGCATGTAAGCGTCATAAGCGGAAGCAAGATATACGAAGAGTTCCCGCGTGAGAGGGGTAAACCTGTCGTAGTAAGCGGTTTTGAACCCGTGGATGTGATGCAATCTATCAGCATGATAGTTAAACAGTTTGTAGAAAATAAATGTAAGCTTGAAGTGCAATACAAGCGTGCCGTTTCATACGAGGGCAACATGAAAGCCCAAGTTATGATAGGCAAATATTTCCAAAAAGCCGACTTCAGATGGCGTGGACTTGGCGACATCCCGATGAGCGGACTCAGACTCAAAGACGAGTACGACAGATACAATGCCGAAAAAATCTACGATGCCATCTTGCCAAAACAACCCATAGACGACCACAAACTCTGCATCTGTGGCGACATCCTAAAAGGCAAAGCCACGCCGCCAGAGTGTTCTATATTTGGTACAGCATGTAAGCCTACAAATCCAATTGGGAGCTGTATGGTAAGTAGTGAAGGTGCTTGTGCGGCTTATTATAAGTATGGAAATTTGATTTGAAATATAAACAGAGAGTGAAGAGGAGAGTATATGACAAAGACGATTACGCTCGCGCAAGGTAACGGCGGGGAAGAGAACAACGAGCTTATCACGAAGATATTTTACAAAGCTTTTAAAAATGAGATATTAGAAAAAAGCGAAGATGCAGCGGTGATTCACGGCGGAGAGCTTGCATTTTCTACTGACAGCTTTACTGTGTCGCCTCTTTTCTTCGCTGGAGCGGACATTGGAAAGCTTGCGGTTTGTGGTACATGTAACGACCTTGCCATGATGGGTGCGAAGCCAAAATACCTTACATGTAGCGTTATCATCGAAGAGGGTTTTGAAGTCGAGAGTCTCGAGCGTATTGTGGAAAGTATGAAGAAAGAGCTTGAAGTAAACGGCGCAATTGTCGTGAGCGGAGATACTAAAGTCGTGCCTCGTGGAAGTGTGGATAAGATATTTATAAACACGACGGGAATCGGTGAGATAGAGAAAAAAGGGATCAGCTCAAACAACATCACCGAAGATGACGTCATCTTGCTAAACCGCGATATCGGCTGTCACGGAGCGACCATCTTTGCAGCGCGCGAGGGGATCGAGATGAGCAGTGCGCTGATGAGCGACTGCAACTCGCTTTATCCGCAAGTCAAAGCTTTACTTGATGCTGGCATAAACATCACGGCGATGAGAGATGCTACAAGAGGCGGAGTCGCCGCAGTGCTAAACGAGTGGGCGAAGCAGTCAAATATCTGCATCGAAGTCGAGGAAGAGAAGATTCCTGTGAGCGATGAGGTAAAAGGGATCTGCGAGATGCTCGGGTTTGAAGCTACGGCATTGGCAAACGAGGGCACATTTGTCTTAGCTATCAAAAAAGAGGATGCTGCGCGCGCTGTTGAAGTGCTTAAAAAGTTTGATGTTTGTGCGAGTGCGGGTATCATCGGAAGCGTTACATGTAAGCATTTGAAAAAAGTGATTTTAAAAAGTGCTTGGGGAACTTCGCGCTTTTTGGAAACTCCAAGCGGCGAACTGCTTCCTAGAATATGTTAAGGAAAAAAGATGCATGAATATAGTGTAGTGCAGGCGCTCTTGACGCAGTGTGAGGAACACGCAATGGCAAATAAAGCGAAAAAGATTACAAAAGTCGTAGTAAAGATCGGGGTGATGAGCGGGATAGAACCTTATCTTTTGGAGACCGCTTTTAACACATTTAAGGAGACGACTGTGTGTGATGGCGGAGAGTTCATCATGAATATCCAACCGCTAACTATTGAGTGCCAAGAGTGTAAAACGGTGAGCGAACTTGAAAAGATTCAATACTGCTGTCCAAAATGCGAAAGCATTGATGTCAAGGTGATAGACGGTGAAGAGATGTTTTTGATGTCGTTGGAAATGGTGTAGATTTTTTTAAAAAGGTATAAATATGCAAGGTTATTGGGAAGAGTATATAAAAACTGTTGATTCGCATCCTGCGATGATTTCTTTAAATGTTAGTGCATCAGAAGATGGCTCAAGTGAAGATCACGGATATGTCGCCTTTGTAAAAGTGAAACTAAGAGTACTGACAGAGAATGGTTTTGTAGCTAAAGATGAGATTGATCAGATAACTTTCATCGAAGACCGCTTAGAACTGGAATCTTTAAGATACCGTCATGGACAGTATGTGGGACGTATTATCTCG
Source organism: uncultured Campylobacterales bacterium (assembly GCA_903892995.1). Classification (GTDB taxonomy): domain Bacteria; phylum Campylobacterota; class Campylobacteria; order Campylobacterales; family Sulfurimonadaceae; genus Hydrocurvibacter. The sequence goes on from CAITKP010000054.1 coordinate 22,601, forward strand.
CAAAATTACATCACTTTTATATACTATTTAAAACTTGATTTTGAATGGAGAGACGCAGTAAATGCGGCAATGAGTCATTTTCAAAATTACAGTTTCGAGTTTGGCTCACGAATGGATAGGGAATGGGAAGTGTATCAAAAACTACTTTTTCCAACAGACAAAGAGTGGCAGATAATTCACAATCATCATGCTTGTGATGAACTTAGCAGAGCGGGTGATACACTTAAAACGCCAAGAGCTATCGAACATACGAGTTATTTTAAAACTACCAAAGAGCGAGAGCAGTTTTCGACGTTTATCGTGAGTGAAAATTTTAAGATTCTTGCAAATATAGAGCCAAGTGTGGAAACTCCTGCATATGGAGTGAAGTTTTATCGCATTGATGTTCCTCATTATCATGAGATAGATAACCTTACTATGACACTGATTGAAGATTCCAAAAGCTATGATGGAGAGTATGACGGATGGGAAAGTAGTTTAGTAAAATAATGGCTTGAGATACTCCCCATGCCTGAAGCGATGGTGCTTTACGCTAGGTTTTGGTAATGAAAAATGCTAGAGGCTAAAAACCTTAGAAAACTTTGTTCTTATACGGGTTTGTAAAATTTTTTTTATAATTCATTGAACCCTCTGAACAAAGCTACCTTTGCAACTCTGTTTTAAAAGTTGAATCTTTCTGAATTTTTATAATACACGTCTATATATTTTTGAAAAAGCAGTTTTTTTTGTTTGCTCTCATCGTGGTTGAATTTAAATTCGACCTCTTTGAGATAGTATATAAAAGCATCGGAAGAAACTCCCTTATAAATCAAGATCAGCTTTTCAAAATAGTGCCAAAACTCCATTATTTTATTGAGATTTTTTGAAAGTTTTATTATTTTGCTTTTGCGTTTAAAGCTACTAAACTCCGTACTAAAAGCCATCTTATGGTTCTCATCCATAACTTGCCACATATATTTTTTTAAAGAGGGTAAAAGAGCATTGTAGATATGTTGCTCGTAGTCAAAAGTGATAAAATTATAAGCATCAAAGAGGGCAGATGGATTGGAGCGTTTACTCTGTGAAAGGTAAAAATACTCCTCATACTCACAATCTTTTTCTTTTAACTGCTCAAACTCCTCTTCACAGATAAGCGTACAGATATGTCGAAAATACCCATAATATTTTGAAGCGCTCACATAAGTGATGCCCATGCTTTTAGATACTTGGAGCGCGCTTGTATTGAGGCAAAAGAACTCAATAAGCTTATATATCTTTTCG
>CAITKP010000055.1 GCA_903892995.1 uncultured Campylobacterales bacterium
TCCAATTGCCATCTTGTGTGATGATGTAATAATTTATCAACAATCTTTTAATATTTTCTCGTTCTTCTTTTAATAAATCTATCTTTGTAAATTTTTGAGGATACATCGGAAAATGGCGTTTGATAATATCGTTATTGTTATGCCTCACATAATCAGACATATTATAGGTTGATGAATAATCGAAAGTTGGAAAAATAGTTTGATTAAGAACTTTATTAAAAGATTTAATATCTTTATAGATAATTTTTTCAATAGAAGGAAAAGTAAAAATTTCAACTTCTAATAGATTTAATAAAATCATTGCTTGTGTCTTTCTATCAAAAAAAAGTATTAAACTCGCATATTTTTTTATATGCTTATCTTTTTTCAATGCAAAGCGTATAAATTCAAGTATACTACTCTTCCCACTCCCATTCTCCCCAACAATCGCTGTGACATTGATGTTTTTGCCAAAAAAGTTTTCAATATGCTCTTTTGGCTTGATGTCTAACACATTATTTTCTTCATTATACTTACATGTAAACCTAGGCGAAAAGTTAAACTCTTGATTTTTTATATTTTTATACTCTTCAACCCAAAGATAGACTAATTCCATATTTGTCCCTATAGTTATTAAATTTATCTGTCATCTATAATCTTCTAATAAATAGAATTCTCTCCGCAATGCAGAGAGAATTAAATATTGCTGTAAATACTATTTCAAAATTCACGATGCCTTACATGTAAGCCTCTGACTCGCTTTATAATAAAAAGCAACACATTCTAGCATTTTTTAAATTAGAGTTTTGGCTTTGAAGGTAAGAGGATTGGGCTTGATATATAAGCGTGAGTTTATGATTTTCTATGTAGAAGTCGGTGCCAAGATGTGCCGATGCATCTATTGGGTTTAGCTTTGTAATCATGGCAAAGCCAAAAAGCGGTTTATAGATGCTAAAAAGGATATAGCCAACAACAAGTGGTTTAACAAGCGAAAATCTATCGGTAATATAGCTTACCAATTCAAGCATCACCACATTTTTATCAATCGATTTCATATTTTGGCTTCTTTGTAAACTCCCTTTTGTTTAAAAAGGGCTTACATGTAAGGCTTAATCTATAAGTGCGATTGCGTCTATTTCAACAAGTGCATTTTTTGGAAGAGTTTTTACAGCGACTGTTGAGCGAGCTGGTTTATGAGAGCCAAACGCCTCTGCGTAGAGTTCATTGACTGCTACAAAATCATCCATACTTGCCAAAAAGATAGTCGTTTTGATCACTTTATTAAAATCACTTCCTGCTTCTTGCAGTACGGCTTGAAGATTTGAAAGCACCTGCGCAGTTTGCACTTGAATATTTTCCTCAAGCATCACGCCCTCTGGTGTAAGTGCGATCTGTCCTGAAGTGTAAACCAAGCCATTAGCGATCACCGCTTGAGAGTATGGTCCAATTGCTGAGGGAGCTTTAGAAGTTTGTACGAATTGCATATTTTTCCTTTAGTATATCTCAATGAGACGTTTAAAAATTTTATAAAGATCTTCGACCTCACGAGCCGTCGTTCTCTCATTTACGGAGTGAATTGTATCATTTTTCACTCCAAACTCAATCACTTCAACGCCGTAAGGTGCGATGAAACGGGCATCGCTTGTGCCGCCTGCTGTGGAGTATTTTGTCTTGATGCCTGTCACTTGTGTGATCGCATCATCGATGTCACGCACGATTTTTGTATCAGAAGATGTCACAAAAGGAAAAGCAGTCTGGTCAAGGGAAAGTGTGTAATCCATAGCAGCAAAATGCTCATGCACAAACGCCGCTATCTCTTTTACACTCGTTTTTGTGGAGTTGCGCACATTAAACATCATCTCTAAAGAGTTGGGCGTGACGTTTGTGACCTGCATCCCCGCTCTGATATCGGTGATGACAAACTTGCTTGGAGCAAAAAACTCATCTCCATTGTCCAAATCAACGCCCGCTATTTTTTCCAAAACTTGTGCTATTTGGTGAATAGGATTGATCGCTTTTTGGGGATACGCCGCGTGCCCTTGTTTGCCTTGAATTTTGATAAGTCCATTGATAGAACCGCGTCTGCCCACTTTGATAGCATCACCAAAAATATCTTCACATGTAGGCTCTGCAACCACGCAACTATCCGGCAGAAGATTTTTCTCTTGAAGCATTTTAAGCACCTCTTGAGTGCCATATTTTGCAGGGCCCTCCTCATCGGAAGTGAGCAGCAAAGAGAGAGTTCCATCAAACTCTTTTGTCTCTTTTACAGCCTGTAAAAACGCCGCAACTCCGCTTTTCATATCTTGCGCGCCACGCCCGTAAATATAACCATCTTTCTCAACTGCTTCATAGGGATTTGTCTCCCAACTGTTTCCAGCTGGAACAACATCCACATGCCCCGCAAAACAGAGATGTTTCCCCTCGCCAAACTTTTTATAAATAAAGAGGTTTTTGACCTCGTTTTTGTTTACATGTAAGGCTGTAAAACCCTCTAAATATTTCTCTACAAAATCTAAGATTCCACCATCATCAGGTGTTTCGCTTTTTGATTCTATTAAAAATTTAAACAACTCTATAATCTGCATTTTTACTCTTCATCTTTTTTATTGTTTTTTAAAAACTCTTCTCTTTTTTTCTCATAACTCCAACCACCGCCAAGCGCCTTATAGAGCATCACGTCTGCGATAAGGAGTTGCGATTTGACATCACAGAGTGTAAGTTTTGCATTTAAAAGTGATTTTTGTGCATCTAGCACTTCAAGATAGTTCACACTTCCTCGATCAAACTTTTTTGTCGCCATATCCAAGGCTGCTTGATAAGCATCCACCTCCTCTTTTGAAGCGTCGCTTTTAAGTTTAGAGTTTTTGATCATCTCTAAAGAGTCAAAGACCTCTTTATAAGCGATTTTAACAACTTTTTCATAAGAGATAATCGCTGCTTTTTGATCCTCTTTACTCGCCTCTAACGCTTGTTTGATCCGTCCAAAATCAAATAATGGGATATTAACACTTGGACCAAAACCCCAAACTTGAGAGCTGCTTTGCATCAGTTTATCGAGTGTTTGACTTTGATATCCATAACTTCCACTCAATGATACACTTGGAAAATATGCTGCTTTTGCAACGCCAACCAAAGAGGTTTTAGCGCTGAGTTCATCCTCGGCAGCTTTGATATCAGGACGATTTTGCAACAGTGAAGCAGACAGACCAGATGGGATAGCAATCCCCTGTGGCAATGTTTTTGAACTGCTTACAATCTTTTGAAATATCTCTTTTGGATTACGTCCCAAAAGAAGTACAAGCGCGTTTTGAACTTTAATCTTTGATGATTCTATCGTTTGCACTTGTGTATTTGCTGATGCGACTTGTGCCTTTGCTTGAAGCACGACAAGTTCATCAACGACTCCATGTTTAAACTGCATCTCTTTATAATGGAGTGCATCTTTATAGCTTTTTAAACTCTCTTGTGCGATTTGTGATTGCTCATTGATCGCTACTAAATTAAAATAATAACTCGCAACATCGCTAACAAGCGCTATTTCAAGAGCATCTTTTTGTGCATCAGTTGCAAGAAGAGTGGCAAAATTAGCTTTTTCTCTATCTCGCACACTTCCCCAAAAATCAAGCTCATACGACATAGAAGCTGAAAGTGAAAAGTTATTGTAAGTTCCTCCAAAAGAGCTTGGATAGGAGTTTGCACTTCTACTCTCTCTAGTGGCATCTGCACCAAGATTGAGCTGCGGATACATTTGTGCTTCACTTATTCCATATATTGCGCGTGCTTTTTTTACATTGACCACCGCTAGACGAAGATCATCGTTATTTTTCAAAGCCTCTTCGATGAGCAGGTTGAGATTTTCATCTCCAAATCCCTTCCACCACTGCGTATCTATCTTCACTGTTTTTTGAGAAACTATATTTGGAAGTTCCACCTTTGGCGTTTTCATCTGAGGTGCAAATGAACATCCAGTCAAAAACAATACAGCACAACTCAAAGCTATTTTAGTGCGCATCGACCTCTCCTTTTTTGAAAAATCTAGAAGTAAATTTCATTATGAGATAGTAAAAAAGTGGTACGAAAAAGATACCGATCATCGTCAGTGCGATCATACCGCCAACAACAGTCGTACCAATAATATGACGACTATTAGCACCAGCACCGACACTCAGTGCTAAAGGCAAAGAACCCATGATGAAGGCAAAAGAGGTCATAACTATCGGTCTAAAACGAATACGCGCCCCCTCAATAGTCGCCTCAAGAAGTGAAGCTCCAGCTTTTAATCTCTGAGTAGCAAACTCCACCATCAAAATAGCATTTTTTGCCGAAAGTCCCACAAGGGTAATAAGCCCCACTTGAAAGTAGATGTCGTTCTCTAAACCTCGAAGCCACAAACCAAGCACAGCACCAAAAAATGCAAAAGGTACAACTAAAATAACTGCAAAGGGAATACTCCAACTCTCATAAAGAGCTGCAAGTATCAAAAATACAAAAACGATTGCATAAAGAAATGCGTTGTTTCCACTTTTTTGCAGGCTTTTTTCTTGATAAGAGATTCCAGCCCAGCTGATAGTATATCCCTCTGGAAGGACAGAAGTTGTGACCTCTTCGATTGCTTTGAGTGCATCACCTGAACTATATCCTGGTTTTGGCTGGCCTGAGATCTGCGCAGCATCAAACATATTGAATCTTTGAATGACACTCGGACCCACAATGCGCTCAATTGTAGCCACTTCGCTCACAGGTATAAGTGCACCATTTGCTGATCTTACAAACACATCATCATAACTTTGCAGATCCCCTCGATAAGGAGCATCAGACTCAATATCCACATGATAAGTTCTTCCAAAGAGGTTGAAATCATTTACATAAGAGCCACCGTAAGCTGCTTGTACAGTTGTGAAAATATCAGCGATTGTGATTCCCAAAGCTTTTGCTTTCTCTTTATCAAGGGTTATTTTGTATTGAGGAACATTCGTATTGAGACTGCTTCTCACACCCATAAGTTCAGGGCGCAAAGACGCTTTTTTGATGATCTCTTCTACATAAGAGCCAAGCTGTGCTATGTCGCCGCCTGTTCTATCTTGCACATACATCTCAAAACCACCCGTGTTACTCATACCACGAATCGGAGGCGGTGTTACTGCAAACAAAAACGCCTCTTTATTTTGAGAGAACTCTCCCATAAACTTTTTAGCGATCATATCTGCGCCAAGTTCTCGTGAGCGGCGTTTATCCCAGTCGGTGAGATGCACAAATGAGATAGCAGAGTCTGTCTTATATGCTCTTGTAGTTATATCAAGTCCTGAGAGACCCGCTGCTTTTGTGACATTTGGATTACTTAAAAGAGCATTTCCGACCTCATCGGTTACAGCTTTTGTGCGTGAGAGTGAAGCACCTGGCATCATATTTTGAATAACCATGATAACACCTTGATCCTCATTTGGAACAAGTCCCGTAGGTAGCTTTTTTAAGAGCATCATAACTGCACCAATCATAACTCCAAACAAGAGTATATTCAAGAGTCCAAACTTTAAAATACGCTTTACATGTAAGGCAAAATTTGCTGTTGCAGCTTCAAAGAACTGATGAAACTTTCTCACAGGCCAAAACGGTTTTGACTCTTCATGTTTTAAAAAGAGCGCACAAAGTGATGGAGTGAGTGTTAGTGCAACTAAACCTGAGATTCCCACTGAAATAACGATGGTAATGGCAAACTGCTGATAAAGCTTTCCGCTAAAACCGCCCGTAAACGATGCTGGAATAAATACAGCCGAGAGCACCAAAACGATGGCGATAACGGGCCCTGTGATCTCACGCATAGCTTTTATCGTTGCTTCTTTTACACTTATATCTCTGTTTTCATGGAGAATCCGTTCAACGTTTTCTATAACGACGATAGCATCATCAACAACAAGCCCAATGGCAAGGGTGAGCCCAAAGAGTGTGAGCAGGTTAATAGAAAACCCAGCCGCATAAAAGCCTGCAAATGTCCCGATAATAGAAACAGGAATAGCGATGACTGGGATAATTGTCGCACGAAGATTTCCCAAGAAAAGATAGATGATACCCACGACAAGTAAAATAGAGAGTCCAAGCGTATAGATCACTTCGGTAATTGATTGTCTGACAAACTCAGTCGGGTCATATGGCACGCTGATTTTGATATCTGAGGGGAATTTTTTTGAAAGTTCCTCCATCGTTTTATCAAGCTCTGCTGAGACTTTGAGTGCGTTTGCTCCCGGTGCTAAAAAGATGGCAACTGGAATCATCGGCTCTTTGTTGAAAGTCGCTTTGAAAAAATAAGCCGCAGAACCAAGTTCAACACGGGCAACATCTCTTAGATGCAAAGCAGAACCGTCTGGATTTGATTTTAAGATGATATCTGCAAACTCATCTGCCTTATCAAGACGGCCCTGCGCACGAACTGTATAGGTAAATACTTGATCTTTTGAAGTCGGCTCTTGTCCTAACTGCCCAGCTGAATACTGGCTATTTTGGCTTTTTATAGCATTAGTGACATCTGTGACGCTTAGACCAAAATTTGCCAATTTCTCAGGCGAGAGCCACACACGCATAGAGTAATCTTTGTTTCCAAAGATACTCGCATCACCCACACCTGGAATACGCTTGATATCATCTAAAACATTGATTGAGACATAGTTTGAGAGGTAAACTGTATCATGCACCTGTTTTTTGGAGGTAAATGCGAGGACTTTGAGCATATCTGGCGAGCTTTTTCTGATACTCACACCTTGGCTTCGCACCTCTTGAGGAAGCTGTGAGAGTGCCAACTGAACACGGTTGTTGACCTCTACGTTTGCTGCGTCTGGATTTGTCCCTATTTTAAAGAGTACATTAATCGTGACACTTCCGCTTGGCGAAGCAGTAGATGTCATATAGATCATATTGTCTGCACCGTTTATCGCTGTCTCTAGTGGTGCTGTAACAGTTTTAGAAAGCGTCTGAGCATCTGCTCCAGGATAAGAAGCAGTGACGTTGATCTGAACAGGAACAACACTTGGATACGCTTCCACTGGAAGCCCCTTTATAGAGATAAATCCAGCGATAATAATAACAATGGAAAGAACCGCAGAGAAAATCGGCCTGTTGATAAAATATTTTGAAAACATTTTTCTACCTATCTATTTTAGGATTTTATCGATGATAACACTATCATTAGGCTTAACTCTAAAAAAGTTATTTAAGACAACCGCATCTTTTGCAGATACACCCTGCACAATAAAATTTTGATCCGCTGTTCCTAAGATTTTAACAGGTTTTGGAACGATTTTTTTATTTACAACCACAAAAACACTCGTGCCTAGTGGACTTTGTAAAACAGATTTTTGAGGAACAGTAATCACATTTTTAGAGATAATTCCCATCAGTTTTATTCTTGCATATCCACCAGCTAAAAGCGTTAAAGAGTGATTCTCAAAAACGGCACGTGCTTTGAGTGTTGCAGTTGATTTATCTAAATGGGAATCAACAAAATCTACTTTTCCTAAGCTTCCATAAGGCTTGCCATCAAGAAGCAGTGAAGCTTTGAGATTTGCACCTTGCAGATTGTTCCAACTCCCTTTAGAGAGCTGATATTTTTGCTTAAGGGTATTAAAGTTTGTAATTGAAAACTCCGCATAGATCGGATCAGTTTGAGTGATAGTTACAAGTGGCGTTCCCTCTTTTACAAATTCTCCCTCATTGACCATCTTAAGTCCGCTCATTCCACTGATAGTTGCCCGTACATTGGTATATGAAAGATCGATTTTCACTTTTTTTAGCGCTGCTTTTGTGACATTTACACTTGCCTGAGCAGTTTGGTACGCATAGTAAGCGCTATCTTTTTCTTGTTCGCTGATCGCTTTATCTTTATAAAGTCCATCGGCTCTTATCCAATCTTTTTGCGCCTTTGCTAACTTTGCATTTTCTAGTTGCAACGCTGCTTTTGCACTCTCGACATTTGCCACATAGCTATCTGGTTCTATTTTGTAAAGGAGATCCCCTTTATGGACATATTGTCCCTCTGTGTAGTATTTTTTTTGCAAAACACCAGTGACTCTTGCCATTATTGTTGCATCTCGCAGAGGAACAAAACGAACAGGATATTCAAGAGAAATTTCTATATCTTTTGATGGGGGCACGATATAAACATCCACTTTTGGAGGAGTTTTTGGACCCTTTGGCTCTTCTGCAAAAGAGGAAGAATAAAGCAAGCTACTTGCTAACAAAATATTTGACATTGTCTTACTAAAAAATTTCATATAATTTACCTTATAGTTTAGATATTAAAAATCCCAATCATCAAGTGATGAAGCATCATCCTTACATGCGAAGTGCCCTTTGGATGTAAACTGTGTTAAACTCTCTTCATATTCAAGTTGCAAACCTTTAGATGTCATAACAAATCCGCTTACTTTGACTTTTCCATCGTGAATAAGTCTATGATGTTCTTTACAAAGAGGTACGAGATTGTGTTTATGGTCTTGATGAAAATGCCCAATAAAACCAGCTTTATCTGAAAGCGACTGTTGAGAGATATGATGAACATCCTCTGCCATTGCACCACAAATGACGCATTTTGTCACGTAAAGCTCTTTATTGTATTTACTTGTCTTTTTCTTTACTAAAAGTTCAAGTTCATCAAAATCATTTGCAAGACGCTTTCGAATAGAGTTTGCAGTTTCTAAAAACTCTCCATCCATATGGAGTGATTTTGCAAACTCAAGCCCATAAATACTACTTCCACTTCCAGATTGCAAGATACGGTTAAATACAAGCAGATCTTGAGCCTCATCATACTCTACACTCAAATGCAAATCGACAACATTCTTGAGTTTTTTTATCTCCGCCATTGTAGAGAGTTGGTGTAAATGAGTGGCAAATAAAAAGATACTTCTCAGTTTTGCAAGCTTGATAATAGCACTCGCTACAATTGCAACACCAGAGAGTGTTTCTGTTCCATGCGATATCTCATCTCCAAGCACCAAAGATTTCACACTTGCACGATTAAAGATATTTTTGAGTTCCACCATCTCAACTGCAAAAGTTGATAAGCCTTTTGCAAGATTATCGCGCGAAACAATACGAGTAAAGATAGACTCAAAAAGAGAAAATTTCATCGCTGAAGCACTAACAAAAAAACCGCTTTGCGCCATTAAAATAGCAATACCTATACTTTTCATCAAAGAGGATTTTCCGCTAGAGTTGATCCCATATAAAAGTACACCATTGATATCATGACCATCATGCACATGAAGATCGAGCATCACAGTTGTAGGATATGGCAGGTCCATATAGTCGCGATTTCCCATAACAATATCATTTGGCACATAGATACCACGGCGCTGTTGGAGCTCAATGAGAGGATGGCGCAGCTGCATGATCTGCATAAAGTTTTCATCCTTGCCAACTTCCACGATCATCGGTCTTGAATGGTTATATATTTGCGCGACTTTTGAAGAACTCACCGCCACATCCAAATCTGCAACATAAGCTATAATGCGATCAAAAAGAAGGGCATACCGTCTTTCATAAACTCCTTGAAGCTGGGCATATCGCTCTTTTACCAAAGATACTATTTTGCTTTTATTTCTCATAATCTTGTCTGAAAGTTCATCTAAGAGTGGTGAAGTGATCTTGACATTATTTGTCAGCTTCTTGACACTAAACGCACTAAAGCTTACATGTAAGCTTCCAATCTCAACCGAGTGAGATTTAAAAACAGTTTCAATGAGCGAATAACGATTTTTTGTCAGAGTGATGTAATAGCCCTCTTTATCTAGCACGCCAAGTGCGACGCTTCCTTGAGTACTATTTGATGTGACACTACTTATAAGTTTCTCTATTGCATCCATAATAATGCTAAATGTTTGAAGCATCTTTGCATTTTCATCTACAAGTGTATCTACCGCACTATCAACATGACGCATTAAAAAATTTTCATCAATGGTTGCTAAAGTAAAACGACGTGAGATATCAAGATCGATACTTTTATAGATATCCCGTAAAAACTCATCTACTTCACTCTCGCTAAAAGTGGTTTTTTGAATTTTGTGTTTTTTTATATATGCCATCAACTCTTTTACACTAAGCATCGAATCATAAATATGATTCATCTCAAAAGGGTGTAAACGCCCTAAATCAAGACGGCGAGAAAGACGTTCTAAGTCATAAATCCCTCGCATCGTCTCCTCAAGATATCTTGTATGAGAGTTTACTTTTTCTATTAAGTTATAACGTCGATTTAGCTCTTCACTCTCCATAATGGGATTTAAAAGACGCTCTTTGAGTAAGCGACGACCTATCGCTGTAGCACTTTTATCTAACATCTTCAAAAGTGTCATCTCATTTCTATCTTTTGAGATAATAGAAAGCTGTTCAAGGGCATTGTTTCCAAGATACATGTAACGTCTATTATCAATAATATGTGGACGGTCAAGCTTTTGGATAATATGCACATCATGTTCAATGACAAAATGCACTAAAATTGCCAAAGCTACAGAGATCATTGGCGAACGTTCAAGATCTAAATGCTCTATAGGAGAGAGCAATGATTTGATCTGATACACCTTTGCAAAAAGCTCATTTTGATAATCAATACGAGGCATTTCATGATTAATTGTATAGTGGTAATGCTCTGGGATTTCCAGATAATTAAGCACAGCTCTTTGATCATCTACACCATCAAAAAATGTCAAAACAACTTCACTTGTTTTGTAAATATTTAAAAGATTAAAAACTTCATCGAGCGCATAAGATGGATCTTCACTACTACCATGTGTCTCAAAAACCTGCGTTTTTCCAGTTGTGATATCAATAGCACTATACCCTATCGTATAAACACCTCGAAATTTATCAACTAAAAGTGAAACAATATAATTATCATCATTATCAATCGTATAATCAAAATTTGTACCTGGAGAGATAATTTGTGCGATATAACGACTAATCTTTGGTGGTTTTCCACGTTGCTTTACAACTACGACAGTATACTTTTGCTCTTGGATAAGACGGTTTAAATAACGCTCAAATGAGACAGCAGGCACACCAGCTAAGAGAGGATTTTTCGCGGAGTTTTCAATGATAGATTTATTCTTTTTTGTAAGCTGGATATTTAAAAGCTCCGCTATCTCTTTGGCTTTTCCTATTTGTTCTTCATCATTATTCACCTCATAAACTTCAAAAAAAGTACCAATCTCCATAAATACAACAGTATCTTCGCCATATTTATCTTCAAAGTGACGTTGCAGATCAAAGTATATCTCTGTTAAAAGCTTATTATTTTGGTCTAAAAGTTTATCTATCTCGGTTGAGAGCATTTAGGTGTCATCCGTTTTTTTATATGATTGTAGCCTATTGCTACTAATATAAATATTACATAAGCCTATAAAAGTTATACTGTCCCATAAAATACTGATTAAAAAGGCAATTCAATGCAAAGACCTAAGCCGCTAGATCAAGAGGTTTTTTTTGATGGAAAGACTCTTATCTCAGAAACGGACACGAAGGGAATTATCACTTTTGTAAATAGAAAATTTGTAGAGATGAGTGGATACACAAAAGAGGAAGCTCTAGGACAGCCACATAGCCTTCTACGCCATCCAAATATGCCTAAAGCTGCTTTTGCAGAGATGTGGAAAGTAGTTCAAAGTGGAAAAATGTGGGAAGGTTATGTAAAAAATCTCCGTAAAGATGGAAAATTTTACTGGGTTATTGTTAATATCATTCCAAAATATGATGAAAATCAAAATATCATCGGTTACACTGCATCTCGAAAAATACCAAATAGAGATATGATCAATAAGGTCAGTATGCAATACAAAGAGATGATTGAAAAAGAAAAATAGAAGCATATAAGCTTCTATTTATGAAAGATAATTAGTGCAAGTCAGAGAAATAAATTTAACAGAACTACACCTCGCATATGAGATATACAAATATTCCCAGAACGATATAACATATAAAGAGTACGAAGATATAATCTATCAAGCTGTAAAAGAAAATTATAAAATTATACTGGCTATTGAAAATAATGAGCCACTAGCTTATGCTGGAGTGAGAGTACAAACAAATCTTGAGTTTCGCAAACATATAAATATAGATGAAATAGTCATAAAAAACAATCTCAATAAAATAGATTATTATAAAGAGCTAATACTTTATATGAATGATTACGCAAGAATGAATCAATGTTCAGACATTATTATAAATAAACTATACAATATAAATAATTCTGAAATAAGTGATATAAAAGCTTTAGAAGAAAGATATAGAATAATTAAAATTTGATCACAAACCCCTCTTACATGTAAACCAACCAAATAAAGAAAGCCCAAGCAAACAAACAAACTACGAGTAAAACAAGGGATATAGAAGATTAAAGAATAGGAATTAAATACGAAGTTAGCTAAAAATTAAAAGATAAAATAGGGGAAAAAGTGTTGGATTAGAAATCCGATGAACTAGGCGGCGACCTACGTTTCCACACCTGAAAGGTGCAGTATTATCAGCGATGGGAGGCTTAGCTTCTGGGTTCGGAATGGGACCAGGCGTTTCCCTCTCTCTATAGCCACCTAGACAATCGGATCTAAAAGCATCGAAATGCACTTAGATCCAACTGCGTTGGACTTCATGAGGAGATTATTGTTAAGTCAACTAATACAACAACAGATCACTTTGCTTACACTAAGTAAGGCAGTGAGCTAAAAAAAAGACGAACGTACTATTAGTACTGGTCAGCTAAACAGATTACTCTGCGTACACACCCAGCCTATCAAGCTTGTAGTCTTCAAGCGTACTTCAGGGAGAGTTCATCTTGGAGTTGGCTTCCCGCTTAGATGCTTTCAGCGGTTATCACATCCGTGCGTAGCTACCCAGCGATGCTCTTGGCAGAACAACTGGTGCACCAGTGGCACGTCCAACCCGGTCCTCTCGTACTAGGGTCAGCTCTCCTCAACTCTCCTGCGCCCACGGAAGATAGGGACCGAACTGTCTCACGACGTTCTGAACCCAGCTCGCGTACCGCTTTAAATGGCGAACAGCCATACCCTTGGGACCTACTTCAGCCCCAGGATGCGATGAGCCGACATCGAGGTGCCAAACCTCCCCGTCGATGTGAGCTCTTGGGGGAGATCAGCCTGTTATCCCCGGCGTACCTTTTATCCTTTGAGCGATGGCCCTTCCACACAGAACCACCGGATCACTATGACCGTCTTTCGACTCTGCTCGACGTGTATGTCTTACAGTCAGTCCGGCTTATGCCATTATACTCTACGGTGGATTTCCAACCCACCTGAGCCGAACTTTGTAAGCCTCCGTTACTTTTTAGGAGGCGACCGCCCCAGTCAAACTACCCACCAGACATTGTCCTCGCACGAGATAATCGTACCAAGTTAGCTATCAGAATGTTCAAGGGTGGTATCTCAAGGATGCCTTCTCTAGAACTGGCGTTCTAGGATCAACAGCTCCCACCTATCCTGCACATGAATATCCCAATAGCAATGTCAAGCTATAGTAAAGGTGCACGGGGTCTTTCCGTCTTTCCGCGGGTAGGAGGAATTTTCACCTCCACTACAATTTCACTGGATCCCTGGTTGAGACAGCTCCCATCTCGTTACGCCATTCATGCAGGTCGGTATTTAACCGACAAGGAATTTCGCTACCTTAGGACCGTTATAGTTACGGCCGCCGTTTACTTGTGCTTCATTTCAATGCTTCGCAGAGCTAACAAATCCATTTAACATTCAAGCACCGGGCAGGCGTCACACCCTATACATCCTCTTACGAGTTAGCAGAGTGCTGTGTTTTTGGTAAACAGTCGGGAGGGACACTTTGCTGCGACCTAATCAAGCTCCACCCGCAGGGGCTTCACCTTATAGGCACACCTTATACCGAAGATACGGTGCTAGTTTGCAGAGTTCCTTAACCAGGGTTCTTCCACGCGCCTTAGAATACTCATCTCACCCACCTGTGTCGGTTTACGGTACGGGCAACGGTTGTTCTCGCTTAGAGGCTTTTCTCGGCACGACAGTATCAACGATTCAACTCGCTCTCCGAAGAGATTGAATTGCCTGTCAGATCTCGGAATATTGCAACACGGATTTGCCTGTGTTACTTCCTACGTCCTTCGACCCACTATTCCATCAGTGAGCTCGTTTAACTCTATGCGTCCCCCCATCACTCAAATGAACAACCGTCGGTATCGGAATATTAACCGATTTGCCATCGTCTACCCCTTTCGGACTCGACTTAGGTCCCGACTAACCCTACGATGACGAGCATCGCGTAGGAAACCTTGGGTTTACGGCGAAGGGAATTCTCATCCCTTTTATCGCTACTCATGCCTGCATGCTCACTTCCAAGCGCTCCACCACTCCTTACCGGTATGGCTTCTACGCTGCTTGGAACGCTCTCCTACCACTTGTCCGAAGACAAATCTAGAGTTTCGGTGTACATCTTAGCCCCGTTATATTTTCGGCGCAGAATCGCTAGACCAGTGAGCTGTTACGCTTTCTTTAAAGGATGGCTGCTTCTAAGCCAACCTCCTGGTTGTCACAGCAACTCCACATCCTTTTCCACTCAGATGTAACTTTGGGACCTTAACTGCTAGTCTGGGTTGTTCCCCTCTTGACGATTGATTTTATCACCCACCGCCTGACTCCCGAGGTTACACATACAGTATTCGGAGTTTGATAGGGTTTGGTACCGCGGGAAGCAGCCCTAGCCCTGTCAGTGCTCTACCCCTGTATGCTAATGCTCGAGGCTATACCTAAATATATTTCGGAGAGAACCAGCTATCACTGAGTTTGATTGGCCTTTCACCCCTATCCACAAGTCATCCCGAGACTTTTCAACGTCAATGGGTTCGGTCCTCCACTGGCTCTTACACCAGCTTCAACCTGCTCATGGATAGATCACTCAGTTTCGGGTCTGCAGCATCTGACTAATTCGCCCTATTAAGACTCGCTTTCGCTACGGCTTCGCGTTCGCTTAACCTTGCCAGATACCACAACTCGCAGGCTCATTATGCAAAAGGCAGTCCGTCACACCGGCTTGCGCCATGGTGCTCCGAATGATTGTAAGCCATAGGTTTCAGGTTCTATTTCACTCTGCTCACCGCAGTTCTTTTCACCTTTCCCTCACGGTACTGGTTCACTATCGGTCTGGTAGTAGTATTTAGGATTGGAGGGTGGTCCCCCCTGCTTCAGTCAAGATAACACGTGTCCCGACCTACTCTGGATCCTGCTAGTTTCTCGTCGATTTCGATTATGGGGCTATCACCCTCTATGGCTCATCTTTCCAAATGACTCATCTATCGACTTAAATACCGTATGCAGTCCGCAACCCCAAGTGCAAGCACCTGGTTTGTCCTAATCCCATTTCGCTCGCCGCTACTGTGGGAATCTCGTTTGATTTCTCTTCCTGAGGGTACTGAGATGTTTCACTTCCCCTCGTTCGCTCTACTATGTAGTGACACGACTCGCGCCGTGCCGGGTTGCCCCATTCGGAAATCCCCGGATCAAAGCTCTTTGGCAGCTCCCCGAGGCTTATCGCAGCCTAATACGTCCTTCATCGCCTCTACCAGCCAAGGCATCCACCTATGGCCCTTAATATCTTTTTTCTAAGTTGATCTATTGCTAGATCGTGCGCTCACTGCCTTACTTAACATAAGACAGTGATCTGTTGTAGTTGTTATTTCAAAAATAAATTGGATTTATTCTTTACTTTAGTTGACTTTAACAATAATAATTTAATGAACTTTAGACTTTAAAAGTCTAACACTAAACCTACTTATAGGTCTGGTGTTAAACTTCATTTATTCTCTCTTACTTTTTAAGTACTATAACTCAAAAAATGGTGGGCCTAAGAGGACTTGAACCTCTGACCTCACCCTTATCAGGGGTGCACTCTAACCAGCTGAGCTATAGGCCCGAGAATAATCTATAATATGTGAAATAACATAGATCACTGAAAACTAAGCAAGTAAACAACTCAATAACTAACTATATCTCTGTGAGATTTTCTTTGTATGAGATTATCAAATGAATGATAACTCTTTACTCTAGAAAGGAGGTGATCCAACCGCAGGTTCTCCTACGGTTACCTTGTTACGACTTCACCCCAGTCGCTAATTCCACCGTAAGCGGTAGCCCCCCGAAGGTTAGCTTCCCGATTTCGGGTGAAATCAACTCCCATGGTGTGACGGGCGGTGAGTACAAGACCCGGGAACGTATTCACCGTAGCAATGCTGATCTACGATTACTAGTGATTCCAGCTTCATGCTCTCGAGTTGCAGAGAACAATCCGAACTGAGAGACGCTTTATGAGATTGGCTCCACCTCGCGGTATTGCAACTCTCTGTACGCCCCATTGTAGCACGTGTGTAGCCCTAGCCATAAGGGCCATGATGACTTGACGTCGTCCTCACCTTCCTCCTCCTTACGAAGGCAGTCTCCTTAGAGTGCTCAGCCGAACTGTTAGCAACTAAGGACGAGGGTTGCGCTCGTTGCGGGACTTAACCCAACATCTCACGACACGAGCTGACGACAGCCGTGCAGCACCTGTTTTCAAGTTCCCCGAGGGGCACTTCCGTATCTCTACAGAATTCTATCAATGTCAAGGCTAGGTAAGGTTTTTCGCGTATCTTCGAATTAAACCACATGCTCCACCACTTGTGCGGGTCCCCGTCTATTCCTTTGAGTTTTAATCTTGCGACCGTACTCCCCAGGCGGTTCACTTAATCTGTTAAGTGCATCACCGAAAAGACAAGCTTTCCGACGACTAGTGAACATCGTTTAGGGCGTGGACTACCAGGGTATCTAATCCTGTTTGCTCCCCACGCTTTCACGCCTTAGCGTCAGTAATGTTCCAGGAGATCGCCTTCGCTTTCGGTATTCCTAGTGATATCTACGGATTTTACCCCTACACCACTAATTCCATCTCCCCCTCCCATACTCTAGGTCGGTAGTTTCAAATGCAGTTCTACAGTTAAGCTGTAGGATTTCACATCTGACTTACCAACCCGCCTACGCGTCCTTTACGCCCAGTGATTCCGAGTAACGCTTGCACCCTCCGTATTACCGCGGCTGCTGGCACGGAGTTAGCCGGTGCTTATTCATAAGGTACCGTCATTTTCTTCCCTTATAAAAGGAGTTTACACACCGAAATGCGTCATCCTCCACGCGGCGTTGCTGCATCAGGGTTTCCCCCATTGTGCAATATTCCTCACTGCTGCCTCCCGTAGGAGTCTGGTCCGTGTCTCAGTACCAGTGTGGCGGATCATCCTCTCAAACCCGCTACCCGTCATTGCCTTGGTGAGCTCTTACCTCACCAACTAGCTGATAGGATATAGGCCGATCCCAAAGCGAAAAAACATTTCCCATCTAGACTTAAATCTAAAAGGTGTATCCAGTATTAATCACCGTTTCCAGTGGCTATCCCGGTCTTTGGGGTACATTACCTATATATTACTCACCCGTGCGCCACTAATCATAAGAGCAAGCTCTTAATCATCGTTCGACTTGCATGTGTTAAGCACGCCGCCAGCGTTCACTCTGAGCCAGGATCAAACTCTCCATAATTGGTTTGTTTAATCTTTGCCCAAGATTGAAAAATCATTGGCTTTGCTATACTCTATTTCTAAAGTATAGACTTTGTATAGTTGTCTATTCTAAATTGAATAGACGGTTAGTTGTTAGTTATTTAAGTAAACTTAAAAACAATCTAACTTTCGTTAGTTATCTTGTTATCTACTTGCTTAGTTTTCAATGATCTCAAACTAGAAAGACGTCGTCTCTCAAGGCCTTAACTTAAGGTCTCATCGTTTGTGGACGGGAATTATAGACAAATCAGAAATCAATGTCAAGGGGTTTTTGAAAGAA
>CAITKP010000056.1 GCA_903892995.1 uncultured Campylobacterales bacterium
ATTTGCATTCATAGCTCCTTCGATGAGAGATGCAGATGTTCCAACAACACGGTTAAGAGTTACTGATGAAGATGAGGGTTGTACAAAGTTTACAGTTTCATTTTTTCCTATACTAAAGTTTTGCCAGTTAATGGAAGCTTTATTTGTACTTTGGGTGATGGTGGTAACGGAGCCAGCTTGATTGATAGAAGCTGAACCAGTTGTAACTAAGCCACCTGTTGGTGCTGCATGAACAAGTGTTGCACTCATAAGCATTGCAGAAACAACTAAGGAGATTTTCCCACCTTTGAGGATGCGGAAACGTGAACTATAATCGCTTGTGTTTTTCATTTTTGATCCTTTTTAAATGTATATATAGCCAGAAGATAATTTTAACAATAAGGAAGTCCCCTATTAGTTTGTAATTGCTGACATTAACGGGACTAATAAGGGACTCATATATGATATAGTTTCTAATAAATTACAAATACTCATGGAAAAAAAGTGGATAATGATTTACAAATATTAAAAAAAACAACTATATTATTTGTCGAAGACGATCCATTAGTATTGAAACAAATCACCTCTTTACTCTCTATATTTTTTGATAAAGTTTTGACTACGGATAATGGTCAAAATGCATATAAATTATATGAAGATGAAAAACCAGATATTATTTTGAGTGATATCGAAATGCCAAAAGTCAATGGCTTTGAACTGTTTTATATGATACGAACTCTTAATCCACATATCCCTATCATTGCACTAAGCGCCTATTCAGACCGTAATATGCTTTTACAGGCCGCAAATGCACAAATTGATGCATATATTGTAAAACCTGTTGAGTTAGGAACACTTCTGGACGCTTTTCGTAAAGTCATCCCAAAAATGTCTGTGAAAACACATCTTTACCATTTTGAAAACAACTTAATATACAATGCACACACAGAAGAACTTTTTAAAGATAGTAAAATCATTGATTTAGGTAAAAAAGAAAAAATACTTTTAAAGCTTTTTATTCACAATAGTAATCGAGTTATTGAAAAAGATGAACTCATTTTTCAAATTTGGCCACATGAAGATGTCACAGAATCTGCCCTTAAAAATCTTCTCAACAGACTAAGAAATAAAATAGGATTTGAGCTAATACTTTCTGTAAAAGGGAGCGGTTGGCGGCTCAATGCGGTATTATGAAATCTGTTTTTTTATTGCTTTTTGTATTTATAAACTTGCTATTTGGATTTGATTCTGTAGAAATACTCAATCCGCATATAATTGTTCATCAATCAGGATATTTTAAAACAAACAAAAATATAACGCCCGAATCAGCATTAAAGCAACAGTTCATTCCACTTTCAAAAAAAGCAGTAAGTTTTGGATTTGACCACGATACCTACTGGTTTTTATTTGAAGTATCCACGACATCAAACGAACAATTTTTTCTCGATTCCAAAGACATATTGGGTAATTATCAAGATCTTTATGTGTACCACAATGGAAAATTTTTAAGACATGATAAAAATGGTTTTTATCTTCCATTGGAAGATAAAATGATAAAAACATTTTCATCTCGATTCACACTTGAAACACATTCATCTAACACGCTGTATCTTCTAAAAATAAACAACACATACGTCCGATTAATTTCTTTTGCATTTGGCAGTGAAAAAGAGATAGAAAAAAGTTGGAATACTTTATTAATGATTCTTGTTTCAACAACAGCAATAGCTCTATCTTTCTTTATATATAATTTATTATTATTCATATTCACCAAAGACAAATCTTTTTTATATTATTTCGTTTATATGCTTGGTTTTCTAACTGTAAACCAACTTTCATTAGGTTATCTGCCTTTCATCATCGGAATTGATGGCAAAACAACTATGACATTCTGGATTTATGCAATGATTACCTATACTTTCGGGCTTACTTTTTTTACAATTCATTTTTTAAATCTGCATGATAAGCATAAAAGACTCAAAAATATTTTTATCATTTTACTCATTATAAATAATATACTCACACCTTTTCATATTTTCACAGGGATTATTCCATACAGCCAAAGTCTATGGCTTTTAAGTATTCAAATATTTCAATTTTTTGCCATTTTTATTGGTATCAAGAGATATAGAGAAGGATTTAAACCCGCACTGTATTATCTTATCGCCACGGGTGGAGGAATTGCTTTTTCATTTGGATTTGTTATTTTGACTAAAAATAGTGGTGTGTATTATTCACTTACAACCCTAAACCTTCCCAATATTGCACTCCTTTGGGATCTAATCTTCTTTTCTTTGGCACTTGCATATCGTATTAAACTCTTAAAAGAAGAAAATGCAAAAAATGAACAACTTGCAATCATGAAATCACGACAAAAAGTGATTGGAGAACTCACCGGAAACATAGCCCATCAATGGAGACAACCGCTCAATTCACTGGGAGCTATCATTGCTAATGTGGAAGGAAAAATCAAATATTCCCATCTCTCAGATGAAGAGCTGATCGAATCATGCCGATTATCTACTTCCGTGCTACAACATCTCTCTGGTACAATCGATACCTTACAAGATTTTTTTGTAGACCAAACCGATGAAAAAGAGAATTTTGATCTAAACGACCACTTAGTCAGTCTCATCCATTTTTTAAAAGATTCGATGGCTCATCAAAATATCACAATAAACTTTACCCCTCAAAATACTCTTTTTATACATAGTAACAAAAATCTATTTTCCCAAGTAATTATGAATATTTTACTCAATGCCAAAGATATTTTGATCGAAAACAATCAAGAGAAAAAGAAAATAATTACCTTGAGCACTACCATCACGGATAGCGAAGTCATTATCACCATTGAAGATAACGGCGGAGGGATAAAAATCGATCCCATCGAAAAAATATTTGAACTATTTATTTCAGGAAAAACTGGCGGTTTGGGAATTGGTCTGTATATGTCTAAAAATATTGTTGAAAAACTCGGTGGCGAGATTAGTGCGTTCAACACCAAAAATGGAGCAAACTTTACGATTGTACTACCTATGTGATTTTTTTTACATCATATGTTGAATACAAATAAGAATCTATACCAAAGTGGTGTACTGTAGAAGATGCTTATATTATTTTATGACATGAAACGCTTCACAGCCCCTCATGGTTGTACAACAAAGTCGGGCATCGAGTGTGCCTATTTTAGTGAGAACGCTTCCCACTGCCAAAAAAGCCCTTACATGTAAGGAATCCTTTACATGTAAGATGCACTTTTGTGTAAGCAACCTGTTGTTAAACAGGTTTGATTGTTACACCATATTTCTCTTGCGCTACATTACGAGCTTCAAGATGATAATCTTTGATTTCATTGAAGTTTAGATATTTATAAACATTCGCTTCTTTGCCTTCTAGTTTTTGCGGAACGATACTCATATACTCTTCAACAGTTGGAATACGTCCAAGTTTTGCACATACTGAAGCAAGTTCAGCAGAACCAAGATACACTTGAGTTCCTTTTCCTAAACGGTTATCAAAGTTACGTGTAGAAGTTGAGAATACTGTTGCATTTGGGCGAGCAGATGCTTGGTTACCCATACAAAGTGAACATCCTGGTACTTCAGTTTGCGCTTCAATCGCTTTGTAAACATCGTAGTAACCTTCGTTGATAAGTTGTTGCTCATCCATACGAGTCGGTGGAACGATCCAAAATTTTTCAACAGAAACTTTCCCTTCACCACGCATAACTTCACCAGCTGCACGGTAGTGACCGATATTTGTCATACAACTTCCTAAGAATACTTCATCAATTTTCTCACCAGCAACTTCACTTAAAAGTTTTACATTATCTGGATCGTTTGGACAAGCCAAAATCGGTTCTGTTATCTCATTGAGGTTGATTTCAATAACTGCTGCATACTCTGCATCAGCATCTGGTTGCATCAACTCAGGATTTGCCAACCACTCTTTCATTTTGTCAGCACGACGTTGCAATGTACGAGCATCTTGGTAACCATCTTTAACCATAGACTCAATAAGTGTTACATTTGATTTTAAGTACTCTATCACTGGCTCTTTATTTAAAAGAACTGTACAAGCTGCTGCACTTCTCTCAGCTGATGCATCTGAAAGCTCAAATGCTTGCTCTGCTTTTAAGTTTGGAAGACCCTCAATCTCTAAGATACGGCCATTGAAAATATTTTTCTTGCCTTTTTTCTCAACAGTTAAAAGTCCTTGTTTGATAGCAACATATGGAATTGCATTTACAAGGTCACGAAGTGTGATACCAGGTTGAAGCTCTCCACTAAAACGCACAAGTACAGACTCTGGCATAGTTAAAGGCATACTTCCTGTAACACCAGCAAATGCAACGATTCCAGAACCACCAGGGAAGCTGATACCAATTGGAAAACGAGTATGGCTATCTCCACCTGTTCCTACTGTATCTGGAAGAGTCAAACGGTTCAACCAAGAGTGGATAACTCCATCACCTGGGCGAAGTGCAACACCAGAACGGTTAGAGATAAAGTCTGGTAATGTATGGTGCATTACAACATCTGAAGGTTTTGGATAAGCCGCTGTATGACAAAATGATTGCATAACAAGATCAGCTGAAAAGCCAAGAGCTGCAAGTTCTTTGATCTCATCACGAGTCATCGGTCCAGTTGTATCTTGACTTCCAACAGTTGCAGTTACTGGCTCAACGTACATTCCTGGGCGAACACCATCCATACCACAAGCACGTCCTACCATTTTTTGTGCAAGCGTATAACCTTTGCCCGTATCAGCTGGTTGAACTGGAGTTAAGAAAAGATCAGTTGCTCCAAGCCCTAAAATACTGCGAGCTTTTGCAGTTAAACCACGACCGATGATGAGTGGAATACGTCCACCGGCACGTACTTCGTCAACAATAGTATTTGGATTTAACGTAAATGTAGCGATACATGTACCATTTTTATGTGCTTCACCTTTAAATGGATAGATAGTGATCACATCACCGGTTTCCATCCCAGTTACATCCATCTCCAATGGAAGTGCGCCAGAATCCTCACATGTAGCAAAGAAAATAGGAGCAATAATACTTCCAATTACAACACCGCCAGTACGTTTATTAGGAACACCAGGGATATCATCACCCATATGCCATTGCACAGAGTTTACACCCGATTTTCTAGACGAACCAGTACCTACAACATCACCAACATAAGCTAAAGGATGCCCTTTTTCTTTTAAAGTTTGAATAGTTGCAAGAGCATTGTCCATTCTTGATTGCAACATAGAGTTTGCATGTAAAGGAATATCCGAACGAGTAAACGCTTCGCTAGCAGGAGAAAGGTCATCTGTATTTGTCTCACCAGGAACTTTATAAACAGTTACTGTAATCTCTTGCGCTAAAGCTGGTTTTGAAGTAAACCACTCAGCATTTGCCCATGAAGTCATCACTTCAGTTGCTGCTGCGTTACCAGCTTTGTGAAGTTCCTCTACATCATTGAATGCATCATACACAAGAAGAGTGTGTTTTAGTGCTTCAACTGCTTCAGCCACAACAGCTGCATTTGTTGATTTAAGTCCATCAATGATTGGTTTTACATTGTAACCACCAAGCATCATTCCAAGCATTTTGACGGCTGTTTGTGCACTTAAACCTGTAACCTGAACATTTTCTTGAACTACATCATTTAAAAATGCCGCTTTTACATAAGCTGCATCATCAACACCAGGAGAAACACGATTTGTTAAAAGATCAAGGTTAAAATCTATATCACCCTCACCTTTTTTTATCATCTCTATTAACTGTGCTGTTTGTTCAGCCGAAAGTGGAAGTGGAGGAACACCAAGTGCCGCACGCTCAGCAACGTGAGCTTTATAATCTTCGATAAAAGCCATCATGACTCCTGTTAATTTTAATTTCGAAGATTATATACTAAAAAAAGAGGCGTTTTTGGACAGTGTTAACTTTAGTAACATTCAATGATGAAATTTCGATAAATATGTATATTTTTGTAACATATCTATTTATAAAATCTCTCTAATCCCTTTTGAATTTGGTTCAGAAAGTATTCCATTCTCTTCGAGCTGCTCTATAACTCTTGCAGATCGGTTATAGCCTATTTGCAATCTTCTTTGTAAGTAAGAGATAGAGGTTTTTCTCTCAGAAAGAATAATCTGTTTTGCTTCTTCATAAAGTGGATCTATCTCATCACTCGTATCACCAGAACCTCCGCCGCTTCGCTTGACTTCATTCTCTTCTAATAAAAAGCTTTTATCATACTCTGGTTCACGTTGAGATTTAATAAATTCGACTATATTATCTATCTCCTCTTCAGTACTCCATGGAGCATGTAAACGAACAAGTCCTGTCGCACCTGGAGGTGTGAAAAGCATATCTCCACGACCTAAAAGTGACTCAGCACCCTGTTGATCTAGGATGATTTTAGAGTCTATTTTTTGCCCGACTCTATAACTGATGCGAGATGGAAGATTTGCCTTGATAAGTCCTGTTACAACATCCACAGATGGACGCTGTGTTGCTACTACAAGGTGGATTCCGGCAGCTCTTGCCATCTGCGCAAGACGAGCAATAGAGTGTTCTACATCTTTACCGCTTGTCATCATCAAATCCGCAAGTTCATCGATGATAATTACTATATATGGAAGCTCTTTTCCACCCTCTTTTTTTATCTTTTCATTGTAATTTTCGATATTTTTTGTGCGGGTGTCACTCATCATCTCATAACGTCTTTCCATCTCGCAAACCATATTATTAAGAGCAACAACTGCCTGTTTTGCTTTTGTAATAACTGGAGTTAAAAGGTGAGGAATATCATTATAGATAGAAAACTCAAGCATCTTTGGATCTATCATCAAAAGACGCAATTGATCTGGAGAGTTTTTATAAAGGAGACTGAGTATCATCGAGTTGATACCAACACTCTTTCCACTTCCAGTCGTTCCAGCGATAAGCAAGTGTGGAAGTTTCTTTAAATCAGTAATAAAAGGCTTACCAACAATATCTTTTCCAAGCACCAATGTAAGCGGAGATTTAGACTCTTGAAACAGTTTACTTTCGATGAGTTCTCTTAAATAGATCGTCTCAACTGTTTTATTTGGAATCTCAATACCAACTACATCTTTTCCAGGAATCGGTGCTTGGATACGAATAGTTTGCGCACGCAAAGCCATTGCAAGATCATCTTGAAGATTTAAGATTTTAGATACTTTAACATTTGCAGCGGGTTTAAACTCAAATGTAGAAACAACTGGACCCGCATAAGTACGGATCACATCGCCATCGATATTAAAATGGGCAAGTTTTGCAATAAGATCTTTAATCTTGTCATCAAGTTCTACTTCATCGACAGTATTTATCTTTGCTGGTGGTTTTTGTAAAAAATCAACTGATGGAAGTTTGAAATTTTTTGGTTTTTCAACCTTGCCTTTTTCTATATTTTCTAAGAGTTTTGTATTCTCTTCAAGCTCTTCTACGATCACTGCACCCTTTTGCTCTTTTACTTTTTTTGCAAGTGAAACAATAGTTTTATTTTCCTCTTTAACATCATCCACTTCTTCTTCTATTTTATGAACAACCGGAGGCTCTTTTTTCTCATCTCTTTTAATGAGCTTAATCTCAAACTCTTTCTCTTCTACCTCTTCAATTGGTGCAATATATTCATAGATATCCTCTTTTTCTTGGTAGATATAG
>CAITKP010000057.1 GCA_903892995.1 uncultured Campylobacterales bacterium
ATGGTAACTTAGCCGCGCATTTTTATCTATCAGCCGGCCAAATAACGGATGCGTGAGGTGGCCAAGTAATAATGCGTTAGCTGGCCAAATGCAAATGCGCGGGGTGGCCAAGTTGGATGCGCGCGGACACAATGTACTCAAAGGTGAGATGAGCCTCATCGGGCCACGCCCTTATATGCCAAACGAACGCTCTAAAATAGGAAATAATATCGATATTATCTTAGCTGTTAAACCAGGTATAACAGGCCTTTGGCAAGTCAGTGGGCGCAATGATCTAGACTTTGCTAGTCGTGTCGCTTTAGATGTCTGGTATGTTCGAAACTGGAGTGTCTGGAAAGATATTGTTATTTTGATTAAAACAGTGCAAGTGGTGCTTGAAAAAAAAGGTGTAAGTTAATTAAATCAAGCAACTTTTCACCTTATTTGATAGTCACTTCGCATCCATCAAATAAAAACTCAAGCTCGTCTGAGGGCTCTTTATAAAGCAGAGGCGAATCTAAGTCTATATATTTTATAACATCTCTATATGCAAAAGCCAAATGCAGAGCCATGTTGATAGAGCTTGGTCCCTCAAGCATAGAACCAAGCATACAAGGGATTTGCTTCTCTCTTGCATACTCTAAGATCTCTATCGCTTTACTTACCCCGCCACACTTCATAAACTTTATATTTATCATATCCGCACTTCTTGACTCAACGACCTTTTTAACATCTTCAAGATTAAAAGCTGATTCATCCGCTAAGATAGGGATAGTTGAGGCCTCGGTTATCATCTTTAATCCTTCCAGATGAGAAGCGACAACGGGTTGTTCTATAAGCTCTATCTTTGTCTCTTGTATATTTTGAAGAAATAAAAGTGAATCATCCAAACTCCAAGCTTGATTTGCATCGACTAGTATTGTGGCATTTGGCAGAGCAAGGGCTATATCTTTTACCACTTTTAGGGCGTGGGTTATATCGCTTCCTACTTTTACTTTGAGTAGCTTCATACCCTCATCATAGGCTTTTTTCGCGTCATAAAGCATCTCATCAACACCATTTAAACTAATAGTGACATCTGTTTGCAGTGGAGATAAATCTTTTGCACCAAAATACTCATAAAGTGGTTTCTGCGCTTCAAAAGAGAGCAGCTGCACAAACGCCATATCGAGCGCTGCTTTTGCACTTGAGCCAATTTTTGTATTATGGAGTTTAGAAAGTGCCTCTTGTGGCGAAAAAGTCAAAAACAGCTCTCGTAAACTCTGGATAGACTCCAAAATATCATCTATCCCCTCCCCTGTAATCGCTTTTGTCGCAGGCGCTTCGCCAATGCCTATAAAACCATTGTCACACTCGACATAGACCCTAACAAACTCTACATGCGTTGTGGTTCGCAGAGCTGTTTTAAACGGGGTTTTTAGTTCTATATTTTTTATCTGTGTTTCTATTTTTGTTATCTTCATTTTGCCATCCTTTTATTTTGCCATCCAAACCAAGATTTCTCCCACGCCAATCCCAATAAAAGTACCGATAACAAACCCCATAACAGCCATTAGTACGCCAACTCCTACGAGTTTTTTGTCATAAGTTGCTGCAAGTATAGATGCCGATGCCACCCCACCAATATTTGCCAAAGAAGCAACCGTTATACTAAAGAGGTCTAACTTAAAGATTTTTGCTCCAAGAAGCATGATGAGCGCATGAAAAAGAAGTATGCAAAATCCAGCAAAAACATACACAAAAATGCCATCAAAACTCTCAAACACTGCACCAGAGCCGATAAGTGCAATGAGAAAATAAAGCATAAGAGTTCCAACAAAACTTGAACCACCAAGAGTAGAGATCTTTGTCCATGAAGAGACAATGCCTATGATAGTTGCTAGCACTACAGTGGTCGTTGTAAAGTTGAGGAGTACAAAGCCACTTTTGGCGATAAAGACGACTGCAAAAGAAACAAGCACAGACAAAAACAGCATCAAAAAATAATGCTTTTTTTTATCTTCATGAACAACATTCACACTTTTACAAACAAGCGCTTTAGAGCCTAAAAATGCATTGATACGGCTTGCAAACGGTGTTATAAAAAGTAAAAATGAGATCCAGATCGTGTAGTTGATACTATCTACGATAAGAGTAAATCCAAACGCTTCTTTACTCACGCCAAGAGCAGTGCCAACGGCTACCATATTTGCCATGCCTCCAGTCCAGCTACCAAGGAGCGCGCCAAATCCAGCAGCCATATCAGGCTCAAATGCAAATGCCCAGACAACGGCGATAAAAGAAAAAGCAATTGAACCAATTGAAAGAGCATAAGCAATGAGAAGTTTTTTGCCTAGTTTGATAAAATCTCTGATATCAACTTGCAGGAGCATCAAAAAAAGCATAGCAGGAAGGATATATTGCTTTGCAAGATCACTTGAAGCTTCTATTTGAGCACCATGAAACGCTCCGAGCGAGGCAAAAAGCATACTTAAAATATAGATGATAACAATAGAGGGAATATAGTTGAAAAATTTTGATTTACTCTTTTTTTCGACATAGAGCACGCCAAAAACCAAAAGAGCTAGGAGTAAAAAATAGAGCCAACTACTCACAAGGTGCACCTTTGAGTCCGCTTACGCCCTGCCTCACTTCACTCATAAAACGAGGCGATGGATCATGTTTTTGGGTTCTATAATCACTATTTTTCTCAAGCCAAAGCGGATTTTTTTCAAAACATTGATATTCATAATGCCCTATGAGATACTCTATGCTTGGAAATTTTGTTTGCAAATATTTTACTATGGCAATGTTGGAGGCTACTTGCTGGGGTGTTAGGTCATCATTGCTCCCAACATTTTCTATGCCTATGGCGTTGTGATTGAGCCCAATGACATGGCGTGCCATCATATCTAGTGGCATAAGCTGATGGATCGTACCATCTCGATCAACCAAAAAATGAGTTGAAACATTGAGTGAACCTCCTGCTTGTATCTCAGGTCGGTCACTGTTTTTAAGCTCTTCATCCACAAGACAGGCAAAAGAGACATTAAAATCATCACTTGCTGTATGGTGCAAAACTATGATTTTTGGCTCTATTGTTATGTTTTTTGCTTCGATGCCATAATGCAAGCGGATATACTCTTTCGTCAAATCAACCCTTTTTTCGCCGAAAACGATAGGTGTTTGTTTTATCTCAAGAGAAAATACCAAGAGTGGAAAAATAAGAAAGAAAAAGAGTTTCATATATGTTTTACCTTTAAAAATCTTATTTTAACCTATTTATCGATGATTAATGTAGGGACAACCTTTGCACATTAGAAAGAGAGATAAGATGAGCGGTGATGAGTGGATAAGCGTTGTTATCACAGATCTCCTGCTTTTTCTTTTTGCTTAGATGTTGGAGTTTTTCTTCATTGACAATATAAAAACCATTGATCGAAAACTTTTCGCCTTTTGGTGTTGTTACTTGCATCGTTTTTTCCTCTAAAAGCTCCCACTCTTCTAGTTGCTTTATGAAGTTTGCCGTTGCTGTTGCATCTGCTTGAAACTGGTTCATAAACTCTAAAACTTTAGTAGTAAATTCAGAGGGTTTTTCCCCATCAAAGAGTTTTCTCTCTTTATCTTCTGCAGCATCACTCAAGGCGTTGCTATCGACTCCTAGCATCAATTCTTTTTCCTCATTGGCGACAAAGATAAATGGATAACGGCGAATAGCAGCTGGGATATATCTGCCTTTTTCCCAACTCCCTTTTTCATCTACAAAAAGATTTTGGTCTTCTTGATAACCTATAACTGCTGATGCACTCCAGTTTGAAGCACCATCTTTTATAAAAAGTATAGGATAATCTTTACAAGACTCATAAAATTCTGGAGCTGTTATTGGTGTGTGCATGATTTTACTTGCATAGCTAAAATCGTTATATGCTTTTACTGCGCTTTCTTTGTGCTCGCCTGAGTTGATGATCATTATTTGTGAATACATTATTTTGCCTCGTTTGGTTTCAATATTTTTTGGATCTCTTGACTGAGTAATTGTTGACGAGCAAATGAATCTAGTGTTCCCTTTGCTTCTTCAAATGTAGCCTCTTTTTCGGGTTTAATCTCTTCTATTAAAATAACTTGAGATCCTATTTTGTCCATATTTGCTTTGAAGAGATCACCCTTTTTTTTCTCTTTTATACTTGCTTGCAGCGATGGATCGAGTTTATTTAATTCAACCCAACCTATCTCGCCCTCGTTTTTGCTTGAAGCGGTATCTTTTGATTCTGTTTTTGCAAGTGCTTTAAACTTTACTAACTGTTTAGCATCTTTTAGAGTAGATAAAAGCTTGATGCTTTTATCCGCTTCTGCTTCTGTTTTATAAAGAATATTACGCAAGCGGTATGCTGGAACTTTTTTTGGTTTTACCTGTGTGTAGAGTTCTTGAAGCTGTGCATCGCTCACTTGAGCGCTCTGCATAAACTTCTTTGCCCAAATGTCAATTGCAACAAGGCGAGTGGCTACATGTAAGTCTGTATCATCTTTCATCGCTCCCTTTAAAAGAGCATCGCCAAGGCTCATACTTTGCTTATATTCTGCTTCGATATCTGATTTTGCTTTATCGTTTTGTGATTTAAAATCTACACGGTACTTTTGCGCTGTGTAAGAACTAAGTTGTGCCTCATTTGATTTTATCTCCTCTGCGCTTAGAGCAGTAAAACAAAGCGCGCTTGCGACTATAAGTGAAAGTGTTCTCGCTGTTGCCATCATATATCCTTTATGTGTATCTTGATTTTTAAAAATTAAGTTGGAGATTGTAATCTATTTTTTGTTTACATGTAAAGAACTCCATAGATTTTCCCAACCTTGACCATGTGAACATTCACTGCACTCTACACTTTTGAGTTTCGTCGCATCTTTAAAATGCTCCCTATAGCTATCAAACACCTCTTTTGGCACTACCCTATCCTCTTTTCCAATAAAATGTATCTGTGGAATATTTTCAAGCTTATTTGATGCATCTGCAGGATTGAGCGAATCAGTGAGCGGAGTTATATCGTGTAAAGATGTCCATTTTAAAGTATCAAGATTTCCAGCTATCGTGATGAGCATTTTCACATCATCTCTGCGTGACGCTTCAAGCGCAGCGACTGCTCCGCCACCTGAATATCCTATCAAGGTAAAAGAGCTTATGGCATACTGTTTTTTGAGGGCATCTAAAGCTTCATCATAGCTGTGTATCACCTCATCACTAAAGCGGGCACTGCTCCAATACTTCTCTTTACACTCTTTACTTTGTTGGTATTGGCAAGGTCGGGCAATATAAGCTTTACATCCACCTAAATCAAGTCTCATGAGTTTTGCAGCCAAAGGATTTATAGGTGTTGGATCAGCTGAGAGCATAGAGCGAGTGACCCAAGCAAAACCATCTCCCTCAATATATACCCGCATTGATCTAGCCTCACATCTATCAGACACGATAGAGGTCAGATCAAAATTGGCAGTATGGAGGGTTTTTATGGAGAGGTTTTGTTCAAAAGCAAGGGTATTGAGCGTTTGATAACGCTCAATAGGAGTTGGAATATTACGGCATCCTTGGACTAAAAGGAGAACAAAACTCAAAAGTGACGCAGTTTTATATTTCAAGTTTTTCCTTAAAATTTGTATTCATATTTTGCAGAAAGGACATTATTTGTAAAATCTGTCCCTTGTGCTTGGAAATCGTAAGAAACATTGATGCTGCTTACTTCATTGATACGAGCATCATAACCTAAACCAGCATTATATCTCCAGCGACCATTATCAATGCTTTGTGAAGCAAATTTTACAGCACTCGCACCTTCAAACGCTGATGATACGTTGTTTGTTGTATCACGGAAATTGTATCCTGCACCAAGGTTTGCGACCACTGAGGATTTATTGTTAAATTTATATGTCACTGCTGTTCCAACATTACCAAGGAACTCAGTTGTTGAAAATTTATCTACGATAAGATTTGCAGATCCTGCACCTGTTTCTGAGTATGTAGGATTATTATTATAACGGTATGTCGTGCCTATATTTGGCTCAATTGAGAATGCTTTACCAAGATTGAACTGGTGAGCAAGTTTAAGATCAACTGATGCAGTTGTACTTGTATATTCCGCAGATGCGCTCTCGCCTGTAAAGATTTTACGGTCTGAAGCTGTTTTTTGCCATGAATAGCCAAGTTGGTATGAAAATGTTGTTGCATTGTCTCTTAGAAGGTTACTTCCATAAAGAATCGCACTCATCACATCCATATCTGATTTTTGATCTACGTTATTGACATCAACATTTGCACGGCTATAAAACATTGCAAGACCCACTTTTTGATCTTTTTTATACTCGCCATCCATACCGACACCTAAACCGTAAGAGTTTGTACTAAAACCGCTTTGTCCATCTTTATCGTTTTGTTTACCAAGTGATCCAAATGGTTTTACCCATAGATTTTTGTCATCAAACTTCATTGTATCGCCTGAGTTAGCACCATAGTTTTGAAACTGACGGCTTAAATAGTTACCGACTATGTTGGCATACATTGTTAACATATGTATTGTACTCTGGCGACTAGCATAAACTGTCTCTGAGCCAAGAGTTTGTGTTGCTTGATTGACCGCACCATCTGTTGGAAGTTGATTTAAAGATGAGATCAAGGTAAGAATTTGATCATACAGTTTAATCAACTCTAAGTTTTGTGCGATTCTTATGCTATTTTTATTTCCACCACCATTAGTGACCGAGTCAGTAATCGTTTTTGCTTGAACTACTTTTAGATCTATGCTTGCAGGAGCCTGTTGAGTAGTAGCGTCATGAACATCTTTTTCAAAATTAACTAAAGCAGAGTTATCTTCAACTACCAAACCAGAATCTGTTATACCATATAGACCTGTAGCAGTTACAACATCTCTCAGCACTGTTGTTCCACCTATCAGCAAACCATTTGTGTTTTGCGGATCTAAAACATTGACATAAATTTTACTTCCATTTCCAAAAATAGCATGTCCAGTTTCTAGTTTAGAGTAAGAAAGAGCACCATTGACATTTTTTACACCAATTTCTAGTGTACCGTTGTTGGTAAAAGTACCAGAAATAGTTGGCTTATATGAAGGATAATCAGATCCATTGGCATAATACGGAAGACTAATTGTTCCTGCATTTGTCAAATTACCATTTAGAATTTTAATATTTCCTATAATTTTTCCCCCAACTTCATTAAAGAAATTCATCCCATCAATATTTAATGCTCTTGAAACAAAAGAATCATAACTGTTTTCAATAGTTCCGTAATTATGAAAACTACTGTTAGTTCCAGTCGCCTCGATAGTAGGCCAATAGGCAGTTGTCACTAAGGTTCCATAGTTATTTACTGTAGTATTGGATAGATTGGAAAATTGCATAATGGAATCAGCCTTTGTTATATCAAAGTTTGAGCCAAAATTGATTGTTTTATCAGATGTTCCCGATATGGACACACCGTCTATAGTATACTGGATGGGTCCTACGCCTGGAATGTCGGCACTATAATTTGTTGTATCAATTGTCACCGCATTGTTATTGTATGCTAACTCTACAACAGTGTTATTTTGTATCTGAAAAGAACTATCACCAATCTGAAGTTGTGTTGCATTCGCCGAAGTCACCAATCCTGCACTTAACACCAATGCACTTACTACTAGGGATATTTTCCCACCTTTTAAAATACGAAAACGTGAGCTGTACTCGCTTGTGTTTTTCATAAAAAATCCCTTACATGTAAATTTAAATGGAAATTTACCAAACTAACATCACATTAACTACTCACGTTGCAAATATGATGTTAATGTGATGTAGGATGGTTATAATGGCGTCATAAACAGCAAATTTGTTACAAAGTGACGTAATCTATGATAGATAAAAAACAGATATTAAAACAGCTCACGGTTCTTTATGCAGAAGATGAAAAAACAACAAGAGAGAACATCACAAAGACACTCAAACTTTTTGTCAATGATGTCATAGCAGTAGAAGATGGAGCTGAGGCGATTGCGGCATTTTCAAAAAAACAGGTACATATTGTCATCCTTGATTATGTGATGCCTATCATTGATGGCAACTCTGTCGCACGCGCCATAAGGGAAAAAAATTCAAATATTCCAATCATTATGCTGACCTCCTATTCTGATAAAGAGAAATTGCTCAGTGCCATAAAAACGGGTGTAAATGATTACCTTGAAAAACCTATATCACTCGATACACTTTTAAATGCTCTCTTTGACGCAACTCAAAAAATCATTGATTCTGGAATGTTAATGCGATCTTTGGCGGAGGGAGTGGAGTATGATTATATTCAAAAGCTAGTCGTTACACCAACTAGATCTGAAAGACTCACAAAACAAGAGTATCAGTTTTTAGAGATTCTTTTAGCGCGTCCGATGAGTTTGATAGCAAAAGAGGAGATCGAGGAGAGAGTGTTTGGCAGTAAAGTTGAACCAAACACGCTTCGCAACATGGTCTATCGCTTACGAAAAAAGATTCCAGCTGATGTTATCGTGACTATTAAAGACCTTGGGTTTATGGTGCGTCCTTTATGAGAGTTGTAATTCTTTTATGTTTGAGCCTCATCTCTCTTTATGCACAAGCCTTACATGTAGATCAAAATTTCACATCACAAATGAGTGGAAAATACCAGACAAGTTATGAGGATAAAGAGAGAAATCTCACAGCTTGGGATATTTTTGTAGGTTCAAAACTCACGCCCTATCAAAAACTAAACGCTGGATACTCTAAAAGTGTGTTTTGGGGAAAGTTTGATATCACAAATAACAGCACCTTAGATACGACTGTTGTTTTACAAAATCTTCGTGCGGGGACTGATTATATAGATATTTATCTTTACAAAAATTCAGTTATGTCACAAAAGATTTTACTCGGCGATATGCGCCCACAAATTCAAAAAATGGTACTTGCTTCCAAAAGTGCTTTTTATCTGACGCTCAAAGCACACGAGAGCGTTACAGTGGTAAGTCGTTTTGACTCTTTGGGTTCGTATGACTTAGAGTGGAGAGTTCTCTCAACAAGCCGTTACAGTTATAGCAATAGTCTTGAACTCACCATTATGGGAATTTTTGGAGGTTTTTTACTGACACTTGTTCTTTATAACTTTACTATCTATGTCAACCTTAGAAAAACTCTTTTTTTGGCTTATGTTTTACATGCAAGTCTCTTGCTGATATTTCAATACGCTTATAATGGGCTCTTTTACTTTTTCAATATCGGTATAGACCTGCTCACAAACACACTCATCACATGGTATGTTCCCCATTTTATGCTTGCGTGTCTTGGCGTATTTACAATTTTGTTTTTTGAGTTTCACCGCAATAATCGTTTTTTGACCTATTTCATAGGTACATTGGTTGCTTTAAATATTCTCGCGGGGCTTTTTTTTATATATGCGTATTGGGATTTAAAAATACTTTTATTAACAGATTATTTTTTAATCTTCTCTTTTTTGACGCTACTTTCCTTCTTTTTTATTGGAATCTATGCGATTTATAAAGGCTATAACGGAGGATGGTACTATCTTGTTGGAGAGAGTGTTTATCTTTTCTCTTTGATCTATCTTGCTCTTATTTTAGCTGGAAAATCGCCAAGTGGAAATATGGTGTATTTGATCCCTTTTGCTGTGTCGATAGAGATGTTTGCATTTTCGCTTGCTCTTGGAAACAGAGTAAAAAAACTTCGCGTCGAACATCAAAAAGTAGAACAACTTATCATGGATGAAGCTCGTTTTACCTCAATTGGAAAAAGTATCGGCATGGCAGTGCATCAGTGGAAAGACCCACTTTCTCAGCTTGCTTCGCACATACTTTTACTCAAAGCAAAAGAGTATGAAGGTGAGCTTTTACCCAAAAATGTCCGCATTCATATCGATGAAATGGCAAAGCTTATCGAGTATATGAAAAATACTATCAACGATGTTTATGATTCTTGTACCAACGTAAAAGCCATGAATAGATTTGATATCTCCGATGCCATTGAACTTTCCATTCGGTTTCAAAAAGACCGCATTACACTTTTAGGTGTTGATTTAGAGATACAGTGTGATGCAAATAGCACTGTCTATGGTTCAAAACATGCTCTTACAAATATCTTGATGGTACTTTTTGATAACGCTTTTGATCAATTTAAATCAGCACAAACTAATCATCCAAAAATCAAAATCAGCGTAGAAAATGATACAAAACAGACGCTCATCTCTTTTGAAGATAACGGTGGCGGTATAGCTGTTTCTCCGATCTCAGATATCTTTGAAATCGATATAAGCTCAAAAAAACGCAAAGGTACAGGCATGGGTTTAGCACTTGCAAAGATGATGGTCGAAACAAAACTAAATGGTGTTATCAGTATTCATAATAGTGAAAACGGAGCATGTTTTGAGATCAAGATTTTACATACTCATAAAACTTTTTTATGTGAAACTGAAATCTTTAATTAGATAAAGATTGTACAAAAGCATTTTATTTTTATGTGATATAACTTTAAAACTCTGCTACAAAGGAGATTTTATGAGACGTGTCACTAAGTATATTAATATCTACGTCGTCACTGGATTGATGGTTTTTTTTGTCGTTCTTTATCTAATCTCTTTAGTGTTTATAAATAATGGCGTTTCTGGAAACTCCAGTGTTGAGATACACCATAAACAGCTCGAAAAACAAAAAGAACTAGAGCAAAAAGCTACAAAATAGTTCACATATCAAAACATCTTCCAAGGCTCGTTCCACTGTGCTAATTGCACTTGGAACTCTTCGCTTAAAAACCTCTCACCAAAAGAGGGAGGCTGGATAAAAGTAAAATTTTGCCCCTCATAAATAAAGCGAAGTGCATAAGCATGCAGATAACCGCGCTCCTCTTTTCTCGCCGTATCGGCTTGTGCATAGCGTTCATCGCCTGCGATGGGAGAGCCTAAACTTTTCAGTGCAACACGAATCTGATGGGTTTTTCCTGTGGTGGGTTTTACTAAAAAAAGACGTTCATGTGGACGAATGGAAGTGGATATAAAGCGTGTTATGGCAGGATTTAGATGTGTGCTTAAAAGTTTGTAACTTCCTCTTCTACTAAGAGTCATATCCCCTTTCACCCAGCCCTGCTTCTTTTTTGGCAACCGCAAAGAGATGGCGATATAAAACTTCTCTATCTCACGAGCGCTAAACATATCGGACAATTTTTTGGCGACCTCGGATGATTTTGCTAAAAGTAACAATCCTGAAGTCATTTTATCAAGCCGATGAACGCTATAAAGCTCAATGCCAAGTTGCGCAGAAAGCTTTACAACCACACCTGCGCCAGATTCACTGTGAAAACTAAGCCCCTCAGGTTTATCGACAACGACAAAATCACTATTTTGAAAAACAACATTCAACATTGTAAATTTCCTTTACTGCAAAAAAATCAGATCATATAGCTGCGTACGATCTCTTTCATATTTGCTATTGGAGTATTTGATGGGATCAAAAAATCTATATGAAGCTGTTTTGCACGTTCTAAAGAGTTTCTTGTGATCTTATTCATAAAAAATATAATTGTTACCTCTTCTAAAAGATCATTCCTTTTTAAATAGTGAAAGATAGTTTTAAACTCTGCTTTTTGATCTAGAAAAAGAAAATCTGGCAGTTCATTATCCAAAATCTGCAACACTTTTTGAGGATTATTTAAAGAGTGTAACTCTATTTTTTTATCTATTTCATTGAGTATCTGCTTCACTTTGTGAGCATTTTGAGAATCGCTATGGAGATAAATGACTGAGCGGTGTTGTAAACTCTCCATATATGGAAGCAGCTCAAACAACTCTTTATGTTCACTTGAAAGTTTTTCAGTATCCAAAGATTGCAAATAGTATTTTAAATAGGTGGTACTTGATAACTTTCCATTTGCATTTGTGTGACTAAAATATTTACGTATGATTTTAGATTTTCTTGCTTTTTTCCATAGATTTGTTTCAAAAACATAAGCAACTTTATTTAAAATCTCTACAATTCTGCCATGAAATATCTCTGCTTGTGCAAGGAATTTTATCTGAAAACTTTCCTCATTTTCAGCCACAATCATCTCAATAAACTCTGCTAATCGCTTACTCTCTTCCTCCATCTCACGCTTATTGTGTATAGCATCGATCATAAGCGATCGAGATTTCTTCGTAGCTTTTTCCATCTCTTCATAATCATCATTTAGAGATATATTTTTTTCAAGCGAAGACTCAAGATTTTTAAGTGTAATCTCTTCTAGTCTGATTTTCAACTCATATTGACCAAGCGTGATCTTGTTTTTTTCCAATCTCTCTTTTGCTTGAAGAAACTCCTCTGACTGGTTTAAAAAAAGATCATAAAAAGCTTTTTTGATATGTTTAGAACGCAATTTAAACATATCATATATCTCGCTAAGCTCGATGAGATCATTTTTGATAGCTGAAACTTCAGTCTGAAGAAGATAAGCATCCATCTCAATAAGATTGTTATAACTTGTCAATAAAAAGCGACGAAGTTTTAGAAAATCTATGGAATGTGGTGTACGTTTGTAGCTATCAAACTGGCTGATATCGCGATACATAGATGTAAAATATCGCTGAATTACACTCTCTGTTGTAATGGGCTGATTTTCTATATATTGCAGATGTGATCCATCTTCATCTTCATCTGTAAAGACACAGACAAACTTTGCAACATCATTTTCCCTCTCAAATACAACAGGCAATCCTACAGCTGGAACATACTCAAAATCATCCCAATCGAAAATAGAAAATGAAAATTTCATCTTATCACTTGTTAGAATGATCCCATTGCCAACTGCTTCGTTGTAAAAAATAATTTTGCCTGTCATATCTGCTTTTTGCCTTTTATTGATGCTCTTAAAAAGAGAGAAAGTTTCACTTTAAAGACCTATAATGATATTGTTATATGAGATAAGAGCGTAGGCTTTTTGACCTAGATGAAAACTCTCTTCTTCATTTTGCATAAGCGCTACAAGGGTCGTTTTTGCATCGATGCGAAGTGTTATCTCTGTATTTGTTTGGCGCACTTCAACGACCTCAACAACTCCCTCTAAAACATTTATATTGAGTCTATCTTGAGGTTTTGTAGCACATATCAAGATATCACTTGATTTGATGATGGCATAGATATCACTGCTTACATGTAAGTTCATATTTTTCACAGATGTTGATGTAATGTTAGAGATAACTTTTGTCTCTTGCGATAAGAGGATCCCCACACTCGCGCTGAGATCATGAAACTCAATATCTGAAATTTTAGAAGGGATCTGATTTCTCGCACTTGTTGTCAAAAAAGTTCTATTTAAAATATTTGCCAACAATTCAGGTTTGTCGCCAGCTTCTGAGAAGCGGTTTATAAACTGGCGATGGAGTTCATGCAGTCTCTCATAGGTTTTAATAAGCTCATGTCCATACGCCGTAAGCGTTGTTCCGCCTCCCCCTTTTCCACCTGTTTGACGTTCTAAAATCGGCTCATCTGCGAGCGCATTCATACTGTTCATACGCTCCCAAGCTGCTTTATAGCTCATCTTCATCTCTTTTGCAGCAGCGTTCATAGAGCCTGTTTTTTCTATCATATGAAGTAGTTCTATTTTCCCAGGTCCTAGGAAGTTTTCTCCATTTTTTGTAAGCCAAAATCGACCATCAATCTTCATTTTTCACCCTCTCTATCTTCTAACAACAGTATAAACTCTTGATTGTAGCAAATAACGCCAAAAAAAATAACACTATTTAACTTTTAGAAGTTCAGATTTTTGCTCTCTTGAGAGTTTTTTTATAGCATATTCCCGTTTTGATGCACTGCTGCGATCTTCATAACTCTCTACATGTAAGAGTTTTACAGGTCTTCTTGCTTTTGTATATTTAGCGCCTTTAGAGGAATTGTTATGCTCATCAAGACGCTTTGTGACATCTTTTGCAATCCCCGTATAATAGGTTTTATCACTGCACTCTAAAATATAAACGAAATAGGACATCAAAAACCCTTACATGTAAGCATATTTTCGTATTGTAATACTTTTTTTCATAAATGGGTTATGATTGCAAACCATTTTTCAAAGAGGTGCCATGATACAGATTAGCGAATATATCTATTGTGATGATTTTGTGCAGGAATGCTATATGGAAAGTCGCTTTTTTCCAAATCCCTATCTTGATTATCCCTATCTTATTATTGAAAATTTTTTCACTGCTGATGTGTGCGATCTTGTGGTATCTGAGATTCAAAACAGTTCAGAGGCAGATAAAGCGATGGTAAAATCAACCATCTTAAACAGTGTTGTCGCACCTAGTGTTGATGAAGAGATACGACGCACTGGACTCTATAAACTTTCTGATTATATACAAACAATGTATGCTGCTAATTTTGCAAAGCACCAAAGTAAAATAGAAACTACGTTTAGTATGGCTCTTACAACGGCAACTCAAATCCAAGCACTTGAGTATCTCCCTGGAGATTTTTATATCAAACACGCAGATGATTCAAGTGAAATTTTAGATAAAGAAAAAAACAGTATCGGATTTGTATGTGTAGCTCCGCAAAGAAAACTTACAACAGTTCTCTTTGTCTCAAGCCATGAAGCGGTAAAAACAGATACGACACAACACAGTTTTGATGGAGGAGAACTTATTTTTAACTATCTTTACGACAAAAATGGCAATCAAATAAAACTCACTCCAAAAGCTGGAGATATGATCATATTTCCGAGCAATCCCTGTTTTAGCCATGAGGTTTTGCCCGTAAAATCTGGCTATCGAGCTACGTTAGTACAG
This sequence comes from uncultured Campylobacterales bacterium, assembly GCA_903892995.1. Classification (GTDB taxonomy): domain Bacteria; phylum Campylobacterota; class Campylobacteria; order Campylobacterales; family Sulfurimonadaceae; genus Hydrocurvibacter. The sequence goes on from CAITKP010000057.1 coordinate 14,762, forward strand.
TGGCATAATTGTATAAGTTAATTTTGCGAACAAAAAAATGGAAAAATAAAGTATAATTCCCTCATGAACGATAAAGAACAACTCATTTTAGATATACAAAATCTTCTCAATAGCTACAATGGTATCAAAAAAACAGATATCAACCCTTCTTTACTTGAGTTTATGGATGAGAGCACTTTAAAACATATCATTTCTGACCTACTTTATCAAAAAGAGCAAGAAAAAGATGTAGATTTAGAGTGGCTCGAGCAATTCAAAAAACATATTTTTTAAACCAATTTATAAAAAAACCAGTTATATAATATTCAAAAATGTTTAAGTTTAATAAAAAGTTAACAAAAATCGGTATATAATTTTATAAACAAATTCCAACAAGGAGAAAATAATGGCAACTATAGACTTAGTTCAGCTAACAGAACAAACAAAAAAATTAACAGCGATGGTAGTTGAAGATGAAGCAGTAGCAAATGAGCTTCTTAGCTCAACATTTAAAAACTTTTTCGCAGAAGTAAAATCTGCATTCAATGGTAAAGAAGCTCTTGAAATGTATGAAAAAATGATGCCAGACATCGTATTTTTAGACATCATTATGCCAGAGATGGATGGTATTGAGCTCTCTCGCCGTATTCGTGAGATCAATCCGACTCAAATCGTTATCATTATCTCAGCAAGTAACGATATTCAAAAAATATCTGAATCTATCGAGATTGGTGTTAACAGCTTTATTCAAAAACCAATCGATACAAAAAAGATCATCGAACTGATCTCTAACATCGTAAGCATGATCAACAAAAAGAAAAAAATTGAGACAAAAACTTTCTCAATCTCTTTGCCTCTTGATCTTTATGAGATGGTTGATGACAATGCAAAAGCTGAAAGTATCTCAAAAAATGCTGTAATTATTAGAGCATTAAGAAGTTTCTACAACGACTAAAAATCTCTGCACGATTTTATATTTTTTTAAGATTTGAAAAGATATAATTTCGGCTCAGATATACCTTATCTAAAATAAGGCTCCATCATCTAATGGTTAGGATTCAAGGTTTTCATCCTTGCCATAGGGGTTCGAATCCCCTTGGAGTCACCACTTTTTCAAAAATCCCGAAAATAAATCTTCTTTTTTAATCTTGTACAAATCAAACATCTGTTACAATTTCGCTAAAAAATTTAGGAATTTTAATGTTACGTTTTGCTCCAAGTCCAACTGGCGATATGCACATTGGCAACCTCCGTGTCGCACTTTTTAATTATATAGTTTCTTCGCAACGCAATGAGCCTCTTTTGATCCGTATCGAAGATACAGATAAAGAGCGTAATATTGAAGGAAAAGATAAAGAGATCCTCGATATCTTAGGCATTTTTGGCATTGAATATAAAGAGTTGATGTACCAAAGCAATAATCTTCGTTTTCACTCTATGATGGCATTGCAACTTCTTCATGATAAAAAAGCTTTCAACTGTTTTTGCAGACCTGAAGATTTAGAGCAAAAAAGAGAGGAAGCAAAAGAGGCAAAAAAAGCGTACCGTTACGATGGAGCTTGTGAAAATCTTCCTGCAGAACTTACCATCGATAATATGAATCCTTTTGTTGTACGTTTGAAAAAACCAGAAAATGCGATAACTGTAAATGATCTTATAAAAGGTGAGATCACTTTTTCACCTGATGATATCGATAGTTTTATCATCATGCGCCAAGACAAAACTCCAACCTATAATTTTGCTTGTGCTGTTGATGATATGCTCGCAGATATCTCTTTAGTCATTCGCGGTGAAGATCATGTCTCTAATACTCCAAAACAGATCGCCATCAGAGATGCTCTTGGATATGATAAAAAAATAGAGTACGCACATTTACCGATCATCTTAAATGATGAGGGGAAAAAGATGAGTAAGCGTGATAACGCTTCAAGCGTCAAATGGATGTTTGAAGAGGGATACCTTCCATCTGCAATCGCAAACTATCTTATACTCATCGGCAATAAACCACCCAAAGAGATATTTACTTTAGAAGAAGCAAAAGAATGGTTTGATATCAATGCCATCTCAAAAGCACCCGCACGATTTGATCTTGATAAACTCAAATTTATCAACAAAGAGCATCTTAGAATGCTTGATGCAAAAGAGCTTTCACGTTATGTAGGCTTTGCTGATGATGATATTGGTGAAGTTGCTAAAATCTTTTTAGATGAAGTGAGTACACTCAAAGAGCTTAGAGCGAAAATAGAGCCGATATTTGCAAAAAAAGAGATTGCAGAAGAGTTTAGTGAAGCCGCTGCAAAGATGCAAGCGATCATCAAAGATGCTCCACATTTTGAAGAGTTTGAAGCATTTAAAAGCTATATTATGGAAAATTCTGGATTAAAGGGTAAAAACTTTTTCAAACCGCTTCGTCTTCTTTTAACAGGAGCAGAACATGGTCCAGAACTCTCAGACATCTATCCATACCTTAAAAACTATATAAAGGAGATTATCAAATGAGTGAACTAATTCTTGGTCTAGAAAATATTGTTTTAGGTCTCATCAATATCTATATCTGGGTTATCATCATCGCAGCACTAATAAGCTGGGTAAATCCAGACCCTAGAAACCAACTTGTCGTGATACTCCGTCGTTTGAGCGATCCTGCATATCAACTCGTGCGTCGCTATATACCAACAGTTTTCAATGGTATAGACTTAGCACCTCTTTTGATCGTTATTAGCTTACAAGTTCTTATGCTCTTTATTCAAGTTGGCATTCAAAAACTCGTATTCTAAATGAAACTCTGGATTCTTTTTCTAAGCACTCTTTTGAGTGCTCAAATAACACTTGATGAACTCTCCCAAAGACCCCCTTCTCATGCAAAAAACTTTCTAATCTGGCAATTTTTACAACAAGACATCACTCCCGCAGAAGCTGACACTGCCTTTGATCAAATAGAAAATGTCAACACAAAACTTTTCTTTTTATATGCAAAAAAAACGGATCGTCCAGAGATTGCCTACATCGCAAAATGTATGAATTTACCAGCTAGTGAACTCTTAAAAACCGATGATAACAACTGCCTTCAAATAGCCATCACTCCATGGGGCGCAGCGCTTTACACTAAACCGCAGATCAAAGAACTTGAGTCACGTGTTTTTGTACCAAAAACAAAAAGATATCTTGATATTATGAGCTCAGATATGAATGAGTCAACGCTTTTGAAATATGCCCCATCAGATATTTTAACGGTGATGAATGGTGCTGGAAAAAAGTATCGAGAGGATCATTTTAATCATAAATATTCTCAAGAGTTTATAGACCATATCTCAAAATCTTCAAAGATCTCTCAACTTGTAGAAGCAACAATAAATGATAGTGCAATGGATCAATTCACTCCGCTACTTTTAAATATCAATCCTAAATTTCTAGACAATAGCAGCAGTTTTATAATGGCGATACACTATCTTCTTGACGAAAAAAAAGAGCTCGCTCTCAAATATCTTGATATCTCAAACAAAAAAGCTCTCTCACAAAAAGATAAAGATAAGACAATATTTTGGAAATATCTCATCACAAACGATACTGCTTATCTTAAACAGATAGCTTTGAGTATGGATATTAACATCTATACACTTTATGCAAAAGAGATCTTAGGACTTGAGGTCACAAACTATTTTACGCAGGAACAAAATGATCTAGCACAGATGGAAGATTCGCAAAATATCAAAGACCCTTTTGCATGGATGAAAATAAAAAAAGAGATAAAACACGCTTCCACAGAAAACCTTTTTCTACTCTCAAGCGTTTATGAGGAAAAAAGCAACCTTCCATTAGAGGGTTTAACACTGGAAAAAGCTCACGCGTATAAGTTGCATAGTTTTATAATGCCCTATTCGCAATACACTGCCTCTTTAAGTAATGATGAAAAAGCCTTTGTATATGCGCTGATGCGTCAAGAAAGCCAGTTTATTCCCTCTGCTATCTCCTCATCTTATGCACTTGGTCTGATGCAACTGATGCCATTTTTGGTCGATGCTCTCAACAAGCAGATGCCAAATAAAACAAGCTCTTATAGCGATATGTTCAATCCTCAAATGAATATCTCTTATGCCATAAAACATCTTTCTTGGCTCAATTCTCAACTTGACAATCCCCTATTTAAAGCTTATGCGTACAATGGCGGACTCGGATTTACAAAACGATATATCAAATCTGGAAAGTTTACATGTAAAGAGTATGAACCATTTTTAAGTATGGATACGATGTCAAATATTGAGAGTAGAGAGTATGGAAAAAAAGTCTTGGCAAACTATGCCATCTACAAAAAAATCCTAAAAGAGGATTTTTCTATTGTTCATTTTTTTGATAGACTAAAGGAAGAGAAGCATATTTCCCATCCTGCAGAGTAAGTGAAAGCTTATCACTTTGCGAGATATTAAAGGCTACAAGATAGTAACTAGTCCAGTTATTGTCTAATGCCATTAAGCCTTCAAATTGGTTTATACTATCCATTTTTTTTATCTTTATTGGGGTATTTTCACCTAATTTTAAAACTATTTTTCCACGAGTTTCACTATTTGGATCATCAAGAAGATCTTGCTCTTTTGTATAAACTGCTATAAGAAAATACTCCATTCCATTGTAATATTTAGGACTTACCTCATTGAGATAGATACTCGATACTACGCCAATAATATCATGTTCAAAATTGATTTTAGAGCTTCTCAGACTCGATGCAGCATGCTCTTTTTCTAGGTTAAAATGAAATCGTGAGAACGCATTTGTCCTCGTACATCCAGATAAAAGTAATAATATTGTCAAAAAAAGGCTTATACCCAAAGGGTACTTTACATGTAAGGAAAAACGCATAAAAAAACCTAGAAATTTAAGATCGCAAATTATAGCTTAACAACGCCCGCTTCAACTTAAAAACCTTACATGTAAGCAAAATTATTTCAGTACCAACGCATCAAATTTTTCTCTAAACTCACTTTCAATGGCATAATTGTAAAAAGGCAAACCAAAGATTTTATAACAACTGTTTTCATAAAGTTTCAACCCACCTTCATTTACATCTTGGAGCATAAGTCTATTTTCATTTGTACATCTTGTTATAGCTTCTAAAAACTCATTTTTCCATTTTTCAGGGGAGCTTTCAAACCCCTCTTTTTGATCCTTCGCCCAATCGCCTTTTGGCTCACAAAATATCTGGTGCATACAATCATTTTTATCTTTTAAAAGGAGAAGAAAATCAGGCTCAAATCCAGCAGCGTCCATTGTTTTGTCAAAACTGTATATTTTAAATGCTTGTGCATTTCGTATCAATTTTACAACTTTGTATTTTGCTTTGAGTTCATCTGAAACTTTGAATATAAAATCCGCAAAATGTCTCTCTTCACTTGTTCCACCATGAGATTCATAAACATACCAATCATCCAAAATATCTATATTTTTATCGCTCACTTTTAGTTTTATTCTCTTTATTGGCTGGATTTTAGAGTTAATTCTCACAGGTTCAAACGCAGAACTTCCAACAAACTCTTTTGCATTTTTGACTATTTTGTCTTCGATATATTCTAAAAGTTCAAGTAAATATTTGATTTTGATCTCATTTGTAAGCTCAAACTCTTTTGTAGTAAAAAAAGCAAACTCAACACTTCCAAGATAATTATCGCTTGATATAAATTCACTGATACTTTGAAGATTGATAAAATATTTTTTTAAATTCGCAAAATAAAAAAATGGTTTTTTGTTTATCGCAACTCTGATTAAATGAGCATCTTCATTTTTGATAGTAAATTTTTGAGCATGAGTAAAATTGAGCTCTTTGACCTCATCTTCAAATACTTTTAGCTCTCGTGTTGTGTTATCTATATATCTTTTTTGTGTTTTATACGATGACACATAGTCGCCAATTCCTACGATTTCACCCTTATCTTGCGGTATTTTTTTATTGACAAAAACCACTCCATTTTTATAAAGTTCATCATCTAAAAAACTCTGCTTTAATCTCAATTCAACCTCTTTAGGCGCATTTGCATCATCATCCACAAGCCCGATTTTGATAAGTTCATTTCGCAATGAGTTAATATATTCACTCTGATTGATACTATAAAAGTGCATCTCTTCCAAGATTTTGAGAGGATTTTGAAAATCTGTATCAAACTTTCTTTTGTACTTATCTTCTTCTTTGTAGGCAAATGGAAAATATCTCGCCCCTCGCCCGATAAGTTGTGCTTCGCTTATCGTGCTTTTTGCAGTTTTTTGTGCTTCATCGAGTTTGACAATATCAAAAAGGTTTAAAACATCCCAACCCTCATTTAAAATATCTACTGCAAAAATGGCTCTTATTTTATTGTTCGTATCCTCTAAAGAGTTGAGATTTTTTAGTTTTTCATCTTTATCTTTTACTTTTGAGTGGATTACAAGGCAGCTTGATGGCGCAAAACTATATTTTATATTTTGAATAAAACTTTTTTTGTCAGGTATGATTTTTTCTAGCTTTTTAATCGCTTCAACGCTTGAGAGCTTAAAAATCTCATCTATATTTTCTACACTCAATTTTTCTATGAATTTTACAAATCCTTCGTAAAGCGCATCTATATTTTCAGTGTTTTTTACAGTCTTAAAAAGGATGACAGGTTTTATACTTAGGTTTAGCTCTTTTTGGGCTATGAGCCTTCTGTATTCACTTATCATGACCGCTTGAAGCATTCGTTTTTTATCATCAAAATTATCGCCGATAAGTTTTATGTCTTTACTATATCTATCTTCTCTAAACTTTATAAGTGGATAATCAACTATAATTTTATCTCTATACTTTGCACCTATTTTTTTATCTTCAAGATCTTGTGTGGCTGTAAATTCGAGTAAAATATTTTCTTTGTTGGTGTTTAAAAGATTTTTTGTCGTTTGTTCCCAGTTTTGTTCTGTTTCCTTTTCGGTTTTAGTATTTGCATTTAGATGATGTGCTTCATCGGCTATAAGAACGATTTTTTTATCTTTAAAATCATCATAAGTGATGGAGTTTTCTTTGATGGTAGTCTCTAGATTTCCGTGGAGCTTATTGATGGTTGTGAAGAGTATGTTTATATCTTCAGATTTGGAACTATCAAAAGTATCTTCTATCAAATTTACATCTGTTTCTCTGTTATTTATGAGGATTTTTTCTTTGAAAAGATATTTTGTTGCATATTTATTGACAAGGTTTTCTTTTGTTTTTGTGATGATGTTATTTGTGTTTACAAAAAATATAAAATTTCTGTATCCAAGTTCATAAAGATACAAAATAGAGGAAGCGATGATGTTTGTTTTACCACTTCCCGTTGCCATGTGAAAAAGGAGGTGTTTGTTTGGTATATCTTTATGTTTTTTGCTCGACATGTAAAATATGAAGTTTTCCAAAGCACTCACTTGATACGCACGAAGAGGTTGTTTGATATTTTCGCTTATACTTTTTGGAATATCTGGTTTATCTACATATTCAAAGGCACTTTCAATACTTTCATAAAGAAGATTACTCATTTTCAAGTCCGTAAAAATTTTTGTTGAGTGTTATCTCTTCTTTTGATATGCCATACTCCGCATCTTCTATTTCAGCAAATGGAAGATAGTGCATGTTAGCGTTTAGTTTACCTATTTCCGCATCTTTGAAAGTGTCGATTTGTTTGAGTTCGGCGTAGATAAATGAGCCTTCTTGATTTTTTTCAATGACCTTTTCAACTCGCTTACATGTAATACTTTTAATGTAGTCCATCTGCTCTATTAAAATAAATTTTCGATTACCACCATCTTCTTTATTTAAGTCAAGAACTGCATGAGCGGTTGTTCCACTACCAGCATGGAAATCGAGGATAATATCGTTTTTTTCACTTGCAACTTGCTTAATAATTGTCGACAATAAAGATAAAGGTTTGGAATAATCAAATATATTTGCCCCAAAAAGTTCTTGTAGCAATCGTGTCGCTTCACTATTTAACCCCACTTGATCCATTAAAAGAGTGGATAATGGGTTACAATCACTTTTCAATTCACTTTTAAAACGTTTCAGCATTGGACGTTTTGATGGATCAGTAGGAAAAATTACTCTTTTTTCTTCGATGAGCTTATTCATAGATTCAGGAATATATGCCCAAACCCTATTGAGATTATATGGAAATACATTACCCGTATCAGGGTCGATAAGATTATAGGCTTGATTCGGTCGCATTTTATCAGTCATACCAACAGTCAAATCACCAGGTACCCATTCGCCTCTTAAATCATTATCAGGGTTTTTATAGCTCTTAAAATCTTTTTCTAAACCTATAAAGTTCTGAAATGTATTTTTTTTATATGCAAGTACATACTCGTGATCGGCTGATAAATTATTTTCAGAAAGCGCCGATGATGCTCTTCGTTTCCAGATAAGCGTTCCTATAAACTTGTCTCGTCCAAACACTTCATCCATCAAAACTTTCAAATATGCCTGCTCATTATCATCAATACTTACAAAAACAACACCATCCTCACTCAAAAATTCCCTTGCAACCTCAAGCCTGTTTTTCATAAATGTAAGCCAAGTCGAGTGGTTAAATCGGTCGTTGTATTTAAAGCTGTCATTTCCTGTGTTATACGGCGGGTCGATGTAGATAAGTTTTACTTTTCCGGCGTATTTTTTCTTCAAACTGTGAAGAGCTATGAGGTTATTGCCTTTTATGATTAGGTTGTCATCTTCGGTTATTTCTGTTGGAGTGGTTTGCTTCACTTCATTTGAAATGAGGGATATTTTTTTAATATTTGTAAATGCTTTTGGCTCAAAAAGTCTGTCAATCTCGTCACGGCTGAGTATCTCGTTGTAAAAAACTTCATTGTTTTTTTCATCATCCTTGCTTTGTCCACCTTCCAGAATACAATCTTTATGTGGCCATGCCAAAACAACATCATCAAACTTTTTGATGAAACTATCTTTTTTTATAAGCCCTATTTTGTTGGTATAAGAAGTAAAAGAGTTGTTAAAATACTCATTCATAGTAAAAAATTCTATAAGCTTGTTTTGCTCAAAAACAAAAACATCATCTATCTTTATAAAAAAATGCTCTCTTGTTTTTTCATCGCTTATGAGTAACTTGACTAATTCTTTGTCTATTTTCTCTATCGCTTCGAGTATGTTTTGTACAAAAATATTTCCATCTTTATCTACAAATTTTTCATTTTGTTTTAGTAAATTCTCTACATGTAAGACTGTTTTTAAAATCATTTAGTTTCCTATAACTTAAGATATTTAGGATTTAATTTCCGAAAAATCTTTTATTATATACATTAATTTCCTATTTAAGTATAAAATTAATACATATTTTTCCGAATTTGATTAAAATTAATTTTTGTGTAGAGTTTTTACATGAAACTTACTCAACAAGACATGGCAAGACTGCTTCAAATCGATGCTAGAACATTAAGAAACTGGCGAAAGAACAAACCATTTTTATATGAAATATTGCAAAAAGGCTTTGCTTTTAATGAGATAGTAGAAGCTCAAAAAGAGAGTTATGAAAAAGCTTTGGAGTTGCAAAATAGATTTATAAAAACAAAAATTTCAAGTTAAAATACTTAGTTTTTTTATAAAAAGACTACACTCTAAAACACTGCGACACAACATATTTACTCAAGTTTTCTCTCATCTTAAACAACTTTTTAAAGAGTATAAAGTATAATCCAAGGATGAAAAAGAGAATAGCAGTGGCTTTTACGGGTCCTTCAAATAGTGGAAAAACAACCTTGATTCTTAAACTTGCCAGAAAGCTTATTCATGAGCATGGCAAAGAGGTTGCGATCATTAAACATGATCCAAAAGATAAAGCAAGATTTGATGTTGAGGGAAAAGATAGCTACAAGTTCACAGACACTGGAGCTGAAGTCATAGTCACCTCCCCTACTCGCACAACATACTTTTCAAACCGACACAAAGAGCTCGATGAGATGATACGCGTGTTTGGAGAGTTCGATATTTTGCTTGTAGAGGGACTCAAATCTCTTCCTCTACCGCGAATTAGCGTGTTTAGGAACTCACTTGATGAGGGTTATTTCAACTATATGGATGCCCTTGCAGTGGATGACACAATAGATTTAAAAAAATATGAGATTCCAAAAGATGTCGCAATCTTGGATCTCAACAACACAGATGAAGTGATAGCGTGGATATTTAAAAATGCAAAGGAAGTGTAAATGAGAGAGATATTTGATGCAATACAAAAAAGTGCAAAACGCATAAAAAAAGCGATTGATGTAAAAGATTTTGGCTATTCAGAATCTGAAAACAGTTCAGGAGAGACGCAGCTTCAGCTCGATATCAAATGTGATATGATCATTGAAGAGGAGTTTAGCCGTATAGCTTCTATCAACACAATTGCGAGTGAAGAGAAAGAGGAAGCGATGCACTTTCATGCAGATGCGCCCTACTTCATCGCTTATGATCCACTCGATGGTTCATCACTTATTGATGTAAACCTCAGTGTCGGAACGATCTTTGGCATATACAAAGGCGGATTTGGCGCTGAAAATATGGTCGCTTCTTGTTACATCGTTTATGGCCCTCGTGTTGAGATCGTATTTGCTGAGAATAAAGTCAAACTTTATCTGCTTCAAGGAGATGAGTTTGAGTATGTCAAAGAGATCAAACTAGGAGAAAAAGGCAAACTCAACGCTCCTGGTGGCACACAACAAAACTGGCTTCCTTACCACAAAGAGCTTGTGGACTCATTTTTTAAAGAGGGTTATAGACTTCGCTATTCAGGAGGAATGGTTCCTGACTTGCACCAGATTTTGCTCAAAGGTGGCGGACTTTTTTCTTATCCTGCAACAAGTGATAAACCAGAGGGTAAACTTCGTAAACTTTTTGAGGTGTTTCCTTTTGCTTACATTTACAAAAAAGCTGGCGGAGAGGCTATTGATGGACAAAACGATCTTTTAGAGCTTACATGTAAGCATGTTCACGACACTTCACCATGTTTTTTTGGCTCAAAGTATGAGATAAACAGAGTAAAAGATGTCTACGCAAACAACTGATATTTTTGAAGAGAGACTTGATATGATGATAGTCGAACTTCAAAGATGTCAAGAGCAAAAACAGTTAGAGAGTTGCAGTAAGTGTGAAAACTACATCGGCTGTGAGCTTCGAAACAAATATATAAGAGCGGTCTATGACTCGATGTCAAAGGGTGAGACCGGTGGATTTGAATTTTAAAATGGATAGGGATTTTATGAAAAACTACATTACAACGCCAATATACTACGTCAATGGCGAAGCTCACATAGGACATGCTTACACAACATTTATAGCTGATACACTCGCGCGCTATGGCCGTCTTAAAGGCGAAGATGTTTTCTTTTTAACAGGCACTGATGAGCATGGTCAAAAGATCGAAGAATCAGCAAAGAAAAACGGCAAATCTACAAAAGAGTTTGCAGATGAGATCAGTGCGACTTTTAAAGATTTGTGGGATGATTTTGGAATCAGTTATGACAAATTTATAAGAACAACTGATGATTACCATATGCAAGGTGTTCAAGAAGCATTCTTAAAAATGCACGCTAAAGGCGATATTTATAAAGGTGATTATGAGGGGCATTATTGTGTCAGTTGTGAAACTTTTTTCCCTGAAACGCAACTCATAGATGGCGAATTTTGTCCAGACTGCGGACGTGCAACAAGCGTTGTAAAAGAGGAAAGCTACTTTTTTAAACTTTCAAAATATGAAAAACCTCTCCTTGAATATTATGAATCCCATCCAGATTTTATCCTTCCTCGTTCAAAAAGAAATGAGATTATCAACTTTGTAAAAGGCGGACTCAACGACCTTTCAGTGACTCGCACAAGCTTTACTTGGGGTGTTAAACTTCCAGAATCTTTCAATGATGACAAACATGTTATGTATGTTTGGCTTGACGCTCTTTTAAACTATATTACCGCTCTTGGTTATGGTAAAAATGAAGAAAATATGGGTTATTGGCCAGCTGATATGCAACTTGTTGGTAAAGATATTTTACGTTTTCATGCGATCTATTGGCCTGCATTTTTGATGAGCCTTGATCTGCCACTTCCAAAACACATCGGTGCACACGGTTGGTGGACAAGAGATGGTGAAAAGATGAGCAAATCAAAAGGCAATGTCGTCTCTCCAAAAGAGGTAAGCGAAGCTTATGGTCTAGAAAACTTTAGATATTTTATGCTTCGTGAAGTACCTTTTGGACAAGATGGGGATTTTTCTCAACGCGCGTTTATTGACCGTATCAACTCAGATCTCAGCAACGACTTGGGGAATCTTTTAAACCGTATAATCGGAATGAGCGGCAAATACTCTGAGTTTAGCATCGACAGCGTTGATGTTTTAAAATACCACACAAAAGAGATCAATGAAGCAAATATCATCCTTGATAGTTTGGATGGCTATATCAAAAATCTTCAGCCTCACCGTTATCTAGAGGAGCTTTGGAGACTCTTTAGCATTGGCAATAAAGCTATCGAAGAGCACGCTCCATGGGTAAAAATGAAAGAGGAGCGCACAGATGAAGCGCTTGCAACTGTCGCACTTGTAGCAAATGTTTTAGCAAAAGCTGCTGTAGCTTTACATCCTGTGATGCCAAACACAACTTCTATAGTTGCTGATGCACTTGGTTTTGTGATAGATAGCGAATCTTACAAAGCGATAGTTTTAGAAAAATCACTGCTCAAACCATTTATAATCAAACAAGTTCCACCACTTTTCCCTCGCGTTGAAGAGCCTTTGATGCAAGATAATACAACAAAAGAGGAAGTAGCTGTTGTTGAAGTAATAGCCCAACCTAAAAAGATGGAAGCAAAAAAAGAGACGACTGTGATCGGTGACAACCTAATAGAGATCGGACAGTTTTTTGAAACGGCTTTAAAAATCGGTACTGTTTTAGATGCCGCAGAAGTGCCAAAAAGTAAAAAACTTATCCAGCTTCAAGTAGATGTAGGTGAAGAGACACCTCGCCAAATCCTCGCTGGAATCAGAGAGTTCTACACGCCAAAAGAACTTATAAATACACAAGTTTGTGTGGTCGCAAATCTTAAACCTGCAAAGCTGATGGGACTTCTTTCAGAGGGAATGCTCTTAGCTGCAAAAGATGAGGATGGTTTGTGTCTCATTCGCCCTGAAAAACCAAGAAAAGCGGGCACACCGATTGGATGAGACTAGAAAATGTCATCGCATTAACCCATGCAACTCTTTTAAACTCACCCTATGTAAGCGCGTTTAGCTCTATTACACATGAAGCAAAAAGTGTAAAAAGAGGCTCTCTTTTCATCGCAAAAGAGAGCAGTGAAATAGAACTCGCCATTTTAAATGGTGCCTATGGAATCTTGTTTGATACACCTGTGCAGATGTGTGACAGTGAGATCGCTTGGATAAAAGTGGATGATATACAGACAGCTCTTTTAAAGATTTTGCGTTTTCATCTTTTAGACAAAAATATATCAGCTTATGAATGCGATGCTATCACTTTAGATCTTGCCCATCAAATATCAACTCCACAAAACTTCAAAGCGCTCAGAGGCGATATTTTTGAAACATTTAATGAACTCTTTGATATTCCCTCAAACACTCTGATTTTATTTTCCCATGCCTTTACATGTAAAGATATTTTCACCCATCCCTGTGAGATGCCAAAATATACAGAGGAAAAGATCAGCATCATAGAGCAGACACTCTTTGAAACTTCATTTATTTATGATGATATCTACTACGAAAGAGAGACTCTCTCAATCTTTTTTATCCCATATTTAGAGATCCTTTTAGCACTTTTTAAAGAGCAGATGATCGATTTCAAGATCACATCTTTTAAGCATCTCTCTCACTTTGAACCTGTTTTTACAAATAAAAACTTTGAAATAAAAGAGTTTGGAACAAGTGATAAAGTCCTGATCTTTGAAAGTGATTTTGAGTTTATAGATGCTCAAATATCTTTTTTACAAAGCCAAGCAAACTGGGCGAAACTGATCTATATTTTGCCAAAAGAGAAGATTACAGATGCTCAGCGTATCGAAAATGTCTATACGTACACAACGCAACAGGATATTATCAGTATTTTAAAAAGTACACATTTTCATTTTGCGCTCATTGGCGAACAGAATAAAACTCTCTTAGAAAAAAGCTTTTTTACCAAAAAAACGCAACAGCTTACCTTAGAGTTTTAAGAAGGATATTTTTATTTTGAAGATTTCATTTCTCTTTCTTCCTCTTTTGCTTAGTGCAAATACCTCAGGTATTTTGATCGACAAAGTCACACAATTGCCAATCGCATCCGCAAAAGTGTTTGATACAAAAACTGAAGTGATAAGCGATAAAAATGGTCGATTTGTTATAAATAGCCCTGAAAAACTCTTACATGTAAAGGCTTTTGGATATCGTCCCTACGCATTTCAAAACAATCCAAGCACGCTTAAGACAAAATGTTTCATCACACCTATCCATATCCAAGCACTTTATCTCTCTTTTTGGGGAGCAGGTTTAGACTCAAAAACTTTAAAAAAAATCCTGAAAATGGTCGATGACAAACAAATAAATTCGATTGTCGTGGATGTCAAAAACGAAAATGGCTGGACCTCTTATAAAACAGATTATGCGGGTGCAAACCAGATGGATGGATACAAAAACCGTACAATCAAAAATATAGATGAGTTCATGGCACTGATGAAGTCAAAAAATATCTATATGATTGCGCGAGTTGTCGTTTTCAAAGATGACCTTCGAGCGACGCACTATCCACAATTTGCGATTCGCGATACAAAGGGTCAGTTATATAGAAGTAAAGAACAGATGGCTTGGATTAGCCCTTATAAAGCTGAATCTTATGATTACACGCTCTCCATCGCAGCTGACGCTGCAAAACATGGATTTGATGAGATTAACTTTGATTATGTCCGTTTTCCAGCTGATCTCACTTTACAATATGGAAAACCGCACAATGAAACAACGCGTGTAAATGCTATCAGTGATTTTATCCGCACTGCACAAAATAAACTCCGCCCATATGGAACATTTATCTCTGTTGATACTTATGGAATGGTTTGCTGGACTAAAGATGACACCAACATCGGTCACACTATCACCTCTTTAGCAAAATACGCCGATTACCTCGCACCCATGCTCTACCCATCAGGTTTTGCAACAGGATCTGCGGGATATAAAAATCCTACAGCGTATCCCTATGAGATCATCTATAAAAGTGTTGAAAATATTTATGACAGGATTGAGCCAAATAGAGTGCGCCCTTGGCTTCAGGCTTTTAGGGATTATGCCTTTGATAGAAGAGCATATAAAAAAGAGCAGATACAAGCGCAAATAAGAGCGTGCAAAAATGCCCATACAAACGGATGGATGTTTTGGAATCCATCAAGTAAGTATGAAGCGAGTTATTTTATAACTGCACCATCTCATGTATATCAAGCCCAAAACCTCCAAGACCAATAAGCTCTTTTTGCTTACTTGATGTGAGAAGGTTCATACTCTTTACATGTAAGGATTTAAGTATCTGAGCACCGATACCATACTCTCTCATTGAAGCGTTTTCTTCATGTGCAGGCTTGTTTATAAAAACTAAGACGCCGCTGTTTTGCTTGAGATATTCGATTGAATCTATAAGATGTGTGTATTTTTGCTGGTTTAAAAATAGATCAATATCTGGCACAATATTGTGAACTTTTACATTTGAGACAGAACCTACATTGTGAAAAACTATAGCGGTGTGCTCGATTTTATTGTGATCTACAAAACCATATTTTTTGACTTTTACACCAAAAAACTCTATCTCTTCTTCACTCTCTTGTTTTACCAGTATCTCATTTGCAAGTCTGTATTCCACAATATCTGAGATATAGACGATGTTTAAATCATGCTCTTTTGCAAAAATATCTAAATCATCACGGCGAGCCATTGTTCCATCATCTTTGATAATCTCACAAATAACAGAACTTTCATTGAGTCCTGATAAACGGCAAAGATCCACTGAACCCTCTGTGTGACCTGTACGAACAAGTGTTCCACCATCTTTTGCGATAAGAGGAAAAATGTGCCCTGGTTTGACAAGCTCTGATTTGTGACTGATAGGATTTGCCAAAATGCGAATCGCCATATCTCTCTCACTTGCAGAGATACCTGTTTTTGCTGCTGTGGCATCCACTGAAACGGTAAAAGCTGTCTCATGCATTGATGTATTTGAGCTAACCATTGGATTCAATTCCAAACGCGTTGCTATCTCTTTGCTAATAGCAACACAAATAAGTCCTCTTGCTTTTGTTGCCATAAAGTTGACATGTTCTGGTGTAGAAAACATAGATGCATAAACAAGATCACCCTCATTTTCGCGATCTTCATCATCAACCATAATGACCATCTTACCCTTTTTAATATCTTCGATTGCTCTTAAAACTCTGTTTATCGGTGTCATAAAATCTTCTTTACATGTAAATTATTCAAAGATTATAATCAAACTTAACTAAAAAGGATTATAAAGAGAAAAAACACTTGACAATAATAGAAGATTTACATATAATTCCGACCCAACAACAAGTTTAACTTGTCGTTAGAACACCGCGGAATAGAGCAGCTCGGTAGCTCGTCGGGCTCATAACCCGAAGGTCATAGGTTCAAATCCTGTTTCCGCAACCAACTTTCAAATGTTAATTATTGGGGATTCGCCAAGCGGTAAGGCCTCGGTTTTTGGTACCGATATTCACAGGTTC
>CAITKP010000058.1 GCA_903892995.1 uncultured Campylobacterales bacterium
AGTTTATCCATCTCCCAAAGTTTACAACGCACCAAAATATGCTCAACTCCAAGCTCCTCTAAAAGTTCTGGCGTGAGTGATGGCTCTTTGTCAAGATTGATAGAGAGAGCAAAAAAAGTGTCACTATCTCTATTTTTTTTTCTCGAAAAAGGGATGAAAAGAAAGGAGATTGGCAGCACAAAAAGAGCGATTAAAAAAGTTTTGATACTTGAAAAAAGCTCGCGACGACGCATCATCTTTTTGAATTTTCTATCTTTGAGTTGGTAGGGTTGGTCTGAGAAACTATCCCAGATAAAGGGTTCTTTCAAATTTATCTCCTTTGCTTATCCAACAAGGGGATCGCACATATAAGACAAATTATATCAATAGTTTCTTGAAAGGCTCTGGTTTAAAATTTCCAATGGCTAGAGATAAGGGCTTGATCTTTTTGTAGTGAAAGATTGATATGTGTATCCTCTTTCATAAAGAGATCATGGACAAAAAGGCCTATAAAATTTCCAATGGATGCATTCACTAATTGATCACCTAGTGAGTGCCCACCATCTTCTATTCGTGTAAATGCACTCGCAGACGCAGTGAGGTAACTAAGAGTGTTGAGTGAGTATTTGCCCCAAGTGGGAATTGCAAGTTGATCGACATTGCGTCTATTCATGGCAGAACCAGCAAATGGATCAGTGGCATGGTGAGAACCTATTGCATTTTTAAGGGTGCGTGATGGAGTCTCTTTTTGGACAAAATTGTTTAACATATTTGTGGTTTCTCTAGCAGTAGCAAAACCCAGAGTTTCTACAGCAATACGCTTGAGTTTTATCTCAGAATCATTATCATCAATAAAAAGTGCAGTAGCATAAGTCTCAAGACCATTAATCTCTCTATAAAGATCATCCTCTTGGGAGTTTAAAATCGGATGTTTCATAATATACTGCGTTATATCATCATCTGTTTTTGTTGCATAGAGTGTTGCACCCGTAGCAAGGGGAGCCCATGTTACAGGATCGCTGATGGCTCCAATCGAGGCATTTTTTGTATGCACCCAAACTGTTTGTAAATTTACTTGAGAACAGCCCGTAAAGAGGAGTAAAATGATAGAGAAGATTATAAATTTCATAAGGCTTTCAAATTGTGGATAAGTCAAATTATATCCTTTTTAATGTAAAATCATAAAATATAAAGAGCATAGGATCAATTTATGAAAATATCAGTTATTGGAACAGGTTATGTTGGGCTTGTAAGCGGTGTGTGTTTCGCTCAAATGGGAAATAAAGTCACTTGTGTGGACATTGATGCTGCTAAGATTGCAAAGCTTGAGCAGGGAATCATCCCGATTTATGAACCAGGGCTTGAAGATATGACTTTGGAAAACTATAAACAAGGGACTTTGAAGTTCACAACAGATGCAAACGATGCAATTGCATCCTCGTTAATCTCTTTTATCGCTGTTGGAACACCGATGGGCGAAGATGGAAGTGCTGATTTACAGTATGTTTTAGCCGTTGCAAAGAAGATCGGACAAAGTATCAATGATTACATCGTCGTTGTCGATAAATCGACAGTTCCTGTTGGAACGGCTGAAAAAGTGCGCGCGGCAATCCAAGCTGAGCTTGATGCGCGTGGAGTGGATATAAAATTTGATGTTGTGAGTAATCCTGAGTTTTTAAAAGAGGGTGCGGCGATCAAGGATTTTATGCATCCTGACCGCGTGGTGATCGGTGCGGATAATGAAAAAGCTTTAGAGGTTATGCGCGAACTTTATGCGCCTTTTATGAAGCATCATGACCGTTTCATCGCTATGGATATCAAATCTGCTGAGATGACAAAATATGCCGCAAACGCAATGCTCGCGACAAAAATTTCGTTTATGAATGAGATGAGTCAGATTTGTGAGCGTGTTGGAGCAGACATCAACAAAGTGCGTAACGGTATCGGAAGTGATAGTCGCATCGGGTATAGCTTTATCTATCCAGGTTGTGGATATGGCGGAAGCTGCTTTCCAAAAGATGTACAAGCACTCGCTAAAACAGCAAAAGATTTTGGTTATACGCCTCGTATTTTAGATGCTGTCGAAGAGGTAAACTACGCACAAAAATATGTCATCTCAAACAAAGTAATAGGTCGTTTTGGCGAAGATTTGAGCGGAAAAACTTTTGCGGTGTGGGGACTTAGCTTCAAACCTGAAACAGATGATATGCGCGAAGCGAGTGCTATTACCATCATCAATGAGCTTACATGTAAGGGTGCACAAGTCGTGGCTTATGATCCAAAAGCACGCCATGAAGCAGAGAATCATTACCTCAAAGGCAACCAAAGTGTAAGCTATGTCGATAGCAAATATGATGCACTCAAAGATGCTGATGCTGTGATACTCGTTACAGAATGGCAAGAGTTTAGAAGTCCTGATTTTGATGAGATGAAAAAACTGCTTAAAACTCCGATCTTCTTTGATGGACGCAACCAGTTTGACAAAGTAAAGATGCAAAAAATGGGATTTGAGTATTTTCAGATTGGTGTAAATTAAAGATGTTCAAAGTTTTTGCAGTTTTATTTCTCTTTGCCTTACATGTAAGCGCACTCACTCTGCAAAAACCAAATATTTATAAAGATCAAAATATCTCAGGCTGGATGATGTCGGAAAAGCTTGATGGCATTCGCGGTTATTGGGATGGCAAACAACTCCTCTCTCGTCAAAATAAACCCATAAACGCTCCAAAATGGTTTACACAAGATCTTCCTCCTTTTACCCTAGATGGCGAGCTTTGGACTTCTCGGGGAGATTTTGAAAATATCCAGTCTATCGTGATGGATGATGAGCCAAGCGAAAAATGGAGAGAGATAACTTATAACATTTTTGAAGTTCCAAATGCTGAGGGGAATTTCACACAACGACTCCAAAAGGTACAAGAGTATATTGGCGCTCACCATCTTACTCATGTAAAAGTTGTAGAGCAAAAAATCTGTCACGATAAAAAAGAACTCAAAGCTTTTTTAAGTGAAATTGTGAAAAAAAGAGGCGAGGGCGCAATTATCAAAGATGGCTCAAGGGGTTATTTTGATGGCAGAAGCGACTTTGTTTTAAAGGTCAAACTCTCTCAAGACATGGAGGGCAAAGTTGTCGGCTATAAAAAAGGTGTGGGGAAAAATAGCGGTTTGATGGGAAGTTTGGAAGTGGAGCTTGAAGATGGGAAACATCTTTTTATTGGAGGCGGTTTTTCTCAAGAGAGCAGAAAAAATCCTCCTTCACTTGGAAGCATTGTGACTTTTAAATATTTTGGATTTACCAAAAGTGGCAAGCCTAGATTTGCCTCATTTATGCATGTGAGAAAAGATTGATGAATATTTTAGTTGTTCGCACGGATAAACTTGGTGATTTTATCACCGCATTGCCTACATGTAAGGTTTTAAAACAGCACAATGAGCAAAACCGTATCATCGTTTGTGTTGCGCCTTTGAACGAGTCTTTGGCAAAGGCGTGTGATTTTATTGATGAGGTGATCGTTGATGATGGCAAAAGCTCTGTTTTTGAGTTTGCTCATAAATTAAAAGCCTACCATGTAGATGTCTCAATCACTCTTTTCTCAAATACTCGTGTCGCACTTGCTCAGTTTTTAGCAGGTATCCCAAAACGCATAGCACCTGCGACAAAAATTGCTCAAATCTTTTATACACATCGTATTAAGCAGCGCAGAAGTGAAGTAAAGATGGCGGAGTTTGAGTACAATCTAGAACTTACAAAAGAGCTTTTTCCATCTATTGACCTGCATTTTGAGAAGCCACTTTTGAAGTTTGATGATGCAAAAGAGGTGTATGAAAAGTTTTCTAAAGAGTACAATATTACTAAAGATGTTATCGCTTTTCATCCTGGATTTGGCGGTTCGAGTGATGCTAATTGGACGACTGATGAGTATATCGAGTTGGTAAAAAATGCCTTACACCCAAAGGGCACTTCCCATGTAAACCCTTACCAAGTCGTGATGACCTTTGG
>CAITKP010000059.1 GCA_903892995.1 uncultured Campylobacterales bacterium
CCGAAGGGTAAAAAAGAGGCCCGCATCTCCTGCGTTGTATCTTCTTGGGTTAGCTACGGCTAGCCCTGTGAAGATACGCCTTGGAGCTACAGACCTCTTTTTTATTTATCGTATACTTGGTTAATCGTATTTGGTATAAGTGCAATTGAAGCTCTTACACGTAGTTTATAAGCACCATTCCCATCGTCAAAACACCAAGAATAAGAAGAGCAAAAGCGCTTAATTTTCCAGCACTGTTTTTAGCAAATATATAAGCATAAAACGCTTTTAGGATATTGTTACTTCCCACAGCGATCATAATAGCTGAGGATGCACCCGCAACGCTAATATCAAGTTTAGAAGATAAAATCGAGAGGACAAATGGATCGATATCTGTAAAACCTACGATAAACGAGAGAATATTTAACCCTAAATTTCCATAATTTTGCGTTACAAAATGGGTGATAACAGACATAACGATAAAGAGTGCTGCAAACAAAAAAGCTGTTGAGAGTTCTAGTGGATTTTTATCCTCATTTTGTGCGTTATCATCAGTTGCATCAGCTTCTGCACGAGCATAAATCATATACGCCAACATAATACTGATCAAAGTCAAAGCGATAAAAGGTGTCATTAACACACCAGCAATGCTAAAGTTAAAAGCGTATGTAATCCCAAGAAGGCGAATATACATAAACGCTGTCGCTAAAATAATCGATGAAGCAAAGATATGCGGTGTTGCTCCTGAAGTAGATTTTTTTGCTAAAACAATCGTTGTTGCCGTACTTGAATATATTCCCCCCAAGATCCCTGCAATAAGATATCCTTTATCTTTAAAAATATATCTCTTAAGGATATACCCAATGTATGAAAACATCGATACAACCACAACCGCAAGCCAAACTTTAAAGTAAGAAACAGGGATAAGATCTGAGATATTTTCTTGTGGTAAAAGTGGCAAGATAACAGCACTCAAAAGCAGCAGTTTTGAAAACATCTCGATCTCTTGCTCATCAAATGCTCCATAAATATGCCCAAATCTTCGATTAATGTTATAGATAAAGATAATCGAAATGAAAACAACAATCAAAAACCAGATATCAAACTTCGCAATAAGCACCCCAAAACTATACACAAGTGTCGCCATCAAAAAGAGTAGCATCCCATTTTTAGCAGTTTTTAGTTTCTCCACATAAAAAAGCAAAAAGTGCCCTACCAAAGCCGCATATCCAAGCAAATAAAGATAAAAATCTATCTTATAAAATATAAATCCGATCAACGATATAAATGTAAAAGTTCTAACACTTCCTATCTCTTTTATCGCGTCATTATGAACTCTGTACTCCTTTATCTCTAAACCAGTAAGTAATCCAGCGACTACGACAACCAAAAGTTCAAACCATAATTTGTGTATCAATAGATCAAACATCACACTCCTTTTTTAATTGCATCAACTTCTCCCTTGCATTTGCTATATTTATTTCAAAACTGCTTACTAAGATCGCTTTTTCATCTGTATCGATTTCATTGCCAAAAGATTCTAGCAGCGTTTTTCTTACTTCATTATCTTGCATGATCCCAAAAAGGTCTTGTAACTCTTTTAGATCAAGCATTGTACTCATTTGCCTACTTTTATCATAGAACTGTTCTTCATATAGCTCTAGCGCATAACGAAACTTCTTAAACTTGATCCGTAACTTATGAAGATCCTTTAAAGCTGTTTCCTTTGTGAGTAAAATGAATGCACCAAAAAGGTTTTCACTCATTGTTACTAAAATTTCATAGCTTTTTTTCTCGTCAAAATCGCTTTGAAACAGAGGATCTATCGAAAAGATTTCACTCAGTTCATAGAGGTTTTTTTTATACGCATCACTCTTTATTTCATTTAACAAAATTTCTCTTTGTTGTTGAAAAATTTCACGTAAACGCTCTTTGGTTTCAAAACTTACATCAAAAAAATCGATCTCAATGATAAACAGATCTAAATCACGAAGCAAGGAGCTGGGCTTAATCACTTTTTTTAGAAGTTTTGAAAGAGAGTTTGCTTTTATTTGATAAATATCTTGAAAAAAAATCTCATTGTATGCATGGATTTTGCGTAGATGAACGCGATATTTGTGCAGATACTCTACTTGATACTCCTGTATCAACTCTTCATAAAACCTTATGATAGATCTCATCTTGTCAAGAAATATTTTATCAAATCTCATGCTAAACCTAATATTTCATTTAAAAAACGCTATTTGTTTAAGCTCTCTTTTTAAAGATCAGAAGCGTTTTATCTAGCTCATCGTAAAGTGAAAAAGTTTGTTTGTCAACCAGTTTAAGAGATTTTACTTTCTCAAAAAACTGGATTTTGTGAAAATATTGGATGATTGTATCTTGATATTTTGTAAATCGCTCATCCTCATCTTTATGAAAAAGAGTAAATTTTGTATGGAGTTCATTGTTCTCAAAAACTGCATCAACGTTTAAAAACTCCTTCTCATTTTCACTACTCATCGTACCCTCAGCAACATCGCTAAAGCCGTATAAAGTATTGACATCTGCGATAAAAACTCCATTATCATCCAGTTTTTCAGCAATCGCATCGAGAAATTTCAAAAGTGCATCTTTGTCTAAAAAGTTTAAAACATCAAAAATAGCAACGATTGCATCATATTTGCCATCTATTTGGCTTACATCGATGCACTCTGCATCTAAACCTTGAAGCTTACACTCATCAACCATTATATTTGAGAGATCAACTCCCTTACATGTAACGCCATCGCTCATCATCCGACGCATAAAACCACCACGTCCACAACCAACATCAAGTAATGTTTTTACTTCATAACTATCAAGTTCCGAACGGTATAGATCATATAAAGCTTCTGTGGCTTCTTCGATCCCTAAAAGATGCTCCGCTTTTGCATATAAATCAAGATTTGTCATTTTGCTCTGCTTTGATCACTTTTTCTATTTTCTCAAAAATATCTAACACTTCACTTTTTTTCTCAAAAAAACTATTTTTATTTGCGATGAGATAGGTTGATGATTCCATAATGTCTTGCACCACTTCCAAGCCATTTTGTTCCATCGTCGCACCTGTTTGGACAATATCTACGATCATATCAGCAAGCCCAACAAGAGGAGCCAGCTCGATAGAACCATAAAGTTTGATAATCTCAGCAGCGATTGCGCGGTCTGAAAAGTAGCGCTTTGTGATGTTTACCATCTTTGTCGCAACTTTGATCTCAGGTTTAGAAAGGTCAAGTTTTTCCCCTTTTTTCATCCCGATAGCAACTTTACAAACACCGCGGCGAAGGTCTAAAAGACGGATTACATCAAGTCCCTGCTCTTCTAAAGTGTCAAGTCCAACAACTCCGATATCTGCAGCTTGATGATATACATAAGTCGCAACATCTTGATTTCTTACAAGTAAAAACTTAAATTTTGGAGTTTCTAAGATCAGTTTTCGATCATCAAATGCGAAACTATCACCAAAGATAGTTGTAAAAATCTCTAAAGTTTCTTCAGCGATACGCCCTTTTGGAAGTGCAACTGTCAGCATAGGTTGGCCTTTTTCATAATATTTTTCATCCCTTTAAAGAGGAGTTCTTCATCTAAAACTGCATCTTTAAAAATATGTTTTAATTTGGATGCATCCCCACCTGTGAGATAGATTGGCAAAGAGTAACCAAGAACATCTCGGTAGAGTAAACCAAGTTGTCCGTAAGTGAGTGCATCCCTTGAATTTTTCGGCATTTTATCTAAATCTATCTCAAAATTATATGAGTAAGTGAGTCTTGAAGAGAGTTCTTTATAGGCTACATGGCTAGCATATAAGCCCAAAGTGATGTAGCCACCCATAAAGACACCATCTTTGACCACATCGACGGTAATAGCACTTCCAGCATCGATGATAACCCCATTTTGCACCGCTTCACAACCCATAATACGGTCAATTCCCATGGTTTCATAATAGTTTTTCATCTCTACAAAATCTTTAAGATCGATCCAGTTTGCAAAATTTTTCACTCTATTTGCAATTTTTTCATTGACGCAGATATAAAATATTTTTTCATCACTCTCTTGCAACTCATAGTCTGCTACAAAAATCTTCTCTTTCTTTGCATCTCTAAAAAAATCAAAACTGCTGTTTCCAATGTCACAAAGTGTCAATCTTGTACACTCCATCCAAAACTCGCAAATGCTTCTTTTGCTTTTGAGCACAAAGGCGCATCGACAAAAAGGATCTTATATTTGAAGTTATGATCGCTAAAGATAACAAGTTTATGATAGATCTCTTCAAATTTCATCACATCTTTCATCAAAAGTCTGCTCTTTTGAGAAACTGCAAAAATCGCACTAAAATAACCTCTTGTATCGGTTGCATGATAGATTTTTATTTTATTTCGCACGCCAAGCTGTGCGGGCTTTATCTCTATCATCTTTTTATATAAGCACCCATTTTCTCTTAGTGAATCAACTATTGTTTGCATCAGCGTGATTTTCCTTCTTCTATATCGCAATTATACTGCCACTTTGGTATAATCTCACTTATACAAAATCACTTAAAAGTCTTACTATGAACAATATCTCTATCGTTATCCTCGCTGCGGGCAAAGGCAGCCGTATGAAGTCGCCAAAAGCTAAAGTCCTCCACAATATTAGCGGTAAACCAATGCTCTATCACATCACAAAAGAGTCCTTACATGTAAGCGATGATGTCACTATCGTTGTCGCTCACCAAAAAGATGCAGTTATCGCTGAGATCTCAAAAGATTTCCCAGATGTTACTTTTGTTGTTCAAGATGATGTTAACTTCCCAGGGACTGGCGGAGCGATGAAAAATGTTACAGCTAAAAATGAGAAAGTACTCGTACTCAACGGCGATATGCCTCTTATCACAGCAGATGCTTTGCAAGGTTTTTTAGATACAAACGCTGATATCGTCCTCTCTATTTTTGACCTCGTCGATCCAAGCGGTTATGGGCGTGTGAAGATAGAAAACGGGGAAGTAAGCTATATCGTAGAGCAAAAAGATGCATCTAAAGATGAACTCTGCATCACTCATGTCAATGCTGGAATCTATGCCTTTAAAAAAGAGATTTTAGAAAAATATATCCCAAAACTCTCAAACGCAAACGCGCAAAATGAGTACTACCTCACAGATGTGATCAAAATGGCAAAAGATGATGGACTTCTTATCAAACCTCTTTTGGTGGATGAGGAGCATTTCAAAGGCGTCAACTCTAAAATCGATCTTGCGGCTTCTGAAGTGATTATGCAAAATCGCATTAGAAACAAGTGGATGGCTGAGGGCGTGATTATGAACCTGCCTGAGACTATTTTCATCGAAGAGGGAGTTGTATTTGAGGGTGAGTGTATAGTGGAAAACAACTGCCGCATCACTGGAAAAAGCCTTGTTAAAAACTCTATTATCAAATCTTCAAGTGTCGTGGAAGATTCTGTCGTTATTGATTCAGATATCGGGCCACTTGCACATATCCGCCCTGCTTCGCACATCGAAGCTACGCATATTGGAAACTTTGTAGAAGTGAAAAAAAGTACTCTCAAAGGGGTCAAAGCTGGACATCTCAGCTACCTAGGCGATGCACAGATCGATGAGGGAACAAACATCGGTGCTGGAACCATTACATGTAACTACGATGGCGTAAAAAAATATAAAACTATCATCGGAAAAAATGTATTTGTAGGCAGTGACACTCAGCTTGTCGCACCTGTAATCATCGAAGATGATGTGATGATCGCTGCTGGAACGACAGTCACAAGCGCAACAGTTCCTAAAGGCAGCCTTGTTATCAGCAGAACAAAAATGAAATTCTTAGAGGGTTTTTACTATAAGTTTTTTGGTAAAAAATAGTTTAGTGTTACATGTAGCCAAAACGTTCTAAGCTATCTTGCTAAACTGAGTTCATAATATAAAAAAAACGCATTAGAAAGGATTAAGTTTTTTGGAATAGAATAAACCTGCAAATCAGAAGAATTGTAGGTAATACAATGAAAGAAAATCTTAAAAATATCAAAAGTAGACCTCAAATTCTACTTTCATTACTTGGCTTTGTCATCCTATCAGTAGCGATGCTACTGATGACCTACTTCTATTCTCAAAAAACTAGAGCCGTACTTTATAATCATATTTTCGACCAACTCACATCTATCAATACCACTAAAACTCACTATCTTGAACTTTTTCTCAAAAATAAAGAAGCAGATGTCACAGCACTCTCTTTAAATCAAAATATTATCGATATGAGCAAACTACTCATTTTTAACGAGTCTCAATCCAAAAAAGATAAAACTACAACTTTTACAAATCCATATCAAGGGTATCTTACTCATTTTTTAAAACTCCACAACTACACAGATATTTTGATTATGAATGCCAAAGATGGAGATATTCTTTACTCTTTAAACTATCAACAATATATTGGAAAAAACCTTTCATCCCAAGCTTTTAAAAATAGCCAAATCACAAGATTATGGCAACAAGTTTTACAAACACAAACTCTACATGTAAGCGATATGCACACTCCAGTTTTATATACAGATGAGCCTGTTATGCTTATTGGTGCGCCTATATATGATCATAAAAAGCTCATCGCAATCTTAATGTTAAAGATGCCAAGTATAGCGCTCAATGAGCTCTTACATGTAAAAGCTGGAAACCTCAAAACGTATGAGACCTATGCGATTGGACAAGATCATCTTTTTCGAAGCGATAGCTATCTTGAGAAAAGATTTTCTGTCAAAAACTCCTTTGCTTCTCCAAATAGCTCTAAAGTCTATACAACAAGTATCAACCAAGCGCTTCAAGGGAACAGAGGTTTTGACATTGTAAAAGATTATAGAGGTATTTCTGTCTTATCTGTCTATGCGGCATTTAAGTTTGATTCCCTACACTGGGCGATTATAAGTGAAGTTGATGAGAGTGAAATCACTATTGTATTTGATTCGATCCTCAAGGTCATCTATATCTGGACTCTTTTTATCTCATTTTTTTTAATTCTCATTGGTTACTTTATTCTTAATTTTGTAATTAAAAAATGCGTTATTTTTCCTCTTGAAACCCTCTATAATAGAGCCAAAGGGTTTGAAGATATTATCAATGACAGTCTCAATGAGATCTATATTTTTGACAAAAAAACTCTGCATTTTCTCTTTGCAAATAGATCAGCTCAAGAGAATCTAGGGTACTCTCTTGAAACCTTACAAAAGATGCGATTTTTAGAGATTGAAACTTTTTTCAACAATGAAGAGTTCCATAATATCATCAGACCACTTCTTGAGGGTACAAAACAAACACAGATTTATGAAACGATGCACGTTAGAAAAGATGGAAGTAAATATGATGTTTTTGTGCACTTGCAATTGATGCAGATTGAAGGTCTTATGCAATTTGTAGCTCTTGTAAACGATATGACAGAGTACAAGCAAGTGCTTCAAGAGAAACAGCATTACTACTCTCTTGCATCCCATGATCACTTAACAAAAATATACAATAGACAGATGTTTGATACGCTCTTTGAAAAAGAGTTTCTACGGGCTGAGCGATATGCAAATAAGATATCATTAATCCTTTTTGATATTGACAACTTTAAGATGATTAACGACACTTTTGGTCACAAAAAAGGGGATGAAGTCCTTATCAAAGTAGCAGCTTGTGTTACAAACTTTTTACGAGAATCAGATATTTTTGCAAGATGGGGAGGCGAAGAGTTTGTAGTTCTCATGCTGCACACAGATATCAATCAAGCGATACAAAAAGCAGATGAACTAAGAGAAGCGATTTCAAAACTCGAGTTTGATTTTGAAGAAAAGATTACTTGTAGTTTTGGAGTCGCCCAAATCCAAGATCTTGATGATATCACAGCTACCTTTATCCAAGCGGATAAGGCACTTTATAGAGCAAAAGAGAGGGGTAAAAACAGAGTAGAAAACTAATCCCTAATCATCAAAATACCCGCAAAGCGTCCTGTTTTACCCTCTTTTCTATAAGAAAAATAGTTTTTTGTATTACAAGCAGTACATACTCCCTCATTTTTGATATTTTCCTCTTTGATGCCGCACTCTTTTAATTGTGTCAAAATGATCTTGTTTACATCCAGATAATAACTCGTATCCCCTTTAGTAAAGGCATAATGAAACGGCTGGGCTTTATCATAGATCTCTTGACCCACTTCATAACAACACACACCGATGGATGAACCTATCTCGATGAAAATATCTTTAGCACAAGAGCCATACTCTTGCTCCATTGTTTTTAGAACATTTTTTACTATATTGCTAAATGCGCCCTCACGCCCAACATGTGCCACGCCGATAGCCTTACACCCAAAGGGCACTTCGCATGTAGAATCATAAAAAAGTACAGGCGTACAATCTGCGACCATAACCATTAAAGGAGTATTTTTTTTATTTGTGACAAGAGCATCGCATGTTGGAGGCGAAGAGAAGCCATCCTCATCGGTGACTACATGGACGATATTTGAATGAATCTGTTTCATATGCACCAAATGCTCTTGCTCATAAGCGAGTTTTTGTGAAAGTAAAAGATGATTTTTATTCACTCTTTGAATATCATCACCAACATGAAAGGCAAGATTTCCAATAGGCTCTCTTGAAGTAAAAAAACAGAGATATTCATCGCTCATAGTGCACCCTTACTTAAAATATATATCACGAAAAATTTGATGATATTTTAGCTGGAACTTGCATAGAGTCAAGTAATTTAAAAAATTTATACTCCTTCATCAGCAACAAAAAGATAAAATGCCAACCATTTCAACAAGGATTTTTCTATGCCATTTTCAAAACTTAAAATCTCAAAAAATATTCTCAAAGCGATCGAAAAAAATGGATATAAAGAGCCAACTCCCATCCAAGAAAAAGTGATTCCACTTGTGCTTGAAGCAAAAGATATTATGGCAAGAGCGCAAACAGGAAGTGGAAAAAGTGCGAGTTTTATCTTACCAATTTTAGAACTTTACTCTCACAAAGATTATGAAGGTAAAGCAAAAATCAGAGTACTCATCCTCACACCGACAAGGGAACTTACGTTACAAATAACAAAAGCCTTTGAGAGCTTTAGTGAGTTTTTAGAGAAAAAGCCAAAAGCGGTTGCGCTTATTGGTGGAGAAAGCATAGGCGATCAACTCTTTGAGATCCAAAAAGGGTGCGATATCTTAGTTGCAACTGCTGGAAGATTTCTTGATGTCTTGAGTAAAAAGCAGATGAACCTTTCACATATTGAGTTTTTTGTCCTTGATGAAGCAGATAAGATGCTCTCTTTTGGCTTTGAGTCAGAACTTGATCTTATCCTTGAGGCGATCCCACAAAAACGCCAAAACCTGCTTTTTTCTGCGACCTATCCCCAAAAAATACTCTCTATTACTTCAAAAATAACCCAAACTGCTTTAGAGATTAGTATAGACAATGAAGAACAAACCGTAGAAAAGATCACACAGCGTGCCATCGAGGTCAATCATGAAAACCGCTCTCCCCTCCTTCGTCATCTTCTTTTAGAACACAAGTGGCAAAGAGTTTTAGTCTTTATGGCAAATAAGCGCGCTACTGAAAATATCGCTCAAAAATTTATCAAGCATGGATTTAAAGCTGAGTCGTTTCATGGAGATCTCCATCAAGAGGATAGAAACTACACGATTGAAGCTTTTAAAACAAAAGATTTTAACATTCTTTTTGCTACAGACTTAGTCGCAAGAGGCTTACATGTAGATGATATTGATTGCGTTATCAACTTTGATTTGCCTCGCTCTCCAAGTGATTATATCCACCGTATCGGAAGAACGGCAAGAGCTGGAAAAAGTGGAACTGCGATCTCTTTTATAGGTCTTGAAGATGATGAGCATTTTCGCCTCATAGAAAAACGCTCCCAGATAAAGCTTCAAAGAGAGCAGATACAAGGGTTTGAACTCAAAGGCCAGAGGATACAAAAACCAAAAGGTCAAGCCCCAATTAAGGGCAAAGGCAAAAGCAAAAAAGATAAGCTCAGAGAGAAAAAAGAGCTTTAATGCTAAAATCAACACCATTTAATTTTAACCACTATGAAGGCTTCTAATGCTGATTCCATCCAATCTACTACAAAACAAAAAGATTCTTCTTGGAGTCACTGGCTCCATCGCTATCTATAAATCTTTAGAACTTGTCCGTCTCTTTACAAAAGCAGGTGCTGATGTCAAAGTGGTGATGAGTGAAGCGGCAAAAAAATTTGTAACACCGCTTACATTTGAAACACTGAGTGGTAACAAAGTGCTAGATGAACAAAGCGAGTCATGGAGTGATGCACATAACCATATCAAAACTACGCAGTGGGCGGATCTTTTTATCATCGCTCCAGCATCTGCAAACACCATCGCCAAACTCGCAAACGCTATCGCTGACAATATGCTCCTGCAATGCGCTCTTGCGTATCCACACAAAAAGCTCATAGCGCCCTCAGCAAACACACATATGCTCCAAAATCCAATCACACAGGGCAATCTCAAAATGCTCGCTATTGCTAATTATGAAGTGGTAGCAACGCAGACAAAAGAGCTTGCATGTAAAACTGTTGGCGATGGAGCGATGGCAGAACCTTTGGAGATATTTTGGCATACTTGCCGTGAACTTTTACGTGAGAGTTTTTGGGAAGATCGTCGGGTGATCGTTACAGGTGGTGGAACTATCGAGAAGATCGATGATGTTCGCTATATCTCAAACTACTCAAGCGGAAAAATGGCTTCAGCTTTGGCAACAGCGCTTTTTTGCAAAGGTGCAGATGTCAATCTTATAGCAACGCGTTTTGATACAGATTTGCCAAATGCTATGCACAAAATCGATGTTACTTCCACTGAAGAGATGCTCGATTTTGTCACAGATTCTGTTCGCATTGCAAAAAAAGGGAAGCTCTCAAAACCCTCGCTCATCACAGACAAACCCATAGAACTGATCCAAAAAGAGCCCTTTTTATTTATGGCAGCGGCTGTGAGTGACTATATTCCAGCCTTTGCACAAAGTGGCAAGCTCAAAAAAGAGATGCTTGGAGAGAGTTTTGATCTGCACCTCAAACAAAATATCGATATCCTCAAAACTATCAACAAAGAGGGAATCAAAGTAATCGGATTTAAAGCAGAAATGGACAAAGAAAAAGCCAAAGAAAATGCCACTGCACAGCTTACATGTAAAGGAGTTGACGCAGTTTGTCTCAATATTTTAGCTGATGAGAAAAGTTTTGGAACTGATGAAAATGCGATAGAGTTTATTACGCACCAAGGCTCTACACTTCTGCCTCAAGTAGATAAACTCTCCCTCTCATTTGAGATACTCAAAAACGCAAAAGAGCTATGAGTTTTACGATCTCTGAACTCTCAAATATTCTGCGTAGTGTCACAAGCCCTCAAGAGGCAAAGGCGCTGATTAAGCTTTTAAGTGTTGATGTCACTTCATCTCTAGGAGATGGGAAATATCTTATAGAAAACCCTTCTACAAAAGTTGTAGTTTCATCAGATAAACCGCTTGCAGAGGGTGGGAAATATTGGCTTGAACTTGCAACTAAACATAACGAAATGCCGCTTGTGGGGAAATTTTTAGAGCAGCCGGCAATGCTCAAAGAGTTTGCAAACATACCATTTAAATTCGATACCAAAGAGCTCCATGAACTTCTAAGCGGTAAAAAAAGCATAGAAAGTTTTAAAACCGATCTTTTAGAACATTTGAGCAATGCAACTAACAAAGAGGATTTCACACAAATTTCCAATCTTCTTTTATCACTCATGCAAAATACACTCACAATTCCCCTTACCTATCAGCAATATTTTGGGGTTTTTCAAATGAAAAAACGCTACAATAAAACCTCAAAAAAATCCCAACTCGATTTTTATGCTTCCCTTGCAAAACTTGGGCCCATATCGGGAACTGTGATGCTTTTAGATGATGAAATATTTATAAATTTAGATGTGGCATTTACAACAACAAAACTTTTTTTGGAAGAGAACTTGAAAGAACTTAGATACAAAACTACCTTACATGCGAAATGCCAAGATGGCATAAGTGAAAATATCCCTCCCCTTTATCAGTTTCAAACAAACTCTATTTTGGATATTAACGTATGAATAAAACCTACCATGTAGCGATGATTATGGATGGAAATGGTCGCTGGGCAGAGGCTCGCGGTGAAAAGAGAGTCAATGGGCATGAAGAGGGAGCACGTGTTGTGCGCGATATCACGACATTTTGCTCAAACCATCCAGATATAGAGCGCCTTACTCTTTATGCATTTTCCACAGAAAACTGGAAACGTCCTCGTTTGGAAGTAGAATTTTTGATGAAACTCCTAGAACGCTACTTAAAAAATGAGCTTCAAACATACATAAACAACAATGTCAGATTTGAGCCTATCGGCGATATAAGAGCCTTTTCAAAATCCCTGCAAAAGACAATCAAAGAGGTAGAAGAAAAAACAGCTCATTGTGATGGACTAGTACAAAATCTAGCCCTCAACTACGGCTCGCACGATGAGATTTTACGTGCAATCAATATATTAAAAAGTGAAAAAGAGGATATCACAGAAGAGATGTTTAGCAATGCCCTCGATTGCAAACATCAAGTCGATATCATGATACGAACAGGAGGAGACCACAGAATCTCCAACTTTCTACTTTGGCAGATATCTTATGCGGAACTCTTTTTTATCGATACACTCTGGCCAGATTTCACAGCTGATGAACTCTCTGGTATCCTAGCAGATTTTAAAACTAGAGATCGCAGATTTGGAGGGTTAAACTGATGGAACTTCTCTTTATCTTTTTACTTGGTTTAATGTTTGGTTCATTCTTAAATGTCGTAATTTTGCGCCTTCCAAAAGATGAGAGTGTAGCATTTCCAGCATCACATTGTCCTACATGTAAGTCTGTACTCAAAGCTTGGCACAACATTCCCCTGCTCTCATGGCTCTTTTTAGGCGGAAAGTGTGCTTTTTGTAAAACACCGATATCTTTTACCTATCCTGCCATCGAGTTTATCAGTGGAACTCTTTTTGTAATTTTGGCTTTAAAACTGGGCTTCACGCTCTCTTTTGTTTTTACAGCGCTTACATTTTTAACCCTTTTAGCCCTTTCGATGATAGACTTTAGATATAAAATGGCACCAGATAGTCTCAATCTTTTAGCGATTTTATTTGCTATTTTAAGTGCCTCCTCTTTTTTTATGCTTGGAAAAAATTTTACAAATGCTCTGCTTTTTGCGGGTGGTTTTACACTTTTGAGATTTTGGCTTTCTTATGTTTTGACATCACTTGCGCATTCAAAAGCAAAAAAAGTGCAAACGTCATGGACAAAAAACTATCAAACCTATCCATTTATCGAAGCGCTAGGAGAAGCAGATATTATGGTCGCAGCAACAATGGGCGCACTTTTGGGAGTCAAACTCGCTTTAGTCGCTATCTTTTTTGCAGCGGTTTTGGCTTTGCCTGTGATGCTTTATGTTCAAGGAAAAAGTGTTGAGGAGCAAAAAGTGCCATTTATCCCTTTTTTAGCGGTGGGAACACTCATCACTTTCCTTTTAGATTCACAAATCTATAACTATTTGGAAACACTCTATGCATAAACTAAAAAAATATATCATCAACAATTTTTCGATTTTATTTCTGTCCATATTTTTACCGCTTTTTGCCATCGCTTCTGTGATCTTTATGATCAAACTTGCGACCTACACAGCGATCATACAGCTTACATTTTTTGAGATGATTAAACTCTATCTTTTTGTTTTGCCTGAGATTTTGTTCTATACCCTGCCTGTGACTTTTTTTATTTCAGCCACGCTCGCGCTCTTTCGCCTCTCAAATGACAATGAGATGATTGTGATCTTTGCACTTGGAATACATCCAAACTTTATTGTCAAAACACTGCTCAAACCTGCGATCTTGCTTACTATTTTGCTTTCATTTGATTTTTTTGTCCTTTTTCCCCATGCGACCGTACTTTCAAGCAACTTTGTTTCTTATAAAAAGAGTGAAGCAAAGTTCAATATTAAAGCCTCAGAGTTTGGAAACAATTTTGGAAACTGGCTTTTATATGTCGGACACAACAATCCAGATGGAACATTTGGAGATGTCTTTTTATTTAACAAAGAGAAAAACAATGAGATACTTCTAGGAGCGCAAAAGGCGCAAGTGATCAATCAAAACGGCATCTTAAAACTCAAACTCACAACTGGTGAGGGATATAGCTACACAAATGACACGCTCTCTCAAATCAACTATCAAACTATTGTCATAAATGATATGTTGAAAACAGATCTCAGTACATATAGAAAACCGCTTGATTATTGGCTCTCAAGCGAGCGAGCCAATAGTAAACGCCATATGTTCATCACAGATGTGCTTTTGAGTCTCTTTCCGATCCTCTCTTTATTTTTTGTTGCAGCACTTGGGATTGTACATGCGAGACATCAAAAAAGTTATGTTTATGCAGCGCTTTTTATCGCCATCGTACTCTATTATGGAGCGACTATCGGACTGATTGATGTGATCGGTTTTTATACGATCCCTTTTGTATTTTTTACATGGATTTTAACAACCTATACGATCTACAAAAGAAAGATTATAGAGAGATTTTGAGAGTCAAAGCTACCATCGCCTACAATGGCGCAAAGTTTTATGGCTCACAGATCCAAGAGCGTGAGACAACAGTAAATGGCACACTCCAAGAGGTGCTTTTCTCACTTGGCATAGAATCTAAAATAGAAGCATCGGGACGCACAGACAGAGGCGTGCACGCAAGCGGACAGGTGATCCATTTTGATCTGCCCGCTTTTTGGAAAGATCTAAAAAAGCTCAAAGAGATGATGAATAACAAGCTCCCAAGAAGCTTACATGTAAAGAAAATTCAGAGCGTTAGAGATGATTTTCATGCACGTTATAGTGCCAAAAAAAGAGTCTATCGCTATATTTTAAAAGAGGGAGAATCAAATCCATTTTTTGATGAGTTTATCACTTTTGTTGAGAAAATAGATGTACAACTCCTAAAAACTGCGATCAAAGAGTTTGAAGGAACTCACGACTTTTGTGGCTTTTACAAAAAAGGAAGTGACAACAAAACAACTATCCGCACCATCTATAAAACGCGTGTCTATCAACATAAAGGGCTAATTGTTTTGTATTTTGAGGCAAATGGCTTTCTTCGCTCACAAATCCGTTTGATGGTGGGGATGTTACTTGGGATAAATAGTAAAAAATACAAAGTGGAGGATTTAAAAGAAAAGCTTACATGTAAGCCTTTTCTTGAGTCTAAGCAAAAAATATCACTCAGACCAGCCCCATCAAATGGGCTGTATCTGGCGAAAATTTTTTATTCGTGAGCATCTTTTCGTTTGTTAAAATAGGGAATATACTGCGCTGTTTCATAGATTCCTTGCGTTAGTTTTTTCATCTTTTCGAAAAGTTCTGGATCTTCTGCTCTGTGATCCACCATCGGATCTTTACCTGCTATCTCATAAAGACCCTCATATTTTCCCGTTGTTTTGTAACAGTACTTCTCTCCCACAACGCCTAAAGTCGGATCGGCTCTGTTCATCATAATATACGCATAATGGCTATCTTTAAATTTTGGATCAAATACATTGCGCCCTAAAGTCGTTGCCGTATATTTTACACCTGCAAGTGAAGCCACCGATGGCACAGCATCGAGCTCTGACATAACTGTATCAACTACTTTTGGATCTTTTATCATCGGTGAGTAGATCACAAACGGCACGCGATAAGAACCAAGCGCTAGATTTGAAGTGCTTTCCGCTGGTGGAACATGTTGTGAATATCCATCGATTCCATGATCTCCCCAAAAGACGAAGATGGTGTTTTTATAATACGCACTTTTTGAAGCTTCCTTCATAAAAAGTCCCACAGAATAATCTAAAAATCTAAATGAGTTATACTCTTGAAGCGAAGCAAATCCATATTTTTTCACCTCTGCCAAACTTACATCTGTACGCTCTTTAAACCCATGTGCATTTGCGGGGATGGTGTATGGTCTGTGATTGCCAGAAGTTTGGATAATTGCAACAAATGGCTCTTTTTGAGTAGCTAAAACTTGGCTTGACTCTAACGCCAAATCAGCATCTGAAATCCCCCAAACATCGGTTCGTGGTGATTTATATCTTGTCTCTTCATAAAGATCAAGATCATCCATCGATTCATTGAGCATACCGCGA
Organism: uncultured Campylobacterales bacterium; assembly: GCA_903892995.1. Lineage (GTDB taxonomy): Bacteria > Campylobacterota > Campylobacteria > Campylobacterales > Sulfurimonadaceae > Hydrocurvibacter. The sequence continues at coordinate 16,189 of CAITKP010000059.1, forward strand.
ATATTTCCCCAAGAAGCAGAACCGCCAATAAAATAGAGTTTTTTATACCCTTTAAAATCCTCAAAAATTGAGTGCTGATTGACGATGAGCGGGTTACGGCTTGAAGTTCCATGAAGCTCAACATCTGGCAAAGAAGTAAGTGTCGCGTAAATACTTCTAGCTGTTCCTACCGTTGGTGTATAGAAATTTTTAAAATACCACCCTTTATCTGCATACTCTTTTAAACAAGGCGATGGATCGATTGGATTGCCTGAAACAGTTGATTTGTAAGATGCAAAAGACTCCATAATAACGATCACGACATTTGGTTTTTCGCCTACTGTTAAAGTCGGTGCTGCAGAGCGTTTAAAGTTGAGATGCTCTTTATCTTTGTGTTCAACACCCAAATAATCAGCCATCAGATCATAATGCTCTTTTACTTTTTTTATGTCATAAGAAGCACGTCCATTTTTCCAAGTATCGAAAAAATAATGGATCGGATTGTAAGTAAGTTGCGCAGCAAATGGGTGCTTTGAAAAAGAGGCATCAGACCAACGAAGTGGGTATTGATCTAATTTTCCCCATCCAAGCGCAAATAATATGAAAAAGCTAGTGATTCCCATAAAAATTTTAAAAATCACACTACTCTCTTTGATCTCACATGTTTGCAGTTTTAGAAATAATTTATTGATAATAAAAACAAACGCCCCAATAAGTGAAAAATAGCCAAGTAAAATCCATACAATCGGATAACTCTGCCAAACCATCTCCATCGATGTTTTAAAATCGACTAAAAGTCTTGTCGAAGTAAAATCAAGTCGTGTTCCAAGATAAGCATAATACCCAGCATCCACTGCATAAAAAAGCATAAAAGTCGCAAACATTAGCCCCAAGTAGCCAAGCCAAAAAGTTTTAGCGATTTTTTTCTTAAATGGTGAAAACCAAGGAAGAGCGCCAAGAAAAAAGAGAGGCACTGCCATAATGACAATCATACGAAGATCAAACCTGCTTCCAAGCCAGAGTGCCATACTCATATCATAGCTACTGAGGTGTGAAAGCGGATCGACAAAATAAAAATAAAAAGAGACTCTAAAAAGAGTTAAAAGTAAAGCAAACCCTAATGTAAAAAGAGTTAAAAAACGGAGTAAACGCGGAATTTTTTGCACATAAAGACCTTAAAATAATTTTGCTTATTATATCTTTTTATCGTAAACCTATAAGTGTTGTGTTAACTTGTTTTGCTATAATTTCGAAAAAATTTGTGGAGATTATTTTGGAAAATTTAAGTTATTACGAAATATTGCAGATTGACCAAAATGCAGATCAAACGGTCATCAAAAAAGCATACAGAAGACTTGCCAAAGAGTACCATCCAGATAAAAATCAGGGTGATAAAGAGGCTGAGACAAAATTTAAGTTTATCAATGAAGCCTACCAAGTACTCAGTGATGAACAGCAAAAAGCGGTCTATGACAGATATGGCAAAGAGGGTCTTCAAGGCGGTGGTGGCAGACGTAGTTCTGGCATGGGCGGATTTGAAGATCTAGGAAGCATCTTTGAAGAGATGTTTAGCGGAGCATTTGGCGGCGGCGGACAAAGACGTTCACGCGCAGATATGGACAAATACCCGCTTGATATGAATGTGGATATGACAATTAGTTTCAATGAAGCGGTATTTGGCTGTGAAAAAGAGATCAATTTCAAATACAAATCCTCTTGTACAAGCTGTAAAGGCACAGGTGCAAAAGATGGCAAACTCTCACCATGTAACCAGTGTGGAGGCAAAGGTCAAGTCTATGTACGCCAAGGTTTTATGACTTTTTCTCAAACTTGTCCAGCATGTCAAGGTGAAGGAAGTAAACCGTCTGAAAAATGTAATGATTGTCATGGAAACGGCTATACAGAACTCAAAGACAGTGTAAAGATCAATATTCCAAAAGGGATCGATAGTGGCAACCGTCTAAGAGTTTCAGGTCGTGGAAATATCGGTAAAAATGGACGTCGCGGTGATCTTTATGTAACATTTAGTGTCAAAGCAGATAAACATTTTGTCAGAAGTGAAAATGATGTTTATATTGAGATCCCTGTATTTTTCACACAAGCCATTACTGGTGATGAGATCACAATTCCATCACTCACAGGAGAACTTAAACTTCAGCTTGATGTAGGAACTCGTGATAAACAGCACTTTAAATTTAGAGGTGAGGGAATCGAAGATGTTCACGGTCATGGCAAAGGTGATCTTATCGCGCAAATCAACATCACCTACCCTAAAAAGCTCAATGATAATCAAAAAGAGCTTCTATCAAAACTTCAAGAGTCTTTTGGTATTGAATCTAAGCCACATGAAGGTGTACTTGATTCTGCAATAGAAAAGATGAAAAAGTGGTTTAAATAATAGGGAGCGTTTGCTCCTCTATTGTTAGAGTTTTAAAAGAAGAGTTCCTATCCCTTTTGACGCAGTTCCTAAAGGAATTTTAATCCCCTCTTGCATATGATCTGCAAAAATACGGTTAAGCCAAACTCTGTTTGTCTGCACTTTTTGAAGGATCAAATACTCCTGTTTATCGACAGTAACTGTCATATATGAACCAATATCAATAGAGAGTTTTTGTGTCTCACCCTCAGGAGCGAGAATAAAACTTAAAGTTTTTTTCGTTGTATCGACAGTAGCATCCTGCACTGTTCCATACCCACGAGCTTGAAAATAAAGTGAGACCGCAGAAGCAAGAACTTTAGAACGAAAAGAGTCCATAGTAGAGAGCTCTACGGCTTGAAGCGATCCAACAAGTAACAACAAGATTATAAAAGAACGTTTTAACATTTAGTATCCTTATTTTGAAAGGCGGATTATATCTTGATTCTAAAAAAAATTCACAACTCTGTTATATATGATTGGCTATAATCCCTATAAAAAATAGGATATTTATGAAAATAGAACAAAAAGCAACTGTTGTTTCGATGTCAGTTGCGACGATGCTTGTCATCGTTAAAATGACAATAGGAATTATGAGTGGTTCTGTAGCAGTTCTTGCTTCTGCTATCGATTCACTTTTGGATCTATGTGTCTCAGCATTTAACTTTTTTGCACTCGGTCACGCACAAAAAGAGCCTGATGATAAATTTAATTATGGAAGAGGAAAACTTGAGCCTCTTGCTGCCGTGATAGAGGGAACTATTATCTCTATTTCAGCACTTTTTGTCCTTTATGAAGCGATCCAAAAAATCATATATCAAACGCCTATGAACCATCTTGAAGAATCGCTTTTGGTTATGATTTTTTCTATTATCATTACAGGTGGATTGGTTTTATTTTTGACAATTATTGCCAAAAAAACAAACAATATGGTAATTCGTGCCGATGCACTTCACTATAAAACAGACCTTTTTTCCAATGGTGCTGTTTTGTTTGCTCTTGGATTGATCTCACTTACAGGCATCGAGATCATCGATCCGATCTTAGGTCTTGTGATCGCAGTTTATATGTTTTACTCTGCAATTCCTATCATTAAAGAGGGAGTTTTGATGCTTTTAGATGTTTCTATGGCACCAGTGGAAGTAGAAAAAATAAAAGATCTTTTAGATACTGAAAAAGAGATTACAACCTATCATTTTCTAAATACACGATCTGCTGGCTCTCATGTTTACATCTCGGTGCATCTTGTGTTTAACGTAACAGTCACACTCTATGATGCCCATGTTATAGGAGATAAGATAGAAAGTAAGCTCAAAAAACTCTTCCCAGAGTACAAGGTTCACACGATGATGCATCTTGATCCTTATGACGATTCGCAGATCAATGATGAAGAAGATGAATATTAAATTAAAGGAAAAACAATGAAATTGATAAAAACAACCCTACTTGTAACGATGATGAGCTCACTACTTTGTGCAGAAACTCCAAAAAACAGTGTTTTAGAGTCTGTTGTAAATGATGGAACGCAAGCCACTCAAACACTATTGCAAACTTTGCAATCTCACATGCAAGAGCATATGAAAAAAGGCGGTGTTATGGATGCGCTTGATTTTTGTTCAACACAAGCTTATGCACTTACAGATGAAGTCAATAGTAAACTTCCAAACGGTATCTCTGCAAAACGTATTACTCTAAAAACACGCAATCTTGCAAATGAACCACAAACTGATGAGAGCAAAGTATTAAAAGATTTAGAATCAAAAAAAGAGCTTTCGCCCTATGTAGTCGAAAAAGTGGATGCGCATACTTACAAGTTTTATAAACCTCTTGTGATCGATAAACCTCTATGTTTAAAATGTCACGGAGAGATATCAACAGATAAAAATCTCCAAAGTGCTATAAATGAAAAATATCCAAACGACAAAGCAATCAACTATAAAATGGGTGATCTTCGTGGAGCCGTAGTCGTTACAATTAAAAAATAAATCCTTACATGTAAAGATTCCTATGATACAACTCATCAATATTTCTAAAAGTTTCACATCTGGGGAACTTTTTTCAAATCTCAATTTTAAACTCAATAATGGCAATAAAGTAGGCTTAGTCGGAAGAAACGGCAGTGGCAAATCAACACTTTTTAAACTTATACTTGGCGAAGAACATGCAGACAGCGGTGATATCGCCATTCCAAAAGGGTATAAAATAGGAGCGCTTAAGCAATACCTCTCTTTTAGTGAGCCTTCCCTTCGTGAGGAGTGCGCTCTGGCTTTGGCAGAGGATGACAAATTTAGCATCTATAAAGTAGAAAAAATTCTCTTTGGTCTTGGGTTTTCGCATGAAGATTTAGAAAAAAGTCCTCTTTCATTTTCAGGAGGCTATCAAATACGCATCAACTTGGCAAAACTACTTTTAACTGAGCCAAATCTACTTTTGCTTGATGAACCAACCAATTACCTCGACATTGTCTCGCTTCGTTGGCTCAAATCCTTTTTAAAAGATTTTCAAGGCGAGATCATCCTCATCACACACGACCGTGATTTTATGGATGCAGTAACAACGCATACAATGGGGATTATCCGAAAATCACTTCAAATCGTAACAGGCGACACGCACAAGTTTTATAGCCAACTCCAAGCAAATGAGGAGCTGTATGAAAAACAAAAACTCAATCAAGATAAAAAAGTAAAAGAGCTTGAGGATTTTATCGCTCGAAACAAAGCAAGAGCCTCAACTGCCGCTCTTGCACAATCAAAAGTAAAACAGCTTGAGAAGATGGATCTCCTTGATGATCTTGGCTATGACTCTACTTTAAAATTTGATTTCAACTATAAAGACACTCCTGCAAAAGTTTTACTCGAAGTTAAAGCGCTTGAGTTTGGATACACACCCGAAAACATCTTATTTAAAAACATCTCGTTTGCTTTGGAAAAAGGAAAATGCCTTGGGATAATTGGAAAAAATGGTAAAGGAAAATCCACACTACTCAACGTCATCGCAAATGAACTCAAACCTCTTAGCGGAGAGGTGAATTTTCATACTTCTACGGAATATGCGCATTTTGGACAGACAAATATCAATCGCCTCAATCAAAATAATACTATTATGGATGAGATTTATGCAGCAAATCCGAAGCTTGGCGAATCGGTTGTACGAAGTATCTGCGGGGGAATGATGTTTAGCGGAGAGAGTGCAAAGAAAAAAGTCTCTCTGCTCTCAGGAGGCGAGAAAAGCCGTGTGATGCTTGGACAAATATTAGCACATGACCTAAACCTTCTCTTTTTGGATGAACCGACAAACCACTTAGATATGGACTCTATTGAGGCGTTAACGATTGCAATTCAAAACTTCAAAGGCTCATGTATCATCGTCACCCACTCAGAGGAGCTTCTTCGCCGTGTGTGTGATGCGCTCATCATCTTTTCACAAGATGGAGCTGAGTATTTTGATGGAGGCTATGATCTCTTTTTAGAAAAAATAGGCTGGCAAGAGGAAGAGATAGAGGAAAAAGTAAAACAGACACCAAAAATAAACAGAGCTGAAAATAAAAAACTCCGTGCAGCCCTTGTTCAAGAGCGAAGTCAAAAGAGTGCACCACTCAAAAAAGAGCTAGAAAGTTTAGAAAAATTTATTATAAAAACAGAAGATGAACTCAAAATCCATCACCAAAATCTTACAAAAGCGTCCAATGCCGCAGACAACTCAAAGATCATGGAGCTCTCACGACTCATCGGAAAACTTGAAAATGAGATAGAAAGCAAGTTTGAACAATTAGAAATTGTGCAAAATGAACTTGACGATATATTAAAAGTGTATGAAAATAAAATAAACGAGTTGGGAGAATAAAGAGTTAAAAAGGCTTACATGTAAGTTGCGTTATAGCCCCTTACAAAAGGGGGTTTAAAGAACTTTTTAGCTTAAAAAATCTTATTGCTTTTGAGCTTTTTTTGATCAATATTTTTATCTTTTATTTCATAAATTATTACAAATTTACTCAAAATAGTAAAATTTTTTTTCTAACTTTTCTTCCTCTTTTTTTTTTACCAACCAAAATTTCCATCTTTGAATACTGTAGACAGCATCTATA
>CAITKP010000060.1 GCA_903892995.1 uncultured Campylobacterales bacterium
ATTTGCATTCATAGCTCCTTCGATGAGAGATGCAGATGTTCCAACAACACGGTTAAGAGTTACTGATGAAGATGAGGGTTGTACAAAGTTTACAGTTTCATTTTTTCCTATACTAAAGTCTTGCCAGTTAATGGAAGCTTTATTTGTACTTTGGGTGATGGTGGTAACGGAGCCAGCTTGATTGATAGAAGCTGAACCAGTTGTAACTGAGCCACCTGTTGGTGCTGCATGAACAAGTGTTGCACTCATAAGCATTGCAGAAACAACTAGTGAGATTTTCCCACCTTTGAGGATGCGAAAGCGTGAACTATAATCGCTTGTGTTTTTCATGGTAGATGTCCTATAAAAATTTAGTACAGAATAGTTGCATAATTAAATTTGAATAAAATCTTAAAAAAGTCACAAAAAAATCTCAATGACTTGTTTACATGTAAGTATTTAAAATGGTTCTAAAAGAGTAGGGAGAGATTCCCCTTTACATGTAAAGGGGAATATAAGGAGAATGAAAAAAGGAAATTAGAATTTGTAGTTCGCTACAAGTTGTCCTGTGTAACCTTCAAATAGGCCATCTCCACTACGATCGTAATCGAGTGTTAGACCAAGTGATGTTCTTTCACTTAGTTGACCTTTTAGACCTAGACCTACGTTATATTTTGTATTGTCTAGTTTTGTACCTGGAGTTACGAACTCTGTTCCACCACCAATGTATTGTGCTTTGATATCTTGGCTATCTTGGTTAAGATAGTTGTATGCTGCCAATTTAAGCTCTGGCATAAGAGTTGTATGACCTGCGCTAAATTTCGTACCAACACGTAGACCACCACCTAAAGTTGTACGATCTGTTTGAGCACTTTTCACGTTTAAGTTAATTGCACCAGCACCAGTCTCAGTATATTCATTTTGATCTAAATGTGTATAATCAACAGATAAGAATGGTGTAATAGTCGCTTTATCTTTAACATTGAAACGGTATCCTGCATCTACTTTTGCTGTGTATTGGTTTGTATAGATATCAGCTATTGCTGTACGACCTACTGCTGTTGTACGGCTTGAGTCTGTTGTATGGTATGCATAAGAAAGTGCACCTTCTAAATAAGCATGACTCCAATCTTTTGAAGCATAAGCGATAACATTGTAGCTATCTGTTCTTGCATGATCGCCAGCTCTAAAGTCTAGTTGATCGACAAATGTACGAGTCATACCAAATGCAAGACCAAGTGTCACGTTGTTTGAGAATGTTTTATCGATCCCCATTGCAGCACCTGAACTTGTCGCTTTGTAACCATCATACTGCTCATCATGTCCTTGATATGCACTTGAACCGATCATTTTTACCCATGCACCATATTGAAGTGCTTCATCACCTGCTGATACCCCATTTATACTGTGTGTTAAAATTGAGCTATCCCCACGAAGATCTGCGATACGGCTAGAAACAGTGTTGAGTGTCAATGTACTTGCACTCATTGCTGATTGAGCAAAAGAATCATTTGCGATTGGAGCAAGGCGTTTTACTTGAGTTGCTAGGTTTTGTTGGTTGTTACCGTAGCCGTAGCTATCAAGTTCCATTTTTTGGATAACTTGAACCATATCACCAGTTTGGCTTCCATTTGCGGCTATTCCAGCAAGAACATCTGCTGCATTGTTTGAGAAGTGACCAATAGTATTTGATTTTTCAACATAAAGTTTATTAGCTGTGTATGCTCCACCTCCTGTACGGTCAGCTGTTAAAACTAAATCACTCCCAATCGCTGATCTCGAAATAGTTGTATCAATTACATAACTATTATCAGTAACTTTTAGATTTGCTTCTGTACCAGTATAAGTTCCTGTTCCAGTAGTTCCAGTGTCTGATATTAATGTATATGTACCAGCATCTTTCAAACTTCCAACATAGTTGATTTGGATTTTTTCAGCACCACTCATATTTAAAGTACCTGTTGTTACTTGACCTGAACCAGCAGAAGTCGAATTTGCTTGATTTATACCTGTAATATCTTGTGTATTAACAGTGAAACTTATCGCACCACTATTTGTAGTGAATGATGTAGCTGCTACATGTGCTGTGCCTAAGTTGATCGCATCACGAGCATTTGAAAGTACTAAATTGTCACCCAAAGATGTTACATTTGAACCGATATTTGCTACTGTTCCACCTGTCCAAACTTTCATATTCGTTGCACCAAGATAGTCATAACTACCTGTATCATCCACTAAAGCAGCATTCTTTTGCTCTGTCATACTACTATTTGTACCGTTACCAATTGTCACTGTATTTGCATAGACATTATTATTGATTGTTGCTGTAAAACCAGTTGTACCACTTCCAGTTGAAGCAGAGTTAAACGTTACAGCTGCAAATTTCGCAGCAGATGTTCCAATTGTCGAACCATAGCTAGAACTTCCCATGAAATTTAGCGTGCCTGTTCCGTTAGCTGTAGTTGTGATACTACCAGTTACTGTTTTATCATGAGCAATATTTACTGTTCCAGCAGCTTCTGATGCACTAAACGTTGCAATATTATTTCCATACGTTGAATACGCAGAACTCTCAACACTTGTAGCCGCCGTAGTAGTTCCAAGAACTAAATCGCCATTTAAATCTCCATTAAAATTAACAGTACCAGCACCTACATTAAATTTTCCAGCACCTACATAAACATCATTTGCAATCGTTACTGTATTGCCTGTGTTACCTGCATAAATAGTATGAACTGTTGAAGCTGATGATGCAGATGTTCCAAGGTTACCATTTACCATGCTATCGCCACCAAAAATAAGTGTAGCATTGTTAGCATTTGTCATAGAAAGACCAGTAGCAGGGTTTTCTGTAAAGTTAACATTTACATTGTCACCTACATATAATGTCCCTTTTCCCTGCGTAGTTGTAGCGACGTTGTTAATTGTAGATGTGTATGTACCAAAATCAAGTGTTCCTACCATCCCGCGAGTCGCTAAAGTAGTCGATGTTAATGCTCCTGTTGCTTGAGTACCTGCATTTACAGTACCTACAAATTGAGTTGACCCTTCATCCATCAAGTCTAAACGGCTATAAAAACCATTCATATCTACACTGTTTGCCGTAAGAAGACCATCTACTTGCACAACTGATTTATTTGCAGAATAATCAATATGATTTACAGTTGTATTATAAGTTGCAGCTCCATTATTCGCACTATTTAAATGAACATACGCTTGCGCACCCTTGACATTTAATTGATCAACAACATTATTTGTCGCACCCACATTACCAGTAACTACACTACTTTTTTCAAAATTGACAGTACCATTTGTGCTACCGTTATTTGTACCATCCGTATTGCCAATGCTTCCAGTAATATCAGAACCATCACTTAAAGTGAATGTTGCATTATGATGTCCGAAATTAACATCTCCAGTTAAATCTGCACCGTTTGCCATTGTCGCATCACCAGCAGCAGTAAAATTTACTGCTGCAGTTACATTGTCATTAAATGTAATATCATTTCCACTAAGACTTACAGTTGCAGCAGTTACAGTACCTGTCAAAGAATTGTTTCCATTTAAATAAACAAATGCACCTGCGCCATTGATCGCACCAATGGATGTTGCGGCATTTGTGAAAACTGCAGCGGTACTATTTGACATATCAATGTTACTGTAAACACTTCCATTAAATGTTGTTGTCCCTCCTGTAAGATTAACATGATCAACATAAATTGAACCATTAATTGTTATATCAGCACCACTAAGATTCAACAGACTAGAGCCACCCGTATCATCTTGAACATTGATAGCGATACCACCAGAACCGATAGTAGTTCCATTAGTTAGGTTGATAACCGTATTAAAACCATCAACATAGTTGCGAGTTGTTAATGTTGTTGTTAAGTAATCTCGAGCAGTATTGCCGCTACTATTCCAACTACCATTAGAACTATTCCAATAATACGCATTCCCACTAGATGTAGTGACATATGGATATCCGCTAACTGCTGCACTATTCATACTGCCGGTAACGTATATCCCTGAAGTATCTCCGCTACTAATAGTCAATGTACCTGTTCTGCTATCTGATGTACTCCATCCGGAATTATATGATGCGTAGCCACCACCATCAGTATTTGATATAGATGTCGACGTACCCGTATAAGATCCTACATTCGATGCATTATAAGTTGTAGCATTAGCACTTGTACTGCCAAGGCTTAACATCCCGCCTATCATAGCTACCGACATTGATAGCCCTATCTTTCCACCTTTTAAGATACGAAACTTTGTATCTACTATTCTAAATGATCTCATTTATTTTCCTTTAGAGTATTTTTAACTCGAAAAGATACAAAAATAAAATCTTGAAATATTCATAAAAAAATTTTGTTTTTTAATAAAAAAATCTCTAAAAAATCACAATCGACGTTTCAGAGAGCTTACGCGGTGAGTGTGTGGGCTAGTAGAAGTGTAAATTTTGCGCCATCTTGAGTGTTGCTGGCTTGAATAGTTCCTTGAAGTTTATTTTCCATCATCATTTTTGCTATATTTAAACCCATGCCACCTATTTGCTCGGGTGAGTTTTTACTGCTTATATCGCTCTCAAATATAGAGTATATAGGCTTTTGTGATATCCCTCCACAGTTGTCTTCTATAGTGATACAAAGCTTCTCTTTTTCTAGCGCAATAGACACAGATACTTGTGGCGAGCGAATCCCACGAGCATCTGCAATGTCAAGGATATTATCAAGACAGATGAGGATTACATGTGAAAATGTGTGTCCATAACTATTTATCTTTCCTTGAAAACTATCATTTATGTTTATTCTTGCATTTGATTTGAGGGCTTTTGCACTTAACATATCCCAAATATCTCGTATCATATCAGAGGGTGAAAATAGATTTACTTGTGCTTGTGAAGAGTAGAGTTGATAAAACTCATCGACACTATTTTGCATAAATTCAAGATTCATTCTAAGCTTGGGAACGATCTCTTTGAGTTCATCTACCAAAACCTCTTGTTTGAATGTTAAAAGTGTTTCCATATATGTCGCAAGTGCGCCCAAACGTACCAATGGAACTTTCCATTGGTGTGAGATATTGCCAATAGCTTTTCCAATAGAAGCAAACCGCATCTGATAAGAGATCAATTTATTTTTTTGAATTTGATCTTCTTGGAGCTGGTAGATATATTTATTTATACCTATCACAAACAAAATAATCTCACAAAGTGTTGCTATTGATACACTATAGATAGAGATCCAGCTTATCTCCATAACACCTGTATTTACCAAAGCTTGCAGTGCATAGGCAAAAATAACAACCGAATAGCCACTGAAAAAATAAATAAAAATCTTATCCTTTATAAATCTAAAAAATTGAAAGAACATCGCAAACCAAACTAAGTAGCCAAAGAGCCCTACATAAACATTGATAAGACCAACAAGTGACATCGCCTTGATGCTAAAAAGACTAAGTATCAAAATAATATACTCTAAAACTAAAAGTCCTGCAAAGATTAAAGAAGTGTGGTAAATAACTCCTTTTTTATTTTGAATGCGCAAGAACTGGATAATAAATAAGATTCCAAAGAGTCCAAAAGAATCACCTGAAAAAAGCACCACAAAATTTATATATTTACCATAAATCCCAAGCATATAGATATAACCATTGAGGCTAAATTGATAGATGAGTGAGGAAAATACATATAAAGCAAAAAATATAGTGATAAATCGATCTCTTATAGTTCTTAAAATAGGAACTACATAGACCATTAAGGCGACGATGATACCACTAAAAAACCCCCACCACAAAGAAGACTTCACAAAACTTGTATAAAAATCTCTTTCATTATGAACGATCCATTCTCCCTCAGTAGAACCTATAGTATTTTTTAAACGGGTAACAACCTCGACTTTTTGAGTTGGTTCAAGATCTATTTTTACAATGCTACTTGGATGAATAACATCTCGATTGCTCATTGGCCGAGCATCTCCAAGATGGTAGAGTTGTGTATTTTCTTTTATAACGTACACATCTATTTCATCCATACCCGCTCTTGGATTTTCAAGGTAGAGTGTTTTATGCATTGCAGAGCTATTGTAAAGAGAAAACCTTGTCCAGCTGGAGTAGTTTTTCGCACTTCCCAAATTTGAATTTTTTAATTCTTTCCACACAACATTATTAATTTTGGAAATATCAAGAGAATCATTTTTATCTACATAATACTCCATATAAGATGAAGCATTAAGAGGAATATTATCTGAAATTTGAAGTTCCCTAGCAAATAGAGAAGTAAAAAGAAAAAGGGAAAAAAATAGGATAAATTTCATAAAAGAGTGTAGCCTATTTTTGAAAGATTTCGTATGTTTTTTTCATCTCCAATTTTTTTACGTAAACGTAAAATGAGATTTTTTAAAGCTCCATCACTCATCTCTTCATCCATAATGGCAAAAAATCTATCGTATGGAACCATTTTTCCTTTTTCTGCAAGAAGAAGCTCTAAGGCAGCGATCTCATTTTTTGTAAGATTTATAACATCTGAATTTTTAATCAACTGCTTTGATAAATAATTATAAGAGACCTCTTCATTTATTTTGCGAGTCATCAAGCCATTATCTTTGAGTGAATCAAGAGAGAGACTTAAAACCTCTATTAACTTAGAGAGCTCAATTGGCTTGCAAATATATTCTATTAGATTGAGTTTACAAGCGGCCAATAGGTCATCTGTCTCTGCGTAGCTTGAGATGATTACAATTGGAACCTGCTTATTGACCTTTCTGATCTCTTGCGCTACTTCTATACCGCTCACATCTCCCATACGAATATCTAAAAGAACAACATCGATACGATTTGAGTTAAATATTTCTAAAGCTTCTTTGCCATTGAAGGCTGAGAACACATTGTCGACAATTAACTTCAGTGTTTTTGCCATGCTGCTGTTGAGCTCAATATCATCATCTGCGTATAAAACGTTTAAGAATCTTATATCTTTATAATTTTTCATATTTTCATAAATCCCTAGAGCGTATCAATATTTTACAGAAATATTAGTACTAAATAATCTCAAAAAAATGTCAAGACTCAAAAAGCGCAAAAATTACCAATAGCTTTTTGTATCTTCCCAGCAACATTGATGTGTATAATTATCGATGATTTTGATTTGAGGAGATCTATTTGCATCAAAATGATCTTGGTAAGATTTAGCTATCAAAGAAGGAACCACAGAATCATTGCCACCTACATAATGAATTTGCGGAATCTCTTGAAGTTTTTTCCATAAAAGAGCTGGATTGCTTACATGTAAGGGAGAAATATTATGATATTTTACCCAAGCATCTGTGTCTATATTTGACGCTACAGTAGTTATTTTTACAATATCATCTCTTTTATTGGCAAGTAAAAGAGCGATAACCCCTCCTCCTGAGTATCCTATAAGTTCTATTTTTTTTGCTCCAAAACTTTGTTTGAGCTGAGATAGGGCATTATCCATCGATGCTATGACTTCATCACTAAATCGGTCATCAGCCCAATAGCGTTCTTGACATGAGTTAAAATCATCGTTAAAAACGTTTTGGCAAGGACGAGAAAGATATGCAGAATCTTTTTTACCAAGGTTTAAGGCAATTTTTAATGCTATAGGATTTATTGGAGTTGGATTTTGTGAAGGTTGATTTCGAGTTACCCATGCAAACCCATCGCCTTCAATAAAAACACTTAATGTCTCACATTTTTTAGGATGATTTATAGGATAAAAGGATTGTAGTGTAAATATTTGTGTTTTAATAAGTTCACTTTTCCATTGCGATTTTTGTACCTCTTGTAAACTATTGGCGTATCTTTCTTGAGGTGAAAGATAGGATGTACACCCAATAAATATAAACAAGATACTTAAAAATAATAAAATTTTATACAAGATTCTTACCATTTCACTAAAATGTTTTAGATAAACTCACCCGAATAACACGAGGCATACCAAAGTGATAATAGTTGTCTGATGGTGTTGCTATCATAATTTATGAGTTGTGTTGAATTTCTATACGATGAAGCATATAACTCCATCTGCTCAGACAATGTACCATTGAGTGAATGCGCTTTTTTAAGCACATTTATTTCCACATCAACAGTTTTTATTTTTCCATCTTTCCCTACGATTTTAACCTGTACGACTACCTTTTCTACACCTACTGGCGGTACACCTGTTATAAGCCCGGTTCGTGAGTCTATACGTAACCACGATGAAGCTTTTGTTCCATCTAATGCAAAAAGCTCAAATTTTGCATCTCCCTCATGACAAGTTGTATCATTAACAATAATTTTTACAAATGTTGGATTTAGCTTAAATACTCTGACATCCAGTAGATCATTTGTAACAGTTTCATATTGACCTTCAAATTCTAAAATAACACAATTAGTATTTTTTACTACTAGATGTTTAACCTCTTCGTGATGAAAAGTGACTTGTGACGTTACATGTAGACTTTTTAGAACTACAGTTTCGACTTCTTTTTCAACAAATAGCAGTTTCTTTTCACTATCTAATACCGGCTGTACAAAAGAAGTAATAGCATCAATCATACTTCTAGGTTCTAGTTCAAAAATTGATGCTTTCATTTTCTTCAATGCTACTATTTTTCTTTCAATGATTCTTGTAGCGTTTTAGTCAATGGTTTTGTCATATATTCAAGAACTGTTCTTTGTCCTGTTTTTATATCTACAGTTACTGTCATCCCTGGATTTATTATAATATTTTTAGACAGCTTGTTGTGAAACTCTTTTGCTTCAATTCTAATCTTTGCTTTATAATAAATCAGTTCACCATTTTTTGTTTGTTCCGTTAATGAATCTGGGCTTATATAATCAACTTTCCCTATCATTGCACCATATATTGAATAATCATACGCATCTAATTTTATGAGTGCTGGCAATCCAACCACCATATTTGACATATCTATTGGTTGTATTTTTGCTTCTACTAACAAAGAAGATTCAGTAGGTAAAAGTTCTAAAACTTCATCTCCTTGTTTAAGCACTCCGCCAATAGTTGTAACAATCATTTTTTTCACTATCCCATCCATTGGGGCAATGAGAGTTGTATGCTCTAGAAGTTGTTGACGATCGAGCATATCTTGCTCCTGTGTTGCTAAATCTTCTTGAACTTTTGTCATATCGGTTTGTGCATCTTGAAAATATTTATTTCTTTTCCCTGAAATTTGTCCTTTAATATCAATAATCTGACGTTGCAATCTTAAAATATCTGCTTTTGCAACATCTCCTGTTTTATATATAGGCATATTCATCTCAAGCTCTTCTTGAGCCAATTTTAAACTTTCACTCAACGATTCAATATCATCATCAATAGCCTGCTTTCTTTTTTTATATAAAACAGTCTGATTCGAAATAAAAGCACTATATTGTTGTAGCTCTTTTGGAAAAACAAGTGGTGTTCCAAACACTTCTGCTTGTAGTCTAATTAAAGTTATTTTCAGTGCCGCAACTTTTGCTTTTGTCTGAATAAAAGCGGCATCTGCACGCTCTTTTTCTAACTCTACTAAGATTTGACCTTTTGTAACTCTATCGCCCTCTTTTACATGTATTTGATAGATCACTCCTGGATCAGGTGATTGAACAACTTGCGTTCTGTCTGTAGCTATAATCTGACCTTGTGCTCGGATACCTCTTTCGATTTGAAAATTTGATGCCCACAGCAGAAAGATGCAAAGACCTACAGCAAGTATATATATAATTAATCGTGAGGGATTCAATTTTTTAATATGTTTATTTCCTAATGACATTCAACTCCTTTAATTGTTTGAATTTAATTTTAATAGCACTTCTTCTTTTTTGCCATCCATATATATTTGACCATTATTCATAACAATAATCCTATCAACTAAGACAAGGATATTAGGCTTATGTGTAACAACGATCAATGTATCGTTTGGCTGTACATGTTGCTGTAATATTTGTAATGTTCTCATCTCAAGTTGCCCATCCATAGAAGCAGTCGGCTCATCTAAAAGCCATATTTTTGGGTTTGATAAAAAAAGTCTTGTTATTGCAACAAGCTGTCTTTGTCCAGATGAAAGACCTACTCCACCCTCATATATTGGCAGTTCAAAACCCTTTTGGTGTTGATTTATCACATTGATCAATCCAGTTTGCTCACAAATATTTTGAAGAACATCTACTCCCGGATCTTGAAAGCCTATGATTAGATTTTCTTTGATAGTTCCCTGAAACAGTCTATTATCTTGTGGCATATAACCAATATGCTTGCTCAATGAACTTCTATCAACATGTGCGATATCAAGATTATCTATAAATACATTCCCTTGTTCTACTCCATAAAGACCTGTTAAAACTTTTAAAAGCGTACTTTTACCTGAACCTATAGATCCTATAATTGCAACTTTTTCACCCGCTTTAATCTCTAAGGAGTCAATTGACAATCCTGGCGTAATGAAAAAAACGGGAGGCTGAAATATCATTTTTTATTATATTGATCTAAGAATTCATCTATCAATTTCACCTTCCTTTTTTTAGCCAATCCTTGATGTAGTTTGATCAATTTCTTGAGATGAGAAAATACTCCTCCATCTAATGCGTTAGTAGTATTTGGCATTTTGAAATCTTTGTAATTTTTATAAGTGAATAGGTAAGGAAGATTGGTTGAGAGGCTTCGATATGCAGCAACGAGCTTGGCGTGTGTTGAGACATATTTGAGTGTAGTAGGATTAAGCGTTTTTTCTTCAAGGAAAGCTTTGTGTTTATCGTGCCACTGGGATAAAGCATCGGTAAATCTGGATTGTGTTGATGTTGAAATTCGCCTGCATAGTTTAAGCAGTTCAATTGAAGCTTCCAACTTTGGTCTGCTAGTAAGATAGCGTTTTATAATGGCTACTTGGTGGAAATGACACATTTGTACAGGAATGTCACCAAAAGCCTTAGCAACGCCTCTTTTGCCATCTATAGTGACTCCCTGAATCACAAATCCTTGCTCGCTCAGTTCCTCGACTAACTGTTTATAGTCATTGGCTGTTTCAGTATCGATATGTTTGCATGCAACAATCTTGTTGCTCAAGATATCCTTGAATACCAGTGTTCCAAGCCTATCCGATTTTTTACCGTAAAAAGTAGCGTCAGCTACAATAGTGATTACGGAGGGATTTATTTGTCGTGCCTGAGGCTCAAAAGAATCAAGTTGCTTCTTGATCCATGGGATACTGCGGTCATATTTGATAGAAAGTTGCTTGAGTGTCTGCTTACCCAGCAAATACTCTTGAAAAAGTATTTTTGAGAGTCTAATCGGTCTTCTTGATGATGAAAATTGATGCCCACAAGATTGACATCTGTACCGTTGAATATCTCTTCTTTTACCGTTCTTTTTTACGTCTAAACTTTTACACTTTGGGCACTTCTTAGTGCTTTTTTATAATCCATTTTAAAAAACCTTTCACAAACCCGCATAGTAGCGAAGTTTTACAAGGTTTTCAGCCTCCCGTTTTTTTCATTACGCCGCAAATGACAAAGTTGTTACTACAGCTATTCTTGATCGGCTATTACATCACTCTCATATTATCAATATTCTTGGTGATTCATACCGTCTTAAAGAGAAAAAAGATGAGGGAATAGTAGATTCAGACTTGTATAAGTTTAA
>CAITKP010000061.1 GCA_903892995.1 uncultured Campylobacterales bacterium
CTTTTTTAGAAGTTTTAGAAACAAAAAATATTGAGTTACTAGAGCAGAGAGAGTTGCATATTATTAGTGAGATTGCCCTTTCTGCTGTGCAGAGTCAAGCGAGAGTGAACGATGATAAATATCCGAAAAGCGAGAGGCTCACAAAATTGGGTGAGTTATTGGAGAAATTCTCTGCTGATCTTGAAAACCTTAAAGGAGAGAAGCAATGATAAAAATCCACAAAAACCCATCATCACCAGACGCTATCGCCGACAACATCAAACTTATGCTTGGTGATATATTAGAAGAAAGGGATGATATCCCGATGTCAACCACATTTGACATGTTAGCCAAGAACATGAATTTTCAAGACCTCATGCGAAGTGTTATTAAAATGGCATTGTTTGTTAATAGTCTTGCAGGAACCGATAAAGAGTTTCTTCCATTTTCTGATACTGACATCAACGCCACGGCACTCGATGAGCTTTTTGTTGCCGAAGTGTTCTTTATTTTGGGTGATCTGACAAGACAAGATTTTATTACACACAGAAAAGGTTTGTTCAGGGAAACAAGAAAAGAAAATCCAAATTTTTTAGAGGTCTAAGATGCAAGCAATCTACACAGATGAACAAATCAAAAACATATACGAAGTCGATGCAAAACTCATTACAAAAGCCTTTGATATCAATGAAGATATTGGAAGAATGAGTATTTTTTCTTCACTCAGCGGTTTTGCGGATTTTCTTACATGTAGCAAAGGCAAATATATTCCAAGCATGGATCTCGATCATAGACGATATATTGTAGGATTGCTTGACACGCTCATGAATACACTCGAAAATGAAGAGCATCAAGCAATTGTATTTTCTATGATCGTTTTACCAAAATAATAGGAATAAATGTTTTTTTGACTTATAATTCATATGATACTTAGTAAACTCATCGATAAAAAACTAATCTTAAAGGGAAAATTACAATGACAGAAAATACTATAGAAACAAAAGAAGTAAACAATCCACCCAAACTTATGTTTAACGAAGGCACAAAATTTGAGCATTCTGAGCGTAATAGTCTCATTCTCTTTGATCAGATAAACAACGTTACAACTTCCCAATTTGTAATTGGACGACCTGGTGTTGGACAATCATTTTATTTAACCTTTATAACCAAGACATAGGAGAATAGATGGATGCTCTTATTGGCTTATTGATTGTATTTGGATTACCCACAATCGCAATCTATTTTGCACGGAAATGGTATAAAACAAAAAAAGAATTAGAAAGCCTCGGCAAAACATTTGATATCTACACTGAATCAAAAGAGACTCAAATCAAAAATCTTGAAGGTAGTCTATTGGAGCGTGATGAAAAAATTGCTGTGTTAGCATCTCGCGTAGAGGCGCTTTCTGTCTATGAATCTATACTAGATGCAAAGGGCGAAGCAAAGCGCATTTTTGAAGAAGCTGCCATAAAAGTGTCATCAGACAAACAATCTGCACAACAACAGCTTGAATCTGCAATGGCAAACGCTGAACGCATTATTAGTGACGCACAAACCGAGGCACATAGAATAGCAGGAGATGCACTAGACGCCAAAGATCGAGCCGACGATTACATAAAAACTGAAAAAGCGATGCGAAATATAATGAAAGGCTATGGGCATGCTTATCTCGTCCCAAACCTTTCAGTTCTCGATGATCTTGCGGAAGAGTTTTCTCATGCAGATGCAGGTCAAAAACTCAAAGATGCCAGAGCGTTTACTCGTTCGTTAATCAAGGAGCGCAAAGCTGCTACATGTGATTATGTAGAAACCGAGAAACATGATACAGCTATCAAATTTGTTACCGATGCTTTTAATGGTAAAGTAGATAGTGCTCTCTCAAAAGTCAAATATGATAACCTTGGCACAATAAAACAGCAAATTAATGATGCCTTTAGCATTGTAAATGATACTGGACGTGCTTTTCGTAATGCTAAAATCACTCAGCTTTTTCTAAATGCCAGACTAGAGGAACTTAATTGGGCTATTGCAACTAACGAACTTAAAAAGATTGAGCAGGACGAACAGCGCAGAATCAAAGAGTTAATGCGCGAGGAAGAACGTGCGCGTCGTGAAATCCAAAAAGCACTAGAAGATGCAGCCAAAGAAGAGAAAATCCTTAAAAAGGCCATGGAAGAAGCACACAAACACATTAAATCGGCAAATCAAGAAGAACGCGCCAAATTAGAGGCTCAACTAAACGAGCTACAAGCGAAACTGACAATAGCAGAAGAGAAAAACCAACGAGCATTGTCCATGGCGCAACAAACACGCTCAGGGCATGTGTACGTTATTTCCAATATTGGTTCATTTGGAGAAAATGTTTATAAAATTGGTATGACAAGGAGACTTGTACCGACAGATCGCGTAACTGAACTCGGCGATGCTTCTGTACCGTTTTCGTTTGATATCCATGCGATGATCTATGCTGTTGATGCACCTACACTTGAAAAAACGCTACATCGAAAATTTGTAAACAACCAGGTTAACAAAGTAAACCCTCGAAAAGAATTCTTTGGGGTTGCACTATCAGAAATTCGAAAGACAATTGAAGAGATGGATATTAAAGCCCAATGGACAATGACAGCAGAAGCAAAAGAATACTATGAATCTCAAGCCATGACAAAACCACTAGAATTTATCGAGGAGCAGTATGAAGATGCAGAATTAGATGACTAATTCCGTTTCTTGTCGCAAGAATTAATGACGTATTAACAGAATACAAAA
>CAITKP010000062.1 GCA_903892995.1 uncultured Campylobacterales bacterium
CCGCTGCACTGTTATCTCCTTTACTATCAAGCATCTGCATTGTTTCTACAGTCACTGAATGCTTTGAGCGTTTCTGTCCGTTTTGATCTACCCATTGCTCCAATGTTAGTCTTCCCTCTAATAGGATTTTACTCCCTTTGCGAAGGTACTGGTTTGCAACTTCAGCACTGCGTCCAAAGAAAGTGATATCAACAAAACAAACTTCCTCTTTTTTCTCTCCGTTAGTTGAGAATTTACGAGATGTAGCAAGAGCTGCTTTTGCTATGCCCATTCCTGTTTGTGAATATCTAAGCTCGATGTCGCGAGTTAGGTTGCCTACTAGAATGACTTTGTTATACATATTGTCCTCCTCAGAACAAAAAAACAATAACTACACTGTGTGTAAGATATTAATATTTGGCCAATTTTGGCACCTCTTGTGGAATAAATTCCAGCCAAAAGATAAAAAATAGACCCCTCCATACGAAGAGAATTTTTATCTCCTCGCTGGAGTTTATTTTGTCTGGTGTAAAATTTTTGATACCTTTATGTTCAGCATTGCTCGCAACAGCATTGCTCGACAATATATTTTGAAGGCCGTATTTTCCAATTAACACATTTCAAGTGTCATCTTTTAGACTGCAAAACATATTGTCCGCTTGTGCTTTCGCACAAGAACAGACTATATCTTATATACAAATAATGTTATAACCCTTGGATATCTTTGTCTTCATTATAGAGCTAAGTTTCTTATCGGCTTCATCTCTTGCGGGATGATAGCTTCTTATTCTACCTGATGGGGTTGCATTTTTAGATGCTCCATACATTCGCTCCACACAAAAGTCTCCAAGTAATGTTACATAAATAGAAATAATATAATATCGCTCTCGATTATTTACCATTCTAGTTAGTTTTGTTAACATTTTGTATATCCCCCCGTTTCGACCGCCATTTTTTCAATCACGCGCTTTCTTTTGTCTTTACTGATTTTTTGTCTTTTTCAGATTCTTGTTTCTCTATCAGAACCTCTTCATTTTTACTGTCCGCATTTTTTTCGGATAGTTCTGCTTTGATGTTTGCAATCCATCCATCAACTTTTGTTTCACCTTTCATATCAAGAGCATCTGCGATCTCTTCATTAGTGCTACCAGCCAAAATCATTTTTTCTAATTTTTCTCTATTTGCTTGAAACTCTGATGTTTTCTTTGCTTCCCTTGGACGGTGGATGCCCTTTTCAGTAGCAATTGCAATGATTGCATCAATTGATGTAATAGCTTTATCATATTCTGCACGAAGCATCATGAAATCTTCCATTGATAACGAGTTGCGTCTTGATGAGAGCATTGTGCTTCTTGCTCTATCAAAAATACGTTCAATATCCATAATTTTATAGATAATGTCTTGGACTTCTACGCTTTTCGCGACAACTACTTTAGCATCGCCCGGATTTTGACTCAACGTCTTTTCTCCGATCGATTTATTTCTTTCTACTTTTTCTGCATATGACATTTTCATTTTAGCCATTGTCTTGTTTTCCTTTTTTTATTTTTATTTTTAAAACACATTTCATGCTTGATTACTGCCATGACTTATTTTGATAAAAAAACGGATTGAGATTAAGCTTGCGGTCTACTCTACTCGGTTCTGCTAATGCAGCCTTTCGATAGTCGTTGAAGGCATCACTACGTGAGTGACTTTCTTGCGGATTATCCATTTCGAGA
>CAITKP010000063.1 GCA_903892995.1 uncultured Campylobacterales bacterium
CCGAAGGGTAAAAAAGAGGCCCGCATCTCCTGCGTTGTATCTTCTTGGGTTAGCTACGGCTAGCCCTGTGAAGATACGCCTTGGAGCTACAGACCTCTTTTTTATTTATCGTATACTTGGTTAATCGTATTTGGTATAAGTTGGAGATGAAATATACACTGCAATCTTTTAGTCACCAAGTGCCCACTGCGAAAAGGGCAACATTTCGACTTTACTGATGGGATGACTGATTTCTCCCTCTTTACTCATAGTCACACAGGTGATTTTTTGAACTTGATTTGAAAAGATAAAGGCTTCAATGGATTCTAATTTTTTAAACATTATCCGCTCCTCTGCAAAGGGCATACATAAGATAACTTCACTTTTTTGCGGGATATAAAACTCTATTCCCTCTTCATAAAAAAACTCATAATCCCCTTTTAAAAGCTCTAAAAATACAATGTTTTCAAAGACTCTTGCAAAGTTTTTTTGTATGGTCAGGGTGCTTTTAAAGATAATATCACAAAGGTAGATTTTTTTTGTCGCACTTGGAAATCCAAGTTTTGAGAGAGCAAAAAGATAGCCATCTTGAAGCATTGACTCAAAAGTTTTGTAAAGCATATCTTTGGAGATTTTTCTTTTTGCCTTGAGCTTTTCATAGATATTGAAAGCGGAGAGTTTTTGGCCAAGTGATTTTGTTGCCGTTACCAAAATGTCAAATTCCAGTGGAGAAAGCGCATACCGAAACTTTTCTTGAATATATTTAGCACGGTTGTCACTTGAGATTTTGTGCATCGCCGCAAATCCTCCAAGCTGAAGATAATGAGAAATAGCAGTAGAATCATAACGGCTTTCAAATGCCAAAAACTCCTCAAAATCAAGTGGAGTAAGCCTTTTAGTAATAAGAAAATCTATTTCTACATATTTGCGTGAACAAACGATAAGTTGTGAGACATTGACTGTTTTTACTTCAGGCGAGTAGTTGTCTAAAACAAGAATAGAGATTTTATTTTTCGTACAAAAATCTTGGAGATGCAAGTTGAGCTCATCGATCTCAATACGAATATCATCAAGGTCTATATAAAGATAGGAATTTTTCTTACATGTAAGCAAATAAGCCTTCACTAGTTCACTTTTACCACTTTGTGCAATTCCGACTATTTGATAACTTTGCTCATCAAGTTGGAGTTTACGTTCAACATAATGGTTACATGTAAGATCTATTTTATAAAGTTCATCGAGTAGGATTTCCATAATTTTCCAATTTTTTAGATTCCACAATTATATCACTTCCTTTTAAAAAGGAAATGAATTTTATAAAAAAACAATTTTTACACCCTAAATCCTTGAATATTTGAGGCTAGTAAGATATAATTACGCTCCCTTAAAATAGTTAGGCTTGACCTGACGAGTTCTTTAGAAGGAAAAACATGGAAAAAATTCGTTTGAAATTGAAAGCTTATGATCATCGTGTACTCGATCGTTCTGTAGCGTCAATCGTAGAGGCTGTAAAGCGTACAGGTGCACATATTCGTGGACCAATCCCTTTGCCAACAAAGATTCGTAAATATACAGTTTTGAAATCTGTTCACATCAATAAAGATTCTCGTGAACAATTCGAGATCCGTATGCATGCACGTTTGATTGATATCGTTTCTGCTACGCCAGAGACTGTTGACTCACTCATGAAACTTGATCTTGCACCAGAAGTAGACGTAGAAGTACGTTCTATGGATAAGTAAGGAGATAGGGTATGGAATTTATTGTTGAAAAAATCGGCATGAGCCGTACTATCACAGTACCAAGTAAACCTGTTACTTTATTAAAAGTAAAAGAAGCAAAAGTATGTGAAGTTAATAATGGTGTTGCTATCGTTGCTTACAACAATGGCAAAAAAATGAATAAAGCTGTAGAAGGACAACAAAAGAAATACTCTTTGTCTTCTGAGTTTAACCGTTTTGTGACAATGACTGTTGCAAATACAGAAGCTGGCGATTTAGATCTTAGCCCTCTTGCAGAAGCTAAAATTGTTAAATCATCTTTTTCTACTAAAGGTCGCGGTTTTTCTGGTGCTATGAAGCGTTGGAACTTTGCTGGTGGTCCAGGTGGTCACGGTTCACGTTTTCACAGACTAGTAGGTTCAATCGGTAATGCTGAATGGCCAGGTCGTGTACAACCAGGTAAAAAAATGCCAGGTCAATATGGTAATACAAAAGTTACTGTAAAAAATGAAATTATCTCTTATGACGCTGAAAACGGTGTACTTGTTGTTACTGGATCAATTCCAGGTGCTAACGGTGCATTAGGTCGTGTAAAGGTTGCTAAATAATGAGCGCTATAGTACTTAATGAAAAATTTGAAAAAGCATCTGAGGCGGCATTACCAGCGAGCTTTAGTGGGATTAACTCTCACAACTTATACCTTTATGTAAAGTCTTACCAAGCAGGATTACGTGCTAATACTGCTGTTGCAAAGACTCGTGCAGAAGTAAGCGGTGGTGGTAAAAAACCATGGGCTCAAAAAGGTAAAGGTGGAGCGCGTGCTGGTTCAAAACGTTCACCACTATTTGTTGGTGGGGGTCAAGCTTTCGGTCCAAAAAACAACCGTAACTATGATCTTAAAATCAACAAAAAGCAAAAGAAGCTTGCTCTTAAATTTGCTTTAGATCAATTAGCAAACAATGGGAAACTATTTATAGTTGATTCTTTAGAAGTTGCTTCTGGTAAAACAAAAGACGCAATGGCGATATTTAACGCTCTTGGTCAACGTGATGCATTGTTTGTAAAATCTATTTTAGATGAAAAAACATTCTTAGCATTCCGTAACGTTCAAGCTGCTTATGTAGTTGAAGAAAATGAGTTAAATGCATTCTTGGCTGCGACTTATCGTTCAGTAGTGATCGAAAAAGCGGTTTGGGAAAATCTTGTAAGAGAGGCTGAATAATGGCAGATATTACAGATATCAAATCTATTATATATACAGAAAAGACTCTTGGTCTTCAAGAAGATGGTGTAATCGTTGTACAAACATCTCCTCGTATGACTAAAACAGGTCTTAAAGAGGTGTTTAGAGAGTATTTTGGAATTGTTCCAACTCAAATAAACTCATTAAACCAAGCGGGAAAAGTAAAACGTTTCCGTGGTATCGCTGGTAAACAAAACAACTTTAAAAAGTTCTATGTAACACTACCAGAGGGTGCACAAATAGAAAGTTTGGCGGTATAAGATGGCAATTAAAACTTATAAACCAACAACACCAAGTCGTCGTTTTTATACTAACGTTGACAGCAGTGATATTACTGCAAAAGCTAGTGTTCGTTCATTACTTGTAAAACTTCCTGCACATGCTGGACGTAACAATAATGGTCGTATCACATCTCGTCATAAAGAAGCTGGTGCGAAAAAACTTTACCGTATCATCGATTTTAAACGTAACAAATTAAACGTACCTGGTACTGTAGCTGCGATCGAATATGATCCATACCGTAACTGTCGTATTGCACTTATCAACTATGCTGATGGTGAAAAACGTTATATCCTTCAACCAAAAGGTCTTAATGTAGGAGATGTTATCTCTTCTGCTGAATCTGGTCTTGACGTTAAAGTTGGTAACGCTATGAAACTAATGAGTATTCCAGTGGGAACAACTGTTCACAATATCGAGCTTAAGCCTGGTAAAGGTGGTCAAATGGTTCGTTCAGCTGGAACAAGCGCACAAATCATGGGTCGTGATGGGAAATATGTTTCTCTTCGTATGCCATCTTCTGAAATGCGTTTAGTATTAGGTGAATGTTTTGCAACTGTAGGTGTAGTAGGTAATGAAGAATATATCAACATCGTAATCGCGAAAGCTGGTCGTTCTCGTTATATGGGTGTCCGTCCTCAGACTCGTGGTTCTGCAATGAACCCAGTTGATCACCCGCATGGTGGTGGTGAAGGTAAAACGAACTCAGGTCGTCATCCAGTTACTCCGTGGGGTAAACCAACGAAGGGTGCTAAAACTCGTCGTAAAAAAGCTAGTGATAAACTAATTATTACTCGCCGTAAATCTAATCCGAAGAGGTAGTTAAATGGCAAGAAGTGTAAAAAAAGGTCCATTTGTTGATGACCATTTGATGAAGAAAGTTGTAACTGCAAAAGCTGCAAAAGACAACAAACCTATCAAAACTTGGTCACGTCGTAGTATGGTTCTTCCAGAGATGGTTGGTTTGACATTCAATGTTCACAACGGACGTCAATTCGTACCAGTATTTGTATCTGAAAACCATATTGGTTATAAACTTGGAGAATTCGCTCCAACTCGTACGTTCAAGGGCCATAAAGGTTCTGTTCAGAAAAAGGTAGGTTGATCGTGGCTAGAGCATTATTAAAATTTATCCGTGTTTCACCTATTAAATCACGTCTTATCGCTCGTGAAATTCAAGGTATGAATGCAGAGCTTGCACTTGCAGCTTTAGAATTCACTCCAAACAAAGCGGCAAAAATTATTGCTAAAGTTGTTGCATCTGCAGTAGCAAATAGTGGTAGCGAAGCAGAAGATTGTGTTATCACATCTTGCCGTGTTGATAATGGTCCAGTACTAAAACGTTTCCGTCCACGTGCTCGTGGTATGGCATCTGGTATTCGTAAACCAACAGCACATATCTTAGTAGAAGTAGAGGGTAAATAATTATGGGACAAAAAGTTAATCCTATTGGCCTTCGCCTTGGTATCAACCGTAACTGGGAAAGCCGTTGGTTTCCTAACTTTAAAACTGCTGCGGGAAATATTGGTGAAGATCATAAAATCCGTACATATTTAAAGAAAGAGCTTTACTATTCTGGTGTTTCTAACATCGTTATAGAGCGTACTGTAAAACGTTTACGTGTTACTATTATTGCTGCTCGCCCTGGTATTATCATTGGTAAAAAAGGTTCAGATATCGAGAAATTGAAATCTACTCTTGAAAACCTTATTGGTAAACCAGTTTCTGTAAACATCAAAGAAGAGAAAAAAGCACAAGCTTCTGCTCAACTTGTTGCAGAAAATGTAGCTACTCAACTTGAGCGTCGTGTTGCTTTCCGCCGTGCGATGAAAAAAGTTATGCAAGGTGCACAACGTTCTGGTGCAAAAGGTATTAAAGTATCTGTTGCTGGACGTCTTGGTGGTGCTGAGATGGCTCGTACTGAATGGTATTTAGAAGGACGTGTTCCACTTCATACTTTACGTGCGAAAATAGATTACGGTTTTGCTGAAGCGCATACAACTTATGGTTGTATTGGTGTTAAGGTTTGGATCTTCAAAGGCGAAGTTCTAACTAAAGGTATTCCTGCAGAAGCAAAAGAAGAAAAAACTGAGACACGTCGTCCAAGTAAACGTGCTCCACGTCGCGAAAATAGCGGAAAGGCTGAATAATTATGTTACTGCCTAAGAGAACTAAATATCGTAAAGTAATGAAGGGTCGTAACCGTGGTTACGCTCGTAGCGGTTATACACTGACATTTGGAAGTATCGGATTTAAAGCTGTTGAAGCTGGCCGTATAAACTCTCGTCAAATTGAAGCAGCTCGTATCTCTGCAACACGTCATATTAAACGTAATGGTAAAATCTGGATCAGAGTATTCCCTGCAAAACCATTAACTGCTAAGCCTCTAGAAACTCGTATGGGTAAAGGTAAAGGTTCAGTTGATCAATGGGTAATGAATATTAAACCAGGTCGTATCATATTTGAAATGGGTGGTGTTAACCACGATTTAGCTCGCGAAGCTTTAACTCTTGCGATGCATAAATTACCATTCAAAACTAAAATAATCACTGCGGAGATGAACAATGAAATATTCTGATTTAGCAGGCAAGAGTGCAGCTGAGCTTCAAGCAATGCTTAAAGAGAAAAAAACTGAGCTGTTTACTTTGAAAATAAAACAAAAAATGATGCAATTAACTAATAATAGCGAACTTCGTTTTGCTAAAAAAGATATTGCACGTATCAACACTGCGCTTAGCGCAATGAAATAAGGGTTGGTAATGACACATAAACGTGAAATTCAAGGTAATGTAATTAAGATATCTGGTGATAAAACTGTATCTATTCTAGTAGAGCGCCGTGTAATGCACCCAAAATATCATAAAGTTGTTAAACGTTTTAAAAAGTACCTAGTACATGATGAGCGTAACGAACTTAAAGTTGGTGATGAGATCCTAGCGGTTGAATGTCGCCCTTTATCAAAAAGCAAATCTTATAGATTGAAAAGCGTTATAGTAGGAGTAGAAGCATGATTCAAAGTTTTACTCGTCTAAACGTTGCAGATAATACTGGTGCAAAAGAGATCATGTGTATCAAAGTTCTTGGCGGATCTAAAAAACGCTACGCAACTGTTGGTGATGTTATCGTTGCTTCAGTAAAAAAAGCTATTCCAACTGCTAAAGTAAAAAAAGGTGCAGTTGTGAAAGCGGTAGTTGTTAGAACTAAAAAAGAGGTACAACGTGAAAACGGTTCATTGATCCGTTTCGATGACAACGCAGCTGTTATCTTGGATGCAAAACGTGAACCAATCGGTACACGTATATTTGGACCAATCAGCCGTGAAGTTCGTTATTCAGGTTTCATGAAAATCGTATCTCTCGCGCCGGAGGTTGTATAATGGCAAAATTTAATTTCAAAAAAGGTGATACTGTAGAGATCATCGCTGGTGACGATAGAGGCACTAAAGCGGAAGTTCTAGCAGTAATGCCAAAGAAAAACAAAGTAATAGTACAGGGTTGTAAAATAGCTAAAAAGACTGTTAAACCAACTGAAGAAAATCCAAAAGGCGGCTTTGTAAACAAAGAGATGCCAATTGATGCTTCAAATGTACGCAAAGTGGAGGCATAATTCATGGCACGTTTAAAAGATAAATATCTTGCAATGAAACCTGAACTTCAAAAAGAGCTTGCAATCGCAAACATCATGGATGTTCCAGCTGTTGATAAGATCATGATAAGTGTTGGTGCTGGTTTTGCTATGAAAGATAATAAACTTATCCAAAATATCGAAGATACAATTACAGCAATCGCTGGTCAAAAAGCTACAACAGTTATCGCTAAGAAATCTGTTGCAGGTTTTAAAGTACGTGAAGGTATGCCTGTAGGTGTTAAAGTTACTCTACGTGGCGAAAGCATGTACAACTTTCTTGACCGTTTGATCTCTGTAGCACTTCCACGTGTTAAAGATTTCCGTGGTGTTGCTCGTAATGGTTTTGATGGTCGTGGTAACTATAACTTTGGTTTGCAAGAGCAATTGATTTTCCCTGAGGTTAATTATGATTCTATTATGCAAATTCACGGTATGAACATTACTATCGTTACTACTGGTTCAGACGATAAACAAGCGTTTACATTACTCGAAAAAATGGGTATGCCGTTTGCAAAAGGAAGAGAATAATGGCTAAAAAGTCAATGATCGCGAAAGCGCAAAGAACTCCTAAATTTGAAGTTCGTGGTTATACACGTTGTCAGATTTGTGGTCGTCCACACTCTGTAATCCGTGATTTTGGTATCTGTCGCGTTTGCTTTAGAAAAATGGCAAATGAAGGGTTAATCCCAGGCGTTAGAAAGTCTTCTTGGTAAAATAGACTGGCAAGTTTCCTTACATGTAAGGAGATCTTGTTTAGTATTCCAAGTGGAAACTCTTAACTGCTTAATAGCAACAAGGAAAATAAATGATTAATGATTTAATTGCAGATGCGTTAACACGTATTCGTAATGCTGCTATGCGTAGACTTGATGTAACTACTTTAGTTCACAACAAATCAGTTGAAGCAATAGCTAATATATTAGTAGAAAAAGGTTACATTGAGAGCTGTAACGTTGTTGAAGACGGCGTTAAAAAAACTATCAATGTTGTATTAAAATATGATGAAAACGGTAAAACTGTAATCAATGAATTGAAACGTGTATCTAAACCAGGTCGCCGTGTTTATAAACCAGCATCTGAAATCAAACGTTTCAAAAACGGTTATGGAACAATCATTGTAAGTACATCAAAGGGCGTAATTACTAACGATAAAGCACATGAGCTTAACGTTGGTGGCGAAGTTCTTTGTACAGTATGGTAGGAGGTAGAAGATGAGTCGTATTGGAAAAAGTCCCGTAGTATTTTCTTCGGATGTTAACGTAAGCGTTGACGGTTCTATCATTACTTTTGCAAAAGGCAAAGACAGTGTTGTTTTAGATACTAAAGGAAATGTTGGTATCGCTGTTGAAGGTAACTCTTTAACGTTCAGCAAAAACTCTGACGCACGCCAAGATCGTGCATTTTGGGGAACTTACCGCGCACTAGCAGCAAATATTGTAACTGGTTTAACAACTGGATATACAAAACAATTAGAGATCAACGGTGTTGGTTATCGTGCTGCAGTAAATGGAAGTGTACTTAATTTACAACTTGGTTTTTCTCATGACATTAATTATGAAATTCCTGCTGGAGTTGAAATTTCTGTTGATAAAAATATTATTACTGTTAAAGGTATTAATAAACAAGAGATTGGTCAAATATGTGCTGAGATTCGTGCATTCCGTCCGCCAGAGCCTTACAAAGGTAAAGGTGTTAAATATGTTGGTGAAGTTATCGTGCGTAAAGCCGGTAAAACATCTAAGAAATAAGGGAGGTTGCTAGATGAATGTTAAAGTTATGAAACAGAAATTGGCTAAACGTATTCAACGTAAACGCCGTATTCGTTCAAAAATCTCTGGTTGTGCTGCACTTCCTCGTGTTTCTGTATTCCGTTCAAACAGATATTTGAGTGCTCAAGCGATTGATGATACTGCGTCAGTAACATTGGCTGCTATCCATTCAAAAGCGAATGGTCTTCGTGCAAACAAAGATGGTGCTGCTGCATTAGGTGCTGCATTTGCAGAAACACTAAAAGCTGCTGGTATAACTGCAATCGTTTTCGATCGTAATGGTTACCAATATCACGGTGTTATCGCTGCGTTTGGTGATGCTCTTCGTGCAAACGAAATTAAGTTCTAGGGGTCATGATGCAAATCAATAGAGAAGATTTTGAAGAATCAATCGTAAATATTGGTCGTGTGACCAAAGTTGTTAAAGGTGGTAGACGTTTCCGTTTTACTGCACTTATTGTTGTCGGTAACAAAAATGGTACTGTTGGATATGGTGTAGGTAAAGCGAAAGAGGTACCAGATGCTATTCGTAAAGCAGTTGATAATGCATTTAAAAACTTGACTACAGTTAAGATTAAAGGTACTACAATCGCTCACGATATCGAGTGCAAATATAACGCAAGCCGTGTTCTTTTGAAGCCAGCTTCAGCAGGTACGGGTGTTATCGCCGGTGGAGCTGCTCGTCCAGTTCTTGAGTTAGCGGGTATCAAAGATGTCTTGACTAAATCAATCGGTTCTAACAATCCAAATACTTTGGTACGTGCTACAATTGATGCACTATCAAAAATTAAAGGATAAGCTATGGCATTAGAAAACTTAACTCCTGCAGAGGGTTCTGTAAAAAACAGAAAAAGAATCGGTCGCGGTCACGCGTCTGGTACTGGTAAAACTTCTGGTAAAGGTCACAAAGGTCAAAAAGCACGTTCAGGTTACAATGCAAAACGTAACTTCGAGGGTGGACAACAACCTCTTGCTCGTCGTTTACCAAAAATTGGTTTTACTGTACAAAATCAAAAACCATACGTAATTAATGTTGAGCGTATTTCTGCTGTTGCAGAGCTTGCAGAAATTACAATGGAAACAATCCGTTCAGTTCATAAACTGGGCAAATCTGTTGTTAGAGTGAAACTTGTCGGTTCAACTGCTAAAGATTTAGCATCTAAAATCAAAGACGAAAACGTTTTAACTACAGGTAAATAATTGTGAATAAAAATCTCGTAAATAAGATACTTATTACGGTTGGTTTTTTATTCATCTACCGCTTACTGGCTTATGTGCCAGTACCCGGTGTTGATGCTTCTGTCATCGCTTCTTTCTTCAACACTCACAATAACGATGCTTTAGGACTTATGAATATGTTCAGTGGAAACGCTGTTCAACGTCTTTCTATTATTTCATTAGGGATTATGCCTTATATTACTGCTTCAATTATTATGGAGCTTTTAGCGGCTACTTTTCCTGCACTTGCTCAAATGAAAAAAGAGCGTGATGGTATGGTGAAATATATGCAGATTATTCGTTATGCAACTATTGTAATTACAGTTATTCAAGCAATTGGAGTAAGTATCGGCTTACAAAGTATGACAGGACCAACTGGTAATAGTGCTATCTTAATAGATCACAACACTTTTATATTACTATCTGCAATCTCAATGCTTGCTGGAACAATGTTACTTATGTGGATTGGAGAGCAGATAACTCAAAGTGGAATCGGAAATGGTATCTCTTTGATTATCTTTGCAGGTATCGTATCAGCTATACCAACAGCTATTGGACATACATTTACTATGATCAATACAGGTGAGATGAACTTTTTGACTCTTCTTGCAGTGCTTGCACTGATACTTGGGACAATAGGTGTCATCATCTATGTTGAACTTGGTGAACGTCGTGTTCCTGTGACATACGCGAAAAAAACTATGATGTTAAATCAAAATAAACGCGTTATGAACTATATACCTATTAAAGTGAATCTTGCTGGTGTTATTCCAGTAATCTTTGCTAGTGCTATTTTGATGTTTCCTATGACTGTGCTTTCAAGCTCTCATAATCCAACAATTCAAGCAGTAGCGGATTATTTACATCCAGGTGGATACTTTTTTAACTTTCTAACTTTCGTATTTGTTGTATTTTTTGCGTTTTTTTACTCATCAATTACTTTCAATGCAAAAGATATTTCAGAAAATTTGAAACGTCAAGGTGGTTTTATTCCTGGTATTCGTACAGGCGAAGCGACTAAAAACTTTTTAAATACAACTGCAAGTAATCTTACTTTTACTGGTGCACTTTACCTTGGTTTGGTTGCAACTTTACCGTTTATGATTATAAAGGGTATGGGAGTGCCATTTTACTTTGGTGGAACAGCAGTTTTGATCGTCGTTCAAGTTGCACTTGATACAATGAGAAAAATAGAAGCTCAGATCTATATGAGTAAGTATCAAACACTAAGTGCGGTTGGTCTGTAAAAATGGCGATTGCTATTAGAAAACCTCAAGAGATTGAAAAACTTCGCGCTGCTAACAAAATTGTTGGCGGCGCTCTGCAACTATTAAGAGAAAATACTAAAATCGGGGCTTCATTAAAAGAACTTGACGCTATGGCAGAGGATTATATTCGCTCTCATGGTGCAAAACCATCTTTTAAGGGTTTATATGGATTTCCAAACTCTGTATGTACTTCACTCAATGAAGTTATTATTCATGGGATTCCAACAGATTATAAACTCCAAGAGGGTGATGTGATCGGTTTTGATATTGGGACTGAACTTAGTGGGTATTTTGGAGATGCAGCGATATCTGTAGGAGTTGGTCAAATAACTCCAGAAGATGAAGCTTTGATCGCATGTGCTAAAGATACTTTGTATCATGCAATCGAAAATATTCAAGAGGGAATGCGCTTTAAAGAGCTTTCTTACTTGATGGAACAGTTTATTTTATCAAGAGGTTTTGTACCTTTGAAAAACTTTTGTGGTCATGGAATAGGCAAAAAGCCACATGAAGAGCCTGAGATCCCAAACTATCTTGATGGAGCAAATCCAAAAGCTGGTCCAAAGATCAAAAATGGCATGGTCTTTTGTTTAGAACCTATGATCTGTCAAAAAGAGCCAAAGCCTGTAATACTGGAAAATGGCTGGGATGTAGTTAGTACCGACGGTTTACGCGGTTCACATTATGAGCATACTGTCGCTGTGATAAACGGCAGAGCTGAAATATTATCTCTACCATAAGAGAAATAAGGATTTAAAGATGGCAAAATCAGACGTTATCGAAGTTGATGGCAAGATTGTTGAAGCTTTACCAAATGCAACGTTTCGTGTAGAGCTGGATAATGGTCACATTATATTGTGTCATATCGCTGGAAAAATGCGTATGCACTATATAAAGATATTACCGGGTGACCGTGTAAAACTCGAACTTACTCCATACTCTTTAGACAAAGGCCGCATTACTTATAGATATAAGTAGGTAATTTTTACTTTTATATGTAAGGGTAAGTTTACAAACCTTACATGTAAAAGATTATTTTGAAAACAACTCCCACTTAAAACGCTCCATCGGAGTATCGTCTTTGTTGCCCCATTCACGCATAGAAGCATCATAAAGCTTTGTATTTTTAACTCCAAAATGTGCATAAAGAATATACCAGTTCATAGAAGCTTCAAGCCCTCCAGTACAATAAGAGATCACTTCATCATTTTTATCTATGCCATGTCCAACTAAAAGTATCTTTTTCAATTCATCATCTGAGCGTAACATCTCATCTTTATTGAATTTATCTTTCCAAAAACTCGACATAGCGCCTTGAATATGACCATATCTTTTTACGCCAACAGAGGGTGCTGTACCATAGTAGATATCCGTAGATCTTGCATCGATCATTGGCAGTTTAGATATTTTACTTTTTACATAATCAAGATTTACTAGAATATCTGGGTTGTAGTGAGCGGTGAAGTTTCCATCTTTTGGCAGACTTATAGCCGTTGATGAGAGAATATTACTCTCAAATGTCCAAGCAAGATATCCACCATTTAAGATACTTACATCTTTAGCACCATTGACGATGAGAATAAGCGCCATATAGCTCTCTTTGAGAAGATCTTTTGGGTTTCCGTGGCCATAGATCACAATAGAAGAGTTGTCATTGATCCCAAGATCTCTTGCAAGTTTTTGTACATTTTGAGCTTGCTTCATTATTGCGTAGGAGCCAACTTTTTCTCTAAATTTTTCGATATCTGTAAGAATGGCATTTTTAATATGCCCCTTTTTATAGGTCGCTTCATCTGAAATATCAAGAATGAGATAATGTTTATCATCAATATGTTTTTTTAATTCATCAACTGAGATAAATCCATCATTTGCAAAAAGCGAAAGATTTAAAATCAGCAAGAGAAAAAGAGATCTCATCAAAAATTCCCGCCATTTCTAAACTCAGCAATCTCAGATTCGACCATTTCATTTATCATAATTGTATAAAGTTTAGAGATAAGGTTTGGAGAGAGGTTATATGCAAGCGCTCTGTGGCGTACACGCTGCATAACAGCTTCCATTCTCTCTGGCGCTTTTACCTCTTCGATGCTCTCTTTGAATGCTGCTGCTTGTCTTACATAACTATTGCGCTTTGCGATGAGCTCCACGATCATATCATCGAGTTGATCAACTTCATCTCTAACTTCTTGGAGTGATGTACACTGTTTGATTTCCATATCATATCCTTATATTGTTTATTTAAATTGCTAAAATAGTAGCCCATAAAATCTGAAAAAGAGTGTAAGAAAAAAGAGATAGATTCTCAATTAACACTTTTGTAACTATTATGTTATATAATACCGTTACTCCTTAAATTCAAAGCTTGATATCTAAGTAATAGCCTCCCTGTTACTTAGAATCTTTTAACACTTTTAACTTCTCTTCACTTCTCTTTCTCTCATCTTCATCTGTACTCTTTGATATGTAAAATTCTAGCCAACTTAGCACATTTTTTTTGTATCCAT
The DNA here is from genome assembly GCA_903892995.1 of uncultured Campylobacterales bacterium. Taxonomy (GTDB): domain Bacteria; phylum Campylobacterota; class Campylobacteria; order Campylobacterales; family Sulfurimonadaceae; genus Hydrocurvibacter. The sequence continues at coordinate 13,609 of CAITKP010000063.1, forward strand.
AAAATGATGCCTCATCAATTATGGCTTTTATACTGCTTACATGTAAGCTATTTTGTATCAATGATGCCATAATCATTTTACAAAGCAAGTCATCTGTAGCTAAAAGCTCTTTTTCTGCATTAGCATAATTTCTTTGTAATACAAAAGAGGCAAAAGCTTGATATTTTTTTGGAAGATTTTCAATATCTTTGGCATCATAGTTATTGTGTAAAAAAAGATAATAACTATGAAGTTTTGCATCCTTCACAAGAGGCTCAAGGAAGAGATACTCTTGGCATTTATCCTCTTGTAAAGTGCTTACATGTAAGGCACATTCGCTTAAGTAAATGGTTGCTAAGGTTGTGAAATCTGCGCTTTGCTTTGCATATTTTATGGCACGTTTAAGATCTGTTTTTGAGAGAGCATCCTCATTTTGTAAAAAATATTTTTGATGGCTCTCATAAGCATTGACACTTTGAATCTGCCAACTGTTTTTTGGAGAAGATGAGGCACAAGCAGAGAAAAAAACAAGGCTACATGTAAGCAAAAACGAGCGTATCATGGAAGGGTTACCTCACTTTTGTTATTATTGTTGAGTAGAGAATCCACTTTATCCATCACTTTATTTGTTTTATCGAGTCCCACTTCTATCTGCTCTTTGATGGCTCCTAAATCTTTGTCATAAGCGCCAACAGCATTGATAGTTCCATCTAATGCTTGGAGTTTATGTTGTACATCTTTCATAATAAGATTTATATTATTAAGCGCTTCTGTGGATGGTTTTACCATTTTAGAATCAAGACCACCAATGAGTCCGTCTAGTTTTATGCTGATCTCATGCACCTGCTTCATTGTTTTTTGCGTTTCATTAAGAGAGCCGATAAGTGCATCTGTACTGCCTTGATTGCCTGTAATAGTTGTGAGTAATGCTTTGTTTTGAGCAAAACGTCCTGTCACAACTTCAATGTTTTTGATACTATTGTTAAATGCTCCATCCTCATTTGAAAAGGTGGAAGTGATCGTTTCGATATTGTCTATGATATTGATCATTTTCGTGATTGCGGGTTGGAGTTTTGTGATCATATCGTTAATATCATCGCTCTCTACAAGTTGCAAAGTTGAGTTAGGTTTGAGCGGCATATTGCCAACGGTGGTTAAAACCTCTATATGTGGAGAGCCGATCAGCGGTTTTACTAAAAGAAGCATAGAGTATTCACAGATCCATTTGCTATTTTCTTTGGAGACAGAAAATTTTATATGTACATTTCCTTTGTCTGTGAGCTCGATATTATCAATAGTTCCAATATCAAAACCTGAGTATTGCAGGGGCATCCCAACTTTAAAAAGTGCGGCTGAGGGAGTATAAAAATCATAACTATAACGTTTATCAAATGCCCCTTTCTCTTTGAGAATCAGGAAAAAAAAGAGACCTAAAATAGTAATAAGTACAATAACAAAACTCCCAACGGCAAGTTTCATTTTACTATATGGCATAAATCTCCTTCGTAGTTAGTTTTGTTATTTTGCATATCAAGTATGATTATATCTTGTTTTATATCCAATTTTGAAATCACATCACTGATCTCTTTTATCTCTATAAGAGTTGAAATAAGCGTAAAAGGCGTGACAATAAAAATCTTTTTATTATCACTGAGCATTGCACGGATAAGCATCGCGCAGAAGATCTCAAATTGATTACATGTAGGCACTCTTGAACTTGCGATTGCTTCAAGTGAGATGGCTTTTAAAAGTTGTAAAACCTCCTCTTGGGCAAGATTAGGAGGTTTATAGTGGTGTACCTCTTGGATGAGTGCAATATTTTCTACAATATTGAGATTGGAGATAAGCGGAATATCCTCTTTTACAAGGACATAATCCTCGGAGTGCTCAATATAACTTTGGAGTTCTTGGTAGTGATTGAATAGTTTTACAGTGATTGCAGCAGTAATGATAGCACCTCGATGGCAAAGATAGCAATAAACAGTTTCATCATCCCATTTAAGACAGAGATTGGAATTGCACTGTAGTTTTGCATAGTTTTGAGTCCGCTATAGATTGGAATGAGCATAATAACAAATCCAAAAGCGAGGCTTTTAAAGAGTAAAATAGCTAAATCTCGAACTTGGATTGAGCTTATAAGCATTTTGATATAGGACGCAAGATCCATCCCCATATAAAAAAGAGTAAAAATATAACCACTTGCAAGCATGATAATGGCAAAGATGAGCGAGAGGGAGGTGACACTCAGCATCCCCGCAAAGATACGAGGAATAAAGAGATAATCGATAAGATCTATTTTGAAATGCTCTAGGGTTCTAAGCTCATTATTGACTTTCATAACGGCAATCTCTGTGTTGACAGCAGTGCTTGAACGCAACGAGATCATAAGAGCGGTAAAAAATGGAGCAAACTCATCAAGCGTGAAGTGGATGATGATCGAGCCAATCTGGTCTTGAAGAGAATAATCAAAGGCGAGTGAAACAACAAATCCAATAATCACAGAACCAAATAAAAAAGCTAAAAATGTAAAAAATGGGATTATCTGCACAGCGGTAAAATAGACCTGTCTTGTAATGACCATCATCATGGCAGGATTGTAACTGCTGGGAATGAGCATATGGACAATGCAGATGATGGCAAATTTGAGGGCTTCATAGAGTGAAGAGGTGTATTTAATGGCAGTATCACCGATCTTTTCAATGAATGATAAAATCATCTATCCTCTCCTATTTAAAATCAAAAAAAGAGCCAAACAAGCAAAGCAAAACCTACCGCAAGGTTTGTGTAACTGATTCCATCTTCAAACATCATTATAAGCATCTTATAGTAATACTCCATCTCAATGGCATTACTGAGCAAAAGCTGTGAGGAAGCATAGGCGGTGATATCGCTTCCATAAAAATAGGCGATGATTTCAGGAAGGATAAAAAATAGAATTACGCCTAAAAATCCCCAAACACTCTTTTGTGGTTTCATTGAGATGAGTGTTCTTTGTGCTACAGGATTTTGGGCTATTCTTTTTGCTTTTTCTTGTAATTTTTTTCTCATGTTCTTTTAACTTTCAAATACTTTACATGTAAGATACCACGTATTTGCTTTAATTTTAAAGCTTTATAGAGGGAATTTTTACTCTCTATAATAAAAGTTTTTTACCTTTCTTTGAAGTTTTCCAAAAAAACTGTTGTCATTATCTGTATGCTCATAAGCAGTTTTTGGAGGATGATACTGGTTTGAAGGTTTTGGTTTTGGCAATCTTGCTGCATACTCTTTTGCAGATTTACTCATCTGCGGAAAAAAAGATATTCCAGATAGCTTTTCAAGTTCTGCGATACTAATGATTTTGTATTCATATTTTGGATTATTCTCTGTTAGATATACAGCGCCTTCACCACTTGAGGGGATATAAATCGCTTTAAATACATGAGTCGGAATCCGTACTTTATTGCCGATGTAATGAGGGAATCTATCAAGAAACAAAGGACCGGTGATAACATAGATCTCTCCTTGTTTTTTTGCCAAATAGCGTGTTGTACTCTCTATATCCGACCAGATACCGGTGTTGTTTTCATGATTTTGAGGAATCATATTTGCCAAAGTAAAACATTCAGAATTACTTTGGGGTGTGTCAAAATCACCACTAGGGCTGAGGTGACCTCTGTCATAATGTGAATGGAGATAGTCTGAGAGTTCCGCTCGCTCATCGAGACTGAGATGCTCATCAGGATGAAAATCATTTTCACGTTTTGCTTTTTTCATAAGCATAGACCTTGTGAGATGTTCGCCACTCCACAGCGCTGTTTTATACACTCCTGAGTGCATAAGGGCAAACTGTTTATAGCAAATTTCTGTTGTTTTTGGTAACAAATTTTGGTTGATAATATTTGGAGCAGTGTCTCCAAAGTAGATGCCGCTACAACTAGTTGGAGTAGCTTTTAATGTAAGAGAGAGTGAAAATAAAAGGAGAAATAAGTTGAAAAATCGCACACAAAATCCTAAAATGATGATATAAATAGAGAAGGTTGGTCTAAAAGAGAAAGACTCTTTTAGATAGGAAGAACGCGAATCTTGCTTGAAAGTTTCTCTTTTAAAGTGCTTTCAATCGCGTAAAGTGTACCAGTTGTTGAACTCGCACAGCCGTTACATGCACCAATATAGCGAATATATACATCGATATAATCTTCGCTCTCTTTAATGTCGATGACTTCCATATTTCCACCATCCATGATGAGGAATTGGCGAACGTTTTCATCGATGACACTATCGATTGCTTTGATCTTTTGAACAAGCGTCATAGTTGCAAAATCACCGCTGATTCCAGCTTCTGCTGCTGCTTTCATCTTCTCTTCATCCATTTCACGGCGAGTATCTTTTAAGATATCTACCAAATACCATTCGCGCTCTTCGTGACCACCTGGCTTGATACAAGATTTACAAAAACCACCCGCTTTTGTATAGTCTGTGATCTGCTCGATAGTTTTAAGGTCATTAAGTTTAATGACCTCTTTGAGAGTCTTAAGAGATACACGCGCACATTCACACACGATGATCTCCTCTTCAAAACTCTCAGCATCAACGCCAAGGTAAAGACCTGCCGCTTTTTTTATGACATCATACGCCATAACTGAGCAGTGCATCTTTTGTGGTGGAACTGCAGGGACATCTGGCGTGTCACGAAGTGCTGCTTCAACATCGATATTTGTAATCTTGACCGCTTCTTGAACAGTTTTACCGATACAAAGCTCAGTCATAACATCACTACTTGCAATGGCCGTCCCACATCCAAAACTTCTAAATTTAGAGTTTACGATCTTGTCTGTATTTGGATCGATCTCCCAGTAGAGGCGCACCGCATCGCCACAGCTCTCAGCTCCAAAATCTGCAACGATGAGCTTATTTCCACGAGAAGATGCTTCCTCTTCACTAATCTCACCTTGGTGTTGAGGATTATTCATAAGGCGAGTTACTTTATCTGAGTATGCATCCCATAAAGATTCGCCGATTAGATCATTTTTTGCCATCATATTTTCCTTAATTTTATTTCATTCTTTTTCTGGCTTCGTTTAGAAGCAAGCTTCAGTAGCCTCAGCGGCCAGCGAAGCTAAAGGGATTTTATTCCTTTAGCGGACTAATTAAATAGTGGGTGCCATAAATCGCAAAGCGATTAATGGTGTATTTGGCACTCGCCAGCTTCGCCACCTTTTGTCGGTTTTACTATTGCATATGAGCTTGATATTGCACGAAGTCTCTCTACAGCTTGTGTGAAATGCTCGATCACATAATCAACCTCTGCATCTGTTGTATAACGGCTCAGACTTAGACGAATTCCCGTATGAGCGAGTTCATGGTCAGCACCGATTGCAAGCATAACAGTATTTGCTTCAAGGTCTTCACTTGCACACGCACTTCCAGTGGAAGCACCGATGTCATAGCGGTTTAGATCCCAAAGCATTCCCTCTCCCTCAACTCCACGAATTGAGATAAGAATTGTATTTGGGGTTCTATTCTCACGTTTTCCAACTGTAAAAGTATCTGGAATTACATTTAAAAGCGCATCTTCAAGTCGGTCACGTTTCTCTTTTATAGAACTCATTGTCGCTTGTATATTTTGTGTTGCCATTTCAAGAGCTTTTCCCATACCCACAACATAAGGGACATTTAGTGTTCCTGAGCGGCGTCCACCCATTTGTGATCCGCCATGAAGAAGTGGTGAAAGTGCTTGAGAATCTTTGATATAAAGAGCACCGATACCTTTTGGTCCATGAAATTTATGCGCGCTCATAGACATAAAATCTACATGTACATCTTGCATATCAACAGGAATTTTTCCAACTGCTTGAACACCATCAGTGTGAAAAAGGACACCTTTTGCTTTACAAATCTCACCGATCTCTTTGATTGGAAAGATCATTCCTGTTTCGTTGTTCGCCCACATCACAGAGACAAGAGCTGTCTTTTCTGTGATGAAACTTTTGACTGTATGTGCTTCTACGATTCCCTCTTCATTGACTGGAAGGTAAGTGACTTTTACACCTTGCTCTTCAAGGAACTTACATGTAGAGAGAATTGATGGGTGTTCCACTTCTGTTGTTACGATGTGGTTTTTATCTCCATTGAGTATTTTATCGATCCAAACAGCTTGTAAAACCCAGTTGTTTGACTCTGTCGCACAAGATGTAAAAACTATATCATCATTATCTGATGCATTGATAGCTTTGTAAACTTGATCGATTGCGCGTGAGAGTGCAGGGCGACTTTGTGTCCCAAATTTATGAAGCGAGTTAGGGTTTCCATAAATCTCACTAAAAAATGGAAGCATCTCTTGAACGATCTCAGGTGCGACCATTGTAGTCGCATTGTTGTCCATATATACTTTCATAAAATACCTTTAAATTTTTCAAATATTAAAGAAGAGTAAAATTGTCCTCTTTTTGTTAATGAGATAATAATACCTTACTCATTTAAATAAGCTTAAGCAATATTAAGCTTTGGGATTGTTTAAGGTATAATTTCGTAAAAAGGGTTTTTATGTGTAATTTCAATCACTTAACACAAGATGAAAAAGATAATCTTAAACTGCAAATACAAGATATCGTAGGAAAAATGGGAGGATTGAATTTTTTTCTCTCTTTTATTGAAAAAATGCGTCTTTTAAAGCCTCATCCACTCTCTGCAAGAAACTCAAAAGTAAGCATAGAGAGATTTGAGATTTCGTGGGACAAAGTGATTTTTTTAGATAAAGTGACTTTGCTAGAAAGCATTATCAAATCAAACAAAGATGAGAACGGCTACACAATTAAGTTTAACAAAGAGGATAAAAAGAGTAAAAATATTGTCAATCTTATCCGTACACTTTCTGTTATCACTTTTCAATTTAAAGCTTCCAACAGCATCGCCCCAATAGAGCTAAAGATATTTAATAAAATAGAAGAATCTAGCGCAGAGTTAAATCCACTTTTTGTGACACTATTTTTCTGTTATGTGAATTTTGTGAAGAATGTTTTGAAAGATTAATTGTAAACTACTAATCCATAATCATCTCTAAGATTATAAAAAGTTGAATTTGCGGTGATCTCAAGGTCTTTGAGACGACCTAAGTGTATCATCGCATCTTTGTTGACTTTGATGCCAAACTCCATAAAAAATTTTTTAATATTGACAAATTTCACATCTTGAACGTACTTATATTCAAACTCTTTGTAGAGCTTCATTTTTTCATAGCTAAAGATATGTTCACTTACATGTAATTGATCGGAGGCAAAGCGAATAGGTAAATATCCCGAGAGGTCTGTTAATATAGGTTCTATAAATGTATATTTTGGAGGCAGTTTGTTCTTTTGCACAAATATATACTTGTTGTTGAGTTTGATATGAGGTGTCTCTTTCCAATACTTATATAGAGGATTAGAAAGGTCAAGTTTTTCGCGGACTTCCCGCCAGAGCCAATAAGAGTTTAACATACTAGGTAAATGTGACATAAAAGGATTTTACAAAAATAGATGTTGCATTTTGCTTAATTTAAGAACAAAATGAGTATCATTTCAACCTTCAATATAAATAATTGCTCGCATAACTCAGTTGGTAGAGTGTTACCTCGACAAGGTAAAAGTCACAGGTTCGAGTCCTGTTGTGAGCACCATTTAAACAACTTCATATATAACTTACAAATACCCTAGATTACAACATCCTAGGATTAAAATAATATAGCATAAAACGCCAATTCTAAAATCTGATGAAGTGCTCTTTGATACAATTACGAAATCTTATTCTATAGCTTAACCGTCTGTTACAGTTATTATTTGAATTGGCGATACTTAAAAAGGTACTGTATTTGATAAATTAGCTTCTTGGAAGTGGCACATTTCTGGCACAGTTTTGACACAATGAGTTTTAATAAGTCTTTGAAAGTGCCTAAAATAAGGCTTTGAGAGTGGTGCGGACAAGAGGACTTGAACCTCCACACCTTGCGGCACCAGATCCTAAGTCTGGCGTGTCTGCCAATTTCACCATGTCCGCATGGATATTTGGAATTTTATCCAAATATTTGTTTTTTTATTCTTAAATTTCGAAAAATTTATTTTTTAGTGGTACGCCCTAGAGGATTCGAACCTCTGACCGATGCCTTAGAAGGGCATTGCTCTATCCAGCTGAGCTAAGGACGCATGCTATCGACGAACTTTGGTGCGCCCGATAGGATTCGAACCTATAACCGCCGGATTCGAAGTCCGATACTCTATCCAGTTGAGCCACGAGCGCACTGTTTAAATATCTTTTTAGTGTTATTTTTTATATTTTAAATTTATGGGGTGGGATGCGGGGCTCGAACCCGTGACCCTCGGCACCACAAACCAATGCTCTAACCAACTGAGCTAATCCCACCATCTAATTGTTTTTAAATATAAAAAATGGTCGGGGTGAAAGGACTCGAACCTTCGGCCCCTTGGTCCCAAACCAAGTACTCTAACCATACTGAGCTACACCCCGACCTGTTCAGCTAACTCAGGATTTTCATCGCTGATTAGTGAGGCGAAATTATAGTTAATTTGTAATCATTTGTCAATACATTTCTAAATTTTTTTCTTAAAAAGGTATAATTTTATAAATTATAGGGACTTTATAGGTCTAGAGGAGCGAAGTAAATGAATATTCAAGAGGAGTGTTTAGAGGTTCTAAAAGAGAAGGGTATCAATCCTATATCGACAATCGATTTTGATGTGAATGGAGAGCTTCATTCTCTCTCTTTTGAATGGATTATTGATGCATATACACAAGCTTCTACAGAGTCAAAGTTAGTATTTTTGACAGCTTTAAAAAAGGCTGTGATGGCTGATAATATGGGAATAGAAAAGTTTTTTGAGGGGATGGGTAAGTTACTACTTATGACCCATCTCTCTGAAAATATAGAAGTTTAAAACTGTATCAACCCGTCAATCGGTGAAGAGGCTGTTGCATAAGGACGTTTTGGAATGCGTCCTGCAAGGTAGCTTATGCGTCCTGCGATAACGGCGTGCTTCATCGCTTCAGCCATGAGCATTGGGTCGTTTGCTTGTGCGATAGCAGTGTTTGTTAAAACGCCATCAGCCCCGAGTTCCATCGCATACGCTGCGTCACTCGCACAGCCGATGCCCGCATCTACGATTACTGGTACTTTAATGGCATCGCGGATAAAAACTATGTTGTAAGGATTTTGTATCCCAAGACCACTGCCAATAGGTGCAGCCAGAGGCATCACAGCTGCTGCTCCTGCATCTTCAAGACGTTTTGCCATGATAGGGTCATCTGAGGTGTAAGCCATGATAGTAAAGCCCTCTCTAGCAAGAATTTCACACGCTTTTATGGTCTCTAAAACATCAGGATAAAGCGTTTTTTGAGTATCGCCAATCACTTCAAGTTTTATGAGATCGATTCCTGTTGCTTCACGTGTAAGACGAAAAGTTGTGATCGCTTCTTCAGCAGTTGTGCATCCAGCAGAGTTTGGCAAAAATTTTACATTTGTTCCTCTAAAAGTATCGCGAAGATTCTCTTTTGCAGGGTCTGTGATGTTCAAGCGACGTACAGCAACAGTTATAAGTTCACTTCCTGATGCTAAAGTAGCGATTTTTGTTGTTTCAAAATCTTTATATTTTCCACTTCCGACGATTAAACGGCTATCGAGTTCATAATTTCCAATTTTTAATTTATGCATAAAAATCTATTCCTTATTTTGATATATTGAAGTTTATAGCATAAGCTATCTTATAATTTATATAAAATTTCTGCAATAGTTTGAGGTAACAGTTGATATTCAAGCTCTTTGATCTTACATGTAAAGCTTTGTAGTGTTTCATTTTCACTTTTTTCAAAACTTGCTTGCGCGATGATTTGGCCGCCATCAAGCTCTTCGTTAACGAAGTGAACACTGATTCCGCCTATGCTGTCTTCGCTTAAAAATGAGTCTTCAATCGCATTTGCACCTTTATGTTTTGGAAGCAAAGAGGGATGCAGGTTGATCGCTTTGATGTTTGTTGTAAAAATAGGTGTCAAAATCCGCATAAATCCTGCTAAAACAACTAAATCGGGATTATAGCTTTGGATAAGTTTTACGAGTTCTGCATCATAAGTCTCTCTTGAAGAGAAGTTTGTATGCTCTAAAATTTCACTTTTAATATGCTTAGCATCTAAGCCCTCAAGCCCTTTGGCACGGGCTTTATTGGTGATTGCACAAACCACTTCGCATTGATGAGGATGAAGGGTGTCGATGATATTGTGGAGATTTTTTCCCTCTCCGCTAAAAAGGATGACAATTTTTTTCAAAGAGTTTTTATTCCATTTATGAGGTCATTTGGAGAGAGCGAGAAGTTAGCTCCCTCATAGTTAAGAGCGAGTTTTGTATGTGCGAGCGAACCCGAGATTGCTGCATCAAGAGGAGCATAACCTTGCGCTAAAAGTGAAGCGACAAGCCCTGCTAAAACATCTCCGCTACCCCCTTTTGCTAAAACATTTGTTCCATGAGGATTTACAAATATTTGATTGTTTTGAGCTATAAGTACATTTGCACCTTTAAGAATTAAGACACTATTTGGGTGTTTTTTTGCGAAAAGTTCTGCATATTTAAAACGATTTTTTTGTAACTCATCCACTGAAATATGGGCAATATCGCTTACATGTAAGAGTTGTGTAAACTCTTTTGGATGGGGTGTTAGGATGATGTTTTCACGCACCAAAAGAGTGTTTATAAGCGGATGATAAAAGATATCTGCATCGAGTAAAAGCGGCAGAGTATTATTTAAAAAACTATCCAGTTCACTTTGGCTAAACTCTACGCCAAGACCCATTCCAAGGGCGAGTGCTGTGGTGTTTTTTGGAAGTTGATGCGAGAGCATAAGCTCTGTTGGAATTGTAAGATTTTCATTGCTCAAAAGTGTGACTAGGGCTACTCCAAAACGAAATGCCGCAGATGCACACAGCACACTCGCTCCAAGTTTCTCTCCGCTTATGACGCCAAGATGCCCGAAACTCCCTTTATGTGAGTTTTGAATCTCTCTTCTTGGGAGGTTCATATCTTGTAAATCGAGTAGTTTTACATTTGAGGGTTTTTCATAAACTTCACGTGCCACACCAAGATTTAAAACTTTGATCACGCCGACTCTGTCTTTTGCACAATCGCTAAAAAGGGATTTTTTTAAAGCCCCCATCGTGAGTGTAAAATCAGCTCTAAAACTTTGTTCATCGCAGATTCCATTTTCATATAAACCTGTTGGAATATCACAAGCTATTTTTACGCCATTAAAGGCATTTAAAGTGCTTACATGTAAGCTTGTTTTCTCATCTAAAGCACGACTGAGACCAGTTCCAAAAAGAGCATCTACAATGATATCTGCTTCGCAAATTTGATCAATAATGCTTACATGTAAGCGTTGAATGCGTTCATATTGGAGTTTTGCCATAGGGCTTGAGGGAGGCCTCTGAAGAAAAAGTTTTACATGAAAATCTTTGTGCAGTAAACGCGCCAAAGCCATTCCATCAGCGCCATTGTTGCCAGAGCCACAACAGATCAAAACATCTTTACATGTAGGAAAGTTTTGAGTTATAAAATCAGCCATTCCATCGGCTGCATGCTCCATCAAAATATCTTCACAAAGCAGTAGTTCATCATAGCAACGCTGATCTAAACTACCAACTTCATCGAAAATATTTTGCATTTTTACTCTTCCATAAGATATTCGTTGATGGTTACCATACTTGTTTTGATATCATTGAAAAGAAGGGTTCTGTTCGCTGTTCTTTGTTGAAATAGAAACTGATTTTTTTGTAATGTTTTTAAAACAGCCGTATTGTAGTAATCAAGATTTGAACTTTTTCCGACAAATAAAAATGTGAAAAGCAGTTTGAGTTGAGCATTTTCAAAAGTTTGGTGCGGTTGTGTTAAAAATGTAATCCCATATTTTTTAAGATTGAAGAGACTTAACATGTAAAGTAAAAAATCCTCAAAACGTGTATAAAATCCATTGAGATTTGCGATATCGTGGAAAAAGTAGTAGTAATTTTCCAAGAGTTCTGGCAGTTGAAGTGTTTGGGTTAACTTACTTTTGATATCTTTTTTTGTTGCAAAAAAGTTTGGATTGACCGCCATATAGATATGTTTTTTCTCTTTAATAAGCGCTTGAAACTCTTCTAAAAAACTTTCTGTTTCATCATATTGAATGTAGTTGAAATGCTCATCTTTATAACGAAGTTCTATCTCATCTGCATGAGAATTTGAAAAATCTAAATAGAGTGTAGCTACATTGTTGTCAATAGCATAATTTCTGATTCTACAAGCTAAATTGGTCTTTCCAGAGCCCTCTTCACCCAAAATAAGAGTGTTCGTTGTAAGTACTCTTGGCTTTAATTTTAATGAATCGATACTATTTTCATAAGTTCCTATTAAATCTCTCATTATCTCTCTCCGACAATTTTATTTTATAGGTGCATTATACCAAATGCAGATAAAAAAGGTATAATCACAATATGAATTATAAAGAGATCGCACAACAAACTTTAGAGATAGAAGCGAAAGCTTTGATGGATGCTGCAAAGGGCATGGATGATGTTTTTGACAGAGCTGTCGAAATCGTACTCGCATGCCGTGGAAAGCTCGTTATTACGGGCGTAGGGAAATCTGGATTGATCGGTGCCAAGATGGCTGCAACTTTTGCATCAACTGGTACACCGAGCTTCTTTTTACATCCTACTGAAGCACTTCACGGTGACCTTGGAATGATAGGCAAAGATGATGTTGTGATCGCTATTAGTTATAGTGGAGAGAGCGAAGAATTAGGCGCAATTTTACCTCATGTAAAGCGCTTTAACGTGCCACTTATCGGCATGACAAAAAATCCTCTTTCCACACTTGGTAGATACAGTGATTTAGTGATTCCTGTAGTTGTTGAGAAAGAAGCATGTCCCTTAGACATCGCGCCGACAAGTTCGACAACTCTGACGTTAGCACTTGGCGATGCTTTGGCAGTTTGCTTGATGAGAGCTAGAAATTTTCAAAAAAGTGATTTTGCTTCTTTTCACCCAGGTGGATCGTTGGGCAAAAAACTGTTTGTAAAAGTGGGCGATTTGATGAGAAAAGAGGATCTGCCTTTTGTGAGTCTAAATACAGCGATCAAAGAGGCAATACTCAAAATCAGCGAAGGGCGCTTAGGGACAGTTTTGATCGTAGATGATGAAAAAAAACTGCTTGGAATTTTGAGCGATGGCGATGTAAGACGTGCGCTTTTAAGAGATGATTTTTCTCTTGAAGCACCCGTTGGCGAGTATGCTACATTAAATCCATTTGTGATAGATAACAAAGAGATGCTCGCGAGTGAAGCTTTGGGTATGATTGAAGCAAGGAAGATACAGCTTGTCGTTATAACAGACAAGACTGCGAAGGTAGAGGGCGTACTGCATATTCATACGCTTGTAGAAAAGGGTATATCGTGATGAGATTAAACAAGTTTATAGCACACTATTCAAGCTATTCAAGACGAGAAGCAGATAAGGCGATAGAAGCTGGCTATGTAAGAGTTGATGGAGAAGTTGAGATAAATCCCGCAACGCAAGTGGATGAGAAATACTCAAAAGTCTCAATAAGCGGAAAAAAAGTGACTCCAAGCGAGCAATATACTGTTATTGCCTACAACAAAGAGAAGGGTGAATTGGTCACAAAAACTGATCCAAGAGGAAGAAAAACTATCTACGATACGCTTCCAAGTAAATATAAACATTTCATTCCAATCGGGCGTTTGGATTATGCAACAGAGGGATTGCTTCTTTTAACAGATGCTTCTCGCGTGGCAACTGCTTTGATGACTTCGAGTATGGAGCGTGTGTATCGCGTCAAAGTAAAAGGTGAAATCACCGAAGCGATAGAAACCGCTATGAAAAATGGTCTTGAACTCGAAGATGCTTCGCAGGGTGCGCATGAACTTAGTGAAATAGGTTCGATGAATTTTGCTCCTTTTTATGCATATAAAATCATCAAAAGTACACCGATGTATTCGATACTCAAGATTGCAATCGGCGAGGGACAAAACCGTGAAGTAAGACGCTTTTTCGCACACTTTGAGCGAGAGGTTGTTGATTTAAAACGCCTTAGTTTTGGGGGAATCGAGCTTAACAACCTTCCAAACGGCAAGGTGAGATTTCTTACAAGAAGCGAGTATGGGCACTTGTATGATTTCATGAAGCACCATGATCGAGAAGAGAAAGAGAAAGCACCAAAAACAAAAACTCCAAAAACTGAGTTTAAAGAGGAAAAATCTTCCAAAAAAGAGTTTAAAAAAGATTTCAAATCCAAAGACTCAAACAATAAAGAACCAAATAAAAAAGATAAATATGGTAAAAAAGATCTAAAAAATTCAAAAAAAGGACCAAGAAAATGAAAAAAATGAAGTTTCCCACAAGTCATAAAACACAATTGATGGACATAAGCAAAGAGGTTGGTGAAGAGGTTATAAAATCAGGCGTTAAAGATGGTATTTGTGTAGTTTTTACTCCACATACAACAGCAAGCATCTTTATGTTTGAAAACCAAGATCCAGCACTTCGCCGTGATCTTTTAAATGGTTTGAGCCGTGTTGCACCGATGGATATTGAGTACCAACATACTGGTGCAAATGCCGCAGCACACCTTAAAAGTTCTCGTATGGGAAACTCAGTTACGATTCCAGTTGTGAACGCAAAACTCACACTTGGAAAATGGCAAGGTGTCTTTTTTGGAGAGTTTGATGGTCCTCGCCAAGCTCGTGAAGTTTATATCAAGATTATCGCTGGATAATGGATTTTACCCATCATTTTCGACCAAAAAATTTTGATGAGATTGTGGGACAATCCCATTTAGTCTCTCAAGATGCTCCACTTCGCCGTTTATGTGAAAATGGCTCTCTTGGGCATAGCTTTTTTTATGGCACTCCTGGAAGTGGCAAAACTTCGCTCTCTCGTGTTATCGCAAATGTGATGCAACTTCCTTTTTATGAATTTAACGCAACCTCTCTCAAAGTAGAACAACTTCGTAAAATCTTTGATCAATATGAAAATACTCTTCAGCGACCGCTTGTTTTTATTGATGAAGTGCATCGTCTTGCCAAAAATCAGCAGGAAGTGCTTTTGCCAGTGATGGAAAAAAACTCTATTTTACTTATTGGTGCTTCTACTGAAAATCCATTTTTCTCTCTTACTTCGGCAATGCGTTCACGCTCTATGCTTTTTGAACTTAAAAGAATATCAGCGCAAGAGATGAATATACTTTTAGATAAAGCGCTTACATGTAAAGGGCACTTTGCATGTGCCGATGATGCGCGAGAGTATTTGATTGTGAGTTCAAATGGCGATGCACGGGCGATGTTGAAGCTTTTAGAGTTTGCCTCAGCTCTCTCAACAGAGATAACACTAGAACTTTT
Organism: uncultured Campylobacterales bacterium; assembly: GCA_903892995.1. Lineage (GTDB taxonomy): Bacteria > Campylobacterota > Campylobacteria > Campylobacterales > Sulfurimonadaceae > Hydrocurvibacter. The sequence goes on from CAITKP010000063.1 coordinate 28,995, forward strand.
AAAATCGCTTCGTCCAACGGCTCAAAATGATGGAAGCAGTGATGCTACTGTGCATTATGACCTTATCAGTGCGCTTATAAAATCGATTCGTGGAAGTGATGCGGATGCGGCGATATACTATCTTGCACGACTTATTAAAGCGGGAGAATCTGCTGATTTTATCGCACGCCGTTTAGTAATACTTGCAAGTGAAGATGTAGGAAATGCTAATCCTCAAGCGCTTACTCTTACTACTTCTGCGATGAGTTCAGTTGCAAAGATCGGCTATCCAGAAGCACGCATCATCTTGGCGCAAGCAGTCGTTTATTTGTGTGCTTCACCCAAATCAAATAGCGCGTACAATGCTATAAATAGTGCTTTAAAAGCGGTCGAAGAGGGTGTGATTTTAGAAATCCCAAAAAATATACAGCAGAATAATAAAGGGTATTTATATCCACACGATTTTGGCGGTTATGTAAAACAGCAATACTTAACAAAAAATTTGAAGTTTGTAGAGTTAAAAGATATCGGTTATGAGAAAAAGATGAAAGAGTGGATGGAGATTATAAAATCTTAAGAGTAAATTTTTTTGAACTCTTAAAAACGAAGTTTTTATAGCTTTAGGGGGTTGTAGGGACAAATGTCCCTGCCACTAAAACGGACTTTGTTCGTTTTAGTGTATAACTTTTATAGTGCCGCTTTAGCAGAAGCTGCAACTGCGCTAAACGCTGCTGCATCATTCATCGCCATATCAGCAAGAATTTTACGGTCAAGCTCGATGCCAGCTTTTTTGAGACCATTGATGAAAGATGAATAGTTGATGTCATTTAAACGACATGCTGCATTGATACGAACGATCCATAAACGACGGAATTCGCGTTTATTTTGTTTACGGTCACGGAAACCATAGTACAATGAACGTTCAACTTGCTCTTTTGCTTTACGGTAGTGTTTACGACGACCACTGTAGAAACCTTTTGCAAGTTTTAATATTTTTTTGTGACGTGCTCTACGCACAGTACCAGTTTTTACTCTTGGCATATTATTTTCCTTTTCTTTACCCAATCAGCATTTTGCGATAGGTGCCACTCTTTGTTGGTGGACTTGCCCACGTTGTATGTGGAGATGTAAGAACGCTTAAAATTAAGCGATCATTGCCTTAATATTTTTTTCGTCAACTTTTGCTACCACTTTTGGTGTATTTTGTTTACGACGAGTACCTGCATCTTGTTTTGTCAAGATATGGCTTCTAAACGCTGTTCCACGTTTAACTGTACCATTTTTCTTGAATTTAAAACGCTTAACAGCGCCTTTTACCGATTTCATCTTTGGCATCTGGCTCTCCTTTTGTAAAATTCTAAAAGCTGTAAAAACAGACTTTAAGGGCGAAAGTATATCTAAAAAAAGGGAAAAAAAGAAATAGATTTTATGCCCTTTTGACAATAGTTGAAGTAAAATGTATAAAAAGATTTTAGAATTAGGATGAGATATGGAAGTTCAAAACATCATGGAAGTCGCTACAAAGGATGTGTTGACAATTTCTGAAGATGAATTGGTCACAACAGCGATTACAAAGATGTATGAACATAACCATAGAGATATTGTAATTCTGACAAAAAATCGTAAAAAATATGGGATGCTCAGTACGGTTGATCTTATTAAGATGAAAAAAGAGGGATTTGATTTTGATTGTTCTATCTCTTCGATTCCTATACGCCATATAGAAACTATTACAAAAAAAGCAACTGTTTTAGATGCTTTGAGTATGATAAAAAGTTTTAATTGCCCTATCTGTGTTGTTGATGAAGGCAATGATTTGTGTGGATTTGTTTCTTATCATGATATTGTTTCATCGATTGATCCGAGTGTAATGTTAGAACGCAGGATGGTTGGAGAGTTCTTAATAGCAGCAGAGCCTAAAAAAGCTTCCCAAGAGAGCTCTTTATGCGATATTTTAGGGATGTTAGATCAGCGTATTTATGATTGTGTCATTTTGACTGATGATGAGAATAGATCCGTTGGTATCATCACGACAAAGGATGTCGTAAAGTTTTTTCAACACAATACTGACATGAAACAAAAAGCTAAAGAGTTTATGGTTCAACCACTTTTAACAATTAGCTATAGCACTTCGATTAAAGAGGCTTTGAGTTTTATAACTGATAAACATTTTAAAAGACTTATTATCGCTGATGACAATGGCAATGTCATAGGTCAAATAACTCAAGAAGATCTTTTGGCTAAGATCTATTCTCGCTGGGCAAGTATTATGAAAAGCAGTCATAATGAGCTTGAAGAGATCAATAGAATACTCAATGAAAAAGCCTCAGAATATGAGCTAATGTCTGTCACCGATTCTTTGACAAGTATCTATAATAGAGGAAAATTTGAAGTAGAACTTCACAAAGAGATCCATCGTGTGACGCGTTATAAAACAGATATGTTTTCATTGGTCTTTTTTGATATCGATAATTTTAAAAGGATCAATGATACATATGGACATATCACAGGAGACAAGGTCTTAAAAATCATCACAGGACTACTCAAAGAGTCTTTAAGACTTACAGATGTATTTGCTCGTTGGGGTGGAGAAGAGTTCGCAATCATTATGTCGCATACTTCTTTGGAAGAAGCATCTTATGTCGCAGAAAAACTGCGTAAAAAGATTGAACAACAGCATATTGAAGAGGTTGGAACTGTTACATGTAGCTTTGGTGTAAGTGAATTTATTCATGGAGACAGTATTCAATCGCTTATGTTACGAGTAGATAACTACATGTACGAGGCTAAAAAACAGGGCAAAAATAGAGTAGTCACTTCTCTTTAATCCCTCTTGTGCAAGTCGCGTCTTTTCATCCAAAAGATTACCAAAGAAACAACTGCTCCGATTGCATCGCTGAGCATATCTTTTTGAGCATCCCAGATATCTCCTTGAGAACCTAGAAACTCTAAGCCAGCTTCTGGGTTCATATTGACCGCGTAGATCCACTCAAATATCTCATATAATGAAGCCACACTTAAAATAAAAAATAAACCAAAAATAGTTGCTAAAAGTGGAGTTGCCCATTTTTTTCGTGTAAGGAGTTCTGCAGCAGCATAGGCGTAAAGTCCGATAGAAAAATGAGCAAGTCTATCAAAATTGTTTCTTTGAAAGTCAAAAAGATCGGTAATAAAATCAAAAGGAACATTTGCAAAAGTATAGTATCCCCCAACAGTGTGTAAAAACATCCAAAGCGACATAAGTGTGTATGCCGTATTACTAAATCTAAATTTTTTAAAAGTAGCGATAAAAAGAGCAAATACGATCAAAATAGGGGTATCTTCAGCGATCCAGTCCACTCTGTCATGTGGATGAATACCTAAAACAATAAAAAAAGCAAGAAAGATAGCTGCGAGAAAATAGGGATAGAATCTAAAAAATGTTGTAGCTATCTCTCTCATGATGTTACCTTTTGTAGGATGAATTTCACTTATATTTTATCAGATATAGTAAAAATTAATAGAATTTTTATTACTATAAAAGAAAAAAATGGGGAATTGCATGGAACTAAAAATTACAGATGGTGAACTTGGCGTTCGTCCTCCAGTTACAAAGCCACATCCTGGTTTTTTTGTTCAAGTAGGCGAAGAGAGATTTAGAAAGCTTGTAGATGATCATTATGAAATGATTCGTAACAGCGATATTGCCTTTTTATTCCCTGTTTTTGATGAAGAGGAGTTTTCACAAGCAAAGAAAAATGCAGCGGACTTTTTTATTCAGATTTGTGGCGGGCATGCTTATTTTGCAGAGAATCGCGGTGAACCGAGAATGGTAGGCCGTCATGCACCGTTTCGCATTGATGAAAAAGCAAGAAGAAGATGGTTGGAATTTTACGCACAGCTTTTACCAAAACTAGAAGATGAGGGTGTAAGTGCAGAATATATCAAATCTTTTTGGGATTATATTGATATCTTTTCTACTTGGATGATTAATACAAAATAAAGGGGTTACCCCACTCAAGGGTGCTTACGCATGTAAGCCCTTTAAAACTCTATGAAACTTCTTTCTCTTTTTTTAAATATTGCACATTTTGTATAGCCTATTTCATGAGCCAAAGAAACAACTGTTTCATCAAAAAGCCCTACTTGCTCAGGTTTATGCGCATCCGAACCAAAAGTAATTGGGATATCTAAAGAGAAAGCAACTTCAAGTAACTCTTTTGATGGATAGGTCTCTTCTATTGGCTTTCTAAGCCCCGACATATTGATCTCTAAGACCATATCAGCATCTTTTATGGCCCTAAGAGCATTTTGTGCAATAAGACGGATATCTTTTTTTGGCATAAATTTAAACACTTTTATAAGATCAAGATGCCCAGCTATATCAAACTTTTTCGAGTTTGCCATCGCTTCAATCGCGTCGAAATATTTTTGCCAAATTTCATCAATATCTTCATTCTCATAGCGACCTATAAACTCAGGATTGTCAAACCCCCACTCATCTATGAAGTGCACAGAACCGATGAGATAATCCACATCAGCATTTAAAACTCTCTCATCCATATGATTGCTGAAGTAATCTACCTCGTAACCAAGCAGAATTTCTATTTTATCTTTGTATTTTGCTTTTGTGTCATTGACCATCTTTTCATAGAGTTCCATCTCATCAAAACGCATACGATAACTTGGGTCAAAACTCATTGGAGCATGATCTGAAAACCCAAAATATTTGATCCCTTTATTTATAGCTGTTTCTATGTATTGAGATAATTCTCCCTCTGCATGATTACAAAGAGGTGTATGATTGTGCAAATCTACTAACATTTTTTCAAATCTCTTTTTTTTTAAAGTTTATCTTGCTATTATAGTACAAATAAGTTTCGGAGCAGTTTTGATGACACAAGAAGAGTTAGATGCTTTAATGAATGGCGATTTTAATGATGTTGAAGATGAGATTATCGAGTCCGATAGTCTTGAAGATGATGAGCCAACTGATGAAGTAGTAAAAGAGGTCAATACGCAAGCTGCTGAATCTACCTACAGAGCAAGCAGTACTGGAAGTTGGCCACCGCCGCCACCTGATGATGATCATAAAGTTGTACATCAGCTTGATGATGTGACAAAAGAGAGTGAAGAAAAAGCATCTGAGATTTTTGATATTATCGAAAGTATCAGTGATGACCTTATGGCAAAAGAGGAATCAGCTAATTTTTGTATAGATGCATTTAGTGATAATGTAAAACTTTTTACAACTTTGACTGAAAAATTTCCTCATATTCAGACTTTTATGACTGCAAAAGAGCAAAATGAAGAGGCTCAAGAAAAGATTCAAGAGATATTAGATTCTCTTCAAGATAGTGGAAACTCTTTGATGAATGTAATGGATATTATGCAGTATCAAGATATTCACCGTCAAAAAATTGAACGCGTTATCAATGTAATGCGTGCACTTTCAAACTATATGAATGAACTTTTTGCAGGAAAAATAGAGGATGAAAAGCGTGTTGGTTCAGCTGTACATATTCATGGCGATGACACAACAGAAGATGTTGTAAACGCAGATGATATTGAGGCGCTTCTTGCGCAATTTGGCACAAACAGATAGAATTCGAAAAAAATTAAAGCCTTACATGTAAAGTGGATTTTTATGATGTAAGGCCTATAAAATAGAGAAGATATGCAAAAAGTAGAATTGCTCTCCCCCGCAGGGAACTTAGAAAAACTCCGTATTGCCATCGATTTTGGTGCTGATGCTGTATATGGTGGTGTTAGTCACTTTTCTCTGCGTATTCGCTCAGGTAAAGAGTTTACATTTGAAGATTTTAAAGAGGGTATTGATTACGCTCACTCAAAAGGCAAAAAAGTCTATGCGACCATTAATGGTTTTCCTTTTAACTCGCAGCTTTCACTCTTAAAAAAACATATCCTTGCCATGGCAGAACTTGGTCCTGATGCTATCATCGTAGCAACTCCAGGGGTTTTAAAGCTATGTCATGAACTTGCTCCTCAAATCCCTTTGCATCTTTCAACTCAAGCAAATGTCTTAAATGTTTTGGATGCAAAAGTCTATTATGATATGGGTGCAAGACGCATTATTGCAGCTCGTGAGATATCTTTAAAAGATTTGTGTGAGATTAAAAAAGAGTTGCCTGATTTAGAGATTGAAGTATTTGTTCACGGTTCTATGTGTTTTGCGTATAGTGGAAGATGTTTGATCTCTACGCTTCAAAGTGGGCGTGTTCCAAATCGTGGAAGTTGTGCGAATGATTGCCGTTTTCCTTATGAACTCTACGCTGCAAACCCAGAAACGGGCACGCTCTTTAGGCTTGAAGAGGATCCAGGAATCGGGACTTACATTATGAATTCTAAAGATCTCAACCTCGCGTCACATATCAAAGAGATTTTAGATAGTGGCTGTGTGGATTCTCTTAAAATCGAAGGACGCACAAAAACTTCTTATTATGCAGCAACAACAGCAAGAGCGTATAGAATGGCGATTGATGATTATTACGCGGGAACTTATGACTCAGCAAAATATCAGTATGAGCTGGAATCTTTGCAAAACCGCGGATATACAGATGCATACCTTGTAAGCCGTCCATTTGAAAAACATGATGGACAAAGCCTTGATTTTACTATGCAACTAGGTACGCATCAAGTAAGTGCGATGGTAAGCGAAGATGGAGAACATTTTTTATGTAAATATAAAACTTTGCCAAATGAAGAGCTTGAGATCGTCGCTCCGCTAGATACAAAGTTTAGTGAGATAGACAATGAGATAGGCTCAGTTTATCAAAAAGATGGGAAATGGTATATGTGCTTCAAAAAACTTGTCGCTCAAAATAAAAAGATTTGGGAAGAGGTGCATAGTGGAAATCTCAATCCGATAGAACTCCCTTTAAAGTTACCTCCATTTACTTTTTTAAGAATACCAGCGACAGAAGATATGGGAACAAACCCAAAAATTTAACTTTACATGTAAGGAAAAAAATATGAAATTTGTCTCGATAATAATCGGTAGTAAAAGTGATTTCGATGTTATGAAATCATGTTCGGATACGCTTGAAGCGTTTGGTGTGAGTTATGAACTTATTATTTCTTCGGCACACCGTTCTCCTGAACGTACGAAAGATTACATTATAAATGCAGAGAAAAAGGGTGCTCAAGTTTTCATCGCAGCAGCTGGGATGGCGGCGCATTTAGCGGGTGTTTTAGCTTCAAAAACTGTCAAGCCTATTATTGGTGTTCCTATGAGTGCCTCTGCATTAAGTGGGATCGATGCACTTCTTTCAACAGTTCAAATGCCAGCTGGAATGCCAGTTGCTACAGTGGCAATAGGAAAAGCAGGTGCGATCAACTCAGCTTATCTTGCGATGCAGATATTAGCGCTAGATAATGAAGATTTAAGTGCAAAACTTAAAGAGGATCGTATTGCAAAGGCAAAAAATGTTGAGATAGATTCTATGGAGATAGAAACGATACTCTAACGAACAAAAGGATTGTTATGAATTTAAACTGGATGAGCATCGAAGAGTACGCGGATTTAACAGGCTTAGAAGTATCAGCTATCAAAGAGTTGGTTGATCGTGATAAGCTTATTTCTAAAGTGGAGGATGGCGTTATCTATATAGATCCATCAAAAGGGGCGAGCGAGATAGTCCCCGCTTCGCTTCAAAATATCTCGATGGCAACTCATTCAGATATGATTGTTCCTGCCCAATTTGTTGAAAAAACAATAGGAACAATCATCAACCTTCATGAAAAAGTGCTTGACGCAAAAGATGAGACCATCGTTTCTATCAAAAACGAAAATCTCTTTTTAAAAGAAGCGCTCGCTTCACTTCAAGAGCTTTATGAAGAGGATAGAAAAACTATAGCAACTCTTACAAGCCAACTCAAAATCTCTCAACAAGAGGTTGAATTTATGCGAAGAAAATATAAACTGATGTGGGGAAAAGTAGTCGATAACTACTCAGTATCTGAGTCGTAATGAATATCGATGAAGCCTGTATTGGTTGTATAATCAACCAAAGTGCAAAAGTCGCTTCTGCAATCGGGGCGGATGAAGTTTTAACGCAAAAACTCATCTCCTCCGTCACACAAAGCTCTAAAAATTTCTCTTTTTCTCATACTCCTCCAGAAGTTGCCACCGATGTTTATGAGCTGATGGCACAAATCGCAAATAAAGCTGATCTTTATGATGAAGTCAAAATCCATTCAACACAAAAAGCACTCTCTTTTGTCCCATTTTTAGAAGAGACAATCGCAAATTCGCAAGATAAACTCTTAAGTGCTACAAAAGTAGCAATAGCAGGAAACGTGATCGATCTTGCCGCGGAAGTGGAGTTTGATTTGGCGGATGAAGTTGAGAAGATATTTGAAACTGATTTTGGTCATGATGATTTTTTGAAGTTGAAGAAACTTTTAGAGGGTGCTAAAACTCTACTTGTCATTGGCGACAATGCAGGAGAGCATATTTTTGACTATCTTTTTATTCAAACCCTTCAAATCCTTTATCCTCAGCTTCACATATCCTATATGGTTCGAGGTAATCCAATCATCAATGATGTAACTATGAAAGAGGCAAAAGAAGCGGGGTTTGATACCTTATGCAATCTCGTCGATAGCGGTGTGAATACCCCAGGATTTGTATATGAACGGGCAAATAAGGAGTCACAACAGCTTTTTGATGAAGCGGATGTTGTCATCACAAAAGGGATGGGAAACTATGAGTGTCTCTCTCCTTCTCCCAGAATAAATCTCTGTTATCTTTTGAAAGTAAAATGTGGTGTTGTAGCATCCAGCCTTGAAAAAAGTATTGGCGATATCATTTGTAAAGTCGTTTAAATGAGTTTTATAAGACGAAAATGTATAATCATTTAAATTGAAAAAAAAGGGTTGCGTATGAAAAAATTATCACTTGCTGCGATTGTGGTACTTTGTGCAGTATCTGCATCAGCTATGGAGTTTCAAACTCTAGGATATCAGTCTGTTTCTATGGGTGGTGCAGGAGTGGCTTCCTCAAGTGGTTCATACGCAACATATAACAATCCAGCGCTCCTAGCAAAGAGCAAATATGATGCAGAGATCGCACTCAGTGCAGGTATCGGTGCGCATGACCATGGCGCGGGAGCTTCATTTGCCGCTTTAAATGATAGTGGGTTTATTGATACGATTGATAAAGCGAATAATAATTACACATCTCTTTCAACCCAAGATAAACAAAATCTTATTAGTGGCAAAGATATTATTTTAAATATGGATGGAAACTCTCTAGAAATAACACCTCAAGCCGCACTTGCGATGCAATTTGGTAGTTTTGGTTTGGGCGTTTTTGCTACTTCTGATATTGTTGCGACAGCACATATAGACCAAACTCATAATCAACTTATTTTTAAAAATGGATCGAATTATGCCAAAATTGATGATGCTGGAGTAATGACAACCAGTGCAAGTGACACCTATGGATATAGTACAAATTCAATTGAATATGCGATGAATAACGGCTTAAGCTACGTCCAAGCCAAAGGCATAGTCGTCGGTGAAGTTCCTCTAGCATACGGTTATAACTTTGCTCTTAGTGGCGGCGATGTGATGGTCGGTGGCGCTGTGAAGTATATGCAAGGTGTTACTTACACGCAAAAAATGAAGATCGATAACTCAGGAACTGCAAGTAGCAGCGAAAAATTAGATAAGACAACTTCATCTTTTGGTGTGGATTTGGGTCTTGCATACCAACCATATTTTTCAAAAAATCTCACACTTGCTCTTGTGGCAAAAGATATCAACACGCCTGAATTTAAATTTGTCGATGGCACGAAAGTAAAACTCGATCCAATGGTAAGAGCAGGGCTTGCTTACAATATTTTTCAGTCCTTAGAAGTTGCTGCAGATATCGACCTTACTAAAAACAAAACGCTTGTGTCGGGTACAGATTCTCAGATGTTTGGAGGCGGGTTGAACTACCATCCAGTATCTTGGTTCTCAATCCGTGGCGGAGCGATGCAAAATCTTGATGCAAAAGATAAAGCAGGTATCATCTATACAGCAGGTCTTGGCTTTGGTCTTAAATGGCTTCAAGTAGATCTCTCAGGACAAATGGCTTCTAAAACCACAACGGTTGAGGGTACCTCATATCCAGAGTATGCAAAAATCAATCTTGCACTTCTCTCTCGCTGGTAAGAGCATATGAAAATTTCAGTAAAACTACTTGGCATACTTGGTTTACTTCTTACATGTAATCTGTTTGCTGAAGAAAATAATGTTAAATACTCAATTGCCCTTGTGGGAATGAGTATGGATTATAAAGAGTATGACTCTGCAAATACATTTTTAGACAGTGAGACATCTTCACTTGGTAAAATCAATGGTTATAATATGAGCCTTGGATACCTTTTTAACAGAAGCAGTGTTAGCGTTGATGAGATATATATAGATCTCATGCGTTTGGGTACTTTTACTGCATACGATGGTTTTATCCGTGGGACAACTACGCCACATAAAGGTACGACTACAAATAAGTTTATAGATGCTTCTCTTGGCTATAAACACACTTATCGTTTTAATAATCGCTTTGACATATATTATGGCCTTGGATTTGGATACCATGCATGGGATAGAAAACTCTCTTCAATTCAAGACGAGTTGTATGAATGGCACTCTATACGGCCAATTATCGGTACAACCCTGAGAATGCAAAAATTTAATTTGGGAATATTTACAGAATATCAATATGGCTTTAACACGAAAATGGGCGCTTCAGACACTAATGATAGCTATAAGCTGGGTGGAGCAAATATTTTCGTTGTTGGTTTTCCGCTTCGGTATGATTATAGTGATAAACTGGAATTTTTTACTCAATACACACTCTCAACACAAACTATAAAAGCATCAAATGTTGTCAATGGACTTCTTGAACCCGACAGCACAAGCTATCAAAACTATCTCAAAATCGGTGCGACATTTAAGTTCTAAACCTTTTTAGCTATAATTACGCAATTTTTTACGCGAGGCAGTTATGATCACTTTTAGCGAGATGTTACTAAAACTACAAGAATTTTGGATGAAACAGGGCTGTAATATCGTCCAACCTTATGACATCCCTGCAGGTGCTGGAACATTTCACCCTGCTACTTTTTTACGCTCTTTAGATTCTACTCCTTGGTCTGTGGCGTATGTCGCACCCTCTCGCCGTCCCACTGATGGGCGTTATGGCGAAAATCCAAACCGTCTTGGAAGCTACTATCAGTTTCAAGTGCTTATCAAACCAAGTCCGAAAAACATCCAAGAGTTGTACCTCAAAAGTCTAGAGTTTTTAGGTCTTAATGTTGCAGATCACGATATCCGTTTTGTCGAAGACAACTGGGAATCTCCGACACTTGGTGCTTGGGGTCTTGGTTGGGAAGTTTGGTTAAACGGTATGGAAGTCACGCAGTTTACCTACTTTCAACAAGTTGGCGGTGTCGTGTGTGATCCTGTGGCTGTTGAGATAACTTACGGAACTGAGCGTTTGGCTATGTATCTTCAAGGTGTGGATACTGTTTTTGATATCGTTTGGGGTGAAAACGAACATGGCAAAACTTTGTACCGCGATATCCACAAAGAGGGCGAAATAGAGTTTAGTAAATATAACTTTGAAGTAGCAGACACGGCGATGCTTTTTGCAGAGTTTGAGTCAAAATCAGCAGAGTGTAAACGCTCTTTAGATGCGGGACTCCCACTTCCTGCGTATGATTTGTGTATGTCTGCTTCACACACTTTTAACACCCTTGATGCAAGAAAAGCGATCTCTCAAGCAGAACGTCAAAACTACATCCTCAAAATCCGCGAACTTTCCCGCGGATGTGCACAACTTTACAAAGACCAAGAGAGTGAACGTAACGTAAGAGTAAAAGCGTAACGCTTCTCATTGCGTATGAAACAAGCCCAAAACTCTCTTTTAAAATGGTATGAAAACTTTGGTCGCCATGAGCTTCCATGGCGAAATACCGATGATGTGTATCATATTTATGTGAGCGAGATAATGCTGCAACAAACGCAGGTAAAACGCGTGATGGAGGAGTATTATCCACAGTTTTTACAAAAATTTCCTACTTTAAAATCTCTTGCTTCTTCCAAAGAGGAAACAGTTTTAGCTGCATGGAGCGGGCTTGGATACTACTCACGCGCGCGAAATTTGCACGCAACTGCAAGGCTTTGTCAAAACACTTTACCAACAACTCAAAAAGAGCTTCTCAAACTTCCTGGAATCGGGCGCTACACAGCAAGTGCAATTTGTAGTTTTGCATATCATCAAAATGTTGGCGTTGTCGATACTAATATTGAGCGAGTGATTAAGCGCTATTTTGGGCTGCTTGGAGAAAGCGTAGAGACTCTTTGGAAAAAAGCGGAGAGTTTTGTAAACCCAGCGCAGCCGACTCTACACAATCAAGCCCTGATGGATTTGGGTTCTCTTGTTTGTTTGCCAAATAATCCTAATTGCCAAACCTGTCCACTTCAGCTTACATGTAAGGGAAAAACAGAGCCAGAACTCTATACGCAAAAGAAAAAAACAGTGTATGAAGCGATGGAACTTTTTTATGGAGTCGCACTTCGTGAGGGCAAAATTGCTCTTTTACTCTCAGAAGGCCCGATGTATAAAGGACTTCTTGAGCTTCCAAGTGTTGAACCGATAGAGGAGAATTTTATAGCGCAGTTTAAACACTCTTACACAAAATATCGCTTACATGTAAGGCTTTTTCTTTTAGAAGATGCACCCCAAAATGGTTTATGGCTCTCTCTTGATGAGGCAAAAACTGCACACATCTCCTCTTTGAGCGCAAAAGCACTTGAGTGCATAAAGGATAGTATGTGACACTTATTGGACAGATTGAGACTATTCTTTTTGAAGATGATGGATTTTTTATAGCGCGTCTAAAAACTGGCGACAAAGTAAGCGGAAGCTATTATGAAAGTGATGTTGCAAACCTTAAAGATGCCGCAATCACACTAAAAGGCGAGTGGGAAGAGCATAAAAAATATGGCAAGACTTTTAAGTTTGAATCCCTTCGTGTCAATCAAAACGAGCTTTTTTTCTTTTTAAATCGCATCGTCAAAGGGTTTACAAAAAAACTCTCAGCCGAGCTAATAGAGAAGTTTGGCGAAAAGGGACTTATCGAGATACTCGACAATGATATCCAGAGACTTTTAGAGTTTAGCGGTATCAAAGAAAAACGCCTCAAAAAGATTCAAGATTCATGGAAAAAGTTCCGTTCAATGCGAGAACTTGGCGAGTTTTTAAGCCCTTATGATGTGACTCCAACACTGCTTACAATGATCGCAACAGCGATGAAAGATGTGCAAGAACCCTCGAAAAAGATCAAAGAAAATCCCTATATTTTGACCAACATAAGTGGCATCGGCTTTAAGCGTGCGGATGAGTTGGCTTTAAAGATAGGGGTCGCACCAGAAGCTGACAATCGCATAAGCGCTGCGATGGATTATGCACTTTTAAACTACTGCGAACAGCAGGGAAATAGTTGTGTTGAGAAAAAAGTTCTCTTTTCTTTGCTTGATGAGCTTTTAGATTTTAGCGAGAAGCAAAATCTCTATGAAGCAGCACTTATCGAGAGAGTGAGCGAGCAGAGCATTGTTTTGATGAAAAACGATCGCGTTTCTCCTGCAAGACTTTATGATGCTGAGAAATTTTTATATGATGATTTTAAGGCACGTGCTAAAGTAGATTGTGGAGTTATCTCTACAGATTTGGATGAGTTTTTAAAAAATAGTGATTTGAGTCTTGGAGATCAACAGCGTCAAGCCGTGGAGATCATCAACAATGGTGCGGGAATACTTTTCTTAGTCGGATATGCGGGAACGGGAAAAAGTACCACTTCAAGAACTATTTTAAATCTTCTACATGTAAAGAATAAGGAGATTATGACTTGTGCACTTAGTGGCATTGCCTCACAACGTATTGCCGATACAACGGGGTTTGAAAGTGCAACGATCCAATCACTTTTGGTTCGTTATGAGGACAGAGATGAGTTTCCATTTTCTGTCCTTTTGATAGATGAAGCCTCGATGATAAACTCGACACTTTTTGCACGCCTCATCGCAAAGGTCAAAAAAGAGTGTGTGCTTATCATAGTGGGCGATGATGCGCAGCTTCCACCCATCGGGGCTGGAAATGTGCTCAGTGACTGTTTGACTTTAGAGATTGCTCCCATCATCAAACTCACTCGCATCTATCGTCAAAGTGAAGAGCAAGCGATCACGCTCATTGCCAATGATATCCGCCAAGCCATAGTGCCGCAATACCATCAAAAATATGATGACTTTGAGTTTATTGATGTCTCTATCTCCAACTATTATGCGATGAAAAACTCCCTTTCTCAAAATGAGTTTTCAGCACTTCGTGAAGAAAATTCGGCGGATATCTTGGCGACAATCATGCATGAAGTCGTTAAAGTGATAGAAAAAGCGAGATTGCGTTTAAAAAATAGAGAGATAGCATCTTATCTAAACTATTTTCAAGTGATCACACCGATGAAAGGCGGGACTCTTGGCACAGATAATCTCAATAAAATCCTGCAAACATATTTTAATCCTAATCCAAAAAAGTTTGTGCGTAAAGGTGGCAGTGAGTTTCGTTTAATGGACAAAGTGGTGCATACAAAAAATGAAAATATGACATCATGGAGTGCTGAGGGGTTTAAGGAGAGAGAAGATTCTAAAGAGAAAAGAGTGTTTAATGGCATGAGCGGCTTACTCTTTCGCATAGATGAGGATGAGGAACAAGCCTATGTTTACTATCCAAATGAGGATATGGTCGTGCTTTATGAGTATGAGCAACTAAAATCCCATCTTATGCTCTCTTATGCGCTCACAATCCATAAAGTTCAGGGAATGGAGTATGATATCGTCGTGATTCCAATGAGCTTTTCACACTACATCATGCACAACACAAAACTTATCTATACCGCTATCACAAGGGCAAAACATCGCTGTATTTTAGTAGGAGAGAGCGGAGCATTTGAGTCCGCTTGCCGTCGAGTAGATGTCACAAAACGCGATACTGTACTTTTGGAGTTGTAAATGGTGAGCTTGAGTAAGCTCACCATATAAGAATATCGCTCAACATACCATGTTGCGAATAGAGCTTAGACAATATAGGCTACTTAGTCCTTGAACTTTTGCTTACTGCAAGTTCCTTTCTTCGCCATGTCCAGCTGGGAAATCGATTTTTTCGCTTCAGCTTCCTCTATTAACTCTAAATTAGCACCATTAATGAGAACGCCTATCTTGATATATTGTCTAATAAAGTAATTTTTCCCACTCTCTGTTTTTATAAAGAGATTGTTAGGTGAAAACTCTGACTCAGTCGAAATTGTATGCCACGTATCTCCTTTTATATCTTCATAAAAGAAAATATGAGGTGCAGACTCACCAATACATTTATCATCAACCCATATATCTTTCTTTAAACCGAGTCCTGACATTGAATCTCTATAAATATACAAACCTGCATTTCCTCTGGAAGGCAAGTTGAAAGACTTGGCTTTTATAGAAATTTCTTTACTTTCCATCGGAATAGTGGTACATCCATTAAGCAACAAAAGACCAACTATGGATAAGCCTAATTGTGTGTTCATTGATAATAATTTCATTTTCTACTTTTTAGGATATGCTGTAGCCGTAATAGTGGTTGTATATACAGTACCAACAAGGGCATATGTCCAAGATTCCTCAATTTTAATATCGGTAATATAATCATCATGAGCTTGTGCCAATAATTGATTGTAGGCTCTTACATGGCGAGTATTGATATCGATAGGAATAAATAAAAGTAATTGAAATCCACTTTCTGAAGCGGTAATTGTTCGTCCTTTATCTTTTACATCGGCGTAATTTTTTGGATCAATACTCTTGAATGAGATAGGCTTACCTGCACATCCAATGAACCAAACAGCAAAAATTGCAACTAGCGCAATACTCAAAAGTTTTTTAAAAAAATTCATTCTTTTATCTCCTTAATTGCTTCACCTGTGATTGTAACTGTTCTTCCTGTGCCAAGGACCCACCAAAACCAATCTTCTTGATAGGTAACATTCACAAGTCCTGTTGCATCAGGAACACTCTTTACTGCGTTTTGATACGCTCTCTCACTTCTTGAATTCAGTCCTATTGGAACAAAGTAATAGGCTGTACCAAGCAAGCCAAGTGAACCAGTCCCTTCGCCTTTTGTTTGACCAAGTGTCTGATATTTTGTAGGTGGTGTTTGTTCGATCTTTACTTGATGAGATGAACATCCAGAGAGTAAAAAAAGAGCTATTGCAGGAACAATAATCTGTGATCGTAGCATTGGTTTCATACCGAGTCTCCTTAATATTTTAAACTTTAGAATCCATTTCAGGGAACGCATTTTTTAATATATGCTAAATCTAACTTTTTTCTATCATATTTAGCTTTTGACACTATATATATGGTTGCATTAAAATCATCTGAATTCATATAATCCAACACTATATAAGGTGTTGAAATAGCATGTATGAACAATTGGATATCGAAGCGAATGAGCTCTTAGACTTAATCTCATCCAATGTTGTTAAATTTAGAAAAGCTAAAGGGTATAGTCAACTCAAATTAGCAACAGAGATGGGTTATAGCAGCGCATCCTATTTTGGGTGTATAGAAATTAGAAAAAATGGTCAGCATTTCAACATTGTTCAGCTTTATAAAATCAGTAAGATACTCGACATCCCAATATATAAGTTTTTTGAACCAGTTGATCAATCCACGAAACAAAGTACAGAATTAGCTAGCTTAAGTTGAGCAATGACACATAAAGGTCACATATATTTTTTTGTACCTTGTGTTAAAAAAGCAGTTTTAATCAATAGTTAGGTAAAATGCTTAGCCTTGAATATGTAGGTACTTAGTGACTTTGAAAGTGATTTACTACATGGTAAAATTTTTCTCTCCATCGCTTAACAGGATAAAGCAGTCCCCTCCTAAGGGATAGCTCCAGGTTCGATTCCTGGTGGGGAGACCAGCTATTATTCTATATGGTTTTTAGTAACTTCTCAATATCATTTTTAAGCGGTAGTAGTTTTGTATTTATGATATCCCATATCTCATCAGCATCTATACCAAAATAATCATGAGCGATAATATTTCTAAAGTCTTTGACTTTTTGCCATGGTATTTCATTATGAGTTGCTTTAAACTTTTCATCAAGTCTTGAAATAATTTCGCCAATTACTACAAACTGCATCATGGATGCATCAAAACTTTTTTGATCGTGGTAGAAGTCATTAGCATCTGTAAACTCTTTTGAATACAATTCAATCTTCTCGATAGATTCAATAAGTGCTTTGAGATTAAAGCTAATATTATGAGACATATAATGTATCTTTTAAAATCTGTTCTTTTGCGTAAGGCTTGAGATATTTTTCACGAGCGATATCTACACTGCGTTCAAATGATGTAGATAAAAATTGTCGAAGTGCATTTTTAAGTTCATAAACGTTTTGAGTGTTCTCTTCAAGTTCAATAACAAGATCGACGTCACTGTTTTCATTTTGTTCATTACGTGCAAATGAGCCAAAAAGACCTATCTTGCTGACATGGTACTGTTGTGACAATAGTGATCGATTTTCTTGTAAGAAATTTAATATTTCATCCCGCGTCTTCATGAGGAGAATTGTATCATATTCACTAAATTATAAAATACATTATTAGTGAATAAACAAATATTTGCATATGATAGCTCCAGGTTCGATTCCTGGTGGGGAGACCATTTTTTAGGTACTCACCACAAGATGTTATGTTTTAAAACGAGCTGTTTTTAGGCATGAAACATATCTGCGTATAAACGTTTTGCCCATGCGTCAAGCAGCTTACCATTTTCAAGACCTACTTTGCCTTTCCACTGCTCAGACATCTCAACATTTGTGAATCCTGCAAGTGTTTTGCCTTCAAATTTATATTGCGCTCTGATTGAAATTGCACGTTCAGGTTTTGCGGATACTGATGAATAGCACACAGTCAGTGGAGATACCCAAGGAATGTCATTTCCATCTTTTATTCTTTGTGCTATCAATTGACCAAGATAGCGCCCCTCAGTATTGGAAGTATTTCCAGATTTAGAGTAACCCATAGGACGAGCATCACCTGAGACAAAGATATTTTTGTTTTCTACCCCGATTGCTTCATAGGTAAATGGGTCGATATTTCCCTCCATTTTGTTAAATGCAGTATCTTGTGCTACACCACAAACTTCAAGAAGTTTTCCACCACGGACATGCGGATAAAATGCTCCATCAGCAAATGTATAACTCTCTTCCATTTCGCCAATAACAACTGTTTTTTTATCGAGATCGATACTTATGATTTTGGCATTTGGTACATATTGGATGTAATCTTTGTACATCTCGTTAAAGGCTGATTGGAATCCCTCTTTTTTGATGGTGATCTCTGCATTCTCATCGAGTAGAAGCACTTTTCCTTTTATTTTGTGTTTTTTGAAATAATCAGCAATGAGACAAGCTCTTTCATAAGGAGCAGGAAGACATCTGTAGTTGCCACCTGGTACTGTGAGGATGAAGTTTCCACCTTTGAAGTTTTGTACCTTGTTTTTGAGTGTCATATGTTCACTGCCTGGAATAAACGCAGCTGGATATTCCGTACGCAATCTTTGCTCTGTCACAAGATCGATTCCCCACGGAGCATAATCATACTCTATTCCAGGAGCAAGCACTAAGTAATCATATTTAATGTCCCCATTGCTAGTTTTGAGAATTTTATTTGTTTTATCTACGCCTACTGCTGTTGCATTGAAAAAATTATATTGATTTTCACGAGCGGCTTGTAGATAGTCATGCGTTAAAAACTCCAAATCAACTTCGCCTACTACATAAAGGTTACTAACAGGACATGAAATAAACTCAGATCTTCGCTCAACTAAAACGACATCAGCATTTGGAGCAAACTTTTTTGTGTATTTAGCAACAGCTAAACCTGACCAACCGCCACCTACAACAACGACTCTTGGGCCTGTTGCTTCTGGAAGTGGAGCTGGTGAGCCAACACCAACGGCTAAAACAGTTGTTTCTTTTGACTCTGATGCACTCACACTCGCAGCAAAAGTTGCAGCAACGGCACTTACTAAACTATATTTAAGTATGTCTCGACGGTTCATAGTAACTCCTGATTTTTTATAAATTTTTAAAATATTACTCGACAATCTTATAACTATTACAATTAAATGAAAGTTAGAAAATTTATCTACTCTAGGCTATCTTACAGGCAGAGAAGCATAAAGAGACTGCAATATGCTCATGAACAAAATTATCTTACATGTAATAGGATAAATAGAAAAAATTTGCTAAAATTTGTTGAATAATATTTACAAAGAAACTAAATACTTGGAGGAAAGAGTGGAACTTATGAACCATATGACTATAAAAAGTCGATTACTGCTTTTAGCAGCTATTACCGGGTTGGGTGTTATTTTTATTGTGTTTATTGGATGGCGAGGTATAGAAACCATAGCTAAAGAAAATAATGAGCTTGGCGTTGTTCGTGTACCATCGCTAGAAGGTTTGATGGAGATGCGTCTTGGTTACAATGAAGTACTCATCCAGCAATATCGGGCAAGAGGATTTATTGGTGATCCAGATCGTGCAAAAAAATGGGCTGATTGTGTTGAAAAAACAGATAAAGGTTGGGAGAGATATAAAAAAGGATATGATCTTTATGCTTCGCTACCTCAAACTCCAGAAGAAGCCACTGAGTGGAAGCTTTATGAAAAATCCATGGCACAGTGGAAAGATATCAGTGATAAATATGAACATGATATAGTTGGACCTTTGGCAAAACAGACCAAACAGATGAGTGATACTGTTATATATGATGAGATGACAAAGTTTACAGAAGGAAGTCGTAAGATTCGACGCGAGATGATAGATCATATGAGCGTGATTTCTAAGATCAATGTAGATGTCGCAGATGCTTCTGTAAAAGAGGGACAAAAAAGCGCATCGACTGCAAAAACATTGATGCTGGCACTGGGCATTGTTATATTTGTTATGGTTGTGACCTTAGCACTTGTGATTATGAACAGTATCGTTAAATCATTAAATATGATGAGTACTACTATGGAATATATTGCTCAAAAACGTGATTTTACAGTTGATGTAGAAGCTAAAGGGGAAAATGAGATCGCTGATACATTAAGAAGGTTTAATATCCTCATTCAAGCTGTGAGAGAGGCATTTAGTATGGCTAAGAGCGCTTCTCATGAAAATATGTCAGTGGCTGCTGAGCTCAGCTCAACTTCACTTGCTATTGGAAAACGTGCAGAACATGAGGCTCAAGTTGTCAGCAGTACGACAAATGAAGCGCAGATCATGTCAAGAGGTATTAATGAGTCTTTGGCAGATGTTGAAGTTACAAAAAAAGAGATTTTAGAAGCAAAACAAAGTTTAGATCTTGCAAGAAAACAGCTCAACACGATGACAGAGCAACTAAATCATACAGTTGAAGTAGAAGCAGAGATCAATCAGCGTCTTAACACGCTTAGCCATGATGCAGATCAAGTAAAAATAGTTTTGACAGTGATTGGAGATATTGCTGAGCAAACAAATCTTTTAGCATTAAATGCGGCCATAGAAGCAGCGCGCGCTGGTGAGCATGGACGCGGTTTTGCCGTTGTTGCTGATGAGGTAAGAAAACTCGCAGAACGTACTCAAAAAAGTCTTCTTGAGAGTAACGCGACGATTAATATTATCGTTCAAGGGATCAATGATATTACTGATCAAATGAATGCAAATGCACAAAATATCGAGGCTTTAAGCGAGTCATCCGAGGAAGTGAATCTTCAGATGAACACTACTGTAAGCATTGTCGATAAAACTGCGATTACTGTTGATTCACTTGCAAAAGTTTCTATGGAATCTACAAAGAAAACAGAATCTATCATCACTCAAATCGATTCGATCAATACACTTTCATCTTCAAATGCACGTAGTGTAGAAGAGATAGCATCTGCTGCTGAACATCTTCATGCAATGACTGAAAAGCTCAGTACACAGCTTGGAACATTTCGCACTTAAACTTAAATCTACGCATTATCCTCTTGGATAGTGCGAGTTAAAAAAGGTCTGCATGACCAAAAAATATCTCTCTTGTTGGTTCCTTTAGCATACTTTGTAAAATATTTTTAGCCTTGGATTTTGTTTCTTTATCAAAATATATCAGCATATTTCTAGAAAATATAAAATCAAACTTTCCAAGATTTAAAAACTCCGCATCAAAAATATTGATCTTTTTAAACTCAGTAGAGTTTTTTGCCTCCGCTTTGAGGATATAGGAGGATTCCTCTTTATAAAAATATTTTTCTCTTAACTCTTGAGAAAGGTTTTGAACA
Source organism: uncultured Campylobacterales bacterium (assembly GCA_903892995.1). Classification (GTDB taxonomy): domain Bacteria; phylum Campylobacterota; class Campylobacteria; order Campylobacterales; family Sulfurimonadaceae; genus Hydrocurvibacter. The sequence goes on from CAITKP010000063.1 coordinate 50,362, forward strand.
TTTCTTTCATTATAAACAGCATTTTTAGCTTTTTCTATAACCTGTCCATTGATATCTATACCTAAAATAGAGAATTTTTGAGCCGAAATATTGGCTTCTAAAAAGGCTATAACAATAGAGTAAACCTCTTCACCGCTCGCACAAGGAGCACATAAAATATGAACGGGAGTCTGTACGGTTTTGATATCTTCTACAAGTTTTTCTAATTGTTTATATTCTCGATTGAAATATGTTTCATTTACTGTGAGATAATCGATGAGCTCTTGTGTTGTGAGTTTATCTTTAACAATAAACTGAAGACACTCATTGAAATTTTTGTATCCTCTTTTCATGCAAAAAGCGCTCATTTTATTTTTTAAAATAGTAAGTTGCTTATCGAAATTGACACCTGTTTGCTCTTTAAAATAGCTTGCGATAGGTGTGACATCATCAAAAGAGTAGGATTCAAGTGTTGGTTGTATCTCACACTCTTCGCTCTCTTGGACTTTTTTCTTTTTAAAAAAATTAAACATATTCTGCTCCAAACTCTTTAATGGCAACGATGATTTCATCGAGCGAGAGCACGTTTATATTTTCAACTACCTCTTTCGCTCGCATAGGCATACCATAAACGATAGCACTCTCTTGTGATTCAGCAATGAGAGAGCTTGCACACTTAGAGAGATCTAGCATTCCGCTTGAACCATCATCACCGATCCCAGTTAAAATAATAGCCATAATTTTATAACCCCCGCATAGGACAACGCCAGAGGAAAAAAGTTCACTGATATCTGGATTGTATTGGGAGTATTCATCCTCTTGGGCGCACAGAGTTATGGTCTCGTCGATCATCTTAAATTTACAATTTTTTTCACACACATAGATGGTTTTGTTTTTTAAATAACTTGTATCCTCTACTAAAGTGACAGTGAGTTTAGAAATCTCATTTAAACTTGCTGCAAAGCTTTTAAGATACTCTGCGCCCATGTGCTGCGCTATGACTATTGTGGCATTAAAAGTGGATGGCAGAGATGAGACTATTTTTTGAAGATGGCCAGGCCCTCCAGTTGAGGAACCAATAAGTATAATATTTTGCAAAATAGAGTTCCACGTTTAGATTTTTTAAGAGTAACAATATTTTATCCTATATATTGCGCTTAGAGAATTTATTTGTTAAAATTCTAAAAAATCAAAGGAGTACCTTATGTCAGATGATTATGATTACGATGATTCAGAATATGATTATGATGAAGAAAATGAAAGCGAAGATTATGATGACTACACTGCAATTGAGGATGAAGATTCGCAAGGTTTAGATGAAGATGATGAATACTAAAACTTTGAGTCTCTAATCTCTTTTTTTTAAATGAAACCCAGTGTCTATGGGTTTCATCCTCCCCCAACTTTAATTCAATTTTTTCTTTACATGTAAGCTTTAAAAGCAATTTATATTTATTCTTTTCTATAACTGGAATATAATGTGGTACAATTAACAGAATATGTTGAAAAGGGAAATAAATGAATGAGTATGTGTTAAAAAGCGATGACTTTCTAGTTTCACAAACTGATGAGAAAGGTATTATCCTTTTTGCAAATGATGATTTTTGTAAAATAGCTGGATATACGCTAGAAGAGTTGGTTGGAAAACCTCATAATATTGTAAGACATCCAGATATGCCTCACGCTGCTTTTAAAGATCTTTGGGAAACTGTTAAACAAGATAAAATTTGGAATGGGTATGTTAAAAATAGTACAAAAGATGGCGGGTATTACTGGGTATATGCTACAGTTTATCCAATGTATGACAAAGTGCGACAAGCAAAGACATACATATCATGCAGAAGAAAGCCTTCAAAATCAGAGATAGAAGAAGCCAAAAATCTGTATAAAAATTTAAAATAGGGTATGAGTAGATGAATAGATTACAAAAAAACATAGTATTAGTTGGCGTTTTTGGAGTTTTACTTTTTTCATTTTTATTTACAGAGTCTTTCTTTGTGCTTGTGAGCTTAGCTGTTGTTGCATTTGTTGTGGCAATGGTACTTCAAAATTTGGACTCTTCTTCATCAAATACTGATAATATTGAGTTACTCAAAAAAATAGATGAGATGATAGATTTTGAAAGAAACAACATAAGTCTTAACGAAAATACAAACGATTTAGTAGAAAAAGAGTTGAATATACTGTTAAAAAAATATTCTAAAACTATTTTAGATGACACAAAAGTAGCTGGAGAGATGGTTCTTTTGGCAGATAAAGTTGCAAAAGGGCACTACTCTTGCAGAATTAGTTCAGATACAAAAACTCCATATGTACATGTTCTAAAAAATAGTATGAATAATATGATTGACTCTTCAGAAAAAAATCTTGACAACGCTATAACGACGCTCAAAAATTTTTCCAATGGCAATTTTAACTCTCGAAGCAGTGTACATGTAGAAGCAAAAATGGCTGAACTTTTAAACAATATTAACGCGTTGGGTCAATCTCTTCAAAATATGGAGCAAGAGAACAAAGACTCAAACCAACATATCATGGAATCCGCAGGTGCGCTAAATGATACTATTGAGACTATCACAAATACAACTATTGTAGATTTTAAAAATATGATCAACAACATAGTTGAGCGTATCCATTTTGTTTCTCAAAAAGAGAATGAGATGGTTGCAAATCTCCAAACGCTTGTAACGCATGCAAATGAAACGAAAGCGATACTACAAACGATCGGAGATATCGCAGATCAAACAAATCTTTTGGCATTAAATGCGGCCATAGAAGCAGCGCGCGCAGGTGAGCATGGACGCGGATTTGCCGTTGTTGCAGATGAGGTTAGAAAACTCGCAGAACGTACTCAAAAAAGTCTTGCAGAGACTTCAGCAACCACAAATGTACTGATTCAGTCGATCTCTGACACTTCAGAGAGTCTCAACAAAAATGCAGATGATGTCAATGAAATCTCTGATGAAGTGGGTGAAGTAAGTTATAAAATGGATGAGATTATTGTAACTTTAAAAAATCTTACGAAATAAACTCTTACATGTAAGCATCTTCTTAATATTTAAAAAGTGCTTTACATGTAAACCCCTTCATTATATTTTTTTCCCACTAAAACAGCTCAACTCTTATCACATTACTATCACAAACAAAGATGAATTCATAAAAGCATAAAATTTCTTTTTCTGTTTGAAATGTGATAAATTTAAAATAGATCCCCCTGTTTTAGGGAATTAATGAGAATAAAATGTGATATTTAATGCTAGCTTATAGTTAGTATAATATTAATATTTATAATATTTAAAAACAATTAAGCTTGGTACGGTTAAACTTTTCGAGATTAAAAAATCTTATACTTAATGAAGGAGTCAATGATGGCACTATCAAGAAGAGACGCAATGAAATTTACTGGCCTAGCAGCAGTTACTGCGGCAGTAAGCGGTTATGCAAAAGATAACAAAGGAGGAGCAAATACTTCGGCAAAAGCTCCAGCGACAGGAATTTTACTTTCACCAGCTCCAATTCCAGCAGCAAAAGGACCACGTGTTGTGATCGTTGGTGCAGGAGCTTCAGGTTTGACTATTGCAAAATATGTAAAAAAAACAAACCCTAAAATTGATGTTGTATTAATGGATAAACGTTCTGTATTTATGTCTGGTTTTATCAGCAACTTGGTTGCAACAGGCGTTTTACCACTTGATTTTATAACTCATGATTTCTTAGAAGGTGCTCGTAATGGTAACTATACATTTTTACAAGCAACAGCACATGAGATCGATCGTACATCTAAAATTGTTTATACAAATGAAGGTACGGTTAAATATGACGTACTTGTATTGGCTCCAGGGATCGATTATGATTACTCTAAATGGAGTAAAGGTGATGTTGAACTTGAAACAGCACTTAAAACGAAGTTTCCAGGTGCATTTATTGCAGGTAGTGAGACATTAACTCTAAAATCAAAAATTGAAAATTTAGAGGGCGGTGTGTTTGTTCAAACAGTGCCAGGAGGAAACTACCGTTGTTTACCTGGACCATACGAAAGAAGCTGTTTGATCGCGGATTATATGAAACGCAACAAGATCAAAGGTAAAGTACTCGTTCTTGATGAAAATGCAGATATCACGATTAAAGCACAAGGGTTCCACTCTGCTTTTGATACACTTTATAAAGATTATATCGAGTACGTTCCAAATACAATCATTACAAAAATCGATCCAGATAAACAGATTATCAGTACTGAAATGGATGGAGACCTTCATTTTGATGATGCAGCGCTTTATAGTCACGTTCGTGGTAATAAAATACTTGAAATCGCTGGTGTTGCAAAAGATAGCGTATTTAACAAAGCTGAGGCAAACATCGATCCATTTACATACCAAGTTATCGGCGATAAAAATGTATTTTGTACGGGTGACGTTCGTCCGATGGGATTCTCTAAATCAGCAAATACAGCTAATACAGAGGGTAAAATCGTTGCTAAAAATATCGTTAAATATCTTGCTGGCGAAGAGCTTGGTAGAAAAACATGGAGCTCACCGCTTACTGTTTGTTACTCAGCAGTTCAAGGTAAAGAGATGCGCGCTATCTCTGTTCATGCAGAATACGCATATGATGAAGCCAAAAAATCATTTGCCTTTGCAAATGCTGGAACAAGTGAAAAATGGGATGGCAAAGAGGGGCTTGATGGCGGTAAAGGTCTCGTTGAGTGGGGCAAAGGGATGTATAGAGAGTTCTTCAACTAAACATCTGCACTTGCATGGAGTATTCCATGCAAGACAAATTTAAGAAATTTTGGATTCTTTAAATTTGTCTTGCAATCTATCTTGTATGGCAAAAGATGATGAGAAGAAAATATAGGAATTAAAGAATGGAACGTAGAAGTTTTCTAAAAATTATCGCAGCAGGAGCTACCATTGTAGCGGTGAACCCTTCATTGATTGGCGGTACTCTTTATGCTGCTGATGGACGTATGTTTAAAGCATATGAAAAAGCGCAGATCGTAGATGCTGCAGGTGTGCCTATAAAGGCCTCTTCATTAGAAAAAGAGGTTACTTATATTTTTAACTATCCCTTTAATTCTACACCTTGTATGTTAGTCAACTTACCTGAACCAACTGAGCAAGAAGTGAGTTTAAAATCAGAAATCGGTGAAGAGTATTTATGGAAAAGTGGCGTAGGTGCTAAGAGAACGATAGTCGCATATAGTGCTATTTGCGCTCATCAATTGACACATCCTACACCTAATGATAGTTTTATCAAATATGTTCCTAAAGCAACACCGACAATGGCATACGCAAAAAGTGGAATCATAGTTTGTTCATCACATCTTTCAGCATATGATGCGGGAGCTGGTGCTAAAGTGTTATCTGGTGCAGCACTGCAACCTCTTGCAGCAGTTGTTTTAGAAGTCGCGGCAGATGATACGATCTGGGCAGTTGGCGTACTTGGATCAGATAAATTTCAAGACTATTTCAAGGCGTTTAAACCTGAATTAAAAGAGTTTTATGGCGGAGTAGCAGAGGCAAAAACATTAGTCTCTATCTCTGCAAAAACAGTGAAATTGACAGAGTATTCTAAAGAGATTATTCAATATTAAAAGGGAGTATTATGAAAAAATTAGTTTCGGCACTTGCGCTTGTATCTATTTTAGCAGTTTCATCGCAAGCTGCAAAACAAGTAGATACTCGTTTGGAACTTATGAAAGATATGCGCACAATGATGGATGCAATGGAGCAAATTCAACGTGGCGGTTTATACAGTTCGACAGATGATATGAAAGTAGGGGTTAAAAAACTTCAGGGAACACTCAAATCTTTAGAGAGTGAAAATGTAAAAGCTATCTTGCCTAAAGATCAGGTTTACGCTTATAAGTTTGCTCAAAAAACTGCTCAAATGCTTCGTATGTACTCAGATGATATGGTTACATCTATAGACGCAGGTAAAATGGATAATGCGCTAGATGATTACACGCAACTACTCAAACAGTGTACGTCATGCCATATCCGCATTCGTAACTGGTAAACACCTCATTTACCTCCCAAATCTCTGGGAGGCACTCTCTTTTCTTTCTATACTTTTAAAGCATATGTCCCATCTCATCACGCTTTACATGTAAATAATCTTCATTATACTTATTTGGCTTGATGATGATAGGCAAACGTTCTACGATCTCTACATCTTGAAGTGATTGGATTTTGGCAGGGTTGTTTGTCAGGAGTCTAATTTTTTCAATTCCAAAATGGTTTAAAATAAAAGTTACAATCTCATAAGTCCGCTCATCTGCTGCAAATCCCAGTTGATGATTGGCTTCTATGGTATTAAACCCTTTATCTTGCAACGCATAGGCGTTTATTTTATTTAAAAGGCCGATATTTCTTCCCTCTTGACGTAGATAGATCACCATTCCATGATGCTCTTCGGCCATTTGTAGCGCTACTTCAAGTTGGTCTCGACAGTCACATTTTAAGCTTCCAATAGCATCACCCGTGAGACATTCTGAATGAACACGCACAATAGGAATCGCCTCGAGAGGTTCTTTATAAATGACAAGATGTTCTTTAATCCCCTCTTTAAACGCTTTGACTTTAAAATCTCCAAAACGAGAGGGAAGGTTTGCGATTTCAGATATAGTTATTTTCATTTGTTTAAACTTTAAATAGATAGAATAAGATAAAAATTATATCCAATAATGATAAAGGCACAATTATGTTTCAACGTTTTCGCAGAACAAGACTCAATCCTCAACTTCGCAAACTTGTAAGAGAGACAACTGTAAGTGTAGATGATTTTATCTATCCTCTTTTTGCACGCTCAGGTGAGGGGATCAAAACAGAAGTCGCTTCGATGCCAGGTGTTTTTCAGATGAGTATCGATGAGATAGTAAAAGAGTGTGAGGTGTTAAAATCTCTTGGAATTTATTCTATTATTTTATTTGGAATTCCTGATGTTAAGGACTCTATTGGTTCAGATGCACTGAGTGAAAACGGCATTATCGCTCAGGCTGTTCGTGCTGTAAAAAAAGCTCATCCCGAGATGTTTGTGGTCACTGATCTTTGTTTTTGTGAATACACAGATCATGGGCATTGCGGTATCATTGACCATGTTCACGAGACAGTAGATAATGACGCGACTTTAGAGATATCCGCTTCTCAAGTGCTTGTGCATGCAAAAGCAGGAAGCGATATGATCGCGCCATCGGGAATGATGGATGGGATTATCGAGACACTTCGTACAACGCTCGATGCAAATGGTTATGAAAACTTGCCTATCATGAGTTACTCTACAAAATTTTCAAGTGGCTATTATGGGCCATTTCGTGATGTAGCAGAATCGACTCCATCTTTTGGAGATCGTGCAAGTTATCAGATGGATCCGGCCAACAGACGTGAAGCGATTGCCGAGAGTATTGCAGATGAGCGTCAAGGCGCAGATATCTTGATGGTTAAACCAGCGCTTGCATACTTAGACATTATCCGAGATATCAAAGAAAACACCTCTCTTCCTTTGGCTGTTTATAATGTAAGTGGCGAATATGCAATGCTAAAATTTGCAGGAATGAATAATTTGATAGATTATGAACGTGTTGTGATGGAAACAATGATCGCTTTTAAACGAGCAGGGGCAGATATTATAATCTCTTATCATGCTAAAGAGGTTGCAAAGATTTTGCAAAAAAAATAGACTTATCTTTCTTAAAGTAAGTTAGCAATAGAATACATCCATTGATTTTTAAAGGAAATATTTAAATGAGACATTTTTTAACGCTCAAAGATTTTACAAAAGAGGAAATTTTAGAGATTATAGATCTTGGGCTTGAAATAAAAAAAGATTTAAAAAACGGAATCCACAAGGATTATATGCCGAAAAAAACTTTGGCGATGATCTTTGAAAAAAGCTCGACTCGCACGCGTGTGAGTTTTGAAACTGGTATCTATCAGCTTGGTGGGCATGGGCTTTTTCTATCAAACCGTGATATCCATTTAGGGCGCGGAGAGCCTGTCAAAGACACTGCACGCGTTATTTCTAGTATGTGTGATATGGTTATGATTCGTACTTTTGAACACTCTAAACTTGAAGAGTTTGCTTCATTTTCAAAAGTGCCTGTTATCAATGGTCTCACAGACTCTTACCATCCAGTGCAACTGCTTGCTGATTATATGACAATGATAGAGTATGGTGTGGCTGAGGGCGCAAAAGTCGCGTATGTAGGCGATGGAAACAATATGACGCATTCATGGCTGATGTTGGCTGCAAAACTTGGATTTGAGCTACGCATTGCAACACCTGTAGGGTATGAAGTCGATTCTAAAATTTTAGAAGATGCCTATGCACTCGCAAAAATCAGCGGAGCAAAAATCTTTGTTTCAAACGATCCAAAAGAGGCGATCAAAGGTGCAACAGTAGTGACAACTGATACTTGGGCATCGATGGGTCAAGAGGATGAAAAAGAGGAGCGAGTAAAAGTATTTGCTGGCTATATGGTTGATGATTTGATGATGTGTTTAGCCGAAAAAAATGCAAAATTTCTCCACTGTTTACCTGCTTATAGAGGTCAAGAAGTGAGTGAATCTGTACTAGAAGGACACGCAGATATCGTTTTTGATGAAGCGGAGAACCGTTTACATGCACAAAAAGGATTGATGGTTTGGCTTGACCGCCAAAGATAAAATCTTAATTTAATCAAGGGATTTTTATGAGAGTTTTGATATTTGTAGCACTGTTGATTTCATTTGTTTATTCAGCTGAGGTTGTGAAAGTTGAAGAGAAATATCAAGATTCTACAAAATGTCAGGCTTGTCATAATCACCTTGTAAAAGATTGGCAACACTCATGGCATGCACGCTCTTATGAAAAAAATGATGAGTATTTTCGTGCATCTTTAGAGTATGTCAGTAAAAAATCCCACAAAAGTCTTAATGCAGTTAAAGTTGAGTGTGCAACATGTCACAATCCCCGCATCTCAGTTACCAGCACAAGCAAAGCGTATGAAATTGACGCTGTTTTAGGGCTCGATAAAAACTCAAAAGTCAATAAAGCAGTTAATGATACGAGTATCAGCGAGGGGATCAACTGCGTTGTTTGTCACAACATAGACAAAATTCATGATAATCTTGATGCTTCAAAAAGAGGAATGGATAGGGTTACTTGGCTGAAATCTGGTGTGATGAGCGGACCGTTTGATGATGCAACTTCACCTTACCATAAAACAGAAGCCAGAGATTTTATGGATAAAAATCCAAATAAGCTCTGTTTTGTGTGTCATGCAAATGATCATACAATCAAAGGCGATATGTTTATCAATATGGAAGCTGAGTATAAAGACAATACTCAAAAATGTGTTGTATGTCATATGAGCACTAAGAAAGAGCTTTATGCTGCTACGCTTAGAATCGATCATGGAAAACCAAAAGCACGCCAGATTAGAGAGCATGGATTTAGCGGAGCGCACACCGCATCAATGTGGAAAGATGCCTTACATGTAAGTACAAAAGTGGAGGGTGGTGATCTTGTTATTACACTAAAAAATGATCTTCCACACAATCTTCCAAGTGGATTTGGCTCACGCGAAATTGTGCTAGATGTTGAGTACACGAGTGCAGCGAAAGTAGTTTCAAAAGAGTCTGTGTCGTTAACGAGACACTATCTCAATAAATACAAAAAACCAACAATCGCACATACATCTGAGACATCCTCAGCAGATGAATCGGTTCCAGCCAAGGGTGAAAAAACTATTAGAGTGAAGTTAAACAAAAGTGCCAATGGTGCGAATGTAGCTGTTTCTTATAGATTGGTGAACGATGAAGTGAGAGGTCTGCTTGAGTTAAAAGAGCCGATCTGGTCGCAAAAGATGGTGATTTTTAAAGGTGCTGTAAAGTTCTAAAGTAGTTTACATGTAAGCCATTTCACAGGCTTACATGTAAACAAAAAAAATGTAATTAGTATCTGATACCAACGGCGGAGCGTACTTTTTCTATGACCTCTGCAGCTGCGGCGGATGCTTTTTGTGCGCCTACATGTAAGATGTCGCGCACTTCATCTTGATGAGAAGCATAATATTCTCGTCTTTGTCTGTATGGCGTGTAATACTCCCAGATCACTTCAGAGAGATAGAGTTTAAAGTGTCCATGACCCTCTCCACCCTTTTTATAGCGCTCTTGCAGGGCGATGCGTTTTTCATCCTCCAAGAAAAGTTTTGCGATGTTATAGACGTTACACCCCTCATACTCTTTTGGATCTTCCATTGGTACATTTTCAGTGACGATCTTTTTGATGACCTTTTGCTGCGCTTTCTCTTCGCCAAAGATATTGATAGTATTTCCATAGCTTTTTGACATTTTTTGTCCATCAGTTCCAGGGACTGTTGCGACATTTTCATCTACTCGGTAAGTTGGAAGTTTTAAGATGTCACCATAAGCGTTATTAAATCGAATAGCGATGTCACGTGCGATCTCTACATGCTGAATCTGATCTTTTCCAACAGGCACGATTTGGGGAGAAAAAAGCAAAATATCTGCCGCCATCAAGACAGGATAGGAAAATAAAGAGTGGTTTGTCGCAAAACCACGCGCCGTTTTATCTTTGTAACTATGCGCCCGCTCTAAAAGGCCTGTTGGAGTAAATGAGGAGAGAACCCAGTAGAGCTCTAGTACCTCTTTGACATCTGACTGCACCCAAAACGTGGATTTTTCTGGATTCATACCAAGCGCTAAAAAGTCAGTTGCTGCTTGCATTGTGAGTGCTTTTAATCTTTCACCATCATTGACAGTGGTCATCGCATGATAGTTTGCGATAAAAGCAAAGATCTCATTTGTGTTTTGCTCATCAATCATCGGTTTGATAGAGCCAAAGTAGTTGCCTATATGAAGGTCGCCAGAGGGCTGGATTCCGGTCAAAAGTCTCATAAAGTTTCCATTTTTAAATTATTTTGTCGAAATTATATCCAATTCAGTTTCGCTGTGCTATTCTTTACCCAAATAAAGGCACTTGCTGCTTCATAAAGGATTTACCATGAGTGTACAAATCAGAGCAAAAGATATAACCCTAACAGATGCGACAAAAGCACATATCAATGCTGCAATCGATACATTTAGAAAATTCAAATTAGATATAACTACTTACAATGTCAATATCGCAAAAGAGAAAAAGGGTGTAAGCGTGGAGTTTGATATTCATATCGCTCATGCTCAGCCTGTTGTGATCTCACAAACTGATAGTGATCTTGATGTCGCAATCGATCTTGCGATCGATCGTACTTCAAAAGCGCTTCGCCGTTTGCATGATAAAGTAGTCTCCCACAAAGCAACATCTCTCAAAGATGTAGAGGTTGCCGAAGTTTAAGTATAATACCGCCAAAATTTTAGGCGGTATTTAAGCATGATAAAAACCCTTCTTTTTCTTACTATTTTCACATCACTTTTCGCTCAAAATGATTATGATCTTCGTGTTGCTTATGGACGTGCAGATTCTCACGATTTAGCCTACATCGCAGTTGGAGATATGGCTCCTGACTCGGCTAAGGGACGTGTTTTAATGCTTGATGGTGGGTATAAGATGATTGAAAATGCTTTTAAACTTCCACTAGATATTTATGTGCAAGGCGGATTTGCGAAGTTTTTGGAAAATGGTTATGGCGCTGATGTGTATGAAAATACACTCTATGTTAAAGGGTATTATAATTTTGACTTTTGGCAAAATAAAGTTCGTTTAGGAGCTGCTGAGGGTGCTTCATATACATACGGCACGCTTTATGTTGAAAAGCTTGAATCCCAAAAAAAGGGTGGAAATCTCTCTCATTATTTGAACTATTTAGAGCTGAGTTTAGACTGTGACCTTGGAAAACTTGTAAAATATGAGCCACTCAAAGATCTCTATCTAGGTTTTGTTATAAAGCATAGATCGGGAGTGTTTGGGCTTATCAATAACGTAGTGCATGGTGGTTCAAACTATGAAGCTGTGTATTTAGAAAAGAAATTTTAAACAAAGGTATATGGTATGTATAATTGGATTATTTGGTTTCATGTAGCTTCATTTGTGTCGTGGTTCGCGGCTATTTTTTATCTTCCTCGTCTTTTTGTGTATCACAAAGAGCATGAAGAAAACGCTGGATTTTTAGAGGTTGCAAAGATCATGGAGTACAAACTCTACAAATATATCGGAGTTCCTGCAATGTGGGCGACTATTTTGAGTGGAGCGACGATGATCTATCTTTCAATGAGTCTTTATGAGGTAAACCTCTTTGCTACAGGTGGATGGTTGCATGCAAAACTCTTATTTGTAACTCTGCTTGTTATCTATTTTATCTCTTTGGGAATGATCCGTAAAAAATTGGAAAACGGTACATGTAACAAAAGCGGAAAGTTTTTTAGATACTACAATGAAGTACCGACGGTCTTACTGCTTTTAATCGTAGCAATGGTCGTTGTAAAGCCTTTTTAAACCCTTTTTCACACTTACTAAATCATCAAAAATAACTTACATGTAAGCACTTTACATGTAAGCAAACTCCTTCACAAAAACAAACCCTCTTTAGCATTAAATCTTCAAGTTAACCTCTTATAAAGCCGATTTGAGAGTATAATAAGAAACAATAACTTTTTTTTAAACCTTATTTTTGGACGGCCTATTATGAAATTTACAAATATTTTTTCGAGATTTTTAACAATTTTTGGACTTCTATTGATATTGAGTGTGAGTGGATGGGGGGCTTGTGGAACTTCAAATGGATCATGGACGCCTTCTTCAACTGCAACAACTGGGAGTGTTACAACTACTGCTGAATATTACACTATTTCAGTTGTAGCTGCAGAAAATTTAAATATTTCCGTACAAAATACCTACTCTGGGGGTAGCACAAGAACACTAACTGCGACTCTATATCCAGATAATGGGCTGTGTACTACTACATCTCTATGGAACACTACTATTGTTAAAAATACTACACAACCATCGGGAAATATTTTTGTCACCGCTGGAACATACACATTAAAATTAGTAAGTAGTTCATCGAATAGTACTGGGTATTCTCTAACAGGCTTATTTACTCCGCCTCCGGCAGTAACTGCAACAACGATGTCTGTAAATGAAAACGCTGCAGTTGGAACAGTTGTCGGTACTGTCTATGCAACAAATTCTCCTACAAGTTTCATACTAACCAATACAAATGGAACCGCACAGTCTCTATTTGACATCAGTGCATCAGGGCAGATAACAGTTCATAGTGGTGCAGTCCTTGACTATGAGACCACTCCTTCTTACACACTAAAAGCTACAGCCACTAACAGTGCGGGAAGTGGTTCTGCTAATATCACGATTAATCTCAATAATATCACTGGTCCAACAATTACATCTGCGCAAACATTTAGTATTGTAAGCGGATCAGCAAATGGAACTTTTATTGGATCATTAGCCGTAACAATTCCTACACCGTTACCTTTTGGAAACACTATAACGTCATATACATCCAGCGATTCTGCGTTTGCCATCAGCAACGCAGGGGCTATTACCGTAGCTGATAGCGCTGGATTAAGTGTTGGTACTCATACCGTAACTGTAATCACAACCAATGCAGAGGGAACTGATAGTAAAACTATTACAATAACTGTTACTGCTCCTTCTGCCAACCTCGCCCTTACAAATACTGATAGTCCTGATCCTGTGATTACAGATACGACACTTACATATACACTTGGTGTGACTAATAATGGACCTCAGACTGCAACCTCTTTAAATTTAACAGATACTCTTCCTGCAGGCGTAACATATCAAAGTGCAACAGGAATAGGATGGACTTGTTCGCAAGCATCAGGAATGGTTACATGTACCAATCCGAGCCTTGCAAATGGTGCAAATTCATCTGTAACAGTTACGGTATTGGCACCCTCATCCGCTGGAAGCATTACTAATACTGCAACAGTTACATCGGCAGTAACCGATCCGACTCTTGCTAACAATACAAATATTACTCAGACTACAACTGTCAACACACCCAATGCCGATTTGGCAATAGTGAAGACAGTATTAGCATCGCCAGTTATGGTTGGCAATCAAATACAATATACACTCAATATTACGAACAATGGCCCAAGCAATACGGACTTAAATATGACCGATGTATTGGATCCAAATTTAACGTATGTCAATGTGTATGATGATGCACATGAGTGGATTTGTACTTACACATCAGCAACAAGAACTATTTCATGTCAACATCCAAATCTTTTAGTTAATGGAGCAATATCGAGTATTACAATACTTGTGACAGCTCCAAATTCTGCAATGACTATTTCAAATACAGCTTCTATCATTGGAAGATTGCCAGATCTCAATATGGGTAACAATACGAGTTCAGTTTCAGTTTCTGTAGTTGCATCCTCTTTTACCAATAGTAACCCGCGTAATTTTACTCTTCAAAAACAATACAATATTAATGGAAATATGCAAATTATAGGAAACTCAATTATGCGTGATGCTAGCACACATGCTTGTGCTGCATCGGGAATAAGGAATAATGATATCACTGTTGAATATGTTGATACAGATACAAACACAACAACATTCAATTCGACCACTGCTAATATTACTCTACCTACAGGAACAACATCGAATGATATTGTATGGGCAGGTCTTTACTGGCAAGGATACTATGGTAATGGCTCGACAGATACAATCAAAACAAATGCAAAGAGTGTTTATTTAAAAGTTCCTGGCGGTGCATATACTAAAATCCAGTCAGATACAGCAAAATTTAACTGGGTTTATTTTGACGATGCAAAAATTCGTTGGTATTATCAGGGAGGACAGGATGTTACATCTTATGTAAAAAGCGGACTGGGTGGAACTTATACCGTTGCAAATATTTATAGTCAAACAGGAGGTAGTATCAATGGCGGTGGTTTCGGGGCTTGGTCTTTAGTCGTTCTATACAAGGATAATACTGCAACACTTAAAAATATGTCTGTTTATGATGGATATATGGGAATTTCTTCCAGTGATGCAGGTAGAACAGGTGTTTATGCGACTACAACTATTCCATTAAGTGGATTTTTTACACCTACTATAGGAAATGTTAACTCTGAATTTTTGACTTTTGTAGGCGAAGGTGACACTAGTGCAACGGGAGATTATGGATCGCTGTCAAACAATCTTGTTGGGGATGTTAAATTAAAAAATGCTTTAAATCCAATTGATGATCTTTTCAACTCTACGATTAGTAATAATGGAGTAGCTGTAACTACAGAAAACCCAAGTTGTTTAAGTGATAATTATATAGGAATTGATATAGACGCTTTTGATGTCGGTTCAACAGCAGGATCGACGACTCAAGGACAGATTATTTTAAATGGGCAAACGACAACAAATGTAAAATTATCAAGTAGTGGTGATGGGTATTTTCCAGGTTTATTTGCATTTTCGACTGAATTGTATGTTCCAGATGTTTGTTATCTTGAAGATGTTACATTTAATTCCCTACCGATTTCAGGAACAAATATTCCAAAGCAAAACGACAATGTTACCTATGAGATTTCAATTACAAATAAAAATCCTGAACAAGCTAAAGGCGTATTTATTGAAAAAGTTTTTGATAAGCCCCATGAAATATCTTATGTCAATAATTCTATGTCAATAGATGGAATTTCCAAGTCAGATGGATCTGACGATGATACTGCAGAATATTCTAGTGGTACAAATACATCAAAGTTTTTACTGGGTAGTGGAGCAACTTGGTACCAAGGTGGATCTCTCGCTCAAAATGCAATTACAAAATTTCAATATCAAGCCAAAATCGGCGATCAAAATGCAAGCGAAAATACCTATTTAGTAAGCTATCGCAATGATTTACTTCATATTTCATTCACAGGTATTCCTATTAGAAAATGTACATACTTTAACAATAGTTTTTCAGTATATGTACCAATTATAGGTGTATATAACACAGTGCATAATAGTGCTGTTAATATCAATACTGATACAGATCCCCTAGAACCTTCTAACGTAAAAAATGCTCTTTATACACAGGTAGTAAATCAACAATTTTCTGTTGATCTCCTCTCTCTTAATACAGATAACATTACACCAGTAAATTCTTCAAAAGATGTAAACCTTTCTATTGTAGAATTACCCTCAGATGGGAATTGCAACAATGCGACTTCGCTACAAACTATAACACCCACTGTTGCACTTACTGGGTTAAAGCTAAAAACCATTGACATCACACCAACCAAAGCATCTAAAAATGCTGTATTTAAAATGGTTACGAACACCGTAAGCTTATGTTCAAGAGATCGATTTACGATTCGTCCTGCTGGTTTTTCTATGGATACAAATGTTACAAGTCCTCTTATTGGTAATAAGCAATATATACTAACAGCAACGGCAAATCAATCTGGATCGACAAGTGCATCTACTGGCTATAACCAAACAATTGACAATACTACAAGTAAAAACACAACGACACAGTTGGTTCTTCCTTCTGGATGCGGATTGTCCAATCCGGTGCAAAATATTAGTACCGCTTTGCCTTTTAGTGATGGTGCGGTTAGTGCTATCATTGTATATCCAAATGTGGGAGATGTTAATCTTACTATCAATGATTCAGATTGGACTTTCATCGATTCCAATAATTCAAAAGGAGATTGTATAGTAAACAGTACTTCAAATACTCCTGTAAATGGTAAAGTGGGTTGTTTGATAAATGGAAAGAAAACGCTAAACTTTATTCCTCAAGCGTTTAATACGTCATTAGCAATCGCAAATAATTCAGCTGGATTTACTTATATTTCTAAAGATAGCAATGTTTCAGCACCTTTAACTATTAATACAACTGCTATACTCAATGGCGGAGGAACTGCTACCAACTATACAAAAAACTGTTTCGCAAAAGATATTAACACTACAATATCGTTAATGAATAATCAAACTCTATCATGGGGAACATCTCAAAGTAGAGTAAAGTTTTTTGATGATTTAAATACGACTTCAAGGCTTCGTTCTCAAACAGGAAGCCAGGCTATCTTCTCTAGTTCTGAGGGAAATTTCACAAATGGAGCAACTGCACTAACATTCAAAGTAAATTTTGATAGAAATGTATCGATTCCCGATAACCCATTTAACATCGCTAAAAATGATTTTAATATTACTTCTATCATAGACACTTCAGGAACAACAGGAAATGATTTTAGTAGAACTGCTAATATGAATGCCACATTTGTATATGGCAGAACGCATGCTCCTAGATATAGATATAGTGGAAGCAGTGGACCTGCTCAAATTTATTATGAAACGTATTGTGATAAAGATGGAAATAAAACGATGTTGCCTAGTGGGAGTATAGGAAGCAGTGATTCTGTGGGGTGGTATCTCAATCCTCAACACAATGTATCGACAGATGGAAATATCACGACTATTACAGATAAAAATGGCTTACATGTAAGCCATTCAACTCCAACCAATATCTCTGGTGGGCTAACTACAACTTTAACTTATGATCAAGCAAAAGGGTATCCATATAAAACAACAATGCAAGTCACTCCCTCAAGCTGGCTGATATATGATCAATACAATGCAAGCGAGACGACAAATGATTTTGAAGTGGAGTTTTATGGAAGTTCAAATAACTGGACAGGTAAAACACCCGCAGGCGTTAATCAAACGACAACAGATTCTAAAGCAGCTCCTGTAACTAGCAAAAGGATTCTATGGTGAGACGTAATGCTTTTACACTTATAGAACTTATCTTTGCGATTATCATCATTGCAATCGTTGTGATGTCTATGCCTTTGATGATGAAAACAAATGAAGAGGCCATTGAAGCCAATATCGCTCAAGAAGCGATTTTTGCATCATCTACAAAGATGATGCAGATGTTAACTTACCCTTGGGATGCAAATGCAACAGATAGTGCAAATCCAAATAGTTATGGAAAGGTTGTGGATCTAACAAGTGGTACCAATGCTTATAAACGAAGTGATGCAAATGGCACACTTAATACATCAAGCAGTTATCGCGTCGGACATATTTTACAAGATAATCATAGACGATTTCATGATTCCTCATTGGCTAGTACTCATCAGATCAACTCTTTGACTTCAAGCTCAAATCCAACCGCTCTCAACAATGTTGCACAAACTTCAGTCCCACTTGAAGTCGCTGGCGTTGCAGCTACTAAAGGAAGCTCAACAGGATACAAAAATGCCTATAAAATGGATGTTGGTGTGAGTTTTATACCAGATACACCAAGCTCTACTTTTAATTTTGAAGGCGAAGGAAGTTCAACTGCATCAAATATGAAACTCATTAAAGTAACGATCAAAAATGAGAAGAATGAAGTTTTGACTGTTTTGCGCTCATACAGTGCTAACATCGGCGAATTTGATTTTGCTAAAAGGAGATTTTAATGAGGCAAAAACGCAAGGCTTTTACAATGATAGAGCTTATTTTTGTCATTGTAATCATTGGTATTCTTGCAAAGTTTGGAGTGGAATTCCTTATTCAAGCATACAATGGATATATCTTTTCATCAGTGCAAAACAAACTCCAAACGCAAACAGAGATAGCTCTCGAGCAGATTGCAAATAGGCTGCAGTATAGAATAAAGCCTTCTATTATAGTGAGAGATAATGATAATTTTGCAAATTTTAGATCACTGGCTAATGCACAAAATAATGGTAAAGAGACTATCTTAGAATGGGTCGGTTACGATATTGATGGTTTGCGTGGAACAACCAAACCAACATGGAGTGGATTTATCGACCTTAAAAGTAGTACGGCTACTAGCCTTAACTCTTTGGAAACAAATACAACGGATGCAAATGATACTATCAATGCTCTTTCAAATGGCGTAGCGGGCATAGCTCAAAGTGCGATCTTCTTTATCGGTGGGAATTCAGATGTAAATGCCTTTGGATGGAATGCTACTGCAATATCTACAAATACTGGCGCTGTACACCCGCTTAAAAATACTGGTGCGACGATTCATGATATCGTTCCAGATGCAAACCTAAGTGGAGTTGATGCCTACGAATACTACCAACTCGCATGGAGTGCATACGCGCTAGTTTGGAATGGCAGTAACGCTTCACATAACACGCCTTATATAAGCTCTTTAGATAATAACGACAGCAATCTTTTCTCAAAAGTTCTTCCATCTCCGATTCAAAGAGGAACTGCAAATGGACAGTGGAGAGAGGTGAATCCAACGACTTATATTGTTAAAATAGATAACACTGATATCACATTTACCTACAGTCCAACGAATGGCACCTTTGATTGTGTGAGAGACACATCTGCTGCTGGGAAGATCTGCAAAAGGCTGACAAATTGAGAACTTTAAGAAAAAAAGCTTTGACAACAATAGAACTTATCTTTGTTATTGTCATTATTGGTGTTTTGGCAACTGTTGCAATACCAAAATTTATGGCAACTCAGGGGCAAGCAAGTGAAGCGGAGATAAAACAGCAGATCCAAACTATACGAAACTCTATCCAATCAGAAAGAATGGAGCGTATTCAAGCAGATACAAACCACACGATGCAAAACAATAATAATGATGGAAATCTTACCCTTTACTATAACTACCGTCCATGGGAAGGGCAAAAATATACAGATGGCAATAGCTCACTCATCATGCAAGATGTTGATACTTTCCAGTATAAAGCAGTCGGTGATCTTATAAAAGTACAACTTTGTGTTAAAGATGGCAATATCTCAAGTGATGGAGGGTATTCTGTATGCAAAGAAAAAACAATTTTTTAAGCCCTTTCAAAAAGAGGGGATTTGCGATGATTATGGCGATTATTCTTATTGTAGTCCTCTCGACCATTATGGCATATACTCTGACTTTGACAACACAAACTACCAAGCAGACAGGTGACCTTTATTTGCGCGAGCAAGCAGTTTTACTCGCTCAAAGTGCAGCTGAATATACCCTACTTGCTATTTCAGGATACAACAGAGGAACAAATGGCAACACAACTTGTCTAGGCGTGGTCAATGCATACTATCCAAATAATACAAATCCAATTTTTGATATTAATGTAACGATTGGCTATATTGGACTTGATTGCAAAAACTTTGATATTAATCATCCAGAAAATGGTTATAACTACATCTCTGCCATCACAACCCCAGAATCAAACGGAACAGTTTTACTTGATATAGCAGTGGCAACTCATGATGGAAACATATCTACAGAACCCATTCGCTATTTTAGACGCACGATTCAAAAATTATAATCAATTAAACTTTTAGTGATATAATCTAGTATTCTCAATTAAAGGATTTACTATGAATATATCACTTGTAGGGCGTCATGTAGAACTTACAGAGCCAATCAAACAACACTTAAACAGCTCAATAGAAACACTTAAAAAATTTCACTTAGATATTATCTCTGTCACCGCCGTGGCATCAGCGAATGAGCGCAAAGGTAAAATGGGAGTAAGCGTAGAGTTTACAATCAATCTTGCTTCAAAAAACTCTGTCGTTATCAAACAAAACGAAACTGATCTTTATGCAGCTATAGATATCGCAATAGATCGCGCGCAAAAAGCACTCCGCCGTATGCATGATCGTGATGTTGATCACCATAAAGTGGGCATCAATGAGATCAAAGCCCAAGCAAATGGACATATTGACATCCATGAAGAAGCGCAAAAAGAGGAGGATGAGATCGTTCCTGTTGAACTTGAACTCTACAAACCTCGTGAAGTTGCAGATGTTTTAGAAGACCTCAAAGAGAGCGGAAAAATGTTCTCTATATTTTTAGACCATGAGGGAAAAACACGCGTTCTTTATAAAAGAAACGACGGACGTTTTGGACTTTATTAATCTTTTTACACCCCTTACATGTAAAGGCTCTTCCTTACATGTAAGGCTTTCTTATTCAAATCTAAATCCCCAAATCTCTCTTAACTTCTTGGACAATCTCTATATCTTCACTCAGATCGACCCATTTATATTCGCTTCCACTTTGATTGATCCCTTTTAAAAGATCACCGCTTTTACGAAATTTTAGATCAAGTTCTGCGATATCAAATCCACTTTTTGTTTTACAAAACTGATCTAATCGCTCTGATTTTTCTTGATAGGTAAAAAGATGGCAATACCCTTTGAGTCCCGTTCTACTAACGCGTCCGCGAAGCTGATGCAGTGTTGAGAGACCGAGTCTCTCTGCTCCGACGATAATGACACTTGAGAGTTTTGGCAAGGAGATACCAACCTCTACCACTGTTGTTGCGATGAGAATATCTCCCTTATCTCGAAAATCAAGTAGAACTTTCTCTTTTTCTTTATCTTTTCCATGCGTGACATAGACATTATCAAAGCGCTTTTCCCAAAAAGCTCTTGCCTCAGAGATGCTTTGATACAAAAATGCCTCACTCTCTTCAACAAGTGGATAGACTAAAAGCACTTGATGATCTTGTTTTATCTCATCTTTAATATGCTCTAGCAAAGAGGAAAAATCTTCTTTATGTATCACTTTTGTCGTGATATCTTTTATAAATGGAGTTGAAGTGATGAGACTCACATCGATGTGTGCTGTTTGTATCATCGCTTGAGTACGAGGAATGGGCGTTGCGCTAAATTGTAAAAAATGCGCTCTTGTGTCGCTACTGCTTACAAGTTTGTCGAGCATATTTCTCTGTGCAGTTCCAAAACGGTGCTGTTCATCTATCATCACAAGTGTAACATCTGGAAGTTCTCTATATAAAAGTGCATGTGTACCGATGATAAAATCATACGCTTGTAAATCGATTTTTGCTGTTTTGTTTGTTACTAAAGCAGTTTTAACCGAGGGCAAATATTTTAAAGCCTCTTCATAAAGCTGATTTGCCAAAAGGGTTGTTGGTGCCATTAAAACAGCTCTATGTGGTCGAGCCATCATCACAGAAGCGAGTATCACCATAGTCTTACCGCTGCCTACATCTCCAACAACAAGGCGTTTTGTTGCTCTCTCTTTGGCAAAATCGCTTTGTATATCCTTTATCGCTGCTAGCTGTTCATTTGTCAGAGTAAAGGGCAAAGATTTACTCCATTCTTCATAAGTATTTGTAAGTTTTTCTTTGCATGGAAAATATCTTCTTTTTTGTGAGAGTTGGCGCATATTGTTATAGAGTTCTAGATATTTAAAGGTTTCAAGATACTGAGGCAAAAAACTTGTTTTAGGCTTGATAGCAATAGTTTCTTTTGGAAAATGAACTTCAAGAATCTTTTTGATGATCTTTTCATTTAATCCCTCTGATGCCAAGTTTTCATGTGTCAGATGTTTTTGCATCAAACGGCTCATGGTGTCATTGCGAAGGGGAGTTTTATATTTTGGAGTGACACCTGCGATATTTGTCACTTTTTTTGGCTGAGAGATTGTGCAGTGTCCTCCACTGCAGTTGATCACTCCATAAAGATAGTATCTCTCACCAACAAGAAACTGCCGTTGCATATAGGGTTTTGGTTTAAAAAAAACAGCTTCAAGCGAATGAGAAAAGTTGTGTGAATAAAGATTTATTTTGATAGAAGAGGGCGTGCGCACTACTGAGTTTACTGTGACATCTACAAGCTGTGCAACGCCTACATGTAAGGTTCCATCCAAGAGAAGATTTTCATAATCATAGGGAATTAAAAGAGCTAAATCAAGATAAGAATTTACACCCAATCTTTTAAATCTAGCTTGATCCTCTTTTTCAAGTTGCATCATCACTCCTTCATCTCACAATGCTACTATGCGTTTGGAGAGATGAAGAGTTTTATTGCAAAATGCAATATTATTTTGTAACGACCGCATAAGAAAGAGAGAGAATCTCTTTATGTTTTTTAATGTAGGTGTTAAGATCAGAGAGTTTTAGATTTTTTATAAGTTCAAGCTCTTTTTGAGAAGACCCAAGCTCTTCACCTTTATAAAACTCCATAAATGTACGAGAAAGACGTTGTGAAAGAGTCTCTACACGAAGTGGCTCACTTCCTAATAGAAATTTTTTCGTTTGATCAAGCTCATCTTGAGTGACACCTTTGTGAACAAACTGCTCAAAAACAGTTTTTACAGTGCCTTTTGCATCATCCAAAGATTCTAGTTTTGTTTGCAGATATCCGCTCATGTAGGAGCTTGATTTGCCGATAGAAACTCTTGCATAAGCAGAGTAAGCAAGACCTTTTTTGACACGAACCTCTTCCATAAGTCTGCTTCCAAAACCACCAGTTCCGAGGATATAAGTCGCAACTCTTGCTTTGTAGTTTTCTTTATCGTTTACATGTAAGTGATATGGCGATCCAAAATATAAGTACGCTTGTTGTGTTTCTCGTTTGATAATCTTTTCTTTTTTCAAAGCTGATGCTTCATAGTTTTTTATTGAAGCGCTCTTACCGATCTCTAGATTCAAAGCGAGCTCAACTGCTTTTTTCTTTGCTTCATCAAGGCTCAAATCCCCACCCATTACAATGATAAGATTTGAAAGAACAAGGTGCTGTTTTAAAAACTCTTCAACCTCTTTGAGTTTGATCTTTTTGACGCTCTCAACCGTTCCTAGATCTGGCAAAGCCAAAGGTGTGCCCTCAAACAACAAAGATTTCAAGTTGTTATCTGCCACATAATCAAAATCATTTTCTTTAGCGCTGAGTGTCCCGATAAGATCTGTTTTGACTTTATCGAGAGCTTTTTTTGTAATATTTGGTTCTTTTAAAAGTGAAGAAAAAAGTTTTGAACCCTCTTCAAACTGATCTTTTAAAGAGCCATACTCGATAACAAAAGTCTCAGTCCCAACTGAAGAGCTCAGTTGAATCGCTTTAGAATCTAGTGCCGTTGCAAAAGAGTTACTTCCAAGTGAGAGCGTTCCCTCGTTCATCATTTTTGAACTTAATTTTGCAAGACCTGCTGATTTTGGAGTATCGGTAATCGTTCCAGTACCTTTAAATACAAGTTGCATAGAAACGATAGGTAGTCGCTTTTCTTGTTCAAAAATAAGTGGGATTTTAACACCCTTAACCTCAATATAGTTCACTGTTGCTGCCATCATCACTTGTCCTAAAAAAAATAAAATCAATAAGTATTTCATTATGCAAAAATCTCCAATGTTTCATACGCAGTATTTCTAACCGCTGGAGTCTCGCCGATATCGCGGATCAGATTTATCATCTCATCTTTTGCCATTCTAAAGCCAGCACCCGCACTTTTGACGACATTCTCTTCCATCATCGTTGAGCCTAGATCATTCGCACCGAAGTTAAGTGCCATCTGACCGATATAAGGGCCTTGTGTAACCCATGAACTTTGGATATTTGGCACATTGTCCAAAAAGAGTCGTGCAACCGCCAAAAGACGCAGATAACGGTTTGGTGTTTGTTTTTCCATATCTGGAATCAAGCGTAAAAGTTCTGTGTTTTGCCCTTGAAAGCTCCACATAATAAACGCACGAAAACCGCCCGTTTCATCTTGAAGATTTCGTACCATTTCGAAGTGATCTAAAATCTCTTCATCACTCTCAACGGTTCCATACATCATCGTCGCTGTTGATTTGATACCGAGTTTATGCGCTTTTCTATGGATATCTACCCAAACTTCTGAGTCTATCTTTTTTGGTGCGATGATATCACGAACACGGTCACTTAGTATCTCTGCTCCAGCTCCTGGAATGGAAGCTAGACCCTTTACATGTAAGCGCTCTAAAACCTCTTCAACACTGATACGAGAGACTTTAGCGATAAAATCGATCTCTATTGAAGAAAATCCATGGATAGTTATGGTTGGATATTTTGTGTGGATATGCTCGACTAAATCTTCATACCACTCGATCTTTAGTTTTGGATGCACTCCACCTTGAAAAAGTATCTGCGTTCCGCCGATGGAGAGAAGCTCATCGATCTTCGCATCTATCTCATCAAAGGTAAGCACATACGCATCTTCATCTTTTTCATGGCGATAAAATGCGCAAAACTTACAATCAACCCAGCAGATATTTGTATAGTTGATATTTCTATCGATTACAAAGGTTGTGATGCCATCAGGATGCAGCTCTTTTTTACGAGCGGTAGCCATACGGCCAAGCTCTTTTAAATCGGCTTCGCGAATGAGTTTGAGTGCTTCCTCTTTTGTCAGTCTTTTAAACATTTTTAAGCGTCTTTATCTTTTGAAATAGAGTCTAAAACACCATTGATAAATTTTGGAGACTGTTCTGTTGCAAACGCTTTAGCG
Source organism: uncultured Campylobacterales bacterium (assembly GCA_903892995.1). GTDB lineage: Bacteria > Campylobacterota > Campylobacteria > Campylobacterales > Sulfurimonadaceae > Hydrocurvibacter. The sequence continues at coordinate 75,512 of CAITKP010000063.1, forward strand.
ACCTCAATCGCTTCATTGATAACAACTGCAGAATCAAGTTCGCTAAATAAAATCTCATACGCACCCAGACGAAGTGTCGCACGCTCAACTGAACCTAGACGTTCAAAATCCCAGTCTTTTAAATGCTTTACAATCGCTGCATCCACACGAGGAAGATTTTCCATAACACCATCAAAAAGTGTGATAGCAAAATCTCTTTGCTTGTTACGAATCTTTTTCTCTTCTAAAATCTCATCGCTGTACTCGGCAATATTTCCATTTCCAAGATCAAAGGCATACAATAAACTTACAACCGCCATACGGGCTTGGTGACGTGTTGCCATTAGTTTATACTCTCATAAAGATCTAGCATCTCTATCACGGTTGTCATCGCTTCAAACCCTTTATTTCCTGCTTTTGTTCCAGCTCTCTCGATTGCTTGCTCAATTGTATCTGTTGTTAAAAGTCCAAAAGAGACAGGTTTTTGGTATTTTAAACTCATTGTTGCTATCCCTTTTGTCGCCTCAGCCGCTACATAATCAAAATGTGGAGTTGAACCACGGATCACTGCACCAAGCGCACAAATAGCGTCATATTTTCCGCTTGCAAGTAATTTGTCAACTACCATTGGAAGCTCAAAAGCGCCTGGAAGAAGTACATGTGTTAAATCTGCCTCATCTCCACCATGACGAGAAAATGCATCTTTTGCACCCTCAACGAGTCTATCTACTATAAAGTGGTTCCATCTTGTACTTACGATTGCGATTTTTTGACCATTTTTAACTTTTAGTTTACCTTCTACTAAATTCATCTTTTCTCCTTATATTGCTTGAATTTTTTTAATTTTTGCGACGAGTGTTTGCAACTCATCAAGTTTTATCATATTTGGTCCATCACTCAGTGCGATACTTGGATCAAAATGGGTTTCAAAGAAGAACCCATCGACTCCAACAGCCGCCGCCGCACTTGAGAGATAGGGTACCATCGAACTGTCACCGCCTGTTTTGCCGCCAAGTGCACCGGGAGCTTGCACAGAGTGTGTCGCATCAAAAATGGTCGGTGCGAACTCTCTCATGATGACAAGACTTCTCATATCCACGACGATGTTGCCATATCCAAAAGAGCTTCCTCTCTCACACAAATACACGCCATGCTTTTTAGAATTTTCATAACTTACTTCATCGCATCCACGAGTTTTGAGCACTTTTGCGACGGAGTATTTCATATCGGGCGGATTGATAAACTGCCCTTTTTTGATGTTTACCTCTTTAGTCGTTTGTGCACACGCTACAAGCAGGTCTGTTTGACGGCATAAAAAAGCAGGAATTTGGAGCATATCAACCACTTGGGCCACTGCGGGAACTTGATGTGATTCATGCACATCTGTGACCACTTTATAGCCAAAATCGTTTTTGACCTTTTCTAAAATACGAAGTCCCTCATCCATCCCAAGACCGCGAAAACTCTCTAATGAGGTGCGATTTGCTTTGTCAAAACTGGATTTAAAATAAAAATCGATAGTCGAGTCGTTTTGATAAACCTCTAATGCTTTTGCAATTTTAAAGATATTTTCTTCACTCTCGATAACACAAGGGCCAGCTAATAATTTCATCTGTTTGCCTTATAAAAAAGTAGGAGATTATAGCATAATGACTTACATGTAAGATAAATCATTTCTCTTTTGCCACCAAAATTCCAGCTGTAATAACCAAAATGATTCCCATTGTTGTAAGAAAACTAGGCAGTGAATCACCCAAAAAAAGCCCGATCAAAATTGAAAAAGGGATATTTGCATAACTCACAGCTCCGATGATTCCAGCTTTTGATGCTCCATAAGCTTTTGTCATAAACACCTGCGCTAAGGTTGCTAAAAGTCCCATAGCGAGAAGATAAATCCATACAACGCCATGTGGCATAACAAACTCACCTAACATAAAATCAAGCTCAGGAATGCTTACATGTAAGCTATTTGTGTAATAAGATATAAAGAGTAAAAGGAGTGGTCCAAATGTGCCGACACTCATAAATGATAAAACAATCGCACGCGTATCATAATATTTTTTGAGTTCACGCACCGAGGTGTATGCAAGGGCAGCACCCACGCCGCTAAAGATTCCTAAAAGATCATATTTACTAAAAGAAAAACCGCTAGGTTGTGCGATAAAAACTATGCCAACAAAGCCCACAAAAACTGCGAGCCAACTTTTAAATGAGAGTTTTTCACTTAAAAATGCCCATGCAAAAAGTGCGGTAAATATAGGAGAAGTTTTAGAAAATGTCATCGCATCACCGAGTGAAATATGAGCGATATTATAAAAAAAAGCAAGCAGTGCGCTAAAACCCATAAAGCCACGAAAAAAAAGTAAAAAGGGTTTGCCGCCAACGCTTTTTAAAGGGGATTTTAAAACAGCAAAGCCGATGATAATCACGCCAAAAACATTTCTAAAAAACACCACTTCAAGGGAGCTCATATACTCGCTTGAAAGCTTGGCAAATGCACCCATAACAGCAAATAAAAGGGAAGCAAAAAGCATATATTTTACGCCAGAATCAATCTTTATGTCTCGTTTCATGGAGCGCATTATAACTGTGTTAACTTCATTTGCCTATAATTGCCCTACATGTAAGCAAAAAATAAGGAGCATTTCAGTGAGTACGATTATTATCATTCTTTTAGTTGTTGGGGTATTTTTATATCTTTCAAAAGGGTATAAAAGCTACACAACAAACTACCAAGAACAGTTTAAAAACTTCTCTGTTTCTAAAGAAGCGATAGAGAAAAGTGAGCTTGGAGTTTTTATCTCTCTTGTGGCTAAAGTGGCTAAGGCAGATGGCAAAGTTGATGCGCTTGAAGCGGAACTTGTGGGGAACTTGTTCACAGATATCTCGCGTGTATTTCCAGAACCAGAAAAGACAAGAGAGATTTTTAAAGAGATTTTTAATGAGCAAAAAGAGTTCAATGACAACATCGAAGCTCTAGCGCATAATCTTAAAAATCTTATTGCTCGCGATCAGCAAAAACAGATTCAGATGATGGGATTTTTAATCCAGCTTGCGTTTATTGATGGGGAGATGAGCCGCTCAGAAGAGGAGATTCTTATCACGATCGCCGAGGCAATGGAGTTTGATCCAAATATTTACCACAATATTTTCTCGCAGTTTGAAGAGATGATGAAAAATTACACATCACCTCAAACTTCCCTCAAAGATGCGTATGCAACGCTTGGTGTCAATGAAAATGACTCGCTTGAGAGTATCAAAAAAGCATATAGAAAACTTGTGCGTGAGTACCATCCAGATATTATTAAAGCCCAAGGCAAAGATGAAAACTATCTCAAAGAAGCAACCGCAAAAACGCAAGAGATCAACTCTGCGTATGAGATGATTAAAAAGGCAAAAAGTTAAGCCTTTTTAAAATCCCTTTCCCAAAAAAAATCTATCCAATCATTGGCTTCATTTATGGTGAAGTCTGGTTGGTGGAGGGATGTTTTTTTGTAAAAGAGTGTGGCTGTTTTAAACTCTGTATCTGGATTTTCAGCTTGAAGTTTATGCATGATCGCTTCAAGCGTTTCTCCGCTATCTGCAATATCATCAACGACTAAGACACGTTTTTTATCTGCTAAGTGACACTCTCCAAAGATGCAGATACTCTCTCTTTTTTTGTCATCGTCATAAAGTTCGCTGCGAACAGACTCGACCTCTCTAATATTTAAACCCTCAGCCATTGCATGCGCTAAAGTAAGCCCTCCTCGCGCAACTGCAACAATCATTTCAGGATTAAAACCTCTTGCCATTTCAATAAGCTTACATGTATCGTTTTTAAAATTCTCATAGTTATAGTAAATCATGCTAAAATTATATCATCATCAATTGATGTTATAAAAATTTATTTGTACTTAATATTCACGTTAGAAATATGTAAGTATAATTATTCATACTTATTAACAGGAGCGTTATCCATGGCAAAAAATATTAAAATTATGGCAATGGCAGCAGTAGTTGCTGCACTACTTACAGGGTGTGGCAACCAACCAAAACCAGCTCAAGATGAGGGTGATTTTCGTTGTAAACAAGATGGTGAGCTTGCTCCAAAATGGACTTGTAATCCTCAAAGTTATGAGGGTGCTATTGTTGGTTTAGGAAGTGCTCCTATCTCTAAAGCAGGTGCAAACTTCACAAGACAAAATGCAATGGCTGCAGCTCGTAATGACTTAGCATTGCAAATCGAAACACAAGTGAAAGCAAAAGTTGAAAACTTTGTACGTGGAACAGGCGTAGCAGAGAATGAAGTAGTTGATAGCGTTTCAACTCAAGTTTCAAAACAACTTGCAAATACAACACTTAATGGCTCAAAACAACTAGAAACATGGTCAAGCAACAAAACAACTTATATCCTTGTTGGTATCTCTAACGATGTTGTAAATAAAGAAGCAAAAAAACAGATCGTAAACAGTTCACACAAAAATGAAGATGCTCTTTGGCAACAATTTCAATCTAAACAAGCTTTAGAGTCACTTGATAAAGAGTTCCCAAGTAAATAATGAAAGTTATTTTTCTCCTTCTATCTTTTTTCCTTTTTACAGGATGTCAAGAAAGTCTTGCACCTGTAAAAAAAGAGATATCTCAAGCGCCTGCTTGGGTTTTTAATCCAAATCTCAATGGTGTTAAAGGTGCTGTTGGCAGTTGTGCTCCTCATTTTAAAGGTCCAAGCTATCAAAGATCACTTGCTGTGAGTCGTGCACTTGATGAACTTGCTATGCAAATGGGCGTACAAGTCAATGTTGTCGCTTCAAGAGAAGAGATTTCCAGTGGCGACAATGTCAACGCAAAAAGTGATATTCAAACGCAGCAAACAGTTAAAAATTCAAACGTCACCGCACATATTGAAGCTACATATATTGATCCAAAAACAGATGAACTCTTTGTTTGGATGATTTTAAATTAAACTTTACTTTGCCATCATTGGTGAAGTTCTCTTTTTCGCTATAATTACACTTCGTTAAAAAAAACATTTTTACAAATCGTTTTATTACACTTTATAAAAATGTTTTTAATCACACACAAAGAGATATTATGAAAAAAATCGCAATTATTGGTCAACCAAATGTTGGAAAAAGCTCACTATTTAATCGTTTGCTTAAAAAACGTGATGCTATTACGTCCGAAGAAGCGGGGACAACACGCGATGTCAAACGCCGTCACGCGCTTATTTTAGACAAACAAGCAGAGCTTTTAGATACGGGAGGTCTTGACAAGGGTTGCGAACTTTTTGACAAGATCAAAGAAAAATCACTTGAAGCGGCATCTCGCGCTGATATCATTTTATATATGGTCGATGGAAAAACACTTCCAGATGAAAATGACAAAAAACTTTTTTACCAGCTAGAATCTTTGGGCAAAGATGTAGCTCTTGTTGTCAATAAAATTGATAATGACAGCATGAAAGAGAAACTCTGGGATTACTATGAGTTTGGAACTGATCTTATTTTTGGGATCTCAGTTGCGCATAACCGCAGTATCAATCCTTTAATAGAATGGATGTATAACATCATTCCTGATGAAGATAAAATCAGCCTTGAAGAAGAGATAGAAGAGGATGAAGAGGAGTTTGAACCAACGGTTTATGACTATGTTCCTGAAGATGAAGATGATGAAGATGGCTATGTTGATTTTGATGAAGAGGAAGTAGAAGACGACTCAATCTTTGGTATGAACGATATGATCAAAGAGTTTGACCCACAAGATCTCAATCATATAAAAATTGCTATCATCGGACGTGTGAATGTTGGAAAAAGTTCACTTCTTAATGCACTTTTAAAAGAGGATCGCTCAGTTGTAAGCAGTGTTGCTGGAACGACAATTGACCCAATTGATGAGAGTGTAGATTATCAAGGAAAAACTTTAACTTTTGTCGATACAGCGGGGATTCGCCGCCGTGGAAAAATTTTGGGGATTGAAAAATTCGCACTTATGAGAACAGAAGAGATGCTTGAGAGTGCAAATATGGCTCTTGTTGTTTTAGACGCGTCTCAACCTTTTATTGATCTTGATGAGAAGATTGCAGGACTTGTTGACAAAAACCATCTTGGCTGTATCATCGTTTTAAATAAATGGGACATCTCAAACCGTGAAGAGTATGAAAAAGTTGTCAAAGAGGTACGTGAGCGATTTAGATTTTTACATTACGCACCGATCATCACCATCTCTGCAAAAAGTCATCTTCGTGTTAACAAACTGCTTGATATGATTTTAGAGATCAATGAAAACTACTCTCAGCGTATCACAACATCGCAGTTGAATGAAGTTTTAGGCAAAGCGATGCGCCGTCACCAACTTCCAAGTATGCATGGACAGATCATTCGTATCTACTATGCGACGCAGTATGAAACACGTCCTCCAAGAATTGCACTTATTATGAACAAACCGCGTGGTCTTCACTTTACATATAGAAGATATCTCACAAATAAATTGCGTGAAGCGTTCAATTTTAGTGGTGTTCCTGTTCTTTTTAAAGCAAAAAAACGTGGTGGCGGAAAGTAGAAACTTCTATAAAAAGCCTTACATGTAAAGAATTTTAACTTTAGTATTTAGCAAAAAAGTTAGAGCCTCTTTATGAAAAAAATCTCGATATAATCACGAAAAATTATGAAGTGATAAGAGTTAAAAAATGAACTTTAGATATATCGGTAAAACGGGGCTTCGCGTGAGTCCTATCTGTATGGGAACGATGACGTTTGGATCACAGTGTGATGAAAAAGAAGCGTTTAAAATTATGGACAAAGCATACGATGCGGGAGTCAATTTTTTTGACACAGCAGAGCTTTATCCAGTTCCTCCTACAAAAGAGAGCAGCGGTCTCACAGAAGAGATGGTCGGAAGATGGCTGCGCACAAAACCTCGCGATAGTATCATACTCGCTAGCAAGGTTGCAGGTGCTGCAAATGGATGGTTTGTCCCGCCGATTCGCCATGGTTATACAGCAATTGACCGTTTTCATATAGAGCGTGCGATTGAGGGTTCTTTGAAGCGTTTAGGAACGGATTATATCGATTTGTATCAGATGCATTGGCCTGACAGTGTTGTGCCTATTGAGGAGTCGCTTCGTGCATTTGATGCTCTGGTACAAAGTGGAAAAGTACGCTACATCGGGACTTCCAACGATACAGCTTATGGTACATGTAAAGCTTTGATGAGTTCAAAATATGAAAAACTCACTCGCTTTGAATCGATCCAAAATAACTTCTCCCTTTTAAACAGAAGATTTTTAGATGAGCTCTTTGTTTTAGCAAAAAATGAGCAGGTATCACTTCTTCCATATTCACCACTTGCAGGCGGAGTTTTAAGCGGAAAATACAATCAAGCACAAACAGGAGAAGGGAGATTTTTTGAGTATATTCACTCATCAAATGCACGTCAAAGAGTGATGGCTCAAAGATTTATGAATGACAAAACACTTCTCTCAACGCAAAAATATCTCAAAATCGCCCATGATGCAGGTCTGCATCCCGTTACAATGGCGATTGCTTGGTCAAAACAGTTTGACTTTGTGGCTTCGACGATTATTGGTGCTACAAAAGTAGAGCAGCTCGATGCTAGTTTGGCTGCAATGGATCTTGTTTTGAGCGATGAGGTGCTCAGTGCATGCGATAAAGTGCACAATGAAACTCTCTATCCAATGGGTTGATACAGTGAAAATATCTTTTCTCTTTTTTATCACTTTTTTCTTAGCAGGATGCAGTGTAAAAACTTATGAGATGAATGTTTCCAAACTCATAGTCATTAAATCTCCTCAGATAAAATATGCTGATCTTGGCTATATCCGTGGACATGGAGATTCCCTTCGAATTGAACTTTATGAGATGGGAAATGTGGTAAAAAGTATAGAGATCAATAACTTTATCTGCGTGGATGATGGCTGTATGCTCAAAAATGTTTTCAATCAAAAATATCTCAGTGGCAGTTACCCATCAGATACTTTAGAAAATGTTATTTTAGGTCATGCGATCTATGATGGAAAGAGTTTGAAAAAACTTTATGATGGATATATGCAAAAGATCAAAGATGAAAATGTAGATATTACCTATGAAGTTACAAGTGAGGGGATCAGATTTAGAGATAGTAAAAATGGTATTTTGCTAAAAATATCTTCACCACAATAAGAACTTTAAAACTATTCAAAATAGAGGAAAAATTATGAAATATGTAGGAGCACATACATCCGCAACGGGCGGAGTTGTCAATGCTATAACACATGCTCAAAGTATAGGTGCAAAAGCGTTCGCACTTTTTACAAAAAATCAGCGTCGTTGGGATGCAAAACCGCTTGAGTCAAAAACGGTAGATGAATTTCAAAAAGCTTTACATACAAGCGGTATTTTGCCTAAACATGTTTTGCCGCATGATTCCTATCTTATCAATCTTGGACATCCAGAATCTGATAAGCGTGCAAAATCGATGGAAGCGTTTTTAGATGAAGTGCAAAGATGCTCTCTTTTGGGTCTTGATAGACTCAATTTTCATCCTGGAAGCCACTTAAAACAGATCAGTGAAGATGAGTGTATGAGTAAAATTTCTGAGGCGATGAATATCACTTTAGATAAAACGCAGGGTGTCTCGCTCGTTTTAGAAAACACCGCAGGTCAAGGAAGCAATCTGGGATGGAAGTTTGAGCATTTAGCGCAAATCATCGATAAAGTCGAAGATAAAAGTCGTGTGGGAGTCTGCATCGATACCTGCCACATGTTTACAGCGGGCTATGACATCAGAACCCGCGAAGCTTATGATGTGACAATGGCACAGTTTGAAAATATCGTCGGATTTAGGTATTTAAAAGGGATGCATCTCAACGATTCTAAGCCAGCTTTAGGCTCACATGTAGATCGTCATGACTCTTTAGGAGCGGGAAAAATAGGGCTTGATGCATTTCGTTTTATTATGAATGATGAGCGTATGGATGATATTCCTCTTATTTTAGAAACAATCGATGAGACTATCTGGGCGGATGAGATAAAACTTTTATACTCTTTTGTGGATTAAGTTTTTTTTATATAAAATGTTTGTAAATGAAATAAAAGGGAGAGTGAAAGAATGAAAAAAATTGCTTTGATATCATTGGCAACGGCGACGGTTTTGATGGCGGGGGGCTATAAAATACCTGAGAGTTCACTCAATGCAGTAGCACTTTCAAATGCGTATGTAGCTTCTTCTTATGGTGCAGATGCTTCGTACTGCAATCCTGCAAATATGGTTTTTAGTGACAATAAAGGCGCAGCGATTGAAGTTGATTTGACTTATATTGGGCTCTCAAAGGTGGATTATAATCCTTCAAGTGGCAGTAACATTAGTTCAAAAGCGGAAAATTTTATCGTTCCAACAATCCATTATGTTTCTCCAGCGGTTGATAAATTTAGATTTGGTCTCTCTATTGTTTCTCCAGCGGGACTTTCTAAAAAATGGTCTGATGCGCCAGCTTCTTTGTACGCAAAAGAGTTTACGCTTCAAACAATCGAAGTAAATCCAACGGTTGCGTATGAGATAAACGATCAACTCGCAGTGGCTTTTGGTATAAGAGGAATAAAATCAAGTGGCGTTGTAAAAAATGCCTATTATGATTTAAAAGGGGATGGTTTTGACCTTGGTTATAACGCGGCACTTACTTATAAACCGACGAAAGATACAAATCTGGCACTGACATATAGATCAAATATTGATTTACATGTAAGCGGGGACACCTCCCGTACTGTAACAACAATAAATAGCGGGGTCAAAGTAACTCTTCCTCTTCCAGCAACAGCAAACTTAGCTGTTTCACATACATATAACAATGCAACAACAGTCGAGTTTGTGCTAGAGAGAACAATGTGGTCTGCATATAAAAATTTGAATTTTGATTTTAATAATGGAACAAACGAGACTGTTTTAGGTACACCTTTAGCGAAAAACTGGAAAGATTCAAACGCATACCGTTTAGGACTCACACATAAACATGAAAAAATAACTGCAATGGTAGGTCTTGCATATGATGTTTCTCCAGTTCCTGATGCAACTATAGGATTTGAAAATCCAGATTCAAACTCAAAAGTGATCTCTCTTGGCGGACGTTATGAGATTAATGAAAAGATGAGTGTTGGTCTTGCTGGACTTGTGACATTGAAAGATGATAGATCCGTAAATAATATTGCCGATGGCGGACATGTTAATGGCGAATTTTCAAACTCCCCTGTTTACCTGCTTAGTGCGGGGATGGAATATAAATTTTAATGGTGTTAGAGTATCCATATAACAATTTTTATGAGATGGCAACTGCAAACGCTGTTGCCAATCCAAATAAAAAAGTAGTCTTTATCGACGATGAGAAGATCACCAACAGAGAGCTTCTTGAAAAGATCGATGCTTTTGCTCTTTATCTACAGCAGTGCGGATTTCATGAGAATGAAAAAGCAGCCTTAGTGTTACCAAACTCCTTAGAATTTTTAGTGGCTGTTTTTGCTGTTGGGAAACTTGGTGGAGTTGTTGTGCCTATCAACAATATGCTCAAACGCGATGAGATAACTTATATTTTAAATGACTGCGATGCGAAGATTCTCATAACTGCCAATGAATTTGTCAAAGAAGTGAGTGATATTTCTACAACAACGAAAGTCAAAGAAACTATTTGGATAGATAATTTAGAGGAATTAAAAACTCAAAACTCTTTACATGTAAGCAAAAATCTCGATGACTTAGCTGTGATATTGTATACCTCAGGAACCACAGGCCATCCAAAAGGTGCGATGCTGAGTTATCGTAATATTTTTTCAAATCTTGTTGGTGCGATGAAAATTTTTGATATTACTAAAAAAGATAGATTTATCCTTTATCTTCCGATGTTTCATGCCTTTACATTTTCTATTATGATGATGCTTCCAATCTTTGCAGATGCTTCGATGGTTATCATCAAAAAACTTTTACCTTTTAGCAATATCATCAAGCAGACACTTCTCAAACGTGTGACAATCTTTTTGGGTGTGCCAGATATTTACAATGCACTTATTCGTGCAAAATTGCCTTGGTACTTTTTATGGTTCAACTCTATTCGCGGATTTATTTCGGGAGCTTCTGCTTTGAGTGAAGATACACTCAACAGATATACAAAAGTGTTTAAACGTGCAAAAATGCTTGAGGGTTATGGTCTGAGTGAGTGTTCTCCTGCGGTTTGTGTGAACTCTTTAGAGCACCAAAGAGCTTACTCTGTTGGACGCGCGCTTCCAAGTTATGAGATCAAAATCGTCGATGAAGCAATGGTAGAAGTTCCCTTTGGCGAGGTAGGTGAGATCATTGTAAAAGGTGATTGTGTGATGCAAGGATATTTGAACAATCCACAAGCAACAGCCCAAACTATCATCAATGCTTGGCTCAAAACGGGCGATCTTGGCAAGATGGATGAGGATGGTTTTGTTTACATCGTCGATCGTATCAAAGATCTCATCATCTCAAAAGGGATCAATATCTATCCGCGCCAGATAGAAGAGGAGTTAATGAAACTTTCTTATGTTAAACTCTGCGCGGTAGTTTCCAAACCCGATATCCACAGCGGAGAGGTTCCCGTGGCTTTTATCGAACTTGAAGATGGCGCGGACAAAAAAGCGATTACTCAGATGCAAGTCAAGAATGATCTCAAAGACACACTTGCAAACTTCAAGATACCAAAAGCGGTTCATTTTGTAGATGAACTACCAAAAACAGCGACAGGAAAGCTACTCAAGCGCGTTTTAAAAGAGCGTATAAAACAGGGAGAATTTTGAAAAACGTAATAAATTTTATAGAGCATGAAGATGTCATCAAGAGTGAACTCTTTTCACAGTTAAAGTGTAGTGAAGCGGAAGTAAAAATTCTTCAGCATTTAGTCAAAAAGTTTCTTCAAGGTAATGAAGATATGCTTGTTTTAGAGCTTTTGCAAGATCTTTATGGAGCTGAGGATTACACCTATTTAGAGCATCTAGCAGATATCAAAGCGCTTTTAGAACTAGGATGGATCAATCAAAGAACTTTCACGCCTGTCAAGATCAGTGAAGTAATTAATTTAGAACTTTTAAATGGAGCGGTGGGACTTACATCATCATTTTTACGATTACTTGAAGAGGGGAGCTTAGAGCTTTCCTTGCCAGATGTGAAGCCTTATGGGGATCATTTGGAGTATTTACAAGATCAGTTTTTTAGAATAGAGATGTATCAAAAGATGAGTGCTATCCGTCACAATGTGCATGAACACTCGCTTGGGATTGACCGTATTCAAAATAAACTTAATCTCTTAGAAACAAGAATCGCAGAGCGTATAAAAGAAACAGCCGAAGATATTGTTTTAGATAAATTTTTTAAACAAAAAAAGTTAGAAAAGAAAGAGGAAGTGATCTTTTTAGCGCTTCTTCGCGAAGAGTACAACGCCACAGAAACCTCACTTAGAGAGATGAATGCGCTAATAGACCTTATCTCTTTTGATGATTATGATCGTATTAAAAACCGCTCACTTTTAGAAGAGGGCTCAAAACTTATAGCGGATGATATTATTGATTATGAAGAGATGCTCAATCCATTTGGAGGAATTTCTCGTTCGTTTTATATTACAGATGAGATTCTTCAATCGATCATCCACCCACAAAAAAAGAAAAAAGTCACAAAGCTCAAACTCGATATGCTCATAAAAGATCAAGATATTTTTGAGCTTATCGATCCAGAGACAAATCTGAATGATGTTGTTTTAAATCCAAAAACTAGAGACACACTTGATAATTTGATGCGTCAAGTCGATAAAGAGGTAGTCGCTCGTTTGGTGGCTTGGGGGATTAAAGATAAAAAAAGCGGTATTGACGCGCGCATCATTTTTTATGGCGCTCCAGGGACTGGGAAAACTATGACAGCGCATTCGCTTGCAAAATCTCTTAAACGTCAAGTGCTTAGTTTTGACTGCTCAAAAATTCTCTCTATGTATGTTGGCGAGAGCGAAAAAAATGTGCGTAAAATATTTGACACCTATTATGAACTCACAATGCAGACAAAAACAGAACCTGTGCTGTTGCTCAATGAAGCTGATCAATTTTTGAGCGCGCGTTCAAGTGGTCCAGGAGGCGGAGCAGAGCAGATGCATAACCAGATGCAAAATATTTTCTTAGAGCAGATAGAAAAGTTCAAAGGGATTTTGATTGCTACGACAAATTTGCTAGAAAATATTGATGTTGCATTTTCACGACGTTTTAACTACAAAATAGAGTTTAAAAAACCAAATGAATCTCAACGCTTGCAATTATGGAAAAAAATGCTCCCAAAAGGTGCTCCATATGAGAAAGATTTTGACTTAGAGAAACTTGCTTCTTATTCACTCACCGGTGGGCAGATCAATCTTATCATCAAAAATACGGCTTATAGTGTTGCTATTAAAAAAGAACCGCTCTTTAGTTTGGAAGATTTTATTTCCCATATACAAAAAGAGAAAGAGGGTAATTTTGATAGTGAAAAATCTGTAGGATTTTTAACAAAATAGCCTTTTTCTCTCTTCTTTGTTACGAAATTACACCAAAGCAATAAATAAAATAAAATTGGTGTTTCTCTTCGTGACAAAGCACCATCTTGTTTACAAAAACTCTTCTTGCTTTAATACTCTTTTTGATATAGTGCTTTTAACTGTTTTTTCAACACTTATAGTGTAGTGTTTGATGACAAAAAATAAACGAAGGTAGGATGTATGGAGCATATTCACACTGCAAATACATATTTTGGGGTATTTGTACTATTTGCACTGACGTTTGGTGCGTTCTTCATGACGACGAATATTGCAAGACTAGTGAGTCGTGCAATGGCAAAAAAAGATACTGAAAAGATAAAGCTCTCTGTCTATGAGTGTGGACCAGAGATCACAAAACAGCCAAATAGACTCTCTCCGCAGTTCTATCTGTTTGCACTTCTTTTTATTCTTTTTGATGTTGAGATCGTTTTTATGTTCCCATGGGCGGTAGATTTTAAATATCTTGGTTGGTTCGGATTCGTTGAGATGATGACATTTATCTTATTGCTTGCAATTGGTTTTGTATATGCATGGAAAAAAGGAGCCCTAGAATGGCACAACATAAAGTAAATTATACGCAAAATGCTGGTCTTCCAGTAGCACTTACGACGATTGACAAAGTAGTAAATTGGGGTCGTTCAAACTCACTTTGGGCACTTACTTACGGTCTTGCATGTTGTGGTATCGAGATGATGGCTTCGGGGGCTTCTCGTTATGACTTCGACCGTTATGGTACTATTTTTAGAGCTTCTCCTCGTCAAGCGGATGTTATGATTGTAGCAGGAACTCTAACGAAAAAACATGCTGAGTTTATCAAGCGTTTATATGATCAAATGACAGAGCCTAGATGGGTTATCTCTATGGGTTCATGCGCAAACACTGGCGGTATGTTTAATACATATGCAACAGTTCAAGGAGCGGATCGTATTATTCCAGTTGATCTTTATCTTCCAGGCTGTGCTCCACGTCCTGAAACGCTTCAATATGGCGTCATGCTTTTACAAAAAAAGATCCGTGCCGAAAAAGCGATTAAATCTCAAAAAGCTAAGAGGTTGATGTAATGAGAGCCTATACACCAAAAGATGATGTACAAGCAAAAGCGTACTATACAGACAGATTTTATGTTGCACCTCAAGTCCCAAAACAAGATGTTTCAAGTGATGAAGTCTTTGCTACTGATTTAGAAGCGATCAAAGCAAAGTTTGAAGTACTTGATGCTTATATTCAAGTAGAGCAGATGGTTGTTATCATCAATGCAAAAGATAACTATGGTGTACTAGAACTTCTTCGTGATGAACTAGAATATACACAGCTTTCAGAACTTAGTGCAATTGATTGGATTGCAAAAAGTGGAGAGTTTGAAGTTTTTTATCAAATGCTTTCGATGGGAAAAAGAAAACGTGTTCGCATTAAATGTTTCGTAGCTAAAGATGAAGCGATCAACAGCGTTGAAAAACTTTTCCGCTCTGCTGACTGGTCTGAGCGTGAGATGTATGATATGTTTGGCTTACATGTAAACAATCACCCATTTTTAAAACGTATCTTGATGCCATACGATTGGGAAGGTCATCCTTTGCTTAAAACCTATCCTCTTGAGGGTGATGAGTTTGCTGCTTGGTATGAAGTGGACAAAATCTACGGTAAAGAAGCTCGTGATATCATCGGGCCTGAAATCCGTGATACAGCGCGCGTTGACCGTTATGATAGCGAGCGTTTTGCACGTCTTGGGCATGAAGTTCCAAAAGGTACGAAGATCACAGGAAATGAACCAAAAACTCCTCTTGCTTATCAAGAAGAGGGCGGCGTGTTTATGATTGACAGATTTGATGAAGAAAAATCAGTAATTATTACAGACAGGGATAGGTAAGCTCATGCAACATCAAAATAGATTAAGACCATTTTTTGAAAATATTACGTTTGATCGTGACGATAATGAGATGATCCTCAACTTTGGGCCACAACACCCATCGGCTCACGGTCAGTTACGCCTTATGCTTCACCTCCAACAAGAGATGATTACAAAAGCACATCCAGATATCGGTTACCTTCACCGTGGTATGGAGAAGATGGCTGAGAATATGATCTACAACGAGTTTATGCCGACAACAGATCGTATGGATTATATAGCTTCGAGTTCAAATAACTATGGATTTGCACTTGCTGTTGAAAAGCTAATCGGTCTTGAAGTGCCTCGCCGTGCTAAAGTGATCCGTATGCTTCTTTTAGAGATAAATAGATTGATGTCTCACCTTTTTTGGTTGGCTACTACGGCGCTTGATATCGGTGCGATGACAGTTTTCCTTTTTGCTTTCCGTGAACGTGAATATCTGATGGATCTTATCGAAGATTATTGTGGTGCTCGTTTGACACACTCAGCTATTCGTATCGGTGGTGTGCCTTTAGATATTCCAGATAATTTCATCGCAGATCTAAGAAAATTCCTAGATAAACTTCCAGAAAACATCAAAGATTATGAAGATCTTCTAGATACAAACCGTATCTGGAGAATGAGAATGGAAGATGTTGGTGTGATCTCCAAAGAGATGGCGCTTTCATGGGGATGTACAGGTCCAATGCTTCGTGCAAGCGGTGTTGCTTGGGATATCCGTAAAGAGGAACCATACGAACTTTATAGTGAAGTAGAGTTTAAAGTTCCAGTTTCTGACAAGGGCGATAACTTTGCTCGCTACCGTATCTATATGGAAGAGATGAGACAATCTGTGCATATTCTTTACCAAGTAGCAGATATGTATGAAGCGACTATTGCAAATAACCAAACAGAATTGATGGCGCATGCACCAAAATATATCTCTGCTCCTAAGCTGGATATCATGACGCAAAACTACTCTTTGATGCAACATTTTGTGCTTGTCACTCAAGGTATGCGCCCACCAGTTGGTGAAGTCTATATCCCAACAGAATCGCCAAAAGGTGAACTTGGATATTACATCAACTCTCAAGGCGGTCCATACCCATACCGTCTTAAATTACGTGCACCATCATTTTGGCACACAGGAATTTTGACAGACTTACTTCCTGGGCATTATATTCCAGACGTTGTATCTATTATTGGTACTACGAACATCGTATTTGGAGAGGTTGACCGCTAATGAAAAGATATGATCTAAGACATTTAAAAAATGAGTTTGAGCCTAGAATGGCTGAGATACTAAAATCTCATCCAACTGGGGAAGTTGGAATATTTTTATTTGAGGTGGGTGATTTTACTCCTGTTCAGCGTTCAGCTGATTTAGTAAAAGAATCAGGATATGAGCTTTTAAACTCATTGAAATTCAACGAAGTCGATTGGACTGTCGTAGTGAAAAAAAGTTAGGAACATATTGTGAGTAAAGTCTATTTTTCCACTTGGAATGGTGAATTTATCAACAACATAAACAAACCGCAAGATCAGTGGGAAGAATCAGCATACAACCTGCCAGCGCAGTATGATGACCATAGAGAATCAAAAGCATTCATCGGTTGGGATGGTGTAGCGATTTTTAATGCAGATGTGGATGTAATCCGCCTTGCAACTGAATATGCGGCACAATATCAGGTTTATTCTGAAGCGTGTGGACGCTGTGCACCCGGACGTTGGGGTGGTAGAATTTTATATGATATGCTTGACAAAATCGCTCGCGGCGAGGGTGAACTCTCTGATATGGATCACCTCAAAGAGATCAGTCAAAGTATGCAGATCACTTCAAAATGTGAAATTGGCAAAACAGTGCCAAATCCTATTTTGGACATTATGACCCATTTTGAAGATGAATTTCTTACATGTATTAATGAAAAAAAAGCATCAAAACATTACGATGCAACTATCAACTACATTGCTAAAATAACAGCTCCATGTACGGATGCGTGCCCAGCTCATGTTGATATCCCTGGATATATCGAGGGTGTAAGAGATTTACGCTTTGATGATTCACTTATGGCAACACGTCAAACGATGCCACTCGCGCATACATGTGGGCGCGTTTGTCCTCACCCATGTGAGAGTGCGTGTCGTAGAACAAATCTTGATGAACCGATCTCGATCATGGAACTCAAGCGCCTTGGTGCTGACTATGAAACAGATCATGGCTTTGGCTTTTTTCATCCGTTAGAGAAAAAACCGAGTATTGGCAAAAAAGTCGCAGTTATCGGTGCTGGACCTGCGGGGCTTACAACAGCTTATTACCTGGCACTTGAGGGAATTGATGTTGATGTGTATGAAGAACTCCCTGTATTGGGCGGTGAAGTCGCTGTTGGTGTACCAGAGTACCGTATGCCAATCGATAAATACAACAAAGATATTGATTGTGTGAAAGACCTTGGTGTAAATTTCATTGTTAACTCAAAAGTAACAGCAGATATGATGCGTCAATTTGAAAATGATTATGATGCTGTCATGGTTGCAACGGGAACTAGAATCTCTAAAAAAGTGTATTGTGATAATGAACGTGCTGAGATAAAAGGGTACTGGGGAGCGATCGATTTCCTTGATAAAGTAAACCTTTTTGAAAAGTATGGTTATACGATAAGCAAAGAGGAGCAAGAAGAAAACCTTTTGACGACAGATTATGTGGATTTGACTGGTAAAACAGTTGTCTGTGTCGGTGGTGGATTTACTTCTATGGACGTTGTTCGCTGTTCAATCCGTGCGAATGCAAAAAAAGTATATATGATCTACCGTCGTGATGAAAAGACGATCATTGGTAACACAACATATGAAGAGTATCACGAAGCGGTTGAAGAGGGTGTTGAGTTTTTATTCCACTCTGCAGTCGCTGAGATGAGAGATGAAGATAATATCTTAAAATCTCTGCTTATAGACAAGTTTGAACTCGTTCCAGATCCAAATGGCGGTCGTGCTCAACTTTTAAAAGTTGAGGGTGCTTCTTATGAGATCGAAGCGGATTATCTTGTTCCTGCTGTAAGTCAGAGTGCGGACTTGAAACTTCTTCCTTCTGAGTGGGAGATCGAGATGACTTCGTGGGCGACTATTAAGACAAATGGAAAAGATTATATGACATCTCGCAAAGGTATTTTTGCTTCAGGTGATTGTGAATATGGTCCAATGACGATTGTTAATGCAGTTGGTCAAGCAAAACGTGCGGCTTCTGTGATGGCAAGATATGTACAAACAGGTGAAGTAAGTTTGAGCGATGATGAGATCATGGAAGATCACCTACGTAAACTTCGCGTTTATGATAAAAAAGAGAAAATCAAAGGTTGGCTTCCAGGGTTACCACGTGAAGTGAGTGTCAAACTTGATGTTGATGATCGCAAAACAAACAATAAAGAGGTCAATCTTGGATTTACACAAGAGGAAGCTTTAAGTGAAGCAGATCGTTGTATGCGATGTTATTATATCGCTATGACAGCAGTGTAGGGAGGATTGGATGAGTAATTTGATTAATTTTACCATTGATGGAAAAGCCGTAACTGCGAAGAAGGGCGAGACGATTTTAACGGTCGCACGCCGTGAGGGGATCTATATCCCAACAATGTGTTACATCTCTAAAACGACTCCATGTGCATCTTGTCGTATGTGTGTTGTTGAAGCTGAGGGTGTTGAGGGGTTTGTACTTTCATGTAATACACCTCCGACAAACGGAATTGCGATCACAACAAACACGCAAGCGCTTGAAAATGAACGAACAAACATCATGAAGCTTTATGATGTAAATCACCCATTAGAGTGTGGTGTTTGTGATAAATCTGGAGAGTGTGATCTTCAAAACAAGACTTTAGAGTTTAATGTTTCAAAGCAAAACTTTTCGGCACGTGACCAACATAGAAAAATCGAAAACTGGGGGCTTATCAGTTATGACCCAGCTCTTTGTATTTTATGTGAAAAATGTGTGCATGTTTGTAATGAAGTGATAGGCGATGATGCGATTGATCTGCAATTTGGCGGATATAAATCAAAAGTTATTCCTAAAAACTCTGATACTCTTGATTGTACATATTGTGGTGAGTGTATTGCGGTTTGTCCTGTTGGCGCACTTATCAGCACTAATTTTAAATACAGTGCAAATGCTTGGGAGCTTACTCGTGTTCCTGCGACTTGTGCGCACTGTTCGGGTGGATGTTCTTTAGAGTATGAAACACGCCATACAGGAATTTCATCAAAAGATAATTCGATCTATAGAGTAAAAAATAATTTTGAATTTAGCTCACTCTGTGGTGCTGGACGTTTTGGTTTTGGTTTTGATAATAAAACGACAAAAAATCCTGATGCATTTGCAAGAGCATTTGATGCGATTGTAAATGCAAAAGCTATCCGTTTTAGTTCGATGATCACAAATGAAGAGGCTCTTCTTTTACAAAGATTAAAAGAGAGTTTGGGGATTAAACTTTATAACGAAGATGCAAGAAAATATGCTTTATTTATGGAAGCGTATGCAAGCATTAGCGGTAAAAAACATCACAGTGCAACACTTGAAGCAGTGAAACAAGCAGATGCTGTTATCGTGATTGGTTCTATGATTGCAACTGATAATCCAGCTGTAAGATATGCAATGACGACTGCTGCAAAACATAATGGTGCAAAGATTATCTATGCACACCCGATAGAAGATGCTTTAATGCAAAATACTATCACTCAGTTTTTAAAATATGAAGTGGGAACTGAAGAGGGAGTGTTAGCACTAATAGCTAAATATCTTCTTGCTGATTGCGAATTAGGCAGTGACGAAAAAGCCTTTTTTGATGCTTTAGATGATGGATACTTAAGTGCTGAGAGTAATATTGGCGAAGAGGAACTCTCTTTGATGATGAAATCATTAATGAGAACCAAAAACAGAGTTTTAGTAGTTGGAAATGATCTTATTGCACACAAAGAAGCGAAAAATATTGCAAAGCTTGTGGCGGTCATAGAAAAATATAGCGATATCTCTGTTTTAGTCGTACCGCGCGATGTAAACACTCTTGGTGTAAGCCTTACATGTAAGCTAGATTGTGATGATAACTCTTTAGAAAATGTTGTCGGATATAACGAAAAAGGAAGTTTTGTTATAGCGAGTTTAGCTGGAGCTGATCTGGCAACTCCTGCACTCAATCAGCAAGAGGGAACATTTGTGAGTATCGATAACAGAGTGATTCCTACGAATGCTGCTCTTGCTTTTGATGGTTATGAACTTCATGATCTTGCAAAAGAGTTGGGCGTTGGCAAGCAAAATACGATCGATTTTACAAAAGAGTTGCCACAAGAAAGTGGATTTAAGGCACTTGAATTTGATGTCTTAGAGAACTTTTTAGCGCCACTTGGAGAAGATGTTCGCGGATATATGCTTGATCAAGTAGAGGTTGCTATGGATGGATCACTCGATGAGCTTGACGCATTACCTGAGTTTAATGGAACGATTATTTACAACGTGAATCCTGTCTTGCAGTTTAATGCTTATACAAATATAGCTTCACAGTTGGAGCGTGATACAACACTTCGAGGCTCTGCTCAATTTGGTGCAGCTGCACGAATAAGTGATGGAGATCAAGTAGAGATCAGTTTTGGCGACAAAACATTTGTGCGTACTTTTAAACAAGAAGAGAGTTTAAAGGGAACAGTGGCGCTCAATCCTACATTTGATTTAGAGGGTAATATGGAAAGTTATAGATTTCAAAAATCTAAGATTGTGAGAGTGAATCATGAGTAGTATAACTATAAATATTGATGGTCGCGAGATACAGACACAAGAGGGAGAGTTTATATTAAATGCCGCTCGTGCAAATGATATATTTATTCCAGCGATCTGTTATCTTACGCGTTGTAGTCCAACACTTGCATGTCGTATCTGTCTTGTAGAAGCTGATGGCAAGCAAGTTTATGCGTGTAATGCTAAAGCAAAAGATGGGATGAATATCACGACTTCAACTGAAAATATCGAAGCTGAACGTCGAGCGATTATGGAAGTTTATGATGTAAACCATCCATTACAGTGCGGTGTTTGTGATCAATCAGGAGAGTGTGAACTTCAAAACTACACTTTAGAGATAGGCGTTGATTCTCAAAGCTATGCTATCAAAGATGTAGAGCGCGAAGTTAAAGATTGGGGACATATTCATTACGATCCAGCTCTTTGTATAGTTTGTGAGAGATGTGTGACTGTCTGTAAAGATATGATCGGAGATAACTCTTTAAAAACTGTTGCACGCGGGTCTGATGCAATCGATAATGAGTATAAAGAGAGTATGCCAAAAGATGCATACGCAATGTGGAATAAACTCAATAAATCTGTAATTGGTCTCACATCTGGCGCAGAGATGCTTGATTGTACTTCATGTGGAGAGTGTGCGGCTGTTTGTCCAGTTGGTGCGCTTGTTGATACAGATTTTATGTATAAATCAAACGCTTGGGAACTAAAACAAGTCCCTGCGACATGTGGTCACTGTAGTGCTGGATGCCAGATTACTTATGATGTGAAACACACAAGTATAGAAAACTCAGAAGATAAGATCTATCGCGTGATGAACGAGTGGAACTATGTTTCTCTTTGTGGTGCTGGACGTTATGGATTTGATTATGATAACAAAGTACAAGCAAAAGATGAAGTAGCATTTACAAATGCGATCGCAGCATTTAAAAAAGCGGACACAGTAGCATTTACTTCTACGATCACAAATGAAGAGGCTTTTATTCTTCAATCTTTAAAAGAGAAGTTTGGATATAAACTTGTAAATCCTGAAGCAAAGGCGTTCCAAACATTTTTAAATGATTACAGCGAAGTAAGTGGAACATCTTTGTACGGAAGTGATCTTCATGAAGCACATGCAGCTGATTTTATCGTGTCAGTAGGAACAGCACTTAAAAGTGACAATCCAAATGCAAGATATGCGTTTAATAATTCTATGAGTATGAACAAAGGAGCGGGACTATATTTTCATCCTCTCAAAGATCCTATTATAGATGGCATGGGCAAAAGTGTACTAAGTATTTCTCATGCACCACTTGCAGAAGAGGCTGTTTTGTATCTATTGCTTGATCTTTTTGCTGACAAATCAAAACTTCCAGCTTCGGTAGTTGAGTATATCGCATCATTCCATTCAGAAAAAACTATTACGGTTGAAGAAACTATTAAAGAAAAAGTTGTTGAGATAGTAAAAGTCAAAAAAGTGAATGAAGAAACAGGCGAAGAGGAAGAGGTAGAAGAGGAAAAAACTTCTATGGTTCCTAAAAAGATCTCAAAAGAGGTACAAGTCGATGAAAACCGTCTTTTAGAGATTGTTGATGCACCGAAAAACTTTACAGAGAGTTTAGAAAAATTCTTAGCGAAAAAAGAGAGTTTTTCACTGATTGTTGGACCTGATCTTTATACACATCCAAGAGCAAAAAATCTAGCGCGTCTTGTTGCACTTTTAGAGAAATATAGTGCATTTAAACTTGTAATGATTCCAAGTTTAACAAATACACTTGGTGTTTCACTTATTTGTGATCTTGATGAGACTCGAGGAAACTACACTATTGGCTACAACACGAAGGGTGATTTTACTTTAAGCGCACTGGGTGATGGCGATCTTGATATGCCAGCAATCAATCAGCAAGAGGGAACACTCACAAGTATAGATAAGCGAGTAAATCCAACAAATGCGGCAGTTGCTTATAAAGGTTATGAGCTTAATGATATCGCAAATGCACTGGGATTGGATGCTAAATTGACAATCGATTATACGTCAAAATTGCCTACATGTAAGGGTTTTAAATCTGAGCATTTTGATAATCTTCCAAACCGTTATGAAAATGATGGAACTGAAGTGAGAGGATATTGTTTAGATACGATTACAAAAGATCTCCTGAGCGAGGTTGCAGTAGAATCGATATTGGAACCTAAGCTAGAAGGAAGTATTATATATCTAGTAAATCCAGTCCGTCAGTTTAGTGAATTTACAAATATTTCTGCAAACCTCAAAGAGGAGAGTGGCATCTATATGAGCGAGTCATACCTTAAATCAAGTGGGTTCAATGAGGGTGATATCGTGAAAGTAAAAACACAAAATGGTGAGTTGAGTGCAAAAATTATCTGTGATAACAAAATCGAAGGAGAGATTGCGACTCTTCCAACTTTTGATTCAAATCTAAATTCACAGGCTCTCTTTAGCGGTTACCGCTTTAGTACAGCTACAATACAAGGGGTGTAAGTATGGATATGGCATATTTAATTGAAACGATTGTAAAAATCGTTGTGATTATGTTGATTTTTTCTGCTTTGGCGGGACTAGGAACATATTTTGAACGTAAGGTTCTTGCATTTATGCAACGCCGTCTTGGGCCGATGAATGTTGGACCATACGGACTCTTACAGGTTGCCGCTGATGGGATCAAGCTATTTACAAAAGAGGATATTATCCCGACAAATGTTGTAGCTCCTATCTTTAAGTTTGCACCAGTCATCACAGCAGCTACAGCATTTATGGCAGCTGCTGCGATTCCATTTTGGCCTCAATTTACAGTGTTTGGCTATACGGTTCATCCCATTGTTGCAGATACTGAGATTGGTCTATTGTATGTAATGGCTGTAATGGCGATTGGTCTTTATGGCTTACTACTTGGTGGTATGGCTTCTGCAAATAAGTTTTCACTTATCTCAGCAGCACGAACCGCTGCGATCTTTGTTTCTTATGAAGTTGTAACAGGTTTATCTCTTCTTGCACCGATCATGGTTGTTGGCTCTCTTTCTTTGATAGATTTCAACAACTACCAAGTTGGAGGAGTAAGTCACTGGTTAGTATGGTCTCAGCCAGTTGCATTCATCCTTTTTTGGATTGCTGCATTTGCTGAAACAGGGCGTACACCGTTTCACTTGATCGCAAACGATCACGAGATTATTGATGGTTTTGGTACTGAGTATTCAGGGATGAGATGGGGACTTTTCTTTATTGGTGAATATGCAAATATGTTCTTTATCTCTTTTGTAATCGCACTTGTTTTTCTTGGTGGATTTGGAGACGGTGGATTAGGCGGAGCATTGGCATTGATTGCAAAAGTAGCATTTTTCTTCTTCTTTTTCTTATGGACAAGAGCGGCTTGGCCAGATGTAAGACCAGATCAATTGATGTGGTTATGTTGGAAAGTGCTTATGCCATTAGCTGTAATAAACGTAGTCGTAACCGGCTTAGTGATGATGTTTTAAGGGGCGATGATGAGTATAGAACAGTTTAAAAACAGAAATGTTAGCGATGACTACTTCTTAGTAGATATCGAGGATTATCCGACTGATGGTTGGGGAAAATTCAAACGGGTTGTAAAGCGTACATTCCAAGGGGAACTTTTTGTGGGTCTTTGGGTTGTGCTTCGTGAGATGATCAAATTTGATATCCATACAGTGCAGTATCCAAAAGAGAAGATGCCAATTGGCCCACGTTACCGCGCGGTTCATGAGATGAAACGTCTTTGGGAGTCTGGTACTGAGAGATGTATTGGATGTGGACTTTGTGAGAAGATCTGTATCTCTGATTGTATTCGTATGGAGACTCGCATCGATGAGAACTCTCGTAAAGAGGTGAGTGAATATAGTATCAATCTTGGACGTTGTATCTTCTGTGGATACTGTGCAGAGGTTTGTCCTGAGCTTGCGATTACTCATGGCGGACGTTATGAGAATGCAAGTGAACAAAGAGCACACTTTGTAATGTATGAAGATATGCTAACACCGATCGATATGCTCAAAGCTGGTCAACAGCAAGAGTTTGATGGTTTTGGTGCGATCACACCACATGAAGATGAGCGTGTCAAAAAGACACCGCTTGCATATTAAGGAGTAACAATGTTTGAAGCTATCGCTTTTTATCTGTTTGCAATATTGACTGCTGTTATGTTTTATATCACTGTTACAACAAAACAAGCACTTTTTGCACTCACTGCATTGGCAGCTGGGATGATTTTTATATCTGCTTTCTTCTTTATTTTAGGAGCAGATTTTCTGGGTGTTGTTCAGATTATCGTTTACA
Organism: uncultured Campylobacterales bacterium; assembly: GCA_903892995.1. GTDB lineage: Bacteria > Campylobacterota > Campylobacteria > Campylobacterales > Sulfurimonadaceae > Hydrocurvibacter. The sequence goes on from CAITKP010000063.1 coordinate 100,959, forward strand.
CTGGTGCTGTAATGGCACTTTATGCATTTGGTATGATGTTCTTTGATACAACAAGAGAGTTAAAAGAGAAGAATGGATCATCATTGATTACTGCGGGTCTTTCAATCTTATCTGCAGTTTTTGTTGTACTGATTTTTGTAGCACCAATAGTAAGTACAAAAGTACAAGTCACTGCAGCAGCAATCGAGGGTGCAACAAATTCACAATCTGTAGGTATGGTACTTTTTACGAAGTATCTTGTTCCTTTTGAACTAGCAGCTGTCATGTTGCTTGTTGCTATGATCGCTGGAATTGTCTTAGCTGGTAAAAAAATGGACAGATCACTTACACTTATGGGTGAAGAAGAGATTATGCTTGCTGAAGAAGCTAGAAGAAAGGTGCTACTATGATGGAAATCGGTTTAACACACTATCTCATACTCTCAACAGTTCTATTTTCAATAGGATTGCTTGGTGTTATGAGACGTAAAAATCTTTTAATGCTGTTTTTTGCTACAGAGATTTTACTCAATGCTGTGAATGTTGGATTTGCAGCTATTTCACACTATTACAACGATCTTACAGGACAGATGTTTGCATTTTTTATCATTGCAATTGCTGCTTCTGAAGTTGCAGTAGGGCTTGGGCTTTTGATTGTTTGGTATAAACGCCACGGTAATATTAATCTTGACGAAATGTCATCAATGAGAGGATAAAAAAATGGAATTGTACTTATATATAGCACTCTTTTCACCGCTTGTTGGTGCTCTGTTTGCGGGAGTTTTTGGAGCTTCTCCAAAAACATTATTGACAGGGGTTGTAAACTCGTCATTACTTTTTGCATCTTTCGTTTCAAGTGCGGTACTTCTAGGTTATGTTCTTGATGGACATACTGTACATGTAGAGATGATGGAGTGGATGGCAACTGGAAATCTTTACATTCCTTTTGGCTTTGTAGTTGATCAAGTAAGTGTAACTATGATGATGGTTGTGACAACAGTTTCAACTATTGTACACATCTATTCAATCGGTTATATGGATCATGATAAAGGGTTTAACCGTTTCTTCTCATACCTTTCAGCATTCGTTTTTTCGATGATGGTTTTAGTTATGAGTGATAACTTTGCTGGTCTTTTCATTGGTTGGGAAGGTGTTGGTCTTTGTTCATGGCTTTTAATTGGATTTTGGTACCATAAAGAGATCGCTACTTGGGCAGCAAATGAAGCTTTCATTATGAACCGTATTGCTGACCTTGGGATGTTAATCGGTATATTCCTAGTTTACTGGAACACTGGAACACTTCAATATGATGAAGCGTTTAAAGTAATGCCTACTTTAGATACAAATACTTTGATTTATATTGGTATTTTCCTTTTTGTTGGTGCTATGGGTAAATCTGCACAGTTTCCACTTCATACTTGGCTTGCAGATGCGATGGAGGGTCCAACTCCTGTTTCTGCATTGATTCACGCAGCGACAATGGTAACTGCTGGTGTTTACTTAGTAGTTCGTGCAAATCCTTTATATGACACAATTCCAGAAATGGGACTATTTATTGCAAGTTTAGGTGCATTTGTTGCAATGTTTGCTGCTTCTATGGCGCTTGTAAATCGTGATATGAAACGTATTATTGCGTATTCAACACTCTCTCAACTTGGATATATGTTTGTTGCAGCAGGACTAGGTGCTTACTGGGTTGCACTTTTTCACTTGATGGCTCACGCATTTTTTAAAGCGCTTTTATTTTTAGGTGCTGGAAATGTTATGCACGCTATGAGTGATGAACTCGATCCATTTAAAATGGGTGGATTACGCAAGCAGATGAAGGGCACATTTATCCTTATGACTTTAGCTTCAGTTGCATTAGCTGGTATCTTTCCACTTGCTGGTTTCTTCTCTAAAGATGCCATACTTGAGGTTGGTTTTGTAACAAACCACTATGTTATCTACTCTGTATTATTGATTACAGCAGGTTTAACAGCGTTTTACTCTTTCCGTCTTATTGCACTTATTTTTCACGGTGAAGAGAGATATAAACTGTTTGGTTTTCATCCACATGAAGCGTATAAATTTATGCTAATCGCAATGAGTCCACTTGCAGTTTTAGCTGTGATTGCAGGATCATTTAAAACAACTTATTTTGATATGGTTACTCAGATCTTGCCAAAGACTGAGTACCATATTCACTCTGAAATAGTTGAATGGGTGATGATTTTAGGAACTCAAATATTCGTAATGCTTGCAATTTTTTATGCATATAAAAAATATGTAAACTTTAAAGGTGAAGATAAAGAGTTTGAAAAACGTCTTTGCTATAAAATCTTGATTAATCAATACTATATTCCTTACATGTACGAGGAGTTTATTTCAAAACCATATAGAGAACTATCTACAATATTTTGGAAAAAAGTTGATCTTAAAGTTGTTGATGCAACAGTTGATTGTATCGCAAATGGAATTTATAAAGCGGGTGAAAATACTCGTGAAATGCAAGACGGTAACCTTTCAAGTATGCTTAGATGGATGGTCGTAGGGACGGTGTTACTGTTGTCATTAGCGGTTGCTTTTGGTATGGCAGTGAGATATGCGGATGAAATTTCAGCTGTATTATCAGGTTTAGGAGCTTAATCGATGTTAGATCATATATTGTCATTATTAATATTTTTCCCTGCTCTTGCAGCTATGATGGGCTTTGTAGTTCATAAAGATAGCGCAAAAGCATATGGAATTGCAGTTTCGATTATAGAGTTTGTAATCTCTTTATACTTATGGTTTGCATTTGATACAAATGTTTCAGGTATGCAGTTTATGGAAAGCATATCAATTGTTCCTACATTTGGGATCAATTACTTAGTTGGAATAGATGGTATTTCACTCTTTATTATCATTATGGCGTCATTCTTTACGATGATCGGTATCGCCTCTTTAGGTGATGTGAAAAAGATGAAAAATCTTGTGATAACACTTCTTTTCTTGCAGATGACTATGGTTGGTGTATTTGCGGCTCTTGATGCGATTGTGTTTTATACTTTCTGGGAACTTTCATTAGTACCAATGTTATACATCATTGGTGCATGGGGCGGACCACTTCGTATTTATGCATCTGTAAAATTTTTCTTATATACATTTACAGGTTCTCTTGTGATGCTCGTTGGTATGCTTTTTATGGCATTTCTTTATAACCAAGCAACAGGTGTGTGGAGCTTTTCAATCTTAGAATGGTATAGATTGATATTGCCTGAAAATTATCAGTTATGGTTATTTGCAGCATTTTTTATCGGTTTTGCAATCAAAGTTCCGATGTTTCCATTTCATACTTGGTTACCGTATGCGCATGGTCAGGCACCAACTATTGGTTCTGTTATCCTTGCTGCGGTTTTACTAAAAATGGGAACGTACGCATTTATCCGTTTCTCACTTCCAATGTTTCCAGATGCAGCGGTGTTCTTTATGTTTCCAATTGCGATCATTGCGATCATTATGATCATCTATACTGCAATGGTTGCGTATGCGCAAGAGGATATTAAACAAGTTGTTGCGTACTCTTCAATCTCACATATGGGTGTTATTATTCTTGGAACATTTGCATTAAATGTTGAGGGTATTACGGGTTCTGTGTTCTTAATGATAGGGCATGGTATTGTTTCTGGTGCTCTTTTCTTCTTAGTCGGTGTTATCTACGATAGACGTCATACAAAAATGATGAGTGAATTCGGTGGTTTAGCTTCGGTTATGCCAAGATATGCAACTATTTTTGGAATTATGATGATGGCTTCAGTAGGCCTTCCATTACTTATTAACTTTGTTGGTGAGTTCTTGAGTTTACTAGGATTTTACAACCAATCACACATTGTCACTCTCTTAGCGGGAACGGCAATTATTGTGGGTGCTATCTATATGTTAAGCTCATTTAAGAAAGCGTTTTTTGGTGAAGTGACAAATGAGAAAAATAGAAATCTTCCAGATTTAAACTCTAAAGAGATTATTGCTTTAGTTCCGTTGACTATTATTGCAGTTTGGCTTGGTGTGTATCCAAAACCAATCCTTGACCCAATCAATAATAGTGTAAAATCAGTTGTAATGCTTATGCATGAAAAATCGATAACAGAAGAAGCAAAAACACGTATTCCTTTACTTGAAGACAAAACACTTATGCAAAAACCACAAGCGGAGGTAAAATAATGCTAAGTCACGTAAATATCTCTTTACAATCGTTGAATATTTCGACTTTGGTACCTATGCTTATCCCAATTGTAGGTGCTCTTTTTATCTTGGTTTTAGATCTCTTTAAAAAAGATCAAAATAAATCTATGTATGTCATGCTTAGTTTACTTTTTATGATGCTTGATTTTGGTTCATTGGTCGATTTTTCATTGAATTTTAATACAAATGGCACGGCGCTTGGTTATTTCAATATGATGCTTATAGATGGTTTGGCACTTTTAGCACAATTTGTTATTGTTGGTGCTTCTATACTTTTCATACCGTTGGCATTAACGTCAAAACGTTTCCATGAGTTCTCATATCCTGAATTTTTCGCACTCTTTTTGTTTATGATCGCAGGGTTTCAATTTATGGTTGCAACAGACAACCTTATCTTGATCTTTATCGGTTTAGAAACAGCATCTCTTGCACTTTATACACTTATTGCTCTACACAATAGAAGTAAATCGTTTGAAGCGGCAGTAAAATATTTTACAATGGGTGCACTAGCTGCTGGATTTTTTGCATTTGGTGCAATGATCCTTTATGCTTTGAGTGGTTCGGTGGAGATTCATCAAATAGCTGCAGTATTTAATGCTGATGAGTTTGCTAACCTTCCATTTATTTTAGTTGCAGTTGTCTTTTTACTTGCATCTTTGGGCTTTAAAGTTTCACTGGTTCCATTTCATACATGGGCGCCAGATGTATATGAGGGTGCAAGCGCTTCAATGGCTGGTTATATGTCAATTGTGCCAAAGATTGCAGGTTTTGTTGTTGTAATGCGTCTCTTTGAATTTTTGATCCAAAGTGGTGTTGTATGGCTCAATGTCGTACTTTATGTAATAGTTGTTATCACAATGACTGCTGCAAATATCTGGGCTTTAGTACAAAATGATGTCAAGCGTATGTTGGCATATAGTTCTATTTCTCATGCAGGATTTGTTATGGCAGCTGTTCTTATTGGAACAACACAAGCAAATTCAGCACTTTTCTTATACTGGATTCTTTTCACATTCACGAACCTTGGTGCATTTAGTATGCTTTGGATCTCTCGTCAGAAAAATCTAGCTCCTGGTCAAAGCTCTGATCACTCATATAACAAGTTTGCAGGTTTGATAAAAATCGCACCTCTTTCAGCAACGATCATGGCACTTTTTATGCTTAGCTTAGCAGGAATTCCTCCATTTGCACTCTTTTGGGGTAAAATTTATATGATCTCTGCTGCGGTTTCTGCGGGTTATATAGTTTTAGCACTTATCATGGCATTAAACTCGGCAATTGCTGGATATTATTATTTAAAATTGATTGTGTATATGTTTATGAAAGAGCCTGAAATTGATATTGATAGTAAAGTCTATACAATGAATGGATCAATTGCACTTCGCACAATCATCGGCTTTGCAGCAGTTGGAACTGTGTTTGCTATCATCGCTGTAAATCCCTTGATCGAATTTATAACAGCATTTGTATATAATAGCGGATATTAAAATAGTTACCAGAGGAGTAGTAATATAGTGTTTAAATGGTTACTGCTCTTTTTTATACCCTTTTCTCTTAATGCCCTTGAAATAAATTTTCAAGCTGGCAAAGAGGATCATGAAAAATATACTGTCTTACATGTAAAGAGTTCATCCCCATTTATTTGTGAACCTCAAAAAGATGAATTTAATAATATTACAAAAGTTATATGTGCTTTTTCAAAGCGTCCAAATCAGCTTTTAAAACCACTGAATGATGATTTTTTTAATGTTGTTACCGAAATAAAAAAAGGGACATTTTTTTTAATAGTAACTCCAACGCATAAGATGAAACTATTTCCAGATATCTTCAATGTCCCAGAAGAAACTACTTTTTACAAATCAAAAGTTCGTCTTTCAAAATCTTGGATGATGGTCGGGTATAAAACAACGCTCCCTCTTTTATCAGAAAAGAAAAAATCAGATAATAGTCTCAATCTGCCAATAACATTTGTTAAAAACGAACCGCTCTATGTGGGAAGTTTGGATATTGCTGGTAATCCTGTCAATATTAAACAAGCACGAGATGTAAGTAGTTATATAAAAGTCAAAAAAAGTTTTAACAATAAAGATTATACTGGTACGATTCAAGCCATAGATGATACTATAAAGTTGTTTCCAGACTCTATGTTTATGAGTGAACTTCTCTTTTATAAAATAAAAGCCCTCTCTCAACTTAAAAAATATGAAGAGTTAGTAGCCTTGTCAAAGAGTTATCTGCGTAAATATTCATCTGATGAAAATGTTGCTGAAGTACTCTCTTTAACAGCTATGGCATATAGTAAACTTGGTCAAAACAGCGACGCTGATTATTTTTATGATAGGCTTTTTACAGAACAAGGAGATTCTCTTTACTCTAAAATAGGAATGATATATAAAGGGGATCAGCTTTTAGCAGCAGGAAACTCTAAAAGAGCGCTGGAGTTTTATCAAAAAGCTTTGGATGAAACGAGTGATGTTGATACAGCTGCTACAGCAGCGTATCGTATTGCGAGTTATTATCTTGGTGGGCAATCTCCTAAAAAAGCTCAAAGTTATGTAGATAAAATAATTCAGGCAGATCCTGCATATTTTCTAAAAGATATTGATGCTTCGCTAAAATTTGCAGATGATTTAGCAGGAAAAGGGATGTTTTTAGAAGCATCAAAAATTTCACAAATAGTATTGGAAACAATCAAAAAAGCCAATGAACATTATGAGAATGTTTTGAAAAACAGTGGATTATGGCTTGCAAAAACTTCAGAAAAAGCCGAGGCAATAAAACTTCTCAATAGATATCTCAAAGAGTTCCCAAATGGAGAATTTGCTGATGAAGTAACAGCAGCAAAAGATGGGCTATATTTTGATGTTAATGATGGAAATATAAGCAAAAATCTTGTTACTTATGATAACTTGATTAAGAACTACAAAAATGACTCAATCGGGCAAAAAGCTCTCTATAAAAAAGCTCAGTTGTTATTGCAAACACAAAAATATGCTGAGTTATTGGGACTGAAAAAACCTTTGATTGAACTTGATAAAAAAACATATCCAAATGTTGGAGCGATGATAAATCAAGCAGCGAGCGCTTTGATTAAGATAAAACTCAACGAGAAAAAATGTAACGAAGTTGTAAATATCTCAGGCGAGTATAATATTAAACTTTCAAGCGAGTTTGATGATCAGCTTTATGAATGTTATATGAAGATACCTCAATTGGTTATGGCAAAAAATATGGCAATCGCAAATCTAAAAACACCGACTCTTGCGCAACGAATAAAATGGATGTACCGTTATACAAATGTAAGTTTCCAAACGGGTGATTATAAAAACAGTATCAAGATGGGTAATGATGTGATAACTTTGATTGGCAATGATAAAAAAAGTCCCTATTTAGATATTTATAGAACGATGTTTGATGCAAATCAGAGAATGGGCGATGATATAAAAATGATCGCTATGATGGCAAAAGTTGTTAATGTGTTTGGTGATAATTTTAAAGATATTGAGAGATATGTCCAGATGATGGCACTTGGAACTCGTATGAAAGATGATAATATCATTATAACTTACGGTGATAAAGTGATGGCACTTCAAAGAAAAACAGCTTCATATTCACAATCGCCGTATGCTGAGTTTACGACGTATCAATCCTATATGAACAAGGCAAATACCGCAAAAGCGATGGATATCTTATTTTCTCTTGATAAGCGAACATTGAGTAAAGAGCAACGTGCAAGACAAAAATATCTTCTTGGTGCATTACTGCAGAAAAAAGGAAGAAATGCAGATGCAAAAAGAGAGTTTCAAAAAGCCTTACAAGCACAAAAAGATTCACCGTGGGCGAAGCTTGCAAGTGATGCGATGAAGCTTTTATAAGAGAAAATAGCTTTAAAATATAGAGTGAATGCTTCTTTGGAGCTCAGCTAGTGGAGCAGATACCGTTTCTTGAAACTGGGTGCGGTTAAATGTTTGCTGGCGCTTTGCTAGCTGGGCTGTATGCATGGAGATATTTTCAAGCATCTTTTCTTTGCTGGCATAACCATCAAGATATTCTAAGACTTCTAAAATCCCAATTGATTTCATACTGTTTGGTTCTCGGGTATATTTTTGCTCCAACATTGCAACTTCGTCGATAATCCCCATTGAGAGCATCTTTTTTGTTCGAAGAGTGATACGCTCACGTAAAACCTCTCTTTGGACATCAATATAGTAGATTGGAAGATTTTGTATGATTGGTTTTGGAGGATTTAGAGTAAACCACTGGGATGGTGTAAGCCCTGAAGCTTTGTAGATAAGAAGCATCTTCTCTATTCTGTAGCGGTCATTAGAATCAATATTTTTCATATATTGAGGATCAAGATCGTTTAAAAGAGTGTAGCAATCGCTTACATGTAAGAGCATTGCATCAACCTCTTTTTTTACAAGCTCATCTATTGTAGGTATCTGAGAAAGCCCTTGCATTAAAGATTTGAGATAAAAAGTAGAACCACCAACGATGATGAGATTTTTATCATTTTTAAGAGCTTCTTGATAAGCGTTTTTATAGATATCGATAAAAATCTCTACGCTGAAACTCTCATTGACAGCGATCTCGTTGATACCAAAATGCTTTACATGTAAGAGTTCTTCATTTGAGGGTTTTGCAGAAGCAATATCGATCTCTTTGTAGATACTCAAAGAGTCAATAGAGAGAATAAATGCGTTGTGTTTATGTGCGATTTCAAGGGAAAGATCACTTTTTCCTGATGCTGTCGGACCAATAATAGCTAGCTGTTTCATGGCAAAATTATATCATTAAAAGGTTATTTTGATAAAATAATAGAAATATAATTTTATTGGATTGTTATTGCGAAAATATATACAAAAGTTAAAAGATTTTAATGAACTCGTCATGTTTCAACACTCGATTTTTTCATTTCCGTTTATATTTATCTCCATGGTCGTTGCTGCGAATGGATGGTTTGGTTTCAAACTTCTTGTGCTTGGTGGTTTAGCGGCTGTGAGTGCTAGAAATTTTGCCATGGGACTTAACCGCTGGGCTGATAGAGAGTTTGACGCAAAAAATCCTCGTACTGCTTCACGTCCTAGTGTCGATGGAAGACTCGATGCAAGCTCAATTTTTATCTTCACTTTTGTCAATGCTTTGGCATTTGTAGGTGTTGCATATATTATCAATATGCTTGCTTTTACGCTCTCATTTCCTATCTTGCTTATTCTTGGAAGCTACTCATATTTTAAAAGATTTAATGAGGGCGCGCATCTTGTTCTTGGAATCTCTTTGGGTCTTGCACCGCTTGCTGGAGTAGTTGCAGTTGAAAATACTATTACTGCATGGTCTGTTTTGCTGAGCCTTGGTGTTATGTTTTGGGTTGCAGGATTTGATCTTTTGTACTCTTTGCAAGATATAGAGTTTGATAAAAAACAGGGACTTTTTTCGATTCCTGCAAAATATGGTGCAGAGGCGACGCTTAAGATCTCCGTCTTTTTTCATCTTCTCACTATTTTATTTTGGGCTTTGTTTGTAGCAGTTGCTGGACTTGGCATTTTTGCACAACTGGCTGTAGTATTTAGTTTTTTAATGCTCTCTTATGAACATTATCTCGTAAGAAAAGATTTTACAAAGATCGATAGAGCTTTTTTTACAGTTAATGGCTATTTGGGAATTGTATTTTTTCTATTTATTGTTTTAGATAAGGTGTTTGCATGAGTGTCCGTTTAGTACCAGCTCCAATCTCGATAAGCTATGCTCCTGTGAGTGAAAATGCAGAGCAGTTTTTACGTGAGTATCATAAATTAAGTCAAATTGATGATGATCCAATAGCCCAATGGTTAAAAACTTCAAAAGCTAAAGGACACACGGCAGAGAGTGATCCTGTGATACTCAACCTTCTCATAGAGCTCTATAGAAAAGTTGATAGTTTGGAAAAATTCTTAAAAAATGATGAGCCAATACGTATTCATTTAAGTAGTAGCAATGATATAGAGAGTATAGGTTTTTCACATTTTCAACTTACTCAAAATGCTTTACATGTAGGCGATGAATACTATGGTCGAGTTGAGATGCCTGTATATCCAAAAAGAGATATTGCACTCTTTTTCAAGGCAATCGACACAAACCTAGCAGAGATTACCAAAATGCATTTAGAGGATGAAAAAGCGTGGAATATCTATCTAACAGCAAGAGAACGTATCATGATTCGAGAGATGAAAGAGAGTAAAAATTGACAGCCTCAGAGATGATTTTTATAGCTATCGGGGCTATTTTACTCTTTATGCTTTACTATATCTTAACAAAAGATGCGGAGCATTCAAGACATATCCGCGCGATTGCTAGTGCTGTTGAAGATGCCAATCGCCAGATTTATATGCTAGAGAAAAAGATTTTTGAGATGCAAAAAATGCCCCATGTTCAAGGTGGCGAACGAGGTTTGCGGGATGATGAGATCTATGCAGAGATCGAGAGAAGCGTGTATGATCTCACAAATCCGCTTGCACAAAAACTCAATATGACAGAGGAGAACCTCTCTGATCTCGCAGTTGCAATGGATAATAGGCTTTCACACATTGAGGGAGGGATTCGCCAGATCTCTATGCCCTCATCAGTTCATGGCAACGATGATAGCAAGATCACTTCGCTTTTTAAGCAAGGGATTATGATCGACACCATTGCAAAAGAGCTTCACCTCTCAAAAGCAGAGGTTGAATTTGTGCTAAAAATAAACCAACTAAGATAGAGTTCCATGGCAGATAGAAGACTTTTTGTTTTAACTTCATTAATGATTTGTATAGGCATACTTATGTCCTATTCACTGACACAATATACAGTAATTCTTTTCAATACTGGAGAGTTTCATTTTGTAATCAGACAAGCTGCATTTGGAATATTTTCCATTCTTATCATGTGGTATTTAGCACAACTCAATCCAGATATTTGGCTCCATAGAATAGGTCTTAGCCTTTTTATTATCTCCATGTTTTTGATGATTGTTATGCCTTTTTTACCTGCATCTTTAGTTTCAGAAGTTGGTGGTGCAAAAAGATGGATAAAGCTTGGCGGATTTTCACTTGCACCAGTAGAGTTTTTTAAAATAGGATTTATCTACTTCTTAGCATGGAGTTTCGCTAGAAAACTTGGTCATCATGGCGGTATGGGTTTAAGACAGGAGTTTTTACGCTTTTTTCCATACGCGGTTGTATTTATCGCCGTTATGTTTATAATCGCTTTTTTACAAAACGATCTCGGTCAAGTTGTCGTTCTTGGACTGACACTACTTTTTATGCTGATTTTTGCTGGAAGCAGTATGAAGTTCTTTACAACTTTGATGCTTGGAGCGTTTGGCTTTTTTGCTTTTTTTATTTTGACTGCTGAACACCGTATCTTACGTATTAAATCTTGGTGGTCAATCGCGCAAAACTCTATTTTACAGCTTTTTCCAGAATCAGTCGCTTCCCAGCTTAGAGTTCCCTCATCTACAGAACCCTATCAGATAGGACACTCACTCAATGCAATCCATAATGGAGGGCTCACGGGCACATGGCTTGGTGGCGGGACTTTTAAGCTTGGATTTTTAAGTGAGGTACACACCGACTTTGTTTTAGCTGGAATTGCAGAGGAGCTTGGATTTGTGGGTGTAGCGATGGTGACTTTGCTATTTTTGTGGATTTTGCAACGTATTTTTAAGATTGCAAACCGTTCACGAGATTCTGTGCACTATCTTTTTAGTCTTGGTGTCGGGCTTCTTTTGGCATTTGCATTTTTGATAAATGCTTATGGGATTAGTGGACTTACGCCGATTAAAGGTATCTCCGTTCCATTTTTGAGCTATGGTGGTTCTGCAATTATTGCCGCAGCTGTTGGAGTTGGTATGGTACTCATGGCTTCAAAAAGAGTAGATTTAGATGAAAAAAGGTCGTTAGAATGAAATTTTGTATCACCGGAGGTGGCACAGGCGGGCATCTCTCTATTGCAGATGCACTCTGTAAAGCAGCAGTGAAACGTGGACATGAAGTTATCTTTATAGGTTCTATGAGTGGTCAAGATAGAATGTGGTTTGCGGATAATAGTAGTTTTACACAAAGCTACTTTTTAGAAACAACGGGCGTAGTGAACCAGAGGGGTTTGGGAAAATTAAAGGCACTCTATAAAATATATAAAGCGTTTAAAAGATCTATCGCTTTGCTTTATAAGCATGAAGTAGAGGCCGTTATCAGTGTTGGTGGATTCTCCGCAGCTCCTGCTTCATTTGCTGCAATTTTTGCTAAAAAACCTCTTTTTATCCATGAGCAAAACGCTGTTATGGGGAAGCTAAACTCGATTCTCCGTCCTCGCGCAAAGCTCTTTATCTCTGCGTATGAAAAAGATGCGCCGCTCCAAGGTTATCCTGTCAAAGAGGAGTTTTTTAAAGCTGCTCATGTACGAAAAAAGCTTGAAACGATTATCTTTTTGGGTGGTTCTCAAGGTGCAAAAGCGATTAATGATTTAGCCTTACATGTAAGCCCATTTTTACAAGAAAAAAATATCAAGATTATTCATCAATGTGGTGAACGTGATTATGAAAGAGTCAAAGCAGAATATGATAGATTAGGCATTGAAGTAGAGCTTTACTCTTTTACAAAAGAGATCCCCTCACTCATAGCAAGAGCTGATCTGGCTGTGAGTCGTGCGGGTGCGAGTACGCTTTGGGAACTTTGTGCTTCTGGCGTGCCGACTTTTTTTGTGCCATATCCATATGCAGCAGGCGATCATCAGTTTTTTAATGCTCAGTTTATTGTTGATGAGGAGATGGGTTGGTGTCATAGAGAGGGCGATGGTCTTGATGAAAAATTGCTTGCGATTTTAGATGAAACCTTATACTCACAGGACACTTTACATGTAAGAAGCAAAAAACTTTTAGATCACTCGCATAAAGATGTCGCTTTGGAGATGATAAAGCTTTTTGAGCAAAATAGTTAAAGGAAGTTTTGATGTTAGAAACATTTATCCATTGGTTACTCGGCACAATTTTTGATTGGGGATATATTGGGATATTTTTACTTATGGCAGTGGAAAGCTCTTTTGTTCCCGTTCCAAGTGAGTTGATTTTGATCCCTGCGGGTGTGCTTGTTGCAGATGGAAAGATGAACCTTGAACTTGTTTTTATCGCAGGACTACTCGGCTCATTATTTGGTGCTTTTGTGAACTATTATCTAGCGATGTTGGTGGGTAGAAACTTCTTGGAACGCTATGGAAAATATTTTTTCATCAGTCAGTTAAGCCTTGATAAAATGGATAATTTTTTCGATAATCATGGACATATCTCAACATTTACGGGCAGACTTATTCCAGGACTGAGACATCTTATCTCTATTCCTGCAGGGCTTACAAAGATGAATTTGAAGATTTTTCTCATCTATACAGGCGCGGGCGCGGCAGTTTGGAGTGTTATCCTTTTAGCTCTTGGGTATTTTCTTGGAGCGAATCAAGCCTTGATTACTACATATTTGCATCAGATTATTATCGCTTTGATACTCTCTCTTGGGATGCTTATTGTCGGGTATGTGTGGGTTAAAAAAAGAGCTATAAAAAATTGAAATTAAAGGAGAGAAGATGTTGGAAGTTGGAACTTTAGCATCTGAATTTTGTCTGCCAAATCAAGATGATGTGGAGATATGTTTAAGAGATTTAAGAGGAAAATGGATCGTTTTATATTTTTATCCAAAAGACTCAACTCCAGGATGCACGACTGAAGCTTGTGATTTTACCGATGCTATTGTGGATTTTGCACAGCTTGATGCGATCATTTTAGGTGTGAGCGCGGATTCAACGGCGAGCCATCAAAAGTTTATCGCAAAATATGATTTGGATATTACACTTTTGAGCGACGCAGATACAAAAATGATGCAAACTTATGGTGTTTGGCAGATGAAGAAAAACTATGGCAAAGAGTATATGGGGATAGTGCGTTCAACCTATATTATCTCACCTGATACAAAAATTGCCGCTGCATGGAGCAATGTAAAAGTAAGAGTTAAGCGTAAAAAAGATGGCGAGACGGTAGAAGCTTTACATGTAGATGAAGTCAAAGCGAAACTCCAAGAGTTGAGAGCTTAATTTTTTAGATTAAAGAGTCTTGCACCCTAAAGGGTACTTCGCATGTAAGCGATGAAAGCCTACATGCGAAGATGTTTTTAGAATTTGTATCTGAGGTATGCTCGGATATCTTGCGCAGATTTTACAGCACTTCCTGCAATATCCATCATTCCGCCATGTCCATCTGGAACCATCATGGTATTGGTAATTTTCATAGGTGTCCCCGTAGTATCGCCGAAAAATCCATTGCTACCCGTGTAATCATAATTTATATATGTATAACGAAGTTGAAAAGAGAGCACATTATCCACTAAAGGCTCAGTAAAATAAGCTTCATACGCATTTCCGCGTGCTGCAAGTTTTGAACCGATGTTTGTGTCTTCACCATACGTCATACCTCTCCAATATTTTGAACCGTGGTTATACTCAACCCCCCATCTACCTTCACGACTGATAAGTGAAGGAAATTGTACTCCTATCCACTCAGAGTGACCAACTTTTGCATCTGGGCTACCAAGCATATTTTGCCCACCATTTGGATTTGTCTGAGAGACTGCACCGCTAATAAAGAAAGTTGTATTATCTAAAAACTCGCTCCACTCTTTGCCGATACCATTTATGACAAAGTTCGCAGTTGCACTGTAGAGACCACCGACAGTTTTAAACCCTTGTGTTGGATCAATTGAGCTATTGGCATCAATTAAGTTATTCGCATAGTAAAATTGACTTTGTAGTTTATATTGGCCATTATCATAAGGAACAAATATCAATCCTGCTAAATCAATGTCATTGACACTTGTTTTATCTTTTGCATATGGAGCCACAGCAAATCTAGGTTGAGCATTTGTCATTCCACGTCCTGCACAAAACTTTACATACATCCCCGGAATGCCAGTGACTTTTTCTAAGCCAAATTTTGAACTTAGACCATCAAACTCAACATTGATGGAGTGACCCATTGGTGAAGATTCAGGATCATCATCACGAAGATTGACTAAATGTCCGTTTGTCGATGGACGTCGTCCAAGGCTGAATGTCCAAGGAGTATTGAGTCCTAAAAATGTAGAGTTTTTATAAAAGAAATAACCAGAGCGCAATCTCAAAGTATCATCATACGCATTGTCGCTTGTAACCCAGTCAAAGCTTTCATATTGGGCACCATTAGCAGCTCCACTTCTTGCACCATAGGCTTTGTTATATGCCAATTGCGCTGTAAAACTGATTTTATCTGTTGCTGCCCAGTCCATCCCAAGCCAAAGTCTATTTGTCATAAACGCATCATTTCCTGCAGTGGAACCATCAGCCATTTTATAGCCCATATTTTCAACAGCCGTTCTAAAATCGACATTAAATTTTAAGTGATTTCCATTTGTTTTTTTATGTAATTCATCGATATCATCTTCTATATCTGTAATTCTCGATTTGATCGCTTTTAGCGGGTCTTTAGGAGCTTTTACTTTTGGTGTATCCTCTTCATCTTCTTCATCATCTTTTGAAGAAACAGTTTTTGTACCAGTTTTTGCATCCTCATCATTTGCTAGAGTCGTTTTCTTGTCTGTTTTCGCTTTTAAATCAGCAAGTTCTGCTTTGAGGGCATTCATCTCTTTTTCCATCGCATTGAAACGCTCATACATCGAAGATGCTGACGCATCGTTGACAAGCAGAGTCGCAGCATAAAGAGAAACTAGTAGTGTTTTTTTCATTCTCTGATCCCTTTTATTACATTTTTGTCATATTTTCTTAAGCGTGCATAGTAACTAATATATTATAAAAAGTAATTTAAAATTATTGTTTATATAAGTTTATAGTTGTTATAAAATTGTTTATTTTAGTCCGTAATTTCAGATGTTAACAGCAATTTTTAAACTAAATTTTAGTAAAATTCCGCGATTTTCTTTTCTTTAAAACAAAAGAGAAACAAAGCAAGTATATGCCAAAACATCGGTGCGCATTTTCTGAAATAATAGAAAAAAAGTGTCTGGTAATACCCAAGAAAACCGATAAAATTTCTGGCTGAAAAGCCTTTAAAGGACCTATAATGGTAACTATGAAAGACCTATTAGAATGTGGTGTACACTTCGGACACCAAACTCGTCGTTGGAATCCAAAGATGAAAAAATATATCTTCGGTGTGCGTAAAAACATCCATATTATCGATTTACAAAAAACATTACGTTATTTCCGTAATACATACCAAATCGTTGTGGATACTGCAGCTGAGGGGAAAACTGTTCTTTTCGTTGGAACAAAAAAACAAGCTCGTGCAACTGTAAAAGAAGCTGCGATCAAATGTGGTATGCCATACGTTGAAAACCGTTGGTTGGGTGGTATGCTTACAAACTTCGAAACGATCCAAAAATCAATTCGTAAACTTGAAGCTATCGAGCAGATGGAAGAAAATGGTCAAATGGGACTTTTAACTAAAAAAGAAGCATTGATGCTTTCTCGCCAAAAAGAGAAACTTTCTGATTATTTCGGTGGTATCCGTAATATGAAAAAACTTCCAGACATGCTATTTGTTATGGATGCAGCAAAAGAGCACATCGCAGTTCTTGAAGCACGTTGTTTAAATATTCCAATCGTTGCTCCACTTGATACTAACTGTGATCCAGATCTTATCACTCACCCAATCCCAGGAAATGATGATGCGATCCGTTCAATTCAACTTTTCTGTAACGAAATGGCTGAAGCGATCAATGAAGGTAAAGCACTTGCAAATGGCGGTTCAACTACTTCAGTAGAAGATGAGTTAGCAGCAACACAAGAAGTAGCAGAAGAAACTACAACAGAGGAAGCGTAATCATGGCAGAAATCACAGCAGCAATGGTAAAAGAGTTGCGAACAGCAACTGATGCACCAATGATGGATTGTAAAAAAGCGTTAACAGAATCAGAAGGTGATATGGAAAAAGCGGTAGAAATTCTTCGTGACCGTGGTATCGCAAAATCAGCTAAAAAAGCTGATCGCGTTGCTGCTGAGGGTTCTATCGGTTTGAAAATAGCTGAAGATTTTTCTAAAGCGACTTTAGTTGAAGTTAACTCTGAAACGGACTTCGTTGCTAAAAATGATGGTTTCAAAGACTTAGTTGCAAAATCTGTAACTCAAGCATATACTCAAAATTGCGATAGCGTAGAAGCACTTCGTGAAACTGAGCTTGATGGTAAATCTTTTGCACTTGTTTTTGATGAGTCAGTTGCAAAAATCGGTGAAAAAATCGAAGTACGTCGTATGGCTACTTTGAGTGGTGATGCAAATACAGTTGTAAACGGTTATGTTCACTCAAATACTCGCATCGGCGTTATCGTTGCAATCGAGTGTGATAGTGAAAAAACTGCAAAAGCACTTGTTGATATCGCTAAAAACGTTGCAATGCATGCATCTGCAATGAAACCTACAACACTTAGCTACAAAGATTTTGATGCAGCATATGTTGAGAGCGAAACTATTGGACGTATTGAAGCGATCAAAAATGAGAACGAAGAACTTGCACGTTTGAAAAAACCTTTGAAAAACGTACCACAATTCATCTCTATGGCACAATTGACTCCAGAAGTTCTTGCTGAAGCTGAGGCAAATATCAAAGCTGAGTTAAAAGCTCAAGGGAAACCTGAGCAAATTTGGGACAAAATCGTTCCAGGACAATTAGCTCGTTTTATTGATGATAACTCAACTTTAGATAAAGAGCAAGCATTAGTCGATCAAAACTATGTAATGAACGACAAACTCACAGTAGCACAAGCGGTTGAAGAAGCTGCAAAAGCTGCTGGTGGTAGTGCAAAAATCTCTGCATTCTTCCGCCTTGAAGTAGGTGAAGGTTTAGAGAAAAAAGTTGACGATTTCGCAGCAGAAGTTGCAGCACAAATGGCATAAGGGTTTTCCCTTATCCATTTTTTTAAATCTTTTACCCCTTTCTTTTAACTTCCATTTGCTATAATCTCATCCATGAATTTACTTAACGCAACCGCAATATCGCACTCTTTTGATTATGAACTTTTTTCAAATATATCCTTACATGTAAGCGCTGGAGATACTATCGCAATTACAGGCGTGAGTGGCAGCGGAAAATCCACTTTTTTACATATTCTTTCAACACTTCTTGTACCAAAAGCTGGAAATGTAGAGATACTAGGTAAAGATTTAAAAGGCTTGAGTGAAAAAGAGCTTGTGCATTTAAGAAGTCATGAGCTTGGGATCATTTTTCAATCGCACTATCTATTTCGTGGATTTAGTGCGATGGAGAACTTAGAAGTTGCTTCGATGTTGAGTCATGAAAAGATTGATGAAGCACTTTTACAAAGACTTGGAATTGCACAGGTTATGCATCAAAAGGTAAGTGAACTCTCAGGCGGACAGCAACAAAGAGTTTCTATTGCGAGGGTTTTAACAAAGATTCCTCGCATTATTTTTGCAGATGAGCCAACTGGAAATCTTGATAATAAAACAGCTTCAGAAGTGATGAACATCTTTAATGAATACATCGCTCAAAATAAAGCAGCACTTGTTCTTGTAACCCATGATGAGAGCCTTGCACATAGATGTGATAAGATTTATCACTTAGAGAACAAAGAGCTCATTCAGGTTAAGTAATGAACTATGCCACAATATTTACCGATACAAATGTTGTTGGTTTTTTACTTCTATTTTTTCGTTTTGGCTCACTTTTTATAGCGGTTCCTATCTTTTCCCATCAATCAATCCCAATGGTGATAAAAAGTGCTATGGCATTTTTGCTTACGATTGTTTTTTACTCCTCTATGCCACCTCTCGTTTTTGAAATTAATCTTATCAATCTAATTATCGCAGCGTTAAGCGAGATCCTCTTTGGCTTAGTTATCGGCGTTATCTTACAGCTTGCATTTCATGTCATAACATTTGGCGCGAGTATGATCACATTTGCAATGGGTTTTTCAATGGCAAGTGCAATCGATCCGCAATCAGGCGTTTCAATGCCCATTATTGAGCAGTTTTTATCGCTTATGGCGCTTATGGTTCTCTTCTCTTTAAACCTTCATCATTGGATGCTACTTTTTATTGACAGCTCTTTGAGTCATATTCCTTTAGGCGGTTTTGTGATGACAAAATCTCTTGTAACCTATATGATCCAAGCCTCAGCAAATCTTTTTGTTATTGGTTTTACTATCGCTTTTCCTATTATCGCACTCTCTTGGCTGGCAGATATTATATTTGGGATGCTAATGAAAACAATGCCTCAATTTAATCTTTTAGTTATTGGATTTCCGATAAAAATAATGATCTCTTTTGCTGTTTTAATAGCTATTTTGGCTTCTTCGATGCTGATATTACAAGGACAGATGCAAGAAGCATTTAACTGGCTTGAAAAGCTTTTTTAACTTTTTTCTGATACAATAAGTCAAATTCTATTCAACCATCCAAGGACACTGCAACTATGAATATTTTACTCTTAAATGATAATCCAGTCGTCACAAAGCTTGTTACCTTAAGTGCGCAAAAAACTGGCAATGAGATTTTAATCGCGAGCAATATAGAAGAGATTCCAGAGGGCTCATACGATCTACTAATTGTTGATGAAGCCTTATATACACCAGTATTATTTGATGAATTGGAATCAAAAATATCATTTAAACGCTCTTTATATATGCTCTCTCGTGGCGTGGCAAGTGTTGATGGATTTGATAACGAAGTAAAAAAACCTTTTTTACCGACAGACCTTGTAGAACTCTTAAGTGCAATCGCCATAAGTGTTGCAAATGTGACAGAGAAGCAAAGAGAGCCAGAAATCGATTTAGATAATCTCGATCTTGAAGATGATTTAGACCTTGATGAAACACTTAGCGCTACAGCTAAAGAGGGTGATTTAGACTTAGATGACTTAGGTGATCTGGATTTTGATCTTGATAGTTTTGATCTTAATGATTTAGATTTGGATACAGAAGGTAGTGAAAGTGATGAAACAGCTTCTGTTTTAGACCAAGATGATGTTGATGAGGTAAAAAATCTTTTAGATGAGACAGATGATGATGAGCTGAAGTTGGATGAACTCGATGATGATTTTAGTTTTGATGATTTAGATCTTGAAGATGAGCATGTAGAGACAAAAGAGGAACCTAAAATAGAGCTCTTAGAAGAAGAAAAGCTTGAAGATGAGCTAGAAGATGATTTTAATTTTGATGATCTTGACCTTGAAGAAGAGCTTCTTGAGGAAGTGGCTGCTGAAGAAGAACCTACGATAGACCAAGTCGATGAACCTTCTAGCATCGAAGAGGACACGCTTTTAGATGAACTCAATGATGAAGATTTCTCATTAGATGAACTTGAAGATAAGATTGAAGAGGCAGTTGGAGCTCTAAGTAGTGAAGATTTAGAACAGGAAATTGATCTAGATCTAGAAGACCTTAGCGAGCTTTCTAGCTTGGATGAAAAATCTTTAAAAATAGCACTTGGTGAAGAAGTGGAAGAAGAATCAGATGAAATAACATCTGATGATGAAGAGTTTAAAGATGAGATCATAGATGAACTTGATGATGCAGTTGTAGTTCAAGAGAGTTCAAGTGTGCCAAATATAGAAGTTAAAGATGAAAAAACAGATGGGATTGAAGCACTTAAAACTCTTTTAAAAGCACTCAATAATGAGGATGTTGTTGCATCGTTAAAAGGCATGAATGTCAGTATAAATATCTCTTTTGGAAGCAATAGTGAGAAGTAGCGGTGCAATTTTAGTTCTCTCAGGTCCAAGTGGAGCTGGAAAAAGTTCTTTGATTAAAAAAGTCTCTGAGGTTATAGGGGCTCATTACTTTTCAATTTCAACGACAACAAGAGCGATGAGAGAGGGTGAGACTGATGGAGTCGATTATCACTTTGTTGATATGGAAGAGTTTAAAAAAGATATAGAGACTGAGCAGTTTTTAGAGTATGCATTGGTACATGGAAATTACTATGGAACCTCAGTAAAGCCTGTAAATGAAGCATTAAAAGAGGGTAAACTTGTTGTCTTTGATATTGATGTGCAGGGTAATATGTCTGTAAAAAATAGATTTGGAGACATTGCAACATCTGTCTTTATTACGACTCCAACTTTAAAAGAGTTAGAGAGAAGATTAAGGTTTCGTGGTACTGATAGTGAAGAGATAATTGAAAACCGCATACAAATGGCAAAAAGAGAGATACAACGTATCTCT
The DNA here is from genome assembly GCA_903892995.1 of uncultured Campylobacterales bacterium. Taxonomy (GTDB): domain Bacteria; phylum Campylobacterota; class Campylobacteria; order Campylobacterales; family Sulfurimonadaceae; genus Hydrocurvibacter. The sequence goes on from CAITKP010000063.1 coordinate 122,365, forward strand.
GAGTATGAATTTTTCATAGTAAATGATGATCTTGAAAAGGCTGCAAAGCATCTTATCACAATAGCTAAAGCGGCTAGATTGAAGATTCCAACTTCACAGATTAATAAGTTTATAATTGATTGGGAAAACTAAGGGCATCTACAGCAAAGCGTAGATATACTTTTGCAAATTTTTACGGCATAGATGCTGTTTATTAAAGGAAATTTATGGGAAGTTTTAGCATCAGTCATTGGTTAATCGTTCTTGCAATAGTAGTTTTATTATTTGGGGCGAAAAAAATCCCAGAATTGGCAAAAGGTTTGGGACAAGGTATAAAAAACTTTAAAGATGAGATGAAAGAGGGTTCTGAAAATGCAACGCATGCAGAAGAAACAAAACACTCAGAAATCGACAGTAAAGTTGCATCAACTCAACAGCACTCTACTACAACAAAACAAGCGTAACTCTTGAAGCAACGTGTAGGATCGCTTTTACGCGAAAGATTTGATCGAGACGTTGTTTTAGAAAAGCCCAAGGATAGAAGTTTTGGGCATTTTTCTACTCCTATAGCATTCTCTTTAGCAAAAGAACTACGTAAATCTCCAATGCTCATCGCACAAGAACTTAGTGCATCATTTGGTGAGGCTGATATGTTTAGTGCGGTTGAATCCGTACAAGGATATATCAATTTTCGTTTGAGCGAAACTTTTTTAGATGAGTATGCTTCTTGGATACTTACAAATCCTGATCAATTTGGAAAAGATGAGAAGGTTCAAAAGATACTTTTAGAGTTTGTTAGTGCAAATCCTACGGGCCCCCTTCATATAGGTCATGCGAGGGGTGCTGTGTATGGAGATACACTTTTACGCCTCGGCCGACATTTGGGTTATGATATTACTGCTGAGTATTACGTCAATGATGCAGGTAATCAGATTGATCTTCTTGGTCTCTCTATTCAGTTAGAAGGACAAGCAACGATCTTAAATCAAGAAGTAGAGTGGCCTGAGAGTTTTTATCGTGGTGAGTATATGACGGATCTGACAACAAAAGCTGTTGCACATTTTGGTGTCGAGATACTTACTGATGTGACTCGTCAAAGAGAGCTTGCATTGTGGGCAAAAGAGAGTGTTATGGAGTTGATAGTCCAAACACTTGGTGCTACAAATATTCATTTTGATACTTTTGTAAATGAGTCTTCACTGTATGCCCAGTGGGACAGAGTAATGTCGAAAATGGGCGAGGGTGTTTATCAAAAAGATGAAAAAATCTTTATAGCATCTTCACAAAAAGGGGATGATTCAGATAGAGTTGTTGTGCGTGAAGATGGTCGCCCAACATACTTAGCTGGAGATATTATCTACCATAATCAAAAGTTTGAAAGAGCCTATGATCATTACATAAATATCTGGGGTGCTGATCATCATGGGTATATTCCTCGTGTAAAAGCTGCTGTTGATTTTCTTGGATATGATAGCTCAAAACTTGAAGTTCAACTTTCTCAGATGGTTTCTCTTTTAAAAGACGGTGAACCATATAAAATGAGTAAACGCGCAGGAAATGTCATCTTAATGAGTGATATTGTTGAAGAGATTGGTTCTGATGCACTTCGTTTTATTTTTGCTTCTAAAAAGAGCGATACAGCTTTAGAATTTGATGTTGAAGAGTTTAAAAAACAGGATAGTTCAAATCCTATCTATTATATTCAATACGCTCATGCTCGAATAAGAACGCTCGTTGCAAAAAGTGAACTCTCAACACAAGAGATACAAAAATCTGCATTAAAAGGCTTGAGTGCTGATGCTGATTCTTTACTTTTTGAAGCACTTTTATTGCCTGAGATTATTGAAGATGCATTTCACTCAAGACAAGTTCAAAAGTTGACTGATTATTTGAAATCTCTTGCTGCAAAACTTCATAAGTTTTATTATGATTGTAGAATAATTGGAAGTGAAGATGAAGCAAAACTGCTAAAAATCTTAGAGGTCGTTGCTCTTTCATTAAAAACTGGTATGAACCTTCTTGGAATAGAAGCAAAAGATCGCATGGTACGTGAAGAGGAAGAGGCTTAAAAACCTCTATCCCAAGAGTTGAGAAACTCGTGCTGCATTCACACTGTTTAAGTGTACTTGTGAAAGCAGTGATGCGTTTAGCATAAGATTTTGCTTTGAAAAATTGTTTATCTCATTTGCTATATCTGCATCACTCATCTGAGATTTTGCAGAGTTTAGTGAGCCTATTTGTGAGAGAATCGAGTTAGTTGAGCTTCCAAGAGCCTTTGTTGTTGAACCTATTGTACTTTGAACATCTTGAAGAGATTTCATAAATTCACTAATCGATTTTTGTGAAGAGATATCTATAGAGCTGACATCGAGCTTACCAATATCTGCTGTAATCTTACTATTTCCTAAAGAAAACTCCATATTGTTTCCAAATATATTTTCTCCGTTGAATTGAGCGTTATTGATGCTATTTTGCATACTTGATTTAATGGCATCTGCTTGCGATGCAAGAGAAGCTTTGTCACTTGAAGAAAGTGCTGCATTGTTTGATGCAACGGCTAAGGTATTTAAATCGTTTGCACTGCTTGAGAGCGATTGAGTGACACTATCAGCGATCTGCATAATAGATGTAGCATTTGTTGCATTTTGTAAGCCTTGCGAGAGTGTGCCAATATCATTTCCGATTGAGCTTGCAATAAGAGCCAAAGTCGCATCATCAAGCTGTTCATTTTTTCCTGTTGCTATCTTACCAAGAGATGCTTCCATACTTTTTTTATGATCGTTGATATAAGAGAGTGTATTACTGCTAGAACCATTTACTTGCATGTTAAACTCCTTTGTTTTAAATATGATAACTCTCTAAACCTAAAAGAACCTTTATTGTCCGATATTACTTTCAATAGAGAGTTGGAATATCTTTATAGCGCTTTTTTGCCTCTTGTAGGTACTCTTTTGTGATCTGTATAAAGAGAGGTTTTTTATCTGCATCAAGCCAATTTAGAATTTTATTTAAATCTTCATAAGCCATAGAAGTGCATCCTGCTGTGGGATGGTTGAGCTCTTTTTGTACATGTAAGAAGATACATGAGCCTCTTTGTTTAATTTTTGAAGGATTATAAGCTATCACTATTCCTAAGCGGTATTGACTATCATCGCGGTGCATATACTCAAAGCTTTTGGGAATTATCTGCGGTATTTTTACAATGTTATTGTAAAGCGAAGAGTTGATATCATCGACACATATATCTTCCAAGCTACTTTTTAAATAGGGAAGAGAAAATTGATGATCCTCATATCCAAAACTTGAAATGAGAGGAAAAACTCCTGCAGGAGATTTTCCATCTCCCTCTTTTTTTATTGGTTGGGGAGTTACATGTAAGAATATATTATCTTCGCCATCCCATGCGAGACCATTTCTTCCAAGGTTGACATCAATATTGGAAAAAACTGCCCGTCCATCTTCTAAACAAAACATTTTTGCTTTTGTAGTATTGAAATCATCGCTCAGCACCAAAACAATCTGATTTGCGTATAAAAAACCCTCAGCAAAAGCGAATAAAATTAAGAAAACTTTTATCATAAAATATGATACTATTAGTAAGATTTAAATAATATAAAGTGTGACTAATGAAAAAAATTGACGTGAGAAAAGCCACTCCTGTTGATTCGAAATTTTTAGCTTCATGTATGTTAAAGAGTTCGAGAGCTGGAAAAAGTGTAGGAATATTTGATCTCATTTTTGAACAAAATGATGATGAGCGGCTATTGGGTGTGCTTGAAGAGTTGATCACATCCCAGATAAAGACATATTGTCATTACTCTAACTTTTTGATTGCAGATATCGATGCACAGAGTGTTGGAACACTGTGTAACTATGAGCCTAGAATAGCCACTTCTGAGATGCTTGCTAAAGCCTTAGAACCATTTGGCGTGAGAGAAAAATATGAAGAATACTCTTCTTTGGTTTCACTTTGTTCATTTGAAACAGATAAACGGACTTGGATGCTTGATTTTTTAGTTGAAAAAGATGGTTATAGTGATCTGCTTATTGTAAGAGAGTTGCTGAAAAAAAGTTTGCTCACAGCAACTTTAAAAGGCTACCGCATCATTCATACTATGGTTGAAATAGGCTCTGCTGATATTTTGCTTATGTACAAAAAATTAGGCTTTAAAGTGATCGATGAAAAAAAATGTGAAGTTTTTAAAGAGAATTTTGGCCGCAGTGGCATAGCGCTTTTAGAGTTACATCTTTAATATTTTTCGCATACTTTTTCCTTAATATCCTCCTCGAAAAAGCTCCCCATATTCCTCTTTGGGGAGCTGTTTTTTTTATCTCTTATGTATTACAAATAGTAACACTATGAATACTTTTATTTCATATAAGAAGTGCACATATAAAAAAATTTGTGAATCTCATTTACCATTTTTTCCTTTTCTTGGTCTATTTTATTGAAATTTTTTTATTCTATTTGCTTACATGTAAGCAGTTTAAACCGTTTTTATGGGTATTTATGTAACATTATAAAAAGCTAATTGTTACATTTATTCTCATTATTACTCTATTGTACTGAGATTGAAAGCTATTTTTTAGTTGAAAGATAAATCTATGATAAGATACTCCAATTTTAAAAATCTGATTTAGGAGTCACTACATGGCACAATCAAACCCAACTATAATCTGGTCTGTAATAGATGAAGCTCCGGCTTTAGCTACTTATTCATTATTACCAATCGTTAAAGCTTTCGTTAAAGCTGCTGGTGTAGATGTTGAACCAAGAGATATCTCTCTTGCTGGAAGAATTATTGCTAACTTCCCTGACAATTTGACTGCTGAACAAAAAATTGCTGATGAACTTGCATACTTAGGTGAAGTGGCAACACAACCTGAGGGCAATATCATCAAACTACCAAATATCTCTGCTTCAATTCCTCAATTAAAAGAGGCAATCGCTGAGCTTCAGTCTCAAGGTTATGATATCCCTTCGTATCCTGAAGATCCACAAACTGATGCTGAAAAAGCACTAAAAGAAAGATTTTCTGCATGTTTAGGTTCTGCTGTTAATCCAGTGCTTCGTGAAGGAAACTCTGACAGACGTGCGGCAGTTGCTGTTAAAAACTTTGCTAAGAAAAATCCTCATAAACTTCGTGCATGGGATGAGGGTTCAAAAACTCGTGTTGCTCACATGAGTGAGGGTGACTTTTATGCAAATGAAAAATCTGTTATCAAAAATGGTGATGGAAAAGTAACAATTGCGTTAAATGGCAAAGTTTTAAAAGAGATCAATGCAGTTGATAAAGAGGTTTTAGATGCAACGTTTATGAGTGCAAAAGCACTTCGTTCTTTCTTAGCTGAGTCTATTGCAGAAGCAAAAGAGAAAAATATTCTTTGGTCTATTCACTTAAAAGCAACTATGATGAAAGTTTCTGATCCGATTATGTTCGGTCACGCTGTTTGTGTATTTTTTGAAGATGTGTTTGCAAAATTTGCAGATGATTTCAAAGCGATCGGTGTAAATCCAAACTTAGGTCTTGGTGATCTTTACAAAAAAATGGCAAAACTTCCAGCTGATAAACAACAAGAGATCAATGATGCTATGTCTGCAGTTTACGCTAAGCAACCTGCAATGGCAATGGTTGATTCAGATAAAGGGATCACAAACCTACACGCTTCAAACGATATTATCATCGATGCTTCACTTCCAGTTGTTGTACGTGATGGCGGTAAAATGTGGAATCCAGCAGGAAAAGTTGAACAGTGTGTTGTAACTATTCCGGATCGTTGTTATGCGACAATGTACTCAGAAATCGTTGAAGATTGTAAAGCAAATGGTCAATTTGATGTAACAACAATGGGTTCTGTATCTAATGTTGGTTTGATGGCGCAAAAAGCTGAAGAGTATGGTTCTCACCCAACTACATTTGAAATCGAAGAAAATGGCGTTGTAACTGTAACCGATGCTAGTGGTGAACTTATGAGCTTCAATGTAGAAAAAGGCGATATCTGGAGAATGTCTCGTGCAAAAGATATTCCGATTAAAGATTGGATCCGTCTTGCAGTTGAGCGTGCTGAGATCGAAAACGTGCCAGTTGTTTTCTGGTTAGATGAAAATCGTGCTCACGATGCAAAAATCATTGAAAAAGTAAAAGCATACCTTCCAGAATTCAACAAATCTGGTATCGAGTATCACATTTTAGCTCCTGAAAAAGCGATGGCATTCTCACTTAAACGTGTACGTGCAGGATTAAACACTATCTCTGCAACGGGTAACGTTTTACGTGATTACCTCACTGACCTTTTCCCAATCTTGGAGCTTGGAACATCTGCAAAAATGCTTTCAATCGTTCCACTTTTAGCTGGTGGCGGTTTATTTGAAACAGGTGCTGGTGGATCTGCTCCTAAACACGTTGACCAATTCTTAGAAGAGGGTCACCTTCGTTGGGATTCTTTGGGTGAGTTCTTGGCACTTGCTGAGTCACTAAGATTTATCGCTAAAAAGCACAATTCTGCTGCGCTTGAAGCGGTAACAGAAGCACTTGATGTTGCAAATGCTGGTTACTTGGATAATGACAAATCACCATCACGTAAAGCTGGTGAGCCAGATAACAAAGCAAGTCACTTTTTCGTTGCTCAGTACTGGGCAGATGCTTTAGCAAACCAAACAAAAGATGCTGCAATCGCTGCAAAATTTGCTCCAGTTGCTGCGGCACTTAAAGAGAATGAAGCTAAGATCATGGAAGAGTTACTTTCAGTAGAAGGTAAGGCACAAGATATCGGTGGATACTACCACCCAGATAATGCAAAAGCAACAGCTGCAATGCGTCCATCTGCAACACTAAACGCGATTATTGATTCTATATAATTTTTAATAGAATCAGCGCTTAAAACTCTTTTACTGCCTTACATGTAAGCCTTTATTCCTTACATGTAAGCAGTTCTTTTTTATCCCTTCTAAAATGTTTTCTTTTCTTACACCCTATTAAGAGCTTATTAACGCAATAGTGTTTAAAATGTGCCCTACATGTAAAATACCTTTTTGGTATAAGGAGCAAAGATGCAAACAGAGACTTTGGCGTATAACAATGGTGCTTGGAAAACAAATGATAATATTTCAGATAAAGATTCGGTTGATTTAGTTACTGTTTTTGGTGAGACTGAAGAGTTTGTTCAAGGAAAGCATTATGATTATTTACGAGAGCGTTATCCAAAGGCTCACATTGTAGGTTGCTCATCCTCTGGAAATATTTTAGGCGCAGAGATCAGTGAAAGTAGTATGGTCGCTACGGCTGTTAGTTTTGAGAGTGCTAAAGTAGTGCTTAAAAGTATCGTTTTTGAGATAGGTGATGATATTAAAACTGTTTCTGAAAATCTTGCCAGCGAGATTGAAAAAGAGGGACTAAAACATCTTTTTTTATTGACTGATGGACTTAATCTCAATGGATCTGAACTAGCCAAAGGGTTCAATGAAGTGATGGACGTTCCAAAAACAGGTGGATTGGCTGGAGATGGAGCACGTTTTGAGCAAACTTGGGTTATTGCTGATGGATATGCACAACAAAAAATGATAGCAGCGCTTGGATTTTATGGTGATTCTTTAATGATAGGAACTGGCTGTTATGGTGGTTGGAGTGAATTTGGGACTTTTAAAGAGATAACAAAATCTTCTGCCAATATACTTTTTGAACTAGATGGCAGACCTGCACTTGATCTGTACAAAGAGTATCTTGGTGAGTACGCAAGCGATCTCCCAAACAGTGGTTTACGCTTTCCTTTGAGTGTACGAAAAGATGAAAACTCTCCAGAAATTATTAGAACCTTGCTTGGGATCAATGAAGAGGATAAGTCAATTATCTTTGCAGGCAATGTTCCAGAGGGATATACAGCGCGCTTGATGAAGCCAAATATCGATCTTCTTATCGAGGGAGCTGGTCATGCTGCTGAGATAGCAAAGATGCAAAATGATAAAAGTGCTTTTGGACTTGTTGTTAGTTGTGTCGGTAGAAAGCTTGTTATGAGTCAGCTTGTAGATGAAGAGCTTGAAGCCGTTGCTGAGGAGTTGGGAGAAAATGTACAACTCAGCGGATTTTATTCTTATGGTGAGATCGCTCCTTTTTGTGATGACTTGAAAAATTGTGAACTGCATAATCAGACGATGACGTTAACGGTTATATACGAAAAATAGATGCATAGATTACTCACAAGACAGCTCAAGCGATATTTTGGTAAAGAGTTCGAGCTTGAAACACTCGATACGAATATGCAACAATTTATCCTCAATGTCGCAGATACTTATGAGGAGTATGATAAAGAGAAAAGATTGATGGAAAATACCGTAGATCTTAACTCTAAAGAGCTCAATGAAGCCAATAAACTCATAGAGCAAAAAAATAAAAATCTAAGTAAACTCCTTGATGAAAGATCGTATCTTTTAGCCAATAGAATCGAAGAAAATCAAGAGATAGAAACGACTCTCAAACAGTATAAACAGGCGATGGACGCTACTCTTTTAATCTATAAATTTGATCATAACGGAGATATTACCTTTGTTAATGAAAATCTTTGTCAAAGAAGTGAGTATTTACAAGAGGAACTCATCGGAGAAAATTGTACTTTCTTGAACCCTTCACAAGATAGGGAACTCTTAACAAAAGAGTTGAAACAACAACTTTTTGCTGGACAGATTTATAAAGATCAGATGACAAATCTGGCAAAAAATGGTGAGATCTATTATGTAAATGCCGTTATTTTTCCTTTGATGGACAAAAAGGGAAATATCATAGAGTTTATGGGTATTTTGCAAGATATCACAGAGATAGAAAAATCTCGACTTCAAGCACAAGAGTTGGAAAAAGCAAAATCGAAATTTTTAGCAAATATGAGTCATGAACTTCGCACTCCACTCAATGCGATTATCGGCTTTTCACAGATTTTAAAAGTCAATGGAGAGTTGCCAGATCGCACGCGGGGATTTATTGAAAAGATCAATAGTTCAGGAGAACATCTTTTAAAACTCATCAACTCTATTTTAGATTTTTCCAAAATAGAATCAGGACAAGTTGAGCTTGAAAAGATAGAGTTTAGCTTGGATGATCTTGTGAAAAGTGCTGTTGATCAAGTGGAAACAAAGATTAAAGAAAAGGGTCTTTCTCTTAATTTAGAGTATGCACCATTGATGGAAAAAATATTTTATGGGGATAGATTTAAAATCGCACAGATTATTATCAATCTTCTTTCAAACTCTGTAAAATTTACTTCTGAGGGAAGTATTGCATTGCATATTCAAAAAGCTGATGTGGATGGAATGATACGATTTGAAATATGTGATACAGGAATCGGTTTAAATAAGGAACAGCAAGAAAAACTTTTTAAAGCATTTACACAAGCGCATGAGAGTACAACAAGATTGTATGGTGGAACAGGGCTTGGCTTAACCATCTCTAAACAGTTGGTAGAACTTATGAATGGTAAAATATGGATAGAGAGTGAGCTTGGAGTTGGAAGTAAGTTTATCTTTGAGATAGAGCTTCAAGAACTATAATGCCCAAAGACACGTTACATGTAAGGCTTACATGTAAGCGTATTTTCTTTTCATTTTACTTTTTTCTTTGTTACCATCGACATATAAAACCATAACGCTGCTATAATCCCACCGATAATGATAATGGCAATATAGGGTTTTGCAATGACAAGATTGTAAAGCTTGACAATCGCTCCACCAAAATAAAAACTTCCAAATCCTACAACAGCCGTCCAAACAATACCCGAGAGAATGTTGAGAATTGTAAACTTTTTGAGATCATATTTTGTCATCGCAATGGCGATTGGGATGAGTGTTTTGATCCCATAGATAAACTTTTGAATCAGTATAATCCAAGAGCCATATTTTTTCATCATAATATGTGCAAGTGCGAGTTTTCGGCGATGTTTCTTTAAGTAGCCATGCATCTCTGCTTTTTGGTTACGTGCAACATAAAAGAGAAGATTTTCTCCGATAACATTTGCAGAAAATGCGATAATCATAGAGGTTGCTAAATCCATTTTCCCCATATAAGAGAGCACGGCCGCTGCCATAAGTGCGACAAATCCTCCACCAAGTGAGTATAAAAAAAGTCCTATATATCCGTAAGTTGTTATATTGCTTAACATATCTTCCATCGTTTTTCCTTTACATGTAAGTGCCCTTTGGGCATAAAATTTTAAAGTTTTTTTATCTTTGTTATCTCATCACGAAGCCGAGCAGCTTCTTCAAACTCCAACTCACGCGCTGCTTTTTTCATACGTTCTGTGAGATCTTGGATGATTTTTTTGCGTTCAGCGGGTGGAATCTTATCGAGTTTTTTTTGTTTTTCATAGAGCGCTCCATGATCCTCAAGGCGAAGATTTTCATCGAGTTTACGGATAGTCGTTGTTGGTGTAATGCCGTGAATTTTATTGAACTCTTCTTGGTGTGTGCGTCTATTTTTTGTTTTCTCGATAGCGCGTTCCATCGAGCCTGTTATCTTGTTTGCATAGAGGATGACACGTCCATTTGAGTTTCTTGCCGCTCTTCCAATGGTTTGGATGAGTGCCGTTTCTGAGCGTAAAAATCCCTCTTTATCCGCATCTAAAATCGCTACTAAACTCACTTCCGGCAAGTCTAAACCCTCTCTTAAAAGGTTGATCCCAATAAGCACATCAAACTCTCCTACACGTAAAGAGCGAATGATCTGGTTTCGCTCAATAGTGTCGATCTCTGAGTGCATATACTGTACTTTTATCCCAAGATCGGCGAGGTATTTTGTGAGCGCTTCAGCCATCTTTTTTGTAAGGACTGTTATGAGGACTCGCTCATTTTTAGCGGTGATCTTTTTGATCTCATCGTGGATATCTTCTACTTGATTATCAAGTGGTTTGATCTCGATGATCGGGTCTAAAAGTCCTGTAGGACGGATGATCTGTTCTGCTTTTATGGCAGAGAGTTCAAGCTCGTAAGCCGATGGAGTTGCTGAGACAAAAAGATAATGCGGAGCTTTATTTATATATTCATCTATTTTTAGAGGACGGTTGTCAAGCGCACTTGGAAGACGAAAACCATACTCTACAAGCACATCTTTACGCGCTCTATCTCCTGCATACATCCCTCTAAACTGCGGCAAACTTACATGAGACTCATCGACGATGACAAGATACTCTTTGTGTTTTGTTTCAAAATAATCCAAAAGAGTAAAGGGTGCTTCGCCTGCTTTTTTATCGGTTAGTAGGCGTGAATAGTTTTCTACACCCTTACACATTCCCGTAGTTTGAAGCATCTCAAGGTCAAATTCCACCCGCTGTTTTAGACGCTGTGCTTCTACAAGTTTGCCCTCTTTTAAAAAGTAATCAAGCCTTTGCCCAAGTTCATCTTCTATCCGTTTAATGGCAACAGACATTCGCTCTTGCGTCACGCTAAACTGGCTTGTTGCGTAGATATTGACATGTTTAAAATCTTCAAGCCGTTTGTTTTCAAGCACACTAAATTTATAGATAGATTCCACTTCATCGCCAAAAAACTCGATGCGGATCGCCTCATCTTCAAAGTAGGGCGGATAGATATCGATCACATCGCCACTTACACGGATGTGACCGCTGTCAAAATAGCTGTCATTTCGAGTGTAGCCCATCTCCACAAGACGAAGCAGAAGTTTTTTCTGGCTGATCTCATCACCAATAGCGATAGCTTGCACCATTTTGAGATACTCCTCCGGATCACCCAAGCCGTAGTTTGCAGAGACCGAAGCTATGACGATAACATCATCATAGCTTAAAAGATTTGCCGTACATGAAAGGCGCAGACGCTCTAGCTCGTCGTTGATAGCACTGTCTTTTTCAATGAAAAGATCTTGACGGGGAATGTAAGCTTCTGGCTGATAATAATCATAATAGGATACAAAATACTCAACATGATTGTTTGGAAAGAATTGTCTAAATTCACTGTAGAGCTGAGCTGCTAAAGTCTTGTTATGAGTCATGATAAGAGTTGGCATCTTCACATTCTCAATAACTCTTGCCATGGTGTGTGTTTTACCACTCCCTGTGACACCCTCAAGAGCTTGATAGCGATTGCCTTTTTTTATAGAATCAGTTAATACTTTAATAGCCTCAGGCTGATCCCCAGCGGGTAAATATGGTGAATGGACTGTAAAGTTAGCTTCTTTTTTCATTGGCGAAATTATAGCTAAAAGCTCATTTGTTGAGGAGTTCTGAAAAAGTATCTATGAAATTGCAACAAAATTGCAACATTTTAATGTTAGAATACTACAGATTGTAGAGAAACTATGTTCAGTGTAAAACTGACTAGACATACTAAAAATCGTAATTCAGGAGTAAACATGCTAAAAAATCTAAGCATTAAAAACAATCTCTCTTTTCTGACTGCTTTTGCCATAGCTGGTGCTTTGCTAATATCTGCTATCGCATTTTATGTTATAGATTCTGTAAAGATAGGAAGCACAGCTTATAAAAATATTATCCTATCCAAAGATCTTTTGGCTGATATTTTGCCACCACCAGAGTATATTTTAGAAACAAGATTAACAACAGCTGATATGATCGCTGCAAATAAACAAGAACTGCAAGTACTTAAAGATAAAGTGAATCAGTTAGAGCATGACTATAACGACAGACAGCAATACTGGACACAAAATCTTCAAGAACCGCAGGTTAAAGATTTGATACTTTCAAAATCTAAAGAACCCGCAATTGCATATTTTAATATCACAAAAAATGAGTTTATTCCAGCATTAGAAAATGGTGATATACAAAAAGCGCAACAGCTTTATAATGGAAAGATGAAAAAACTTTATTTAACTCATCGAAAAGCCATAGACTCTCTTGTTGCACTTTCAACTAAACAAGCGTTAGAGAATGAAAGCTCCACAGATACACTTATCTCAAAAAATCATATGCTAATGTGGATGATAGTTATAGTAGTAGTTGTTGTTCTTATCTCTTTTTCATTTTTTATCATACGACAGATTACAATCTCTGTAAATGGATTTAAAAATAAACTTCACATGGCTTCAAAGGATAAAGACTTAACAAAAATTCAACCTATACAAGGTCCATCAGAGATTTATGAGATGGATGAAAGTTATAATACATTGATGCAAAGTTTAAGAGATCTTGTAGCTGATTCCAAAAGTTCATCATCTGAAAATGCTGCAATTTCGCATGAACTTTCAACAACAGCAATAAATGTTGGAAACAATGTTGAAAAATCTGTCGTAGCAATAGAAGAAGCAACTAAAAAGGCTAATAGTATTCAAAGCGAGATCAATATCGCTATTGTTGATGCGCAAAGAAGTAAATCAGATATTATTGAAGCAAATCAAACTTTAAATATTGCACGCAACGATATTGTTACACTTACAGCAAAAGTTCAAGAAAGTGCAGAATTAGAGATCGAGCTTGCACACCGTATGCAGACACTTTCTGATGATGCCTTACAAGTAAAATCTATTTTGGATGTGATTTCAGATATCGCGGATCAAACAAATTTACTGGCACTCAATGCAGCGATTGAAGCAGCACGCGCTGGCGAACATGGTAGAGGCTTTGCTGTTGTTGCAGATGAGGTTCGTAAACTTGCCGAAAGAACTCAAAAATCTCTTACAGAGATCAATGCAACTATTAACGTAATAGTACAGTCAATTACGGATGTGAGTGGGCAGATGAATAGTAATTCTGCAGATATGCAATCTTTAGCAGAAGTATCAACAGATGTCGAGCAAAAAATAAATAATAGTGTACAAATTGTAAATGCTGCTGTATATGCAACTGACAAAACAGTTCAGGATTTTGAAGCTACTGGAAAAAATGTAGAATCGATCGTTACTCAGGTTTCAGACATTAATAAATTTTCTTCGCAAAATGCTAGAAATGTAGAAGAGATCGCCGCAGCGGCTAATCATCTTAATGTTATGACAGATGGGCTCAATACAAAACTTGAAACATTTAGAACCTAAAAAAATAGTTTCATAGTTCTTTGCATTAAAAAGTTCAAAAATGCTATCTTTGTTTACTTTGTAACGGGTAGCATTTAAGAATAAGGCTTACATGTTCTTAGAAAATTGAGCTCATGTGTAAAGCTTATACCAAATACGATTAACCAAGCATACGCTAAACGAGCAAAACGCATTGGAGTGCGAGGCGAAAGTACGTAGGAGCTACTAGTAGCTTCAAGTGCTTTTAACGAAGCAATACAGTGCGCTTTGCTCGCCC
>CAITKP010000064.1 GCA_903892995.1 uncultured Campylobacterales bacterium
AGGATTTATTATGTTTAAGACCATAAGCAAAAAAGCAGAAGCGGAAAATAATATAGTTAAAACCAAGATTTTATTAAGTGATTTCGGATTAAGTGCAGATGATGAAGAGATTGAAAAAATATGTGAACTTTTATTGAGCAAAGAGAATGGATTTAACTATGTTTTAACAAACCCATATATGTTATTACCATTTTTTACTTATGAAAAATTAGACAAAATCGCTTTAGCAAAAGGAATTAGTGCTAATAATATGAATCGCATAAGAGCTGCGGGGATCACGTTAATAGAAAATGGGCTTAAAGACAATGGGGGAACAGCATATAGCTTTGAAGATGTGGCAAAAGAACTCTCTTTAAAGCTCGGAGTAGAAGTGTCAGTATCGGATGTAGAGCAGGAGCTTAATGTTCTTCATCAAAGAGGATTTGTCTTTAAAAAAGATGGTTTTATATCTTCAATAAAATTGTTTGGAATGGAACAGTTTATTTATGATGTTGTTACAAAAAACGCAACAATACAAAAGGGCGACATTTTAAAAGATATAGAGAAATATATAGTTGAAGAAGAAAATAAACTAGGTTTCAAATATGCGGATATGCAAAAAGAGATTATAAAATTAGCCAATAAAAGATATGGTGTTTTTTCCTTAAATGGTTTTGCGGGCGCTGGTAAAACCACTGCCAGCCTTTCAGTATTAAATTTATATGCAACCAAATATCAGAGAGATGAGATTGTTTGCTGTGCACTTAGTGGGGTTGCTGCCAATAGAATTAAAATAGTTACAGGATACCAATCTAAAACAATTCATTCTTTGTTGGGGTATGATGGAAAGGATTTTAAAAGTAATGAAGAAAACAAATTGCCATATTCTTTTATAGTGCTTGATGAAGCGGGCATGGTTGATTCCGAATTATTTTACAGACTATTAAAAGCGATAGATTTTACAAGAACAACACTGCTTATTGCGGGGGATAGTGCTCAGCTTCAATCTGTTGGCAGAGGAGATGTTTATAATAATATTTTGTCATCATCTCTATGCCATACAATTACGCTAGACAAGGTGTATAGACAAAAAGAAACCCAAGTAATTAATATTATGGCGCAATCCATTAGAAAAGCAATCACGCCAGATTACAAAGGTGAGTATGAGGATTTTGAATACATATCAGCTTATGGCGATAATATCGTTGAAGAGCTTATACAAATATCTGGCAAATATAAAGAAAAACTCAACATATCAATACTCAATGGAGACTATAAAGGATTTTTATCAGGATACCAGGTGATTGTACCAATTAAAAAACGCAATCTTGGCGTGTATGCAATAAATAATGTTTTACAGAGTGTCTTTAATCCCTTGGAGGATGAAGATTTCTTAGTGATTAAAACCGATGCTCAGTACACCAAAATAAAAGCAAAAGACAAAGTTATTCATATGGTAAATCAAAACATGAAGACAGTCTCTAAAGAAATTTTCGAAAAGAATAGTGACTCTCTTGAAAATATAAAAGAATTTGAGGAAACAAGGGTCTTTAATGGACAGATGGGGATTGTGCTTTTTGTTGATATGAATGCGAATAACAAAAGAGGTACTACCTATGTTTACTATCCAGAAGAAGAGTTTGTAGCTATATACTCAAACAATGATATTGTAAAATTTCGTCTCTTGGATCTTGCGTATGCAATTACGGTACATAAGTCGCAAGGAAGTCAATACGATGTTCTTACTATGCTAATGAGTGGACAATATCAGATGATGCTTAATAATCAATTGATATACACAGCAGTAACGAGAGCAAAAAATATGCTTTATATTATAGGGGAGGAAAACGCTTTCAAAAGGGGAAGTACCAATAAGGAATCAACAAAAAGAGATACAGTATTAAAAATACTATAGTCGATGTACTCCACATAGCTAAAATGGAGGATTCAAGTATCTAAAAGATTAGCCTACAAAATAACTTTTGTAGTTGTGGCTCTTTTTGTGTTTTTAACATCTTTTTGTGTTTCGGGCAAGCCCAATTGTTTTAAAAAATGTCTACAGCTTGAACAAATTTTCGAACTTGCCATGAAAGGTTATGCACTTCTATTATTTATTTTGTTTAAACAGTCCTGCTTTTTCTAGCGCTCTGTAGGCTAAAAATTGTCCGCTTTTTTCTTCTTTCTTTTTATTTTCTATAAAAGCTTGATATTCGACTTCATTGACCGCAATTACTATTAGTCGTTTTTTTGATTTTACTGTTTCTTTAGACATATTTATTCTACTCCTCTTTGGATTCTAAATTCATGATTTGTGAAAGCATCAGAGACTTGCTGATGTTTGACAATTTTAATTCTTTTGCGCTTTCTAAAATAAATTCTTCAGTTGCACTAGCAATAGTTAATGCTCCATTTCTATATTCAAAAAACTCTTCAAAAGTCATTTGTGCACCAACCACGCTTCTTAAATGGAAAAAGAGCTTATCCATTTCAGCGGCAAGTTTTAAAAAAATTTCTGTTTCCGGTGCATTACAATAGATCACTCTCGTATTTGACTCTTGAGCCATCTCTATTTTCTTTCCCTTTTTGATGGGTGCACGTTTATTGTTATTTTGTGGTTTCATTTTTTCTCACAAACTTTTTAATATCGTTTTTAATGGCAATATCTTTTAAGAATTCCAATTCCTTTTCTACTTCCTCTTTGAGTTTGATATATTCTTTAATATTAAAGCATTTCATCTCAACCTCAATGGAATATTTAAAACATTTATCTTTCATCTTTTGCATCCCTACAACAAGCTATAAAATCATATTATAAAGGCAATATGGTAGAAAACGTAATAAATTCTTCAAAAAATACAAATTTAAATTCTTTTTGCACTAATATTTTTAAGACACTTGTATTTTGCAATCGTATTAAAGTGCAATTGAAGAAGTTTTTCTGTTTTTGGCAGATTAAAATAACTTGCCGGTATGATAATCATATTAGTGGTGCCAAGTAGTTGCCCATCGTTATATACTTCGATCTTCGATAGTGTGTTGTTGCCGCTGGCTTTTTCAATAATACCTTTGCTTTGAAATAAAAAAATGTATTCATTTGCAGAGAGACCATCTAATTTTTCCCCTAGCGTTTTTTCTGTCGCCGTTCTAAATACACTCCATTTAAAATAGCAAAAGTCATTGTGATAAAATGAAGCAATATTTTCGAGTTCAATATTGCATTTTGTACCAACGCTTATATTGTTGGTAAAAGTAAATATTTTCCTTTTTAATTCAGCAAGTGTTTTTTTGACAAGTTCATCCTCAGACGGGGGTCTGTCTGTCATTTTTGGCATCACTACCTCCTCGTGATTATTTTCATTGCTCGTTTCAGCTAAATCCTGAGTGAATTGTTGGTTGGCGGAGACAATATCAATATCTGGAAAAATATCATTTTCCCAAAGTTCTGGCATATCAGGAGTGCCTGTAATAGACAAATCAACTATAGGTTCCATTTGTTCAGGAATGTCATCAAATTCTGTATTTGACCCTAGTAGTAATCTTTTTGCAAGCGCATCTAAGACATGATCTTCGGTGATCTCAGGATTTTCTGTTTCTTGAATATTTTCAGCCTTTAATGTGTTGTCAACAATAGAGACTTCTGTAGCGCCTGAGTGACTGCCTTCGTCTTTGTTTTCTTCTTGTTCCTCCTTTGTATCTTCTTGTTGACTTTGTTTGAGATTTTCAATAATCTGCTTGGATTCCAAATCTCTGGCATCTTTATCAGCAATAAAAAGAATTCTAGACAATGGATCAGAAGGAATATTGTTTGAGTGGTGTGCGTTGATGGCTTCAATAACGGTACTTTTTCTGCTATATCCTTTTGCAGTTTTTTCGAAGTAGTCTACCGACAGAGAAGTGTGATTTTTTTTGCTGTAGCTATCATCATCAAGAACTAGCTCCTTCATCATTTGATTTCTTGCTTTTCCCAAGTCATGTGCCAAAGCGGAAATCACAACATCTTTATATTGGATAAATATGTTTTCTTCTTTATCTTTTACTGCATTGTAGTTCTTAACCGCGCACTCAATTACGTTGAGGGTGTGGTCTTGCAATTTTATTTTTTTGAGAAGCTCATAGTTATTTTTACCCTCGAGGTATTCTTTATAATCATCAAATTGATGCATTTGAGCAATGTCATTGACCTCGCTATCGCTTTTGAAATGAGAAGGAACGCTCGATAAATCGCCAAATCTTTCCAGGAATAAAAGAAGCTTATTTACTATAGTCAGTGACTCAATATCAAAGAATTCTATTTTGTCGAGTACATAGGTATGAAATATTCTTTGAGTTTTTTTGTGAGAATAAGGCGGTAATGTTTTTGAAAATGTAATAAAGTCTGCCTTCGCTTTTTCTATATCACATTCAGAGATGACAATGTCGTTCACTCCCTCGTCAACATCCGTCCAAAGTGAAGCAATATCTGCAAGTTTTACATAGGTTATTTTTTCCTCTTGCTGTCCGCTTAGATAGAAAAGATACATTAGAGATATTGAGCTTATCGCAAAAACAATGGCGATAAAGAGAAGCAGCTTAGAGTGGTCCGCTGTAAGCGATAAGATCCAGTGACTGTAATGAAAATCTATCTGATGAGTGAAAAAAATATTTAGCAAAAAGCCAAGCACGTACAAATCCACTATTGAAAAAGTGATTATTGCATAAAAAGGAAGCGCTTTTTGTTTTCTATATTTTTTAAATAGATGACCGCTAATCAACGGGTTACCTCCGGCAAAACAATCATTATTTTAGAGGATTCTACGGGTGCTGTTTTTCCTTTGAATTTGCCTTCAAATCCCATATAATAATATTCTCTCGGTCTCAATTCTGTAAAATCCGTTTCTTTAAGAACATCCTCCTCTGTGCTTCCTGTTCTGATTCCTCCGTTAAGTGTGAGTTGAGTTGAAGTTCGCTTTTCAACACCACCATATAGTTTTAATTCACGCGCACTTGTCATATCATTCATACGCATAAAAATCTTAGTATTAGTGTTATCAAATAGCTTTCTTGCTCTGTCTGCACCTATAACTGCAATGATATCAGCGGGTGATTGTGTCAATCCAGTGATGAAGCAATTTGCGCCGCCACTTTTGTTGAACATGTCCTCTATGCCCCTATAACAACAATTAGAAAGCTCATCTATGTACATACATAATGGGACCTCAAATTTCTTTCCTTCTGCAAATAATCTTCCAACCATCGCTTGCACCATTGAGATCATTAGTTTTCCAAGAGTAAGAGCGCTTTGTCCCTGAAGCATCGCTCCTGTTTGTATATACAAGATCGCACCCTCATTTTTTTTTACTCTTTCAAGAAAAGCATTTTTATCCGCTCTCCCTGTAACTG
>CAITKP010000065.1 GCA_903892995.1 uncultured Campylobacterales bacterium
GTCTAAACTTTTACACTTTGGGCACTTCTTAGTGCTTTTTTATAATCCATTTTAAAAAACCTTTCACAAACCCGCATAGTAGCGAAGTTTTACAAGGTTTTCAGCCTCCCGTTTTTTTCATTACGCCAAGATCTTTATCTTGAATGGGGTGATATAAATAAATTCGTTGAAGAATTTGGTGGAAGCGAAAAGCACACTGAAATATCAGAATACGACAAAGTAACCCTCGAGCAAACGAAATTGGGAAGATCATTTGGGCAAAAAGAGAGAGCAGATCTTTCTCCACGCCTTCTTGATGTTTTGTTGCCTATGATCGTTTTTGCTCGCTTAGATGAGATGAAGTTTATGGATGGAGATGCAAGTCTTCCGAAATATACGGAAGTCTCTCATATAGTCGAACATGACGATGTTTTTTCCCAGCCACAACAACAGTATCTGCTCGATCTTACTGAGGCATCTTCGTACGCACTAAAAGAATTCAACGACAGAGAAGGCTTTGGTCGGCTTAAGGTAGATGCACTTTTGGTGCCAGATATGCCTTTTGTGAGAAAGAGTGTGAGCATTAGAGGAAAGTCAGGAATAGAGACGATTACATATACCCCTCCTGTTACAAGAGAGGAATATCCAATTACAAACAAAGAGCAAAAGCTAATAGATCTAATACTAAAAGCTCGCTGCGAAAGCAAGCGAGTGCTTGTGTATCACGACTTTGTGAATTCTGGTCTAAGGGAAAGCCTTATGGAGACTATTGAAAAAAACACAGGCGTAAAAGTACAAGAATTAAAATCTTCGATTACTGCTGACAAGAGAGAGGCTTATTTAAAAGCGATGGACTGTGATGTGTTGATTACCAATCCAGAACTTGTAAAGACGGGTCTTGATCTATTGGAGTATCCAACGATTATTTTTTACCAACAAGCCTATAGCTCGTTTAATGTATTTACGCTGCGTCAAGCGGCGAAAAGAGCATGGAGAATAGGGCAAACAGTGGATTGTGAAGTGCACAGTATCGCATATGCTGGTACTATGCAGCACAAGGCATTGAAACTTATTGGAGGAAAAATGAACATTAGCCAAGGAGTCGAAGGTCGTCTTTCAACTGGAAGCGATATTGCCTCTGAAGCAGAAGATGAAAATATTCAGATTGCTATGGCAAGAGCTTTGCTTAGAAATGAAAAGATAGAGGCGTCAGCTTCATCTTCTTCAGTAACCTTAGATCTAAACGCTCGAGAATGGACTGAGTTCGAGAGATTTTATATATCTCACCTAGAAGCATTTAGAGCCAACCCAAGCGAATATCAAGCTTTGATACCTGTGCTTGAAATCGACGTACCTCAAATCATCGTAGAAGTTGATGAGGAAGTTGTAGTCACAGCAGTTGAAGAGACTGAAAAAGCAATGATTCTTCCTGCGAAAGCAGTGGGACCTAGCTTGTTTGTGTATGAAGAAGTTATTAGAATAGGCAAAAAAGTAGCAGAAAAAATATGTCATTCAGTATCTGAAGCAGAACTTAGTGTTTTAGCCAGAGAAAAAGGACCTATTCAATTGTCGCTTTTTTAAAACGCCATAAGGCAACAAACCCTGAGCGGGAAGACGCATCATGTCGACCCGTAGGGGTTGGTGTGTCTGATTTTTTCTTTAAAGGAGAAAAGTATGGCAAATTGGAGCGAGTGTTATATAAAGTTTAGTGGACCGGAAGCAAAACTAAATGAGATAGAAAAAGATGCACAGAAGCAAAACTACGTGGATTACGAAGTCAATGAATCAAGCTATGATCCAGACGACGAGGATTCATTTCAAGATGATGGCGAACTAGCGATCCACCTATCTGGTAGATGGTCTGGTCCCTCGGAGTGGTTTGAGAGTGTCTGCAGTAAATATGAAATATCAGGTGTTTATTCAGATGCGGAATCCGGCAGTAATTTTTATACTTGTATAACGTATGAAAATGGTGGACTTTTTGAGAGAGTTGACACCGCATATTTTTCTGCAGAGTCGGCAAGGGACTTTGGAGTAGATTATTTTTATTATCACTTCGAGGATTGCTACGAAACCGTTGAAGATGCAGAGGAGACTCTTGCTGTTTTTGAACAGCTTGGCAGCGACCGTCGAGAGACAATAAAGTTTATCGTAAATGATGAGCGTTGGAAAATCGAGGAAACTGAAGAGTCAGTAGAAACAATGGAAAAGCTTTTTATGGGCATTGCATCGATAGGTGACACAAGCGGAGACGCCCAAGTGTATATCCAAATTGATGATGTTTACATCATAGAAGCGAATAAAAGCAAAGATGGTTTTGTCGTTACGGCGTTTAATGCCAAGACAAACAATTGGATAGAGCAAGAAATAATTCTTGGGGATATCTTGTTGGCAACAGTAGTACGCTCAAGAGATGAGCTTAAAAATATATATGTCAATAACAATGGCATTTATGAAGTAGAGATGGGAGCATAAAATGCCAAACTATATAAAAGTGTTTTTGAAGCACTCAGTTGACTCCGTATCAATCGCAACAGTTAAAAATGTTATTAATAACAGAGATGGTGCGCTTGTGTATGCAGAGTTTGTGGGTGATTATTCAAAAGGTAATAATCCAATCAAAAGAATGTTTGACGAAATAAAGGATCCGCGTGGATTTAATATAGTAATTGAAAATGGAGGCGGGTATTTCAAGAGAAAACCAAATGCAAAATATGCCTCAAAAATAGAAGAAGTTGGACGCAAACAAGCGTTTGGTTTGATTTATGATGAGGAGTCTTTGCGTGGAAAAAATGCAAAGATCCTGCTTGGAAGAACTAACGAGGAAGTGATAGTAGCTTTTAAAAAATGGCTATCAGAGTCACAGCCCCTCCCATATTTAAAAGGTTTCAACGAGGAGCTGAATATGGATGCAGAAGCATACCTATTCTCTGTTTTGCTCGAAAGAGATCTAGTGTACAAGTTGCACGACAGTGGATGTGATATGTTGGCATACCAGCTCAAAGATTCTCTTGTTGGAGCAGGGGAAGATATGCAAAAAGCTATATTGAAAGTAATCAAAGACGCCAACTTGTTGGAAGTCGACAGAATTAAAAAAGTTTTGAAAAAAGCTCCAAAAATAGGAGAGGCGGATTCGGACAAAGCAAAAGTATATGTCTCTATCAAAGACCTTAAAGACAACAAAATTTACCATGCAATCGAATATACAGTATCCTCGGATACTGTATTTTGCCTAGTAGATAAAGATGGTGACATCTTATGGGAAGAGCATAGTTTTACGGCGCTGTTTAGTAATGAACAGACTGTTATTTTAAAGGGAGACGAATACAAAGACATCTACCTAGATGTTAATGGAAAAGTCTTGGCAGCATAGGAATTAAAATGAAAAACATTTTTACAAACACAGTTGGAAAAAGAATAATGCCTTTATTAGTAGATGGCAGAGTTTTAGTTGGCGGCAAGAGCGGTATAGATATGCAAATTCAAGAAAGCTGGAGGGCGCATGTTTTATCATTTGACAGAACACAAGCACAAAATCTTTTTGAACAAGAGATAAGTGTTCTGGAAGGCAATTGTGATATGGTAGAAGTATCAACAGGGTGGTCTCCATTTACTGTATGTGTGCCGGCAAATCACAAAGAACTAGGATGGTTTATATATCGCACACAGGAAATTTATGGAATGGTCATGTATTCATATGAGGATCTTTTTGATGATCAGGATGAATATAGCATGAAAAGTCATTTTGAGTTTTGTCAGGAAATTGGGCTACGTCACAAAGATTTGGTTCTGGAAAATGGCAAAAAATATTTAATTGGATACAGGGTGCACAAGTCTTTGATGACAATGTTGGACTTTGAAGATTTTGCACAGCTTTTTTATGGACCTGTAATTGATTCGATGTCAATAAATATTAAATACAACAGCAAAGACCTTAAATGGTCTTTTCCTGCAATTTTCAGGGAAAAATCTGTTCCCTCTTGGAAATCGGATTTCTTTTTTGCAAAAGGGGTTGCAAAAGACGCATTCTTTGCAGAAATTGCTAAGCCAAAATTTTTGGGTGGAACAATTGAAATGCCTAACCACGAGCAAATAACAGTGTTAATTGCAAGTGGAGCAATCAATCAAGAGGTTTTACTAGATGATGGACGAATAGTAATTTTAAAGGGCACCGAGCAAATCTCGAGCAAATCTCGAACAAAACTAGATATAGAGGGCAATCCAAAAGTATTGATAGACCAGCAGATAAGAGAAACGCTTGTTTACGGTTTAGATATGACAAATGGAGAGTTCTTCAAACTCAGTTCTGGTCAGGAGGTTTAAAATGGAAATCATGAATGTAAATGCAGATATCAAGAAACAACACTTCTGTGTTAGGGCTTATTTGACAAAATTGTGCGAAGAGGATCCGTGGAAATTGGATTGCAATGGCTTCTTTCAAAGAATCTGCAACTCTATAGCTAACAACGGCCTTGAGAGCACTTGCGAATTTTATAATCTTGAAGAAAAAATTATCAAACTCATTAAATTAGATGAGGATATTAGCAAAGAAATTATTCAAGAAATTCTTGATTGGCATACAGATTGTGACTATGACGAGTGCGAAATTAAAAACGCAATCGGAAGAGGTGCTTCTAATAGTGAGTTGATAGAGATTGCACAGGATATTGATCCTGATCTTTTTGATAAATTTAACAAAAAAATAGTTTAACTCCCACACAAGGGAGTTTCAATCACATACAAACATGTGTGGCTAGGAACTCCCAAAGGGGGCTCCTTTACTAAAATTCAGACACACGTTTGTTTTTCCATAGGAGGAAATTATGGGCTACGATATTTCAGGAAGCTACCAAAGCTCAGAAGCAAAATTAAACACTGTGGCGCTCAACCACGCAATCGAAGCGAGTGAGTATTTAAATGATACACCATTTGCTGAGATGACGTTTGAAAAAGATACAAATTACATTCATGGAGACATGAGTGCTATTCGATTTCAAGAGGACGTCGAGCAGGAGTATTACAATATTATTAGCCAATACACGATAGAAGGTGAAATCTCATTCCAGTGGGAAGGAGAAGATGGTATAACTTGGGGTGCTCGCATCACAAGAGATTCTGTCGAATACCTTGAATATGTTGGCATCTGTAAAGATAAAGAAAAAATAATAAAAAAAGAGAGTCTCGGTCACATCATCTTGCACAGAGATGAATTAAAGCCTCATATCTACAATGATTACAAGGCATTGCCTAACGCAATCGTCGAGAGGGAGGGGACAGCCGATGAGTATCTTGTGTTTTATACAGTATCTCCGAAGGAGGTGCGCTAATGAAACGCTTATTAAATATCGAAAAAAATGAGCACATGAGAATTGAGGTTTCCTACCAGCTAGGCGGGATGAATTATTTTTCTGGAAAACCAGAGTCAAGAGGATTACGCATTCATTTTAACACAATAGAAGTTGGAGAGCAATTCATAAGATGCTCACCAATGTCTAATAGCTCGTTTAAAATATTTTTTCAGCCTTTGAGCCGAAATTCTACAAAAAAAATTTCAGAAGCTGAAACATGGCTAGAGAACAACAAAGATACTCTTTTTGATATGTACGAAAATCTCGATAAGCATGGCTTGCTAGAGTTTGTGCAATCAGAACATATAAAAAGCATCAATGTAGCCTAGGAGAAAATATGTCAAGAGAACAACTAAGTAAAAGAAAATGGCTCGCGGAATTACTGTGCATGCATGGTGAGATTGTGTTTAACACTCACTCTTATACTGTATTTTTACAGGAATCTGGAAGCGGTTTTGACTATTCTTTATATAAATTAGGAGCAAAGCCTGATGAAAATGGAGAATTTAACGAAGAAAAACTAATCGATGGCGGTGTCATTGAGGAAGTGGATTATCTTAATGCGATAAGCCACATGTTTGAAATTTAAGAAAATAAAATAACAGGCTACATGCCAATGAAGAAATTCTTGGCATGGGCCGGTATTCTCTTTGTTGGTGTGTATAGTTGGTGTAATCGACATTGTGTCGGTTGGCTAAAACAAATACATATTATTAATCAACGAAAAGGATTTATTATGAAAGCAGTATCAGCAATAACAATTATAGGTCATGAAGTAGCTTTTGAAGTTAATGTCGGTGAGCTAACAAGCAGTAGTTATGATGAAACTATTGAGCAGGTTAATGATGCCATATTGGACGGCGACGAAAGTGGAACTGTCGATTTAGGCGATGATGTTTTTAGTTGGTGGATTAAGAACGAGAAAGAAGAGGAAATAGAAAACCTCGCTTTTGAGAACAAAGCAATGGCAGAAGCTCTAAAAACTTTAGGCTTCACGCAAGAGCAGATCTCTCAGATTTGTTCTGGAGGATTTATGCCAGTCATTATAAATGATGAGCGATTAAAATCATACGCGGTAGACATATTTACAACTGATGGTAAAAATGGCAGTCAAGATTATGACAATTTTCTAAATGGCAATAAAAGCAGTCTTTCAATATGGGAGCCGTTTGAGAATTGGCCAGAAGAAGATATTGCAGAGCAAATGGAGAACACATATCTTTCATTAAAACAATATTTCAAGCCCGCGCTTGTCGTGTGTAATGAAGGATAATAAATGAGAGCAATCTTAATTGATGCAAGTAAAAACGCAATAAAAGAGGTTGAAATCGACGAATCTATTGAATCAGTTTATAAAACAATGGAAGCAGAAATAATAGAAGTAGGCTTTTATATAAACGGCACAGACTGTTGCTACATAGACGAAGAGGGACGCATCAACGGCACAAAAACTAGATTTATGTATGATGGACAAATTTTTGCTGGAAACGGATTGATAGTGGGCACAACAAAAGAAGGAGACAACGACTCTTGCGCAATCTCACTGGAGAAAGTAAAAGAGCTGATATCCTTTCCCGTGTTTAAACATATCACTTGGGTAAAACGGCTATTTAATGAAAAAGGGATTGAGCTTGATGCTGAACTTGTCAATGGACAAACGGTGTCTTCAGTATTGGATTTTTGTTCGGAAATATCCGAAAATGAGCAGGATAAAGTCAAGGAAACTTTAGTGATGATAGATTTCAAAAATGGAGATATTATTCATTTTATGAATTATTTAGCTATTGCCGTACCGATTTATTAATAAAACGATTTAGTTGCTTCATTGGAGGCTAACCCACTGGGGGATATAAACTTTCCCACAGTGGGATTGGTATGTCTTCCTTATAAAATAAGGAAAATAAAATGAAAACAATAAAATCAAACATTACACTTCGTGCGGCAGTAAATCGTGTGAAATGGATGAGAAAGAGTGAATACTTCACGACTAGATTTCTCTGGAAAGCCCTTATAGAAGTTGAAAACAACCCTATGGAGTCATACTGGGATTATCGAGATGAATTTTCATCTGAACAACTCAAAAAAATAGAAGAAAATGGCCGAGAAGGCTACTATGACGTATATAACGAAATAGAAGAAAATAATTGGGACTACGTTGCTTCTTGCTACAAAGAGCAGCGCGAAGAATTGCTCAATGAAGCAAATTTGAGCGACTTTAAAGAAAGCTTTATAGAAAGTGCAACACAACAGCTAGACGATGATGAGTTGTCAACTATTTTGGAAGCTTTTCGAGATGAACTTATGGACGAATTGGGTGATACGGTGGGTGACTATCAATCGTTTAATTTTGATTTAGATGAACTTATGAGCAATACTCGCTATGAAAAAAGCTTATGGGTGGAGCTTACTGATTTTCAAGATCATATTCAAGATGAGATTGATGCTTTCCAAAAAGCAGAAGGTCTTCCAAAGCTTGATCTTCATAGCCAGTATGAAGCGGTATATCTTCAATCTCACAGAAATATTACGGATATTGATGAAATCATCGTGGCTTCTGAATCAATCCAGAACAAAAATTCAGTGATCTTGTTTCATATAAAAGAGGCAATTAAATTAGTGGATAGAGACGATGAGATTTATGAAATGGTGATAGATAAAGATATCGAATTGCCAATTTCATATTCACCCATATTTATGGACTCTGATGAATATAAGGAATCAGATTATATTAGTGTTTACCTTATGGAAATAGTAACTCCATCTGAAGAAAATCAGAACACACTAGATGTCTTAATGGAAGATGTTGTAGCTATTGGTTTTTACAACGATGATGATGCAATAATTCAATGCCAAGTAGACAACTTTTGCGTTATTGAGGCAAACTCACTCAAAGACGGAACCTATGAAACGTTCGGTTTTAATTTCGAGGATAAAAAATGGATAGAGAGGAAGATAACTTCGCTCGATATCATGCGAGCCAAAGAGATTAAGAGCGCAACCAACTTCAGCGGCTGTATTTTAACTGTAGACGGCTACATCATTACAGAAAAATCGGCATAGGAAACAAGATAATGACAAAAATACATACAAAGATATTTGTAAACTCCCAAATTCAAGAAGCTGGACTTAGAGCATTTGAGACTTGTCGGTTAGAAGCGCTAAAGGATGGCAAAGTTATCCCAAAAGATTCAAAACTTTCAGGAGGCTATTTTGCTGCGCTTGTTGCAAAAAATCTCGGATGTAAAATAAACCCTGTTTTAAATGACATAGATGTTTTTAAAGAGGTCAAATCATTTGGCTCTCAGGAACATAAAATGTTTAAAAAAGGTAGAGAAAAAAAGGCAATAGTTGAGCCGGATCATTATGGGAATATGTGGTTAAGCAGCGCATGCATACGAAAGTATAAAGTGGTAGCTACAGATCATGTTGGTATTTTAAACATAACAAATATTATGTTTGAAGAACACGTAGAAAATTTTGGTATGGCTCTGATTGAACATTTTGATATAAACTGCACACAAATATGTATCGACTCAACAACAAAAGAGGTGTTTTATACTTCTGCATTTGAAAAGTTTCTGCAGACTAATGTGTTGGAAATGACAGACCCAAACACAATGGCTCACACACTCATTAGACTTGTAAAAAAGTCCGATGAACTGGGAATAGAGTGTAACTTGGATAAGGAGTTTCAAAAGTTTATCACGGAAGATAGTATTTTCATGCCTTTCTTTGGTGAACAATATTATAAAACTTACGTCAAATATAAAAATATATTTGACACACATGGACTTGAGGCCTATGAGGTTAAATTTGAGGAAAGACAATTTCCTCTGTTTAAGCTCAAGAGAATATTCTCACCGATAAATCACACTCTTCAGAGGCTATATTCTGATAAGGATGGATTTAATCCAGTTAAAGACATTATCGTTTCTAGTGATATGTTTTATGGGTTAATCGGTGATGAGTTCCTGGAGAAAAAAAAGTGGGTAGAAGATGTATTGGCGGCTGAATCTAGCTTTAATGAAAAGCTAGAGCTTACATATATGTTCCTATCTGATCCTAATCTTGGTAAAGAGGTGATTGCCTATATTGCTGAGACCATAGGAAAAGAAGATAGCGACATCATTTTGATAACTAACAATTCTGAAACAATAAAAGAGGCGACAGAATGGTGTCAAATTATTGAAACAAAACGATACAAAACATCAATTAGAAAACATGTTGAAAAACAAGTGGAATTATTGAAACAAAATGACCGTTTTGAGAAAATATCAATAAAGTCCGTTTTACAAAATCCAGCAAATTTCTTGCCAGAAGAATTTTTTAAAACCGCTCCAAAAATAGGAATGTCAACAGGCACAAATCCTACAATATTAGGCACATACAAAGGGATGCTCTTTATTGAAGCTGAACTAAAAGGTGAAAATGCAGAGCTATTTGGTGTGGCAGCTATTGAAAAGGGAGAGTATCTGTGGACAACAGTTGAGATATCGCTTGAAGAGCTAGAAGCAGCAGAGCTATTTGATGGTCAGCTGTGGGTAACTGAAGAAGGCGGCTACATCGAAATAATAGGAGATAAAACGCTAATTCCACGGTTTGAGCCAACACTAAATTGGATCGAAGATAAGGATTTAGAAGAACTCCCTTTTTAAACAAAACAAACATTACTCTTAGTCGGAGGATAAAAATTGATTTATTCTCCGATAGGGGAGTATTGTCGTTTTTATTCCTCTCAATGCTGCAGAAATGCAAAGTGGAAAACAACCACATCTACCAGAATAAGGAATAAAAAATGGCAACTTTAACAAAAAAACAAATAACTACATTAGCAGGTAATCAATCAACAATTTCTACTGAATATATAGTGGAAAGCCAATATATTAACTATCCATTACATGATTTTGAGTCAAGCACAGACAAGTTTGCAACAGCGTTTGTGATGCAACACTCAAACGCAGCAGATGCAAGAGAACATACGACGGTAATCGCCTATGCAGGGGATGATCAATTCTATGTATGGTGTGGTGATAAATTGCTGAGCGGTGATATAACGGTAGATGAAGCGCAAGAGCGCATTAAAGCGGTACTTTCACAAATACCAGAAGCTAATAAAGAAACAATAGAAGCATCTTTAAATAAAACTTTTGATGCCTTGGAAAAAAACAGTGGATGCAATAATTCTCGCCTGTCTTCCAACATGAACCGCGCGTTAAGCGAAGGCAAATCGATGGAAGAAATATCAAACGGAAGCGCAACAATTGTGTGTAAACATATTCAAAACATGTTCGCACAAATGCAAGACATCGAGGACGTAGCAAAACAATTGGAGAAAATGTACAAAGAGGCATTTAAAGTGTCAAAGCGTACAAAATCAGATTCAGCAATAAACGATGCTCTCGAAAATCTTGGTTTTCAAGGAGAGGCTCTTTTTATTGCTGGTCCAGGGGGTCATGGAAAAACTCACACCGTCAAATCTTATGCAACGGCAAAAGGTTTGAATTTTGTTGAACTGCAAGGTCATGGACAAATTGAGGCAATCGATATGTATGGCTATGACAAAAAGTTCGGTGAGCAAATGGTGTGGTTTGATGGACCAATATCACAAGCGGCTCGTTCTGCTGCATCTGGTGTCAAAACGATGTTGTTTGTGGATGAGTTTGTAAATATCCCAATGCGCGAAACTGCAGGCCTTAAGGCTGCGTTTGAGCCATATAAAGGGCACTATTATTTTCAAACAAGCCGAATCGCATCTGTCATAGACGGAATAGCGACCATGGAGGAGATAAAAGTGCCTATCGAAAATCTTCAGATTGTTGTTGCTGCCAATATAGGTAGTGGCTATGCATCCGAGGATATTGATAAGGCCTTAAAACAACGCTTTCTAGTGCTTTACTACGAGGCTGAGGATAAAAAAGTTCGCAAAGTTCTTGAGGATATTTGTAGAGAAAAAAGCTTTTCTCTTTCTTTAGTTGAAAAACTAATGAAGTTTAAAAAGCTTATGGAGTTGAAAGTCGAAGAAGGAGTTATATTGGAGGCACCCACTATGCGTCACCTTTCTCGTAAGTTCTTAGGGCTTATGAAAACAGAGGATGACCTAGAAATGGTTGCTACCACTCAGATTCTTCAGTTTGTAGAGTTCGATATCGATGGCAAGCCTGTAAAAGAACAAGTGGAGATGGTTGAAGAAATCATTGAAGCTACTCTTTTATAAGGAGACAGACATGAGACGTTATGGCTATACAAAAGTAGATGATGAATATATTTCTCCGATGGCAATTAGCTACAAAGCAGTCGTCATTGAGAGGATGTTTGATGTATTAGACATTCTTCCAAAAGAAAACCAACTACAAGAGTATGAGGTTATATTCTTGTTTGATGAAATAATGGTGACCGAGGGCAGTATAAATAAAGAGAACGGAAAAGGTAGGATATTTGGATTTAATGCATCTTCAAAGATGTGGCAAGAACAGATTGTCGACGTGACCGCACAGATGTTTGTACTTGGATTTAGTTATGGGAACATAATAATAGATGAAGATGGACACGCAATCGGCGCAAAAAGAAGACCTTTTAGGAAATAAAAAACTAAAAAAAGTTTTTTAAAAATTAGTTGTCTATTTTAAAGACTCACCCACAAGGGCACACGAAAGTCACTGCCGCTAGGTAGGTGTGCTCTTTTTCTCGGAAAAGGAAATAAAAAATGACAACAATAGTAAATATCAAAGCTTGCATCAAAGCCCTTGGAAGTTTCAAAATTGATGAAAGAAAACTGTTGGTGGAATACGCCGACTTGATTTCTCAAAGTGATTTACAGTCCAAAATCATCCTCTATACTGATTCACTAGAAAATATTCTTGATGTATTGGAGGCTGAGGATGGTGAGTACGCGGATGCAGACTTCACAGAATTTCGTATTCAACTTCAAGACATGATAAATGCTGGTGCGGATCAGTACATATTTGATTAGGAGATTAAAAATATAAAAGAAAGAACTAAGCTGGGAGAATAAATATGCTCCCAGTGGGAGTTTATTCTCCTTCATAAGCCGTAAGGCAAGTGGACACAACCATTATGTTTAAGCATTGACTTGAGCCCGAAGGAGGAAAAAATGAGAGAATACCCACAAGCAGATATTAAGGTAAAAAGCAGTGTATTAGAAGCAACGGATGGCTACAAAGTTCTAATTGAGTTTATGGAACTGCATGGCATCTCGTTAGATACTCTTGCCCGATACAATAATGGAGCAGAAGAAAAAGAAGAAGTTTTTGAGAGCAGTGATATATTAAATGCGATTGAGGATCAAGGTGAAGCTTTAGAAAAAGCGGATACGAAACTTAGGCATCTTCAAGATATTTTTGAAGAGAACTTCAAAAATAAATACGGCTTTGGTATTGCTATCCAAGAAATTAGCAGTGATGCCGAGGGAGATGTAGAAGAGTCCTTTTGGGCGCTGTGTGATTATTACAAACCTAGAACTTTTGAGCTAGGAGATAGTGTCGCATGGACAACATTCGGTTAATCATTTAAAATAAAATAGTCGCTTCTTTTGAGGCCAACCCATAGGGGACATTCAACCTTTCCCTTACGGGATTGGTGTGTCTTTCTTACAAAGAAAGGTAAAAAGTGAAAACAGAAGAAATAAAAAAGATTATGCGCAAAGCATACAATCAGTGGTTTCTCAATGGTCACACAAACGGACTTAATTATTTGTTGAAAATAAAAGAGAACTTTGAAACGGCATCTTGGGGCGTTGTTTATAAAAACGGCAAAAAGGTCAATGAAATAACCATCGGTGACAAAGCTCTGGCAATGGGAAATGATTACGCTTCGCAAGAGCGCTTGCTTTTAAACCTATTGCACCATGAGTTTGGCCATAGTAGATTTACAGACGATCGTTTTGAGCTTATCAACAGCGAGATAGAAAAGATATACGGCACATTTGAACTCTTCAACTTATTTGAAGACTGTAGGATGGAGCATAAAGTAAGAAATCTAACTTCTCATAGATTTAATTGGTTTAACTATATTAAGCCTGCATACATGGGAGTTGGACATCACCATCCCGAGTCTTTTTTGCTCTCACTTAAAAACGCGGAAGCTTTGATTAATCAAATCGATGCTGGATATGCGCAAGAGCAGTATATAACTGCATATTGTCGCGCAGAATTCAGAAATCAAGAGTCGCAAAAAACTCAAGATGAGGCCGAGGCAGAAGCAATATACAAAGCAGAAAGAATAAGAGATTATTACTATCCTGCGACCTGCGAAGCAAAAAACTCCTTAATATTAATTCCAATAATTGAGGAATGGTTAAAAGAGTTTTACGACATGGACGAGTTAAAACGTCAACAAGAAATCAAAAAGCGCCTCCAAGAAATAGCAGAAGCTATTGCTCAAATGATGGCAGAAGATGGTGTTTCAAGAAAGGGAATGTCCGGCTCTGGCGCTAGCGGCAATAAAGATGAAGATAGCGACAGCAAAGACTCTGAAAAATCTGGAAATACGGGAGTTAAAGAATTTGACGACCTTTCAAAATCTAAAGAAATATCAGAAGATGGAGAAGCAGCCGGAATAATGGATCAAGGAACAGAAGAAGTCGCAGGAAATGCGATGACGGAAAAATCGAGGAAAATTGAAGGAATTGGCAAGAAGCGTATTGTGGAAGATCATGGAACGGTAACGATTGATGAACACACAAATGTAAATCTTCTACGTGAAGATCGAAGACAATATGACAGGATTGAAGCTGCTAGGCTTCAACCTTTATTTGAGAAGTTTCTCAAAAACCAATCCATGCGAGTATCTACTACTCGCCCTTCTAAACGCTTATCAACAAGAAACATAATGACAGATAGAGATAAGATATACAAGCGCAAAGAGGAAATAACCAGAGGTGAGAAAACAATTTCTATGGTTGTTGATTGTTCCGGTTCGATGGGGTATATTATGCCACAGATGAGAGTTGTTATCGCAATTATCAATAATCTTGCAATAAAACGCAAGGTAATGGGAAATATTATTCTGTCTGCAGGGGATGGATATCACTCCATGAAACTTCCTATAGCCGACAAAGATATCGATAAGATAACTGGTTTTAGTTGGAGTGAGGGATTGGAAAAAACCTTTCGAGCTAATATCTCTCTTCTAAAAAAATCTGAGTATGTCTTCGTGTTAACGGATGGAGACATCACGGACGGAGAAATAGATAAAAAGTTTTTATCTTCACATAATGTAAAACCTATTGGTCTTTATATTGGAGAAGAAGCAAAAAATCTATCAAAGTGGTTTGATCGTTCAGTAAATCGTGAAAACGCAAAATATACTGTCGATGAAATGGCAAGAAAAATAAAATAGTCGCTTCTTTTGAGGCCAACCCATAGGGGACATTCAACCTTTCCCTTACGGGATTGGTGTGTCTTTCTTACAAAGAAAGGTAAAAAGTGAAAACAGAAGAAATGTTTGAGAATTGGAATCTATATCAATGGGAGCTAATTCTTGATAAATTTGAAGAAGATATGGCGGATGTTATTGGAGAAGCATTATGCTCTCGTGAAAATAGTGTCTTAGCTTCATTTTAATACAGTTATCTATAAAGAAAACACATTCTTTGTGTATTTTTTCTTAGGGATTGATCTATATTCCGGCTTATACGCCAGAATTTTTTAATAGTCCGAGGAGGATGTCATGACAAATTCAAAATTAAAAAATAGGAAAATAAAATGAGACTTAGAAAAAGAAGAGTTTATACTGTTTCAGGATCGTTTGAAAAAGATGGTGTCTACTGTGTTGGCTTTGGTCAAAATAAGTATGGTTTGGTTAAAGAAGAGTCTCTAAAAATAATGGCTCAAACATGGAATCTTCAAAAAGGGTTCAGGTGGTCAGGTTATATGCCAGATTGGGCTAAAAGGAGTGTCGCATGAGTAACTTAATGATGTATGATGGTCGTGTTCTTGACATTTTCAATTTGAAAAAAGAGGATATTGACAAAGAAGTGATTATTAGAGGTGCATGTCGAATCAATAGATTCCTCGGTCAAACAAAATATCCCTATCCAGTGGCTTGCCATTTGATAGGTGGTTGGATGTATCTTGATGAGATTAATGCGGACATCACGCTGAAAAAACAATGGCTGATACATGAAGCTTTTGAGTCCTACTCGGGAGTGGATCTTCCTTCGCCTTTAAAAGCAGAGCTGCCATTATATAAAGAAGCAGAAAAAAGAGCTTTACATGTAATCGCCGAAGCGTTCGGAGTCAATCCAGCTGAAAGCGATGAAATCAAAGAGCTTGATAGACGCATTATGGTTGCAGAGGCACTCGTGCTTATGCCAAACCAAGAGTATTGGGAAAACTTTGCTTGTGAGCAGGAAATCAATCCATTGTCACAAGAATTCGTTTTGCCAGAAAGAGATCCAGAATTCATTAGGCTTATGCTTGAAGATAGCTGGAGACGCACTTTTTGATAGATTGATATAATCAAAAAGTTCAAAACGTGATAAAAATAAAATGTCTCTTCCCCCTAGTGGGGATTCTAAGCATACTATTAAGAATTCCTCTTATTGAATTTTTAATAGCTTGTTTTGTTTCTCTTGACAACCGTTGTTTCCTTTGATAAAATACATACAGTTTTTTATTTATAGGTAATATGTCACAACAAGCGCCCTCGCGCTGTCGTATCACCTAGTCTTATCCTAGAATAAAATCTCTGAATAAGATTAAATGTCGAGGTGTCCATTCGGTAAACACTTATGCCGAATTCAAACCCCCCTAACTGCGGGAAATAGTTCCACCAGCATCGCTGGCCTAAAGCTATTGCTACCAACTATTCATGGCGACATAGA
>CAITKP010000066.1 GCA_903892995.1 uncultured Campylobacterales bacterium
AAGCGTTTACGGGATATTAATAACAAACTAATGGATCAAATTGTGGCAATGAAAATGATGCTAAAAAATGAAATTTATATAGCAGACAATAGAGTACTTTAGATAAATTATGTTAACCAATAAAGTTTTTTATATTAAAGTTTATTTTTTGATGCTTATTCTGTAAAATTCGCAAATGCTCCCTCTACACTTAAAACATTTTTATAATGCGTATTAGAGATATGAACCTTTTTAGTATCTAAATTACACACCGCTATACGAAAACTAGAACCCATAAACGGTTCTACGATACAAATGATTTTATGAGCGATCTGGCGTGTAGCATGGAT
Source organism: uncultured Campylobacterales bacterium (assembly GCA_903892995.1). GTDB lineage: Bacteria > Campylobacterota > Campylobacteria > Campylobacterales > Sulfurimonadaceae > Hydrocurvibacter. The sequence goes on from CAITKP010000066.1 coordinate 330, forward strand.
GGTGCCTTGAAGTGTTGGAAAAAAGTATTGGGGATAACTCAGTGGTGTGATTTCGACAATATCTACGCTATTTGGATTTTTTAGTGTTTGTACGACAAGCATTGCATCCTCGTAGCTCTCAAATTGCACACACCAATCATCGAATTTTTTATTAAAATGTCTTAAATCTTCATCCAAAAATCCACCAGCTGGAGATTGTAAAGCAAATATACTCACGCTTGACCCTTAAAAATTTTATAAAATTTAACTCTTTAGCGAATTTTAGCATATTAAATTAGTTATAACAGAAGTCAAAGAGATCACTTTCATTCAAGATATATGCTAAAATTTTGGTATGAAGCTATTAAGAAATTTCTTTATTATATTTTCTCTTTTACCTCTTTATATACTTGCCGATGAGCAGACTGTTCATGTCTTGTACATAAAAAGTCAAGAGATCAAAGCAGAACAAAAATTTCATGAAAAAACAAATATTGCTATCGCAAATGATCAGAACTATATTGATGCTGGTGAGTATTATGAGATCCAACCTCTTCTTCTAAAAGCGATTGCTCAAACTGAATCTGGACAAAATCCAAATGCTCTCAATTGTGCAAATAAAAATGGTACTTGTGACTATGGCATTATGCAGATCAACTCTGTTCATTTGCCTGTTTTAAAAAGTCAAGGAATTACAATTGAGAAACTTTTTGACGAGAAAACAAATATTCGTGTTGGTGCTCAGGTACTAAAAGGTTGTATCAAAAAGTTTGGATTTACTTATAAAACCCTCAACTGTTATAACGGTAAAATCAATGGAAATGACTATTATTCAAAAGTTATAAGAAACTATGACAGACTTGCAAAAGCGGTTCAAGAGTAAATATCTTTTATGAAATTATAGATAGAAAATATGATCTCTATTACGATCAGCCAGATAATAATCCACTCTAAAAACTCACTCGATTTTTGATTTATCATATCTTTTGCAAACTCTACGGACTCTTTTAAATAAGCAATTTTATACTCGATAACATCAAATCTTGATTTTAGTTCAAGCTGGAGTGAAAGTTGATTATAAAGAGATTCTAACTCTGTATCATCCCATAAAATATCAGGTTTGTCTAAAAGGTAGAGCTGATTTAAGATCTCAAAGCGCTCTTTTGCGATGGAACTTGCAAATTTCATCAGTTTCGCCCTATCCTTCACCTGTAGTCTTTCTATCTTTTCATAGAGTTCTTTACTCTCAGTCATCTTCATCTCTAAGCTTCTCTCACGTATCTCTAAGCCTACACTTTGAGAAAGTGCCAAAGAGATGATGGATGCTGTAGATTTGTCAAACTTGTCATATTTGATTGTGTGCTCATCAATGATTGGTTTTGTGTACTGCTCGTGTACGATCATCGGATAATCTTGGTTGATGAGAGCTGTTTTGTAGTGCTGGGCTTCTTCGATACCTAGTCGTGAGAGAAATGAGCGAATCTCTTCAAATGAAAAGTTACAAAAGGTGATAACACCAAAGGATGAGACAAATATGAGCTTGTTGTTGGTGATTTCACCTACTAAAGAGTTCTCAATTTTGCTGAGCATCATTCCAGGAAATTCAGCTTCTAAATCATTTTTTGAAACTATTTTTGGAATCTCAACACATACAAATAAGATATTCATACTCATACTAAACTCCTTGCTTAAACTATTCTATCATAAATTTATAATACTCTTCTTTGATCTTTTTTTCACGTAATTTTGCATCTAGTAAATAACTCTCAACAAGTGTATGAAATTTTTTAGAGTGATTCATGTGCTTAATATGGGAGAGTTCATGAACGATCACATAATCAATTAGCTCAGTTGAAAGTTTTAGTAAATAGATATTAAAAGTGAGCTCTCTCTTAGAATCGCAACTTCCCCATCTTCTTTTCATCTTTCTAAACTTAATATTTGATGGATAAAGCCCCATAAGATTGCTAAAATGTTCCACTCTTTTTGGGATATACTCTTCGGCCATCTCTTTATAGTAGCTGTCATAAGTTCTCAAAATATTTTCTGGAGTGAGTGTTTTGAGACGAAAAAGTTTATCTCTAAGTCTTTGAGCCATTTCATGATCCACACTGTAAAGCTCTCCAAATATCAGCACTTCATCTTCAATATTGACACGAACCTTTTCATATTTTTCAATATGATTGATTTTTTTCACTATCCAGTCATATTTGCTTTGAAGCAATTTTTCAATATGTGCTTGAGATTTTGTAGGAGTTTTGACAACGATTTTAGAAGATGGAAGAATGGTAATATAGCTGTTTTTGAGTCTTGGATTATATATAACCTCTATATGCAAGCCAAGAATCTCTAGTTTATTCATACTCAATGGGGTCTTTTATGCCAGCTTGTTCAAAGCCTTTTAATCGAAGTCTGCAACTATCGCACACTCCGCATGCTTTCTCCTCATTTTTATAACAACTCCAAGTAAGCTCAAGGGGAATATGAAGCTTTTGAGCCTCTTGTACTATTTGTGATTTTTTGAGATGCACAAGGGGCATAAAAATCTCTATATTTGTCTCATCTTTTGTCCCAAGATTGATGCTTTGTTGCATACTTTTTATATAACTCTCGCGACAATCTGGGTATCCGCTGCTGTCCTCTTCTACAACACCGATGGCAATTACCTCTGCACCCTCTTTTTCAGCGATAGCTGCTGCCATACTTAAAAAGATACCATTGCGAAAGGGTACATAGGTTATGGGCACGCCCTCTTCTATCCCTGTTGTTGGGACATCTATGCTTGTATCTGTCAGCGCAGAAGCTCCAAGCTCTTTAAAAAAACCAATATCAAGCGAGTATTTTTTAATTTCATGCGCAGTGCCCTTTGGGTACAAGGCTTCGGCAATAGACTCGAAACACTCAAGCTCTTTTTTTTGTGTTCGTTGGTCATAATTAAAATGCACCGCGATGATCTCATACCCAAGATTACGCATCATATAGGCACTCAAAGTCGAGTCCATTCCACCACTCATAATACAAACTGCTTTTTTCTTTTTCATACTTTTCATGCCTTTATTTTAACATATTACTTTTTAGGATCTCATCAGCGACTCGAAAAGAGTTGGCATAGATCGTCCATGTATAGGGCACGCTACCACCTGTTGGCATAAAAGAAGCATCGGTGATGTAAAGGTTTTTTAGCGCATGAGCTTTACAGTTTCTATCTAAAACAGAGCTTTTTTCATCATTTCCAAAACGGCAACCTCCCGCAACAAGGTTTGATGGCGGTGAAGATGAGATGGAAGATGTGACTTCCACAGCACCCATGCTATTTAAGACTTTTACAGCTTTTTGTGCTAAAAACTCTCCAACCTTTAAATCATGAGGATGTGCATTGAGGCGTATTTTTCCAACACTAATTCCCCATTTATCTTTCACTTTTTCATCCACACTCACAAAGCAATCATCCGTTGGCAACCAATCATTAAACACTTCAAAACCAAATCTTCTCGAGCGCATAAAGGAGTATTGGAGCTTTTTTTGTAACTCTTTTCCCCAGATGAGATTTTCTTTTTTATCATATACTTCTCGCATCGCCCTGCTTGTTGGATTTGCGTGTTCAAAAAGGAAATCGATAGTTCCCCCTTTTATCTTTTTGCCATTTTGCTCATACTCATACCAATCTTGCAAAGATCTATTGACAAAAGCCCCGCGCAGAAGTAAAACATCTTGTTTCTCTTTTGGTAGTTTTTCGTAAATAAATCGCCCCTCTCCACTGCCTCCTGCTGAAAAGATAAGATTTTTACCTACTTGATTGAAATTATTTAATATCCCATTTGGAAAGTGGCTGTTTTTGGAGTTTAAAAGCAATCGTGACGTTTCAATAGCTTGAGCAGCAAGCACAAATATTTTGGCTTTCACAAAATAGTTTTTTTTGTTTTTATCGAAAAAATAGACCTTTGTAGCTTGGTGCTTATCTGTCTCGATTTTATAGACAAAGGATTCACTCGCTATTGTACAGTTTCCTGTTTTTATGGCTTTATCTAAAAGCGCTGCTCTTGCATTTCCTTTTGCACCTGTTGCGCAGCCATAACTACCGCAAAAATTGGAGTATGAGCACCCTTTTCTGCTTAGCGCATCATAAGGTAAAACAGCCCGTGCAGTTGGGATGGAGTAAAACCCAAGATGCTTACATGTAAGGTCAAACCATGAAGAGATTGGATGCTCCCAAGTGGGTTGAAAGGGAAAATCTTTAGAGGAACGTGGCTCTAAAAAAGGGTGTTTGATAACCTTACCAGAAACTCCAACCAGCTTTTCAACTTTATCATAATAGGGTTCAAGCGTTTTATAATCAATCACCCAATCAACTACATTTGCACCCTTAATTTTGCCATAGACGGAAGCCATTTTAAAATCATTTGGCTTCATTCTATGAAAATATCCGCTCATCAAGTTGGAAGAACCTCCCACCATAGAACCATTCCAAAAGTTCCAGTTACTATTTTTTGCCTCGACACTTTGCCATCTGCCATTTTCATCTTTTGTTTCTATAACGTGTTGTTCTTCATAGAGTGGCGGTGTGTAGATATCGCGACGGCTCACAGCGAGTTCATCTTTGAAAAAATCTTTTTCTGTGTAATGAGGTCCTTTTTCCAAAACAAGCACTTTTTTACCAGCAAGAGCCATTTCATAGGCGATGGGTGCGCCACCTGCTCCACTTCCAACTATACAAACATCATACATATCTATTTATCCTTGGCGGCCTAGGAAGTCCGCTTTCATAATGCAGCCATTTCCAGCCGATTTGATTTGTATTTGCGCCATAAATAGGATCGCTAAACATTGCTTCAAAAGTAAAGTTCATCAAAGTCCAAAGCCAAGTATCGCCCCATTGTTTGCCCGATATCTGTTTTAGAATCTTCTCTCTTTGCGTATGTGAAAGTTCTATATAATTTTTTGAGTAGCTATTTTGCGTGGTTTGGTTGAGCCAGACGACTCCGCTTTGAACTGTTTTTTTTGTTTTTTCGCTCACTCTCTTATCTCTTAAAATAGCTTCAAAAAAACCGATAACATTAAAAGCATGAGGCGATGGCATTGCAATATTTGGAGGAAAAAGATCAGCGATAACGGCTGAAATACTTTGATAAGGCTCTTTAAGAATGCTTACATGTAAAGTCGCATAAGAATTTTTTGTAATTCCAAAAGCACTCACACCAACAAGCAGTGCAGAATATGTAATAAACTCTCTTCTTTTCATTGTGTAATAGTAGCATAGAAGAATCCTGTTTAATCTTTTAAAGTTTTATACCGATATAATTGCGTGCAAATATTTTACAAAGGAAACAAGATGGATTCAGTTAGCAATTCACAATCTCCTATTGAAGCGCAAATGTATGCAATGAAGAAAACTCGTGAGGTTGATGAGCAATCTATGGCAAAGCTTTTAGATAGCGCAACTACTCAAAGTCAAAATCTTCAAAATGCTCAAGAAAAGGAGCAGATGCAACAAGCTACTGCTCAAAAAACAGGTCTTGGCCAGAGCTTGGATCTCAAAGCATAAAATTTACAGATAGGTTTTCTATCTGTAAAAACCTCTTTAAACCCTTTTATAACTCATCTTCGTTACAATTAAGCATGATAAATTTTGATAACAGAACCTCACTTCATATTGAGTTAGAGACTATGAGTGCTATCGCTAATACTTTTACAGATAAAGAGATAGAGCTCATTTTAACTGACAATGAAGAGATACAAACGATAAACAAAGAGTTTAGACAAATTGACAAAGCAACGGATGTGCTCAGTTTTCCCTACGAAGAGATGCCATTTTCTCCGCTTGGAACTATTCTTATTTCCATGGAGTATGTACAAAAAGTTGCACAAGAGTTAGGGCATACAGATCAAGAAGAGTTTACCCTTCTTTTTATTCATGGATTACTTCATATTTTGGGGTTTGATCATGAGGTAGATAATGGAGAGATGCGAGCAAAAGAGAGTGAGCTGATACAACAGTATAAGCTCCCAAAGAGCTTGATTGTAAGAACGCAGGGATAAATCTATCCCCTATTCTTGTTTTCGATGAGTGAGTGTAAGAACGCCGCAGCGATAAGTGCTATACCAATAGTTCCAGTCACAGCTTCGCCAATTTCCATCGTGATTTTTAAAAGCATAATCACAGCGAGTATTCCGATAGCATAATGCGCTCCATGCTCTAAGTATTGAAACTCTGAGAGCGTTTTATGCTCTACAAAATATAAAGTTATACTTCTCACAAACATCGCTCCAACTCCAAGACCTATCATGATAATAAAGATATTGCTTGAAAGCGCAAAAGCTCCAATAACACCATCAAAACTGAAACTCGCGTCCAAAATTTCAAGATAGATAAATCCAGCAATTCCACTTTTTATGGTATCACTTGAGAGAAAATGATCGAGCATTCCAAGCAAAGAGTGAAGTAAAACTCCATACATAAACGCAAGAACAACTCCAAAATCCCCAGTCACATGACCTAAAACTATTCCAACAAGAATTGCAATAATCAATTCGATATTTCCAACGCCTGAAAACTTCTTTACCATTTTTGAGTCTTCAAGTAGTTTAAACCATGTAATTTCTCGCTCTTCAAAAAAGAAATCTAAAAATACCATAAGTAAAAATGCTCCACCAAAAGAGAAGATAGTTGTTTCGGTAGATTTTAAAATCGCTTCATAACGATGAGGCTCATCCATAGCTACATGTAAAGTTTCAAAAACTCCCATTCCTGTGACAATTGATACAATCGCCAAAGGAAAGAGTAGTCTCATACCAAATACGGCAATAGGCATACCAAAAATAATAAAACGCTTTTGCCAAATCGGCTCCATTGTGCTTAATGTCTTTGCATTTACAACGGCATTATCAAATGAGAGAGAGATTTCCAACACGACAAGTAAAGCAGCTATATAAACGCCTTCCCAGCCTCCTAAAAAATAACTGCCAATCAAACCGACTAGCAATATGACAAATGAACTTGTAAAGTAACGCATGTGAACCTTTTTATTTTGAATTTGAATCTTTAATGTAATGATCTGCTAAAAGTTTATCGTATATCTTTGAGACGATATCTCCTGCAGCATGACCGCCATGACCGCCATGTTCTACTAAAACAGTCACAATGTACTGCGGATTTTCATAAGGTCCATAAGTAGTCATCCATGCATGAGAGCGTGAGTAATAATCCATATCAAGCTCTTCCGCTCTTTTAATGGTTGCTTGAGATATCCCAACAACTTGTGCAGTACCTGTTTTTCCAGCAATTGTTACTTTTGTATGTAAAAACTGTGTTGCTGTTCCATGAGGAGCGTTACAAGCGTCATACATCCCCTCACGAATAAAGTCGATCTTTTTCTTTTCATTTGGTGAGAGTACCTCTTTAAACTCTGGTTTTATCACTCTGTCTCCAACTTTTGAGACAAGATGAGGAGTAACCAATCTTCCCGTTGCAAGCAAAGCTGTAAATTTGGCGACTTGCATCGGTGTCACTAAAAAATCCCCCTGCCCAATCGCTGTATTGAGAGTTTCACCTATATACCATGATTGATGAAATTTTTTCGTTTTCCACTCTCTATTTGGCACTGTTCCTATAAACTCATTTGGAAGATCAACTCCTGTTTTTGTTCCAAAACCATAACGAAGCATTCCAGCACTCATAGTATCGATACCAGTTTTTACACTTGCCTTATAAAAAAAGTCATCACAACTTTCTCGGATTGCTTGACGTATTGATGTATCTCCGTGTCCATCTTTTTTCCAGCATCTAAAATTACGACCAGATACAACATAGCTTCCATTACAGTGTACATTCCAATACTCATCAATAGCAGTTGTTATCATAATAAGACCAAGCCCGATTTTCACAACAGAACCTGGAGGGTATAAACCATTGACGAGTTTGTTTGTAAAGGGTTTATCCTGACTTTCTATAAGATCTTTCCACTCTTGTGCAGGGATTCCATTTGTAAAAGAGTTAAGATCATACTCTGGAAAACTTCCAGCTGCAAGTACAGCACCATTTACATCCATAACGATAACAGCACCAGCTTCATCTTGGAACATATCTGTAATATATTGCTGAAGATTCATATCTATGGCAAGTTTGAGCTGTTTATTTTCGATGGGAGCTTTATGTGAAAGTTCAGCTATCTCCTCATTTTTTGCACTTACTTTGATCTTTCTCTCACCAACTTCACCTTGAAGATAAGTGTTGTAATACTTTTCAATCCCATTTTTACCTACAGTGCCAACAACAGACAAAAGAGGATCTTTATCGATATCATTTTGATTTGCATTTGAGACATAACCGATAATATGCGCGGCTGTGTCATTAAAGGGATAAAACCTTTTTGGTGCAGATAGGATATGCATATTTTCACGTAGATTTAAAATAGAATAAACAGGAATCATCTCATCATAAGGGATAAAATCAGCGACTTGTATAAAATCTTGATTGTAATAGGAGTTGTTTTGAAGATAGATCTTTTTCATCTTTTCTTTATCTAAAGAGGGAATATATTTGACTAAAAAGTTAAGTTCATCATCGAGTAGTTTTGTATCATCTTCATCACTTAAATGCGGCGCTATTTCTACTTTAAAGCCTAGTTTATTGATTGCAACTGGATTGTTATTTCTATCAATAATCTCTCCGCGAACTGGTGCAGTGAGATCAGATTTGATAGTATTTTTGTCTGAGAGATCTTCATAATAGGCATTATGATTGATTGCAAGATAAAAAACCCTTACGATTAAAGCCACCCACGCAAGTGAAAAAAGTACCAAAATTATTTTAAGTCTCAAAGAAAACACCCTCTTTTTAAATCTTTAAAAAATCAACAGAAGAAAAAATTCTACTGCTATATAATAGACAACATACCAGCTAAATGCAGGTTCTATCAATAAAAATGTCTCAGCAAGCGTGTAGGAAAAAAAGTAATACCCAACATACGCAAGCAAAATCATAATGATTTTTGTACACGCTACACACTGAACATATTTGTCCATTTTTAAAATGACAAGTTTATATAAAAGCGTAAAATAAACAATAGAACTAAAAAGTACATAACCCTTTTGCGCTTCAAAAAACATCAAAGCAAAAGAGGTCGCAAAAAGCGTAGCACTATCCTCATTTTTGATCGCATTGATAAAAAGAACAAACATCACTCCAAAAAATGGAGGCAGAAAAAGATATATCCCGCTAAGGCTTTCATATACTAAAAATATTGCTAAAACAAGAACAATATTTAAATATTTTTGATAAGTGCTATTTCGTTGCATACTGGAAAGTGTTTGCATTTTATACAATCAGCCCAAATCTTATGATCTGGTAAAGACTCTTTTGGTATCTGGGTAAACCCTAGATTCTCAAAAAAACTCTGTTTATAAGTTAAAGATAAGACCTGCTTTAATCCCAGTATCTTTGCTTCTTCAAGAGATTTGCTTACAATAGTAGAACCTATATGCTGGCCTCTATAGCCATCTTTAACGATCAACGAGCGTATCTCTGCAAGTGTTGATGAGTGTACATGTAAAGCACAAAAACCAACAAGAACCTCTTCATCAAGTGCAAGTGTATAAGATCTGATATTTGTAGCAATCTCATCATCGCTTCTTGGCAAAATAACGCCAGAATCTATATCAGGACGAACAAGTTCTTGCATCGATTGTATATTGGCTAGAGAAGCTTTTTTATACGTTATCATCAACATTCTCCTCTTTCAAAACTTCATAGATCACAGAAATAAGTTTTGAAATACCACGTTTTTTACTGCTTGAAACCATAAGGGCATCTGGAAACCTATTTCTCAAAGCACTCTGCTCTTTTTGGTTAAGCTTATCGATCTTCGTAAAAACCTTTAAGATCACTTGGCTTGGATCGACAATCTCTTCTAAAAATTCACCCACACCAACATCGATTTCAAGATCTGGATGGCGGCAATCAATAAGATGCACAAAAAGCTTGATCTGCTCTCTTTGAGCTATATAATCTGTAAGATTTCTCTCCCAATCATATTTCATCGCTTTAGAAACTTTTGCATAACCAAATCCAGGAAGATCCACTAGACGAGCAAATCTTTTTTCATTTGCATCTCTATCTAAAAATGTAATGTCAAAATAGTTGATAAGACGTGTCTTTCCAGGTGTGGAAGAAACTTTAGCAAGCCCTTTATGATTTGCAAGAGCATTTAACAGAGAACTTTTTCCCGCATTCGAGCGAGCCATCAAAGCGATCTCATTTTGTAAATCTGATGGAGGAGCTTTCTCTATATTGGGAGCAGAAGTTATAAACTTTGCATCTACGATCTCAACCATTATTTGCTCTCATTTTGATCTTTTAGATGGAAGATCATAATAACAGGCTCTTTTTTAGCCCCATTTGCCACTGCTTTTCCATCAAGTGTATTGAGTATCACTTTATCTCCATCTATTTGTTTACGTTCATTGAGTTGGCGAAGATGTACATTTGTATAAAACTGGTACTCTTTGATCTTTGGCATATAAACAGCTTTTTGTGCCTTACCTGCATAAGTTGAATTATTTTCTGTTTTTACAAAAAATGAAACATCTCCATCAGCTACCATTTTGATGGGATCATGCTTTTTATCTGTGAATATAGTCACTTTTGTAGCATTAAGTTCATCAAAACCCTTTTTCATTTTTACATCTCCTGTAAAAATTGAGATCCCTTTTTTTTCATCTCCATCAAAAGAATTGGCAGTTATTTTGAGATCATTACTTAAAAGAGTTATAGAGCTAAGAAGTAGTAGTGTAAAAATTGATTTTATTTTCATTATTTTCCATTATCTTGTATTTGATACGTTGCAGATATCTGTTTTGAGAGCATATGATGCTCTTTACTATCAAAAACTAGTTTTGTGCCCGTGATTTTATCATCATTTCGATAGAAAGTATATGCATTTGGAGCCTGAAAAACACCTGTTTTTTGATTATAAGAGGCTATCTCTGTTTTAAAAGTCAAACCATCAGCTCTTTTGTAAACTGCATTGCCTTTTAAATCTACAATATTATCTTTATAACGACCAAAACTTGAGTGTAAATAGGCTATATATTCTTTTGTATTATCTGTATAATTGATATCGGAAACTTCATATCTATCTTCATACTTATAACCCTTTTGACCATGAAATACACTTCGCAATCCATTTTTATCAAGATCATAAACACTAAAGTTTACGAGTTCTAGCTGTGCTAACTCTTTTTTATCAAACTCTTCAAGCTTCATAGGATTAAAAAAAGTATAGATCATGGCGAGTACTGTAAAAACAAAAATAAAAAAGAGGTTTATATTCATACCCAAAGACTCAAATACTGCTCTATTTGCTGATTTTCTTTGACAACAATATCGATCATCTCTCTTACAGCGCCCTCGCCGCCCTTACATGTAAGCACAACATCTACAATCTCTTGGACATAACTTGCTCCATCAAAGGGAGTAAAACTTTTTCCCACACATTTGAGAAGTTTATAGTCATTGAGTTCATCGCCGATAGCTGCGACCTCTTGCATTGTAATGCCAAGCTTGTTGATAAGCTCCTCTAAAATGGAGCGTTTATCTTTTATACCCTGAAAAAGGTGTTGGATACCAAGCTCTTTTGCGCGATATTCAACAAGACGAGAGTTTCTTCCTGTAATGATAACAACCTCTCCACCCAGTTTTATCCAATTTGTGATTGCAAAACCATCTTTGACATTAAAGTTTTTACTCTCTTCACCACTGTTTGAATAGATAATTTTTCCATCAGTAAGACAGCCATCAACATCCAATACTAAAAGCTTAATCATAAAACATCTTTTGTACTTGGGATGCCAACTCTCTCATTTACTGTCGTTGCACGACGGAGAGCCACTGCTAAAGCTTTAAATGATGCCTCAATAATATGGTGCTTGTTTTTTCCTCGCTGCTGAATTATATGCGCGCTGATTCTTGCATTGAAGATCAAAGCTCTAAAAAACTCTTCGACAAGTTCCGTATCAAAACTGCCAACTTTTCCAGCAAGATCAAGCTCATTAACTAAAAATGGGCGGTTACTTAGATCGATATCACAACTTACACATGCTTCATCCATCACAACACTTGCATTTCCAAAGCGTTCAAGTTTTTTAACCGGATAGATACTCTCAGCTATTAATGAACCCAAAACAATTGCTACATCTTCTACGCTGTGGTGATCATCTATATGCGTATCACCCTTACATGTAATCTCCAAATCCATGAGCGCATGTTTTGCAAAACTCTCAAGCATATGGTCTAAAAATCCCACACCCGTTGCAATGTTGCTTTTTCCCTCTCCATAGAGTCTCATGGATACTGTGATATCTGTCTCTTTTGTTGTTCTTGTTTTATTTTTCATACTATTCCTTTACAATAAATGCACCATTTAAGTGTGCACTTGCGCTATAATCTTTTGCTTCTGCTTCACTTTGAAAACCTTTTATCCAGACTTTAAAAGCAGTTCTATCTCCACTTGGTATATCTTTGATAATTGTTTTATATCCGTTTTGTCCATCATATTTTTTCTGCGTAGCTACAGCACCCTCAATATTTGAAAATGAAGCGATTTGCAGAGCGAACTCCGTGACAATCTCTTGTTTTGGTCCATTATCTAACTCCCGTTGATTAGGGATCACTTTGGCACCACTTTTTTCAAATCCAAGAACTTCCAAAGAAACAAGAGCTGTTCCCTTGTTGAGCATATTCATTCTTGTAGCCGCTTCGTTGGAAAGATCGATAATGCGATTATCGACAAAGGGACCGCGATCGTTAATACGAACGACAACTGATTTGCCATTTTCTTGATTTGTTACCCTGACAATAGTGTTCATAGGCAGCGTTTTGTGTGCAGCTGTCATATCATGCATATCATATACTTCCCCATTGGATGTAAATTTTCCATGGAAATCAGGTCCATACCAACTCGCACGTCCATTAAACTGATCTCCGACACTGACAACTGTCGGATAATAGGTAATCCCGCGAATAGTATATGGACGCATTGTCGCAGGCGAATTGGAGTTTATAGTCGGGGTTGAATAGCTCTTGTATGATGAAGATGTGCCACCATAATACTGTACTCCACGCGTACTACAACCAGATATAAAGAGTAAAATAAGTCCAAAAATAATAATTTTATTCATTGATATAGAGTTTGTCTCCCGCTTTTACATTATCGTTTTTTATATTGTTTTTTGACTTTATATATGCCACAGTCACTTTGTTTGCTTTTGCAATAGATTCTAAAGTTTCCCCATCTTTGACAGAATACGCACCTTTATCTAAAACAATATTACTTTTAGATGCAACTGGAATTATAATATCTTGTTTTGAAATTTGCTTATTTTGAGTCGCTTTTGTTGGATCTTTTGTGATTTTTGGCTGAATTTTAAATTTCGAGCCATTAAAAGCCATAGGATCTTCCTGTTTTGGTGTATAGACAATATATTTTTTCTTTTCACTATTTTCACTATTGGCATTATTATATTTATCGTTAAACTCTGCTAATTTTGTCGAGGGAATATAAATATCATATCCATTGGTATCTGGTGGAGTAAAGTCATATGTGAGATGATGGTTGAATTTTCTCAAGTCCTCTTCTGGAAGATTGAGCATAGTTGAAACCTTAGTCAAAGACTCGCCACTTTCAACTTGTACAGCTGTCAGTGAAGGCATATTTAGAGCACTTTGCATATCTGTGCTCCCACTTCCTAGTAAACGTCCCTCATCATTTTCTATCATCGCCAAAGAGAGTATTTTTCTGATATAGCGACGACTTTCAGGAGGAAGATATTTTTTCTTTTCATCAAGCAGTACATGTAAATCATCCGTTTTTGCTTTTTTAATTGCATTTGCAAGATAGCCACTTCCACAATTATAAGCGATTGCAGCTAAGTACCATTTGCCAAATTGATTATGTAAAATACTTAAATATTTTGCAGCTGCTCGTGAGGATTTTATAAGATCACGCCTCTCGTCCACATATTTATCTATTCTAAGATGATAGCGTTTTGCAGTATCGGGCATAAATTGCCATACACCTCCAGCACGACTTACAGAGTGTGCTTTTGCAGAAAAGTTTGATTCTGCAATGGCAACAAATAAAAATTCAGGTGGAACCTTATACTCATCAAGTAACTCTTTGACATTAGGAATAAATGCCGCAGCATCTCCCATATCTTGAAATAAACGGTTTCTTTTATATTGAGAAAGTTGTGAAGATTTTATTTGGTTGAGCTGTGAATCTTTTAAAAAAGAGGCATCGATATCGAAGGTTTTTAAGATATCTTTATCTTTATCTATACCTGCATTTGGATCTCCAAACAAAAGGTATGGAAGCAAAAATAAAAGTAAATATTTAGTCATTCGCAAGCTTTCTAATTTAAGATAGAGTTAAATATTCTACCAAAAAATAGCTAATAATCGAGAAATGGCCAGATTTACATGCTTTTTACTAAACAATATGAAAGAGATTTATCGCATTATTTGTCGTTATTTTTTCTATCTCTTCATACTCTACTTCTAAAAGTTCCGATATTTTTTTTACAACTAGCGTCGTGTATGAGGGCTCATTTCTCTCTCCTCTATGAGGTGTCGGAGTTAAATATGGTCCATCGGTCTCAATAAGTAATCTCTGTAGTGGGATTTTTGGTAACACTTGAATCAGTTTCTTGGCATTGCTAAAAGTCACAACTCCACCGATGCCAAAATAAAAATTCTCTTTTGCCAAAGAGAGCAACTCTTCATCCGCATTGTAACAGTGTAAAACTCCGCCAATATCTCCAGCTTTTTCATCTAAAAGTATCATCTTGGCATCGTGTGAAGCGTCGCGAATATGCACAATAAGAGGTTTGTTATATTTTTTTGCTAATCGTATTTGTGAGCGAAAAACCTCTTCTTGGGATTTTTTTTCAGCCTCTTTTTCCTCGAGTGTTCCCTCTAGACGGAAATAATCCATCCCGCACTCTCCAATAGCGATGCATTTTGGATGCTGTACATACTTGTGAAAAATCTCTTCAGTAAAATGATCTTTATCATAAGGATGCACACCAATGGCAAAGAAAATATCTTTATGATTCTCTGCGATTTCGACCGCTTTAGCCAAAGTTGAAGGATCAGCCCCTGGTATAATAAAGCGCTCTACCCTATTCTCATAAGCTCTGCATAAAACAGCTTCAAAATCCTCATCATATCTTGAATCATCAAGATGAATATGTGTATCTATAATCACTCTTTTTTCTCTCTTTGCTCTTTTTTTAGATTTTTAACATATTTGATATTTCTTACCATTAAAATAATAAAGAAAATTGAACCCGCTAATGAGGCGATGGCTAAGATAAGATTGTCTGCCATAAAAAAGTTATAACTTAAAATAAGTAAGACAATGGAGATTACAAAACACATCTATTTGCCTCTAAAAGATCTTTTGCAAAGAGTTTTGCTTCATTTGTAATATTTGTCCCGCTGATCATTCTTGCGATCTCATCTACTCTTTCATCAAAATTTAATGCCCTAACAAAGCTCTCTGCACCATTTTTATGAACTAAAAAATGTTGATCTCCCATTGAAGTGAGTTGTGGCTGGTGTGAGATAACAAATATTTGAAATTTTTTAGAAAGATGGCGCAATACTTTTGCCACGCTCATTGATTCTTCACCACTAAGATTTGCATCGATCTCATCAAGCATCAAAACGCCGCCACTCTCTTGAGCTATCTCCGATTTTATCGCTAAAATGGCTAAACGAAGGCGATTAAACTCTCCAGTACTTACTTTTTCTAATGGTGTTTCACTCAAGACAATCTCTAGCAAATCTTGCCCAAAACTTCCAAGTGGTATCTGTTTGAGCTCAATGCCAACCTCTCTTAAATAGAGTTGTTTTATATATGTGTTGAGATCTTTTGTAAAATCTTTTAGTGCCTTTGATCTTAATTCACTCATCGCATTTGCATCATTGCTTATGCTTACATGTAAGCGTTTTTTCTCCTCTTCAAGATCATCTTTTGTAATTTCAATATTGTTATAATGCTCTAGTTCTTGGAGTTTATTCTCTTTATAAACAAGCGCCTCTTCAATACTTCCATACCTTCGCTTAAGAGATGAAAGCGCTTCAATACGGTTTAAAACCTCCTCTACATCAACTTCATCAAGATTGTTTAGTTTCTGTGTTGCTTCATCAAGGTGCGCACGCAGTTCATTGAGGGCATCATCAAAAAATGCACTCTCTATTTCAAGTGCTTCAAGTGCGTTTGAAACAGCGTATTCATACTCAAATATCTTCTGTGCCTCAGCAATTTTTTTTGATGATTTTTCTTTTTTAGAGAGCTCTTTTTTGATCTCTAAAAGGGCTTCATCTTCGCCGATCTTTGGGTTGATATCATCAATTTTTTGTATTTCAAATGTAGCAAACTCTTTGAGTTCTACGATTCTTTTTTGCTCATCTTCGATCTCTTTGAGCTTTTTACTGACTTCACTGTAATGAATAAAATCTTTATGAAATCTCTCTTTGAGTATTTTTATCTCTTTTGATTTTATCCTGCTATCTAAAAGTTCTAGGAGGTTTTTATTTTCAAAATCACTGTAATCACGCAGGCTAAGATGGCGGATATAACTGCTGCTTAAAAGCTTCATATCTTTTTTTGAAATCGCTTGATTGTTGATAAAAAAGCGAACTTTTTCCTTTTTTATCTGTCTAAAAACATTAATATCTTCATTTTCTATACCAAAATCATCTCCTAAGATATTCCAGTTTATTTGAGATTCACAAAGTGCTGCCCCGCCATCACTAAGCCCAAAAGTAGAGAGTATAGAATCCATCAAAACAGATTTTCCGCTCCCACTTGGCCCGCTAAAGACAACAAGCCCTTTTTCAAGATTAAGTTCAATATTTTTAAAACTCAAATGATCTTTTAGATAAAAACGCTCAATCATTTTTTACTCTCCCCAGCTTAGCTTCTCTTTGAGTACATCAAAGTAGTTAAACTCTTTTTTATGGATCAATCTTGCTGGATGTTTTGCAAGATTGATGCTGATCGTATCCCCATTTCCAAACTCATGCATATCCTGTCCATCGACAATTAAAAGAGCTGACTTATCTGGTGTTTTCATATCTATAGAAAAATGCCCTGGGAGCACAACAGGTCTTTGTGTAAGCGAGTGCGGGCATATCGGAGTAAGAGAAAAAACATTTGTCAAAGGAAATAAAACAGGCCCGCCAGCTGAGAGATTGTAGGCTGTTGATCCCGTTGGAGTAGAGACAATAACACCATCACCATAGTAAGTATTAAAGGCTCTATCATCTACCAAAGTCTCTATGCGTATCATTTTTGAGATAGAAGGACGCGTTAAAACGATGTCATTAAAAGCATAAATAGTATCAGTAGAATATTTTGTCTTGATCGTCGCCTCAAGAACAGCCCTTTCATCGATACGAAACTCACCACTTTTTAAAAGCTTGACAAACTCCTGCATCTCATCTAAAGAAAGATCTGCTAAAAATCCAAGTTTTCCTGCATGCACGCCCAAAACTGGAAGCTGATATTTATAAGAACGTCTCACAACTGAGATAAGTGTGCCATCACCTCCGATGCTTACTAAAATATCGCATTTTTGGCAAAGCAGTTCAAACTCTTGCCCCATAACATCGATCATTCCGCCGCTGATACTATCAATAAATACTTCAATATCATAAGCTTCAAAAAGATTTTTCAACTCATAAAAAACATCTTTAAGTTCTGGTGTTGAGGGTCTTAAAATAATGCCTACTTTTTTTATAGTTAATGTGTTCATATCAAACTCTTTATGGCTATTTTGTGGTAATTATATCTTATTCATTTTACTAAAAACTTATTATGACAATTTGCTATATTTTTCATTTTTTTAGACTCAAACTCACTTTTCCTTTTTCTCTATCAATACTAATTACTTCTATATTTGGTAAATATTCATTTAAACTTAGCACTTCTAGCGGGTGAGAAACTCTTTTTTCACTCATTTTTGAGATATGAATCATTCCATCATTTTTTAAACCGATATCCACAAATGCACCAAAATCTGTGATGTTTCGCACAACGCCTGAAACAAAACTCCCCTCTTGAAGCATAGACAAATCTGTCAAACCACTTTTAAAAGCGATTTGTGGTAGCTCTTCACGCGGGTCAAACCCTGGTTTTTTGAGCTCAAAAATGATATCTTTGAGTGTTTCTTTGCCTACATGTAAGCTTTGTGAGAGCGTTTGGATCTCTACAGTATTTAAATCCATTTTGCTTAGTTTTTGGGCTACTGCGTAACTTTCAGGATGGATCCCACTGTTTTCCAAAGGATTTTTTGCATCTTTTATACGGATAAATCCTGCAGCTTGTTCATACGCTTTTTTTCCTAAACCCTTTACATGTAAGAGTTCAGATTTTGTTTTGAAGTTACCCTTTTCTTCTCTATAAGCGATGATGTTTTTAGCGAGTTTTTCCCCAATTCCTGCGACATGTGCGAGCAGTGATGCCGAAGCTGAGTTGATATCGACACCCACTTTATTTACGAGATCCACGGTGACATCATAGAGTTTTTTCTCTAAGAGTTTTTGATCCACATCATGCTGATATTGTCCGATGCCTAAAGATTTTGGATCTATCTTGACAAGCGCTGCCATAGGATCACTCAGTCGTCCTGCAATAGAGATCGCACCGCGAATAGTGACATCTAAGTTTGGATACTCTTCTGAGGCGATTTTGGAAGCACTATACACCGAAGCTCCCGCTTCTGAAACAATAGTGTAGTTTAGTTTTTCATCTATCTCGCCATTGAGTCGTGCAAAAAACTCTTCAGTCTCACGCGAAGCTGTTCCATTGCCGATGGCGACGGCTTTAATATTGTATTTTTTAACAAGTTCCAAAACTTTTCTTTTTGAGTTTTCATAATCTTTTTTAGGCTCTGTCGGATAGATCACTGATGAATCCAAATAGTTTCCATTTTCATCTAAAACAGCTAGTTTGCATCCGCTTACAAACGCAGGATCAACACCTAAAATCACGCGTTTACTTACAGGTGGCGTGATGAGAAGCTGAGAGAGATTTTTTCCAAAGGTGCTGATGGCTTGAAAGTCTGCTTTTTCTTTGAGTTCTGCATGGATTTCGCGCTCGATTGAGGGAAGTAAAAGACGTTTGAGCCCATCTTTGTAGGCTTCAAAAAGCCTTAGATGTAAGTCAGAAGCGTTGCGAGGAATCTTATAGTTTTTGATATTTTGCTCGATTCTCTCAATATCAATACTTATCTTGACACTGAGCTCTTTTTCATTGACTCCGCGCATCAAAGCCAAATAGCGGTGCGAAGGGATATATGCCACTTTTTCGCTTTTGTCTATGAAGTGTGCGAACACCCCTTTTTCATTGAAATTTTTCGCTTTTTTTATCTCTAGTGTGCCATAACGTGCCATCATATTTCGCAGCGCTTCTCGCTCTTTTGCATCATTTGCATAACGCTCAGCTAGGATATCGCAAGCTCCTTGGATCACCTCATCGACACTCTTCATAGAGCCTTTTATAAAAGTTTTTGCAATTTTTAGAAATTCTGCATGAGAAATTTTTGCACTTTGTAAAATGTTCGCAAGCGGTTCAAGTCCATTTGCAATCGCAACACTTGCACGAGAGCTTTTTTTCTCTTTATATGGACGGTAAATATCCTCTAAAACTCTCATATTTTGCGCTTCTGTGATGGCTTGGAGTATCTGGGGAGTCAGTGTGGCTCTCTCGGTGATGAGACGTTTAATATCCTCTTTGCGCTCTAAGAGTTTTTTTGTACTGCTGTATAGCTCTTCAAAAGATCGAAGTGCCTCATCATCGGCTCCGCCTGTAAGCTCTTTTCGGTAACGGGCGATAAAAGGAATCGTAGCCCCCTCATCTAAAAGTTTTAAGATGTTAGTGATAATCTGAGATTTTAAACCTGTTTTTTCTTCGAGAAGTTCTACTATATTTTGCATGCTAATCTTTTTTGGAAATTTTTGTGAATTATACTCAGAGAATCAAAACAAAAAACATTCACTTACATTTTCGTACAAAAATTTAAGCTTTTTTTTCTATAATTTCGTTGTATCTTACAAAACATAACAAAATGTCGCTTCTTTTCTTGGAATAAAATCTGCAAAGATTCATTTTGTGTTTCGTTATGTCATAAAATAATTAAAGGTCTCACATGAAGTTACTTAAACTTTCTCTCGTTTCTTTCGTTTTAGCATCATCACTCAGTGCTCAAACTATTACAGTTGCCGCTGCGGCTAACCTAAAATATGCTATTACAGATATTGCAAAAGCGTTCACCGCACAAACTGGCATAGATGTCAAAATCATTACAGGAGCTTCTGGAAAACTCACACAGCAGATTATGAGCGGTGCTCCCTATGATGCATTTTTATCTGCTGATGTTGAATTTCCTGCCAAACTTGCAAAAGGTGGTTACACAACAACACCATCACAAGTTTATGCCTATGGCTCACTTGTTCTTTGGAGTGATACTGGTGCAAATCTTTCAAAAGGTGTTGAGGGTTTGAGTGACCCAGCAATCAAAAAAGTGGCTATTGCAAATCCAAAAACAGCACCTTATGGTCTTGAAGCTGTGAATGCTATGCGTTTTTATAAAGTTGATATCGCGCCAAAAATTGTAACAGCAGAGTCTATCTCTCAAGCTGCAACATATGTAACGACAAAAGCGGTTGATGTAGGATTTTTAGCGAAATCTATCGTTCTCTCACCTGAGATGAAAAATGTAGGAAGATGGGTAGAAGTTGATCCAAAATCACACAACATTATCGATCAAGCGATGGTAGGTCTTAAAAATGGAACTCCAGAAAATCAGATCGCAGCAAAAAGATTTTTAAAATTTATCTCTTCTCCAAAAGCAGTTGAGATCCTAAGGGCAAGCGGTTACACTTTACCAAAACTATAAAATAAAACAACAAAAGGAAAAATAGAAAATGACAAAATTAAGTTTAGCGACAGCACTCATTTTGGGAACTGCGGTATTTGCACAAGCTGCAGATGATCTTGCAAGCGCGTTTAAAGAGGGAAAATTAGAGGGACGTATTCGTATTAACTCTATCAACACGGATTGGAATAAAAATTCTGATTGGGATAAAAATGGTGCAAAACCAGATGGCGATAGCAAAGGAATGGCAGTTGGTGGTAGCTTAATCTACCAAACTGCTCCACTCTATGGTATCAGTGCGGGTGTTGGATTTTATACAACTCAGTCTTTAGGTGTATTTACAGATGATGCAGAAGATGCTGGAAGTAGCACCAATACTACAAAAGGTACTAAAGCAACAACAGGTGCAGATCTTTTTGCTCGTGGACCGGGGGCAAAAGCTAGTTGGAGTGAGGGATATAGTGTTTTAGCACAATCTTACCTTCAATATGAGATTGCAAAAAGTAAGATCAAGGGTGGTCGTTTCTTAATGACCAATCCATGGATCAATCCAAATGATACAAAAATGATTCCAATTGCGGTTGAGGGTGCTAGTTTTGTATCAAATGATATTAAAAACACAACTATCCAACTTGATTTAGCAAGTAAAATCAAAGAACGTGGTATGACTTACTTTGGAAATATGGCAGATACTGGCGATACTCCAGATGCAATTAAAAACTATTATCGTACGCATTATACAGCGACTGTAAATGCTTCAAATGTCCTAGGAGTTGGACAAACTACAATAGGTAATGGCTATGGTTCAGGCGGTGAAGCTCCAGGTGTTGCAGTTCTTGGTGTGACAAATAAATCAATCAATGCCCTTGAACTTCAAGCATGGTTTATGGAGTGGCAAGATATCGTCAATCAAGGACGTATCGAAGCAAACTATGCACTTCCTGCAGGTGATGTAATCCTCTCATTCGGTGCACGTTATATGCAACAATGGGATACTGGCGCAGGTGATATTATAATGCCAAAAGATGGAGATAATTATAGTAAACTTGGAGTAACTAACACTGCCCCAACTGGAACAAGTGCTATTGCAGTAAGTAAAAAAGGCGATAACAACAATAAAGTAGATACAAACCTTTATGCACTCCGTGCTGCAGCGACTTATGGAGCTGCAAAATTAATGCTTGCCTATTCTCACACAGATAAAGGTGGAGATATTATAGCTCCATGGCGTGGATTTCCAACAGATGGCTATACAAGATCGATGACACAAACAGACTGGAATGCAAATACTTCAGCATATAAAGTTCAACTTGATTATGATCTCAATCAATATATTTCAGGGTTGACTACAGTTCTTAGTTACTCATTTTATGACCGTGATACATCGAAAATTGGCTATGCATCACAAACAGATCGCTATTATGGAAATGGTGACACAAACCAATACAATGCAGACGTGATCTATAAAGTTCCAGCAGTTAAAAACCTAGAACTTAAAGCGCGTTATATGGTTCAACAAAATCAAGTTGTTTCAAATCTTTATGCTGCCAATAGTGCTTCCCAAGGTTTCAGCAACGACACTTCAAACCACGAGTTACGTTTAGAAGCTAACTACAGATTCTAATACCTTTGTCCCTTTTGGGGGCAATACAAAAATGGCTTACATGTAAGGCTTTTAAAGCTCTACATGTAAGCTATTTCAACGAAAAATCCATATAAAAAAAGAATTATGATATTACTCAACGATAACGAATTACAAAACCTTTTACATGAAGATGTCCCCTTTGGTGATCTGACAACAAGCTCTTTTGGCATCGACAAATGCCATGCAAAAATGAACTTTTCTACAAGAGAAGAACCTTTGATACTCTCTTGCACCGAAGAAGCGGTGAGACTATGTAAAATCTATGGTTTAGATATCGTTAAAACAGTTGCTTCAGGGACTCTCATTGAGCCAAAAACTATTTTTTTAGAGGTGCAAGGAGAAGCAGGAACGATCCATCGCTTATGGAAAACGATCCAAAATCTTCTTGATTATGCCAGTGGTGTAGCGACTTATACCCATAGCCTTTGCACAATAGCACAATCAGTCAATCCAGAAATTGTCATTGCAACAACACGCAAAACGATCCCTTTTACTAAAAAAATCGCCATCAAATCTGTAGAATCAGGTGGGGGAATCGCTCATCGTTTGGGAGTTTCAGAATCGATATTGGTATTTGGATATCATCGTGTATTTTTTTCTACAGATGAACTCTTTGCTCAAGCTTTTGTAAAAGTAAAAAGATCCAATCCTGAGAAAAAGATCGTAGTTGAGGTTGAAAATCTTGAAGAAGCGCTGCAGTTTGCATCCCTTGGCGCAGATATATTGCAATTGGAAAAATTTTCTATCAAAGAGTTAAGTAAAAGTGTACTAATCTTACGAGCGAAATATCCCCATATTTTACTTATGGCAACAGGTGGCATTGTGCTCTCAAATATCAAAGAGTATGTCTCAACGGGGGTCGAAGTGATTGTCACAACATCACCATACAATGCAAAACCAGCAAATATTAAAGTAAGGATTGAATCTCTATGAATGTTTTACCTGCGACTATAAAATCAATTATCTCTTCGCAAGAGCTTTCCTGTGTAAATGTACAAATTGGCACAGATGAATTTCACCTTTTTTTAGTTGAAATTTTAGATGAAAAACGTTTTTTAAACAAAAATGTAAAAATCACATTTAAAGAAACAGAACTGATTTTACTACAAGCAAAAGCCGCGCCCTCTAGTGCAAATAGTGCAACAGCTGTGATAGAAAAGATCGAATATGGTAGAGTTTTAGCCCAAGTTACTCTTATATATAAAACAATGCCACTAACAACACTTGTAGCAACACCCCTCTTTGAACGCTTACATGTAAAAGAAGGTGACTCTGTTACTTGGATGGTACAACCAAGCGAAATCTCTCTTTTATGGAGCACGACATATGGAATCTGAATTTTTATCAACAATTGCGCTGACCTTTAAACTCGCTTCCATCACAACAGTTATTCTTTTATTCATCGCAATTCCCCTCGCCTCTTTTTTAGTTTTTTCAAAGATGCGGTTTAAAAGTATTATCGAAGCTATCGTTTCAATGCCGCTTGTGCTGCCTCCATCGGTTTTAGGGTTTTATCTTCTTATCGCCTTTACTCCATCTTCGGCAATTGGAAGTTTTTTAGGGGATCATGGGATTCACCTTGCTTTTAGTTTTAATGGTTTAGTCGTTGGCTCGGTACTTTTTAGCCTTCCTTTTATGGTGCACCCTATCCAATCCGCACTCTCACAAGTCCCACCCTCAATCTTTGAAGCGGCCTATACTTTAGGAAAATCAAAACTCACAACAATGCTTCGAGTGATCCTTCCAACTATCCGACATGGAGTTATCTCTGGAATCGTGCTTGCCTTTGCCCACACTGTTGGAGAGTTTGGTGTGATACTTATGATAGGTGGAAATATCCCAGGAGAAACACGCGTCGCTTCCATCGCCATCTATGATGAGGTTGAATCGCTCAACTATGATGTCGCGCATCAATATGCACTTACGCTTTTTGTTGTGACTTTTGCAATCTTACTGCTTGTCTATACACTCAATAAAAAATCATTAGGAGCAAGGTAATGGTCGCGATCAATCTCATAAAAAAGCTCGATACAGCTGATGGCTCAATCGAAGCGCATTTTGAATTAGAGCTTCAAGAGGGAGAGTTTATAACACTTTTTGGAGCTTCAGGTGCTGGAAAAACAACGCTACTGCGTATGATTGCAGGACTTGAAAAACCTCAAAGCGGGAAAATAGAGGTCAATGGCGAAGTTTGGTTTGATAGCCAAAAAAAGATCGATATTGCCCCACAAAAGCGTAAAGTCGGCTTTGTTTTTCAAGATTATGCTCTATTTCCGACAATGAGTGTAAAAGAAAATCTTCTTTTCGCTGCCGAGGATGATGAACAAAGAAAAAATGTTGCTTCTCTCATCGAGATGGTTGAACTCACTTCTCTTGAAAATCGCTTGCCACATTCGCTCTCAGGTGGGCAAAAACAGCGTGTCGCACTTGCTCGAGCCTTGGTTCGTCAGCCAAAAATCATTTTACTTGATGAACCGCTCTCCGCACTTGATCCAACAATGCGGCAAAAACTCCAAAATGAGCTAGCATTTATTCATAAAAAATTTGGTGTAACGACTCTACTTGTGAGTCATGATGTAGCAGAAACGGTTAAACTCTCCGATCGTTTAGCTCACGTTGAAGCTGGTAAAATAGTCAAAATTTGCCCTCCTATGGAGTTTTTTTCGCATCACACCTTAAGTGGAAAACTACAACTTATCGGAGAAGTATTAAAGATCGAAGAGGATTTTCCCATCACTGTTGTAACCCTTCTTGTAGGATCATCGGTGGTCAAAACAATCGTTACATGTAAGGAAGCGCAAGAGTTTCAAATCGGCTCACAAGCGATAATCTCCTCAAAAGCGTTTAATCCTATTTTGATGCCTGTACGCTAAAACAGCCTAAGGCGTTTATTTTGCTATCAGTATAGTTGCGTTATAATCGCGCAAAATTTTTCTTTAGGAATCTAGATTTGAGAACTCATTATTGTACAGACCTAAGCATTAAAAACGTCGGTGAGAGCGTCACTGTCGCTGGTTGGGCAAATAGCTACCGCGACCACGGTGGAATCATCTTCATCGATATCCGCGATAAAAGCGGACTTATACAACTAGTTTTCGATCCATCAGATAATGCTGATGCGCATAAAGTCGCGGATGGTGTTCGTGATGAGTTCGTCCTTGTTGCAACAGGAAAGATCCGCCCACGTGGTGAGGGACTTGTAAATCCTCGTTTAAAAACTGGTGAGATAGAACTTGTTGTTGATGTTCTCACTATTGAAAATAAAAGTGCCCCTACTCCGTTTGTAATTGGCGATAAAAATGTTGGTGAAGAGACTCGTCTTAAATACCGTTATTTAGAGCTTCGTGATCCATCTATGTATGAGACTTTCCGCCTTCGTTCAAAAGCGGCAATCGCGGCTCGTAACGTACTTGATGCGCATGGTTTTTTAGAAGTCGAGACTCCGATTTTAACAAAATCAACTCCAGAGGGTGCGAGAGATTATCTTGTTCCTTCACGTGTTCACAACGGAGAATTTTATGCACTTCCACAATCTCCACAGCTTTTTAAACAGCTTTTGATGGTCGGCGGGTTTGACAGATATTTTCAGATCGCTAAATGTTTTAGAGATGAAGACTTAAGAGCAGACAGACAACCAGAATTTACTCAAATAGACGTTGAGATGAGCTTTTGTGATCAAGAGGATGTCATCAAAGTAGCTGAAGATCTTCTTGTAGGTATGTTTGGCGCTTGCGGCATCGAAGTAAAACCACCATTTAACCGCATCAAATACCGTGATGCAATGGAATGGTATGGTTCTGATAAACCAGATCTTCGTTATGACCTAAAAATGGTAGATGTTATCGATATTTTCGAGCGTTGTGATAATGAGATTTTCACAAACATCGCAAAACAACCACACAAAAACCGTATCAAAGCGCTTCGTGTTCCAGGTGCTGACCTAGTTTTCTCTAAACGTGAGATGAAAAGCTTTGAAGATTTCGTACGAAAATTCGGCGCACATGGTCTTGGATATTTCCAAATGCAAGAGGATGGCTTAAAAGGTCCACTTTTAAAATTCTTCAAAGAGGAAGATATCGCTCTTTTAATCGAGAGAACTGAGCTTCAAGTAGGCGACGTTGTCTTCTTTGGTGCTGGAGATAAAAAAACAGTTCTTGATTATATGGGACGCTTTAGAATCTTCATCGCTGAGCATGAGAAGATGAATCTTGTCGATAAAGACAGATATGAGTTCGTGTGGGTTGTAGATTTTCCAATGTTTGAAGTGGAAGATGGTCGTGTAAAAGCGCTTCACCACCCATTTACAATGCCTAAAGATACTGATAAAGATGATGTTGAAGAGATCGAGTCTATTGCTTATGATATCGTTTTAAATGGTACTGAGCTTGGCGGTGGAAGTATCCGTATTCATAAACAAGATGTACAAGAGGAGATATTTAAACTTCTTGGAATCGGTGAAGAGGAAGCGCAAGAGAAATTTGGCTTCTTACTTGACGCGTTAAAATTTGGAGCACCACCGCATGGTGGTTTTGCGATTGGTTTTGACAGATTAATGATGTTAATAAGTAAAAAATCAAGTATTCGTGATGTCATCGCGTTCCCTAAAACACAAAAAGCATCTTGTATGCTTACACACGCTCCAAGTGAAGTTGATAATGAACAACTTAAAGAGCTTCACATCAGAATCCGTGAGCAAGTAAAAGCGTAATGAGTAAAAAGCTTTTTTTAATCATCGGAGCGCCAGGGTCAGGCAAAACGACTGATGCAGAACTTATCGCTAAGCAAAATAGTGGGATTACTCACTACTCCACTGGCGATATGCTTCGAGCGGAAGTTGCAAGTGGAAGTGAGCTTGGAGCTGAGATAGAGAGTTATATCTCTAAAGGCCTGATTGTTCCAATCCAAATTGCCATTACAACGATTACAAATGCCATAAAAAATGCTCCAACAGATACCATCATCATTGACGGATATCCAAGAAGTATGGAGCAGTTAAATGCTTTAGATGAATATCTGCAAAACGATACTTCATTAAAACTTGTCAGTGTTATAGAAGTACATGTAAGCGAAGAAACAGCTCGCGATAGAGTTCTTGGACGCTCTCGTGGAGCTGATGATAATACAGAAGTTTTCAATAATCGTATGAAAGTTTATACTGAGCCACTCGCAGATATCCAAAATTTTTATAAAGAAAAAAATCTCTTACATGTAATCAATGGAGAGGGAACGATAAATGCTATCGTTTTGGAGATGGAAAACTTTATAAATTCAAAACTCTAGGAGGATCGTATGAAACAGATTACTTTACTTTTGGTTACTTCAGTGCTTTTGTTGTTAAGTGGATGTTCTTCAACTTGGAATGGTATGAAAGAGGATTCTAGCAATGCATGGAAATCGACAAAGGGTGCAATTCATAAAGCAACGGAATAGATTCCGTTTGCTTTTATCCTAATTTTGAAACAATAGCTGTTTCTACTTCATCAATATGAGCTGTACCATCAACTGTGATATATTTTAGATTTGAGTTGTGAGATGCTTGATCTTTGTAGTATCCAATAAGTGGACTTGTTAACTCATGGTATACTTTAAGTCTATCAAGGACTACATTCTCTTTATCATCATCACGTTGGACAAGATCTTCACCAGTTTCATCATCTTTTCCCTCAACTTTTGGCGGGTTATAAACAACATGATAAGTTCTACCGCTTGCTAAATGCGCGCGACGACCGCTCATACGTTGTACGATCTCGCTATCTGGCACATCAATCTCAATCACTGCGTCTATTTGAATGCCAGCATTTGTTACAGCATCCGCTTGAGCAAGCGTACGAGGAAAACCATCTAAAAGGTAACCATTCTTACAATCATCCTCAGCAATACGATCTTTTACAAGTCCGATAATAATCTTATCAGTTACAAGTTGACCAGCGTCCATTGCCGCTTTTGCCATTTTACCCATCTCTGTTCCAGCTTTAATAGCAGCTCTAAGCATATCTCCCGTAGAGATTTGAGGGATGTTGTATTTTTTTGTCAAAAATTGCGCCTGTGTACCTTTTCCAGCACCAGGAGCTCCAAGCAGTATGATTCTCATATATTAGTCCTATCTATTTTAATGTTGCAATTATATAGTAATGAGTTTAAAACTACTATTATTCTTCGTCTTCTTCGCCCTCTTGCGCTGATAAAATATCTTCATATATCTCTTTGCACTCATCATCTTCAATCTCGCCACATTCGATATCAACTAAGATATCTTTTAAGTCATCACGAAATTCGATAAGCTCATCAAGTTCCTCTTTTGCCTCATCTATTGACTCATTTTTTTTATCTGCAATCACTTCGTAAAGTTCATCCATTCTATCTTCAATATCTGGTAGTACACTCTCTTTGATTAACTCTTCTAGTTTTTGTGAATATGACATCTTTTTTCCTTCTAATTTTATTATCAAATAATACCAAATAGTTCGTTACATGTAAGCCATATGTAACGATTTTAAGATTATAATTGATCACTTTTATAGAGCAACAAAGGATTTTTTACATGATTAATTTTTATGCCCTCATCATTGGAACTGAAATACTCAATGCAAGACGAGAAGATAAACATTTTACTTTTATTCGCGATCTCTTAAGCTCATATGGGCATACTCTTTTTGCAACATTTATCATTAAAGATGACAAACAACTTATGAGTGATGTTTATGAACTCATAAAAAAAGATGAAAATGCTGTACTTTTTAGTTTTGGTGGAATTGGCTCTACGCCGGATGATCTCACACGTCAAGTTGCTGCAGAAGTGTTTACATGTAAGCCATTGCAAAGAAATAAAAAATTTGAGCAAGATATCATAGAAAGATTTAAAGAGGAAGCATATCCCCACCGTATTCATATGGCAGATCTTCCACAAAATGCTCATCTCATAAAAAATCCTATCAACAATATGTCTGCTTTTGAACTAGAACATAGATACTTTTTTGTCCCTGGATTTCCTGAAATGTCTCATCCAATGATAAAAGAGTGTGTGGAAAAATATTTTTCCACTTCAACCAAAAAGTATAGAAAAACGCTCTTTGCATATACAAGTGAAAATACTCTTATCCCTTTGATGGAAGCTCTTCCATCAGATATGGAACTCTCTTCTTTGCCAATTATAGGCACAAATGGGCCTGAAGTCGAGCTATCTTTGAACTATCATGATCAAGAGATCGTCGAAAGAGAGTTTGAAAAGTTTCTTGACTTTTTAAATCTAAGAAATATCCCTTTTAAACTACTAGATTAAAAATTTTCTAGTAGTTCTATCATGCTTTTTTTGTGAGTTTTTTTAGCAAATCCAAGGGCATCAAGCCCTTTTGTATCCATGGCATTTTTTTGTGCTCCTTTTTCAAGCAACATCATAGCTATCTCACGGCGGCCATAACACACAGCTCCCATCAAGGGTGTAAATTTAGAGCCTCTTCGTGTGAAGTTTACATCGATTCCAGCATCTAAAATCTTTTTAGTAAGTTCTATTTTATTGTACATAATCGCATAATCCAAAATACTTACACCATCTTCGTTGAAATCATCAAGATCAGCACCGTTATCTACTAAAAGCTCAATAATATCATCATCACATCTATAACGCAGGGCAACTGCTAAAACAGATTCGCCACTATCATTACTTTCATTGACATCAGCACCAGTTTTGAGATGCTTTTTAATACTTAAATAATCATTGTCTTGTAAAAGTTTAATCCATTCATTCATAGTAACCACCTAATAATACGAAATTATACACTCCATTTTTAACACTTAGCCAATTAATTTTTTTTAAGTATAATGGCAAACAAATTTTAAATAAAGAGTCATAATTATGCAAATAATAGAAACAGGCGATGCTTTTAAAGCGTTGATAGAAAAAATAAAATCTGAGACACAAGGTTATAAAAACCCACTTGCTTTTGGTATTGCAAGAGTAGATTTTGGGCAATTAAATAGTGATAGAGTCCTTCAGGCAACCTACCCTGTTGTAAACTGGAATGAAAATTTTGGAAGTGCTGCCATTTTTATCGAAGCTCTCCGTGAGCAAGGTCTTGTAGTTGATTTTACACAAAATGAAGTTGTTTGTAATATTAATTTAGCATTTTTAGAAAGCTGTTTGAACGCATTTACTCCTTATAGTGATGAAGCTTATGGTGATGCACATAGAAATATTCAAGTCGTCTCAACACTCTATTCTCAAATGAAAGAAAATGGATATAGAGAGGGAGAATATAAAGTTGTATTTATTTTTAATGATGTTCCATGCGTAAGTGTTGAAGCGACCTACTTAAAACTTTACGCTCTTTCATTGGCAAAAGTAGCTCTTAGAAGCATCAATCTCAATGGTGCATTTGGCGCACTGCCAAATGTTGCATGGTCAGCAGGAACTCCAATAGAACTTGAGTGGTTAAGAGAATTCGAGATAGAGTTAAAACTTTCAAACTCTTATCCACATATTGATTTTATAGATAAATTTCCAAGATTTTTACAACACATTATTCCAGCCAACAACACTCGTATTTTAGAAGCTTCTAAAGTACGTTTTGGTGCACAACTTCATGCTGGAACTACTGTAATGCCAGGAGCAAGTTACATTAACTTTAATGCAGGAACAACGGGTGTGAGTATGGTTGAAGGACGTATTTCATCATCTGCAATCGTTGGAGATGGCAGTGATGTAGGTGGAGGTGCTTCCATCTTGGGTGTTTTAAGTGGAACTGATGGAAATCCTATTTCAATAGGTAAAAATTGTCTTCTTGGTGCAAACAGTGTTTGTGGTATTCCTCTTGGAGATGCATGTATCATTGATGCAGGAATTGCTATTTTAGAGGGAACAAAAGTTGCAATCTCTGCACAAAACCTAGGAAAGATCAATGAAGTAAATCCACAGCGCACGCTAAGTGGTGAGATTTTTAAAGGCAAAGAGCTTGCTGGACTCAATGGTCTTCATTTTAGACAAAATTCTCTTACAGGTGAACTTTCCGCAAGTCGTTCTACAAGAGAAATAAAATTAAATGCAGATCTTCATTAAGATCAAAAATATTATTTTAACTTCAGTAAAATCTTTCTATAATGGCTCTCTCAAGGAGTCATTATGATATCTTCAAATGTTTCATCTATACAAGCAAATCAAGTTTTTTTGAACAATAATGCCAATAATATTGCAAACGTAAACACTGATGGATTTATACCCTCAGATACTCAGTTGAGTGATACTGCAAAAGGCAGTGTTGTTGCAAATACTCGTCTGGCATCAGATAATGGTTCTACAAAGAGTCAAACAGATCTTTCAAAAGAGATTCCAGATCAAATAACAATTCTTGAAAGTGTCAAAGCAAATGTTAGTGCTATAAAAACTCAAGATGAGATGTTTGGAAGCCTTCTAGATATTAAGGCTTAAGCGTTAGTATATTCATACTATCGAGTTTACTTAGCAAGGTACCTTTATGGTATTTATGTTC
This sequence comes from uncultured Campylobacterales bacterium, assembly GCA_903892995.1. GTDB lineage: Bacteria > Campylobacterota > Campylobacteria > Campylobacterales > Sulfurimonadaceae > Hydrocurvibacter. Next base: position 32,376 of record CAITKP010000066.1, read on the forward strand.
TTTACCGATTTCAAGTGTTGAAAAAACGATTTTTCCTACGATGACGCGACCACTTTTTTCTCCATCAGAGATACTCAATCCCCACATATTATGCATAACTATAACTTTATTGTCATATATTCCCGTGTAGAGAAGAATATGCCCTTTTTTATGTAATAGTGTTTCAAATGGAACTCCCTCTTTTTTGATAAGCTCTATTTTTTTATCATCTTCAAGATTTTCTAAGGAGATCACTTTACCTACTTTTGCTTGATAAGATGAGTTTCTAGGAAGCCATATCCCAAAAGGTGTAAAAAGATCTCTTAACGTTGAAGAACAATCGCGTTCTCCATACATCCCACCCCAGCCATAATGAGTATGAACAATCGCATCCACAAGAGTTCTGACATTTTGTTGATTAAGTGATAAGATATCAGAAGTTGCAATAGTTTTTGGAATACTTACATGTTTATAAACAGCATTTCTATTATCCCCCGCAACAATTACAGAAGCGTAAAAACTATTATTATTTTCTTGTATAAATGGAAATTGCATACCTATTTTACTATAAAAGAGAAACTGGTCTTTATCATCTTTTATCGGAAAATCATCCATTGTTATAGATATCTTTTTTGCATTTTCAAACTCATTGCATTGCTGTTCTGAAAGCAAAACAAAATCATTTGTATGAATCCACCCTTGTGCATAAGAAGTAGAGATATGTGCCCAAGCACCATCAAGAGAATAATGAGAAACAAAGATTGGCTCGTTTATATGAATACTGCTCTCTTGAAGATAATCAAAGGGAAAACCCTCTCCTGCTTTTCTTGGATCATTGAAAAAAGGTTTGTCTGTCGGAAGTGCTCTAAGTGATGCTTGATGCACCGTGATACCACGAAGATTGATAGTTGCATAACTTGTTGAATTTGTATTTACCTCAAGTTGATCGAGCAATGATTGTGATATAGGTTGAAGATTCTCTCCAAAACTATTTTTTGGTGTATAACTTTTAAATGGCCATTTCATTGCATCGATTGAAAGCTTTGAAAAACTCATATGCCAAGCTTTAAAATAATTCGTTGCATATTGCGATTGTATCTCATAAAGTGATCTATTTTCATCAAGAACACTTGTATATGCAACTGCATTTTGCGGTAACTCTTTTAAATCTGCGATATCTTCATAAGCAAGTGTATTTATTTGCGAGCAAGCACTTAAAAAAAATAGTAATAATAAAGTGAGTAAATATTTCAAAAAAGTTCCTTACATGTAATCAATCAACGCTACCAAATTTTCCAACAACTCTACCGATAAACTCCACTTCACTTGGATGCACAGTCATTTTTGAGTACTCTTTATTGTCTGAAATTATATCGATTTTTCCATCGATTCTCTTACTTACTCGTTTAATAAAAAGTCCATGTTCAGTTCTAATAACAAAAACACCACCACGTGAGAGATCAGTTTTCTTACGGTTTATAAAAACGATATCATCATAAGAGAATGTCGGTTCCATAGAATCACCGCTTACTTTAATAGCTTCTATATTTTTCATTTCACTCTGCCCACCTAATATCTCTATGAAGTTTTCAGATAGTTCTAAACTTTGATACTCTTCAGAATCAACATCTCCACCACCGCCAGCTGAAGCACTTATATCACTAAAATATCGAATCATATAAAAACGGTTTGTTGATTCTATGAGGCTTTCAGGTGCTTGACCATACAACAACCAGTTGATAGATATCGCTTTTTTCGCACAAAAATCCAAAAGCTCAGCAAATGGGATTTTATCTCGCTTTTTAATTGTCGCGAAATTCATTTGAGATATTCCAAGAAGATCAGCAATATCTTTATCAAAGATTTTTTTTCCTGGATGTTCTGTTGAAACTATATCTTTAATCTCTTCTACAATCTCCATAAAACTCTTCATTATTGCACTCCTATTTTCTTTCTAAACTATATAGTACATAAAAACAATATAGTTTTTACAATTATATGACAAATTGAAATATTTTATAGTAGAAAAAATATTTTATTCTACAATTTGGCATATTTTCAACAATAGGAAACTAAAAATGCAACAGATAATCAAAAAAACGGAAACGATTTTAGAACGTCTTGATAGAAAAATAGAGGAACTTGCAGAGAGATTTTTTTAGGAATCTTTTTGAGAACTCTCTTGATTTTCTCTTTTTTCTAGTTTACTTTTATGGTATCCGTTCAAGATAAATACCATAAAAAGAACAAAGGCTATGGACATGAAAATATCTAAAAAATTCACATTAACTCCTTATAGTCAGTAAAATTTTGTTTGATAGCCTCATATAAAATGATTCCTGTGCTTACTGCAAGATTGAGACTTCTTCCATCTTTTGTCATAGGTATTGTGATATTTTCATCTTTATATCTATCAAGTAAGTCAGCAGGCAATCCAGAGGTTTCACTTCCAAAGAAGATAAAATCTCCAGCTTTAAAGGTAGCATCAAAATAGGGTTTTTCTGTTTTTGTAGTCGCAAAATGTAGATTGCCTGAGATCTCATTATGCTTGAAGAAATCATCTAGATCTTCCCATACATGTAAGTCTAGTTTATGCCAATAATCAAGCCCTGCTCTGCGTACAGCTTTTTCTGTAATATCAAATCCAAGTGGTTTAATAAGATGAAGTGAAGAACCAGTGTTGACACATAAGCGTCCAATTGTTCCTGTATTGTTTGGAATCTGAGGAGTTACTAAGACTATATTAAACAAAGAGATTCCTTAAAATATAACGGTTTTATTTGCATAAACAAAAATGCGGTCTTCAAGCGCAAGTTTCAAAGCACGTGAAAGCACAATCTTTTCAACATCTTTGCCAAGACGCTGCATATCTTTCCAATCAAAAGCATGGTCAATATGGCGGATATCTTGAGCGATGATTGGGCCTTCATCAAGATTATTATTGACAAAATGCGCAGTCGCTCCAATAATCTTGACACCTCTATCATATGCTTGTTTATAGGGATTTGCACCTATAAAAGCTGGTAAAAATGAGTGATGAATATTAATAATTTTATTATTATATTCCTCAACAAAGCGAGGCGTTAAGATACGCATATATTTAGCAAGTACAATATAATCTATATCTTGAAACTGAGCTAAAAGTTCTAAGACTTTTGTTTCATGTTCAGCACGATCAAGACCTTCATGCGAGACACAATGATACTCAATCCCAAACTTTTCAACTAAATCACGAAGGTCTTCATAATTTGAGATGACTGCTAAAATATTTGCATCGAGTTCATCAGCTTCATAGCGCATTAAAATATCACCAAGAGCATGAGACTCTTTTGTTGCCATTAAGATAATATTTTTCTTTTCTGGTGTTATGACATCAATATTTGATCTCTTTGGCAGAACTGCGACAAGCTCATTATAAAGTTCCTCTTCTGCTACATCTCCAACAACAACACTTCTCATAAAAAATTTATTATTTACCTTATCGACAAACTCATTGTTTGAAAGGATGTTGAGATTGTATTTAAAAAATATAGAAGAAACTTTGTAAACAAGCCCTTTTTCATCGTGTGCGTCTATTAATACTCTATATTGTTTCATGCTTTCTCTTTATTATCTATTAGATTTATACGACTCTCTATGCTTGCTAAAAGATACTCTAAAAAATTGAGAGTAAGATCTACTTTTGCTTCTACTTTTGTATTATTTGGTGCTTGAAAGCCTTCAAAAAGAACAAGAAGTCTCTCTTGAACACTCTCTAAAAACTGCTTTTCATCGTTCAATCCAGATATATCTTTTTTTTCAATTGGATCCAGTGTTAATTCAACTTTTTTTGGCTCAAATTCAATATTTTTGACTACGTTCTGCACTGGTTGAATATCTTCAAGTTCAGCTAAAGTGCTGAGTATTACATCTTTTAATTCCATGATTTTAACAGCCACCTTTCAAATTCGTAAAACTCAATTTTATCTTCCATCCTGACAAAAAACTCTTTCATCTCTTTATTGACCCCAAGAAATTTTTTTCTCATACCAGAGAGTCTTCGAATAGCAATTTTTGCATCAGTATTGGAGGGGTCTTTTTTTAAGACCTCTTTATAGATCTCAAGAGCTTCCTCTTTGAGACCTTGGAGCTCATAAATATTTGCTAAGGTTAAAGTTTGCATTTTGCCGCATAGTTTGCGATAATAGAACCCATTTCACTTGTCGAACAAAGCTCTTTTGCATCAAATTGTGCAAGATCTTTTGTACGGTATCCCTCTTTTAATGCTTGCTTGATACCTGCATCGATTCTATCCGCTGCTTTGTGCTCACCAAGTGCAAAACGAAGCATCATTGAAGCACTTGCAATTGTTGCGATCGGATTTGAAATACCTTGTCCTGCAATATCTGGCGCTGAACCGTGAATTGGTTCATAAACACCTATTTTATTTCCAACAGAAGCAGATGGAAGAAGCCCGATAGAACCACAGATCATACTTGCTTCATCACTTAAAATATCTCCAAAAATATTACCAGTTAAAATAACGTCAAACTGTTTTGGATTACGAACCAGCTGCATCGCAGCATTATCGACATACATGTGAGAGAGCTCTACTTCTGGATACTCTTTTGAGACCTCTGTGACAACATCTCTCCAAAGTTGTGAAACATCAAGAACATTTGCTTTATCTACAGAACAGACACGTTTATCGCGCTCCATAGCTATTTTAAAAGCTTGATGAGCAATTCTTTGGATCTCTTCACGTGTGTACACCATAGTGTTCCAGCCTCTATTTTCATCACGACCTTTTGGTTCTCCAAAATAGATTCCACCGATAAGTTCACGCACAACCATCAAATCCACACCTCTGACGATCTCAGTTTTGAGTGAAGAGGCATTGACTAACTCATCATATACAGATGCTGGACGAAGGTTTGCATAAACTCCAAGCTCTTTTCTAAATCTTAAAAGTCCACTTTCTGGACGTTTTTCACGAGGAAGATTATCCCACTTTTCTCCACCAATAGCACCAAAAAGGACAGCATCACTTGCAAGTGAACCTATAATCGTAGCTTCAGGAAGTGGATCGCCAACTACATCGTATGCGCATCCGCCCATTAAAAGTTCATTGTAGCTAAGTTCAAAATTTTCTACCGATGCAACAGCATCCAAAACTTTCACTGCTTCATCTATGATCTCTGGACCAATTCCATCACCTTTGATGAGTGCGATATTATATTTTTTCATTTTTGTTCCCCTGATTTGATCTCTTCTTCTGCAAAATTCATCAATCCACCAGCATTGATAAGTTTTTGCATAAACTCTGGAATCGGAATAAATTTATATGTTTTTGAAGTTGTTTTGTTTGTAATGGTTCCATTATTCATATCAATACTAACTTCATCACCCTCTTTAATCTCATTTGCTTCTTTAAGTTCAAATATTGGAAGCCCCATATTAAAAGCGTTACGATAAAAAATACGTGCAAAAGTTGGTGCTATAACAGCAGCAACTCCAGCAGCTTTAAGTGCGATAGGTGCGTGCTCACGTGAAGATCCACATCCAAAATTTTCATCAGCGACAATAATATCGCCAACACTCATTTTCTTGACAAAATCAGGATCGGCATCTTCCATAACATGCTTTGCAAGTTCTTTAGGATCAGAAGTATTAAGATATCTTGCAGCAATAATTAAATCCGTATCGATATCTTTGCCGAATTTCCATGTCTTAGCATCAATAGTTTGCATAATAATTTCCTAGTATGTTTAAAAATGGTTGTGATTATAACCAAATGCAGATTGTAGAAATATAAAATAAAAAGATATAGGTTGATATGAAATGATATCAGCCTATATTAGGCTTTCTTAACGTTTTAATCCATTGACAGTAGTGAGCATCTCATCACTCGTTGTAATGATTTTTGAGTTTGAATCATATGCTCTTTGTCCTGTGATTAGATCAGTAAGTTCAACAACAAGCTGTACGTTACTCATCTCTACAAAGCCCTGTCGAATGTTACCAAGACCATCAACTCCAGGTGTTCCCTCAACTGGCTGACCTGAACTATCTGTTTCAACATATAAATTATCACCCATAGAATGCAGACCTGCTGGATTGATAAAGTTTGTAAGATTCACTTGTCCAACTTGTGTTGCTTGTGCTTGTCCTGGTTGTGTAACCGTTACAGTTCCATCTACACCGATAGTCACGTTTGTTGCATCTGCTGGAAGAACGATTTGCGGTGTTAGCGGGTAACCATCAGAGTTTACTATCGTACCATTTTCATCTACTTTAAAAGCACCATTTTTTGTATATGCTTCACTTCCATCTGGAAGCTGAACTTTAAAAAATCCTCGCCCTGTGATTGCCATATCGAGTTGGTTATCAGTTTGTTTTAAATTTCCCTCTGTAAATATCTTGTTTGTTGCTGTTGGACGAACACCAAGACCAACTTCGATACCTGTTGGAGATTTTGTTGTATCACTCGTAGAAGTACCAGCATACTCCATAGTTTTATACATCAAATCTGCGAACTCAGCACGAGATTTTTTAAATCCTATTGTATTTACATTGGCGATATTATTTGCAGTTGTATCTATTTGAGTCTGCATTCCAAGCATCCCAGTCGATCCGATATAAAGTGATTGCATCATAGTTTTATCCTTTAAGCTTTAGTATTTGCTAATTTTTGTATTGCGTCTTGGTTGAGATCATTCATCTGCGTATCCATAACTTTTTGATACATTCCAACCAATCTATTTGACTCTATCATTTTTACCATCATATCTACGGCGTTTACATTACTCTTTTCAATGGAACCTTGAACCAAAGAGTTACTCTGGGTAAGAGGCGTAAGAGGATCTTTTTGATCATAACTATAAAGATTACTCCCCTCTTTTTTTAGCATTCTCAAATTATCTGGCGCTGCAATATAAAAGTTTTTTCCATCAACAAACTTCACACTTCCTGGAGCGTTGATAGAGATCTTTCCATTATGGTTTACATGTAAGAGTTCATCTCTTACAGAAACATTGATTGGCTTACCATCACTGCCTAAGACATCAAATCCTTCTTTTGTGACAATATTGCCATTATTTCCTATACTAAAACTTCCATCACGTGTCAAACGAACTCCATTTGGTGTTTGTACTGCGAAGAAGAGTCCCTCTTTTGAAAGAGCAAAATCAAGAGGATTATCTGTCTTTTGCATATCACCAACAGACTGGTTTGTGTAGGAATCCACGACCTGAGGTGCTATATCCAAAGCTCTGTTTAAAAACTTGGCTGCATCTTTAGAGTTTGTAGGATTTGGCAAATTATCTCTAGCCTCTTTGTAGATTCGCATAAAATCACCAGTAATAAGGTTGTCCTCTTTATATCCTGCTGTATTTACATTTGCTAAATTATTGGCAATAGTTTCAAGACGGTTAAACTGCGTTACCATACCGGCTGCTGCATTGTAATACCCTGCTTGCATTTCTCAATCCTTTGAGTCATTTTTTGTAAAGTAGCATTTTATGTTCCAACTTTTGTTATTGACCTATGATCTAAAAAAAAGCTTACATGTAAGGTATGCTTTAATAAGATTTGGGTATAATCCCTTCCCTTTAATAAAAGAGACAAGAACACTTCGGAGCATTTTTATATGACTGCAAAAGAACTCACCAAAGCACTAGAAGATTTATTTATTGAAAAAAAATCCACTCATGAGTGTGTTACATACGAATCAATTATTAAGTTGCTAGAGAAACAGCCAACGTCAACTCAGGCTAAAAATATCTACAAACTAGCGACAAAACACAATAAGTGCTTATATACATCTTCTGAACATGCAAAAATGCTCAACGACAGAGAAGCTGAAGCAAAAAGAAACGCTCAAATAAAAATGCTTGAAGATAATGAATCTGATAAGTTTGATATTTTAAAAGAACATGAACTTCTTGAATGGTCACGTTCAGATTCACCAGTGAGGATGTATCTACGTGAAATGGGTCAGATTCCTCTCTTAACAAAAGATGAAGAGATTGAAATCTCTAAAAAAATAGAAGCAGGTGAAAGCATTATTATCGATGCGATCTGTTCTGTTCCGTATCTTATAGATTTTATCCTTGATTATAAAGATCCTCTTATTAACCGCGAAAGACGTGTTAAAGAGCTTTTCAAAAGTTTTGAAGATGAAAAAGAGGAAGATGATACAGAGGATGATACAGATTCAGATGTTGATGATTTAGATGAGAGTGAAGAGGAAAACGGCGAGAAAGTATTTTCTGCAAAAGACAAAAAACGTGTAGAAAAAGTTGTTACAAGCTTTAAAGCTTTAGAAAAAGCGAAAAAAGAGTGGGTTAAATCTGCAGATAAAGCTTTAGAAACATATTCAGATGAATTGACTGAAGACTTAGTCATGTTGATGCTAAGTGCAACTTTTAAAAAATCTATTCTAAAAGAGAAACTTTTAGACCTAGGACCAACATCTAAATTAATCAATGAACTTGTAAAATCAATGGAAACAGCACTAAAAAGTGATGAAGGTTTTGATAAGGAGCTTAGACGTTTAGAATATAAGCTTCCACTATTTAATGATACACTCAAAGATAATCACAAAAAAATCCTAGAAAAAATTTGTGATCTTACAAAAGAGGATATCACAGCGATGGTTCCCGAGGCAACAATGGTTTCGACCTATGTTGAGATTAAAAAGCTTATCCAAACTAAAGAAGCATCAAAAGATAGCTTCAATATGGAACCAGATAAACTTGCAGATATTTTAGAGCAGATCAAACGCGGAAAAAATATCTCTGAAATATCTAAAACTCGTATGGCAAAATCAAACCTTCGTCTTGTTGTCTCTATCGCAAAACGCTATACAAATAGAGGTCTGCCATTCCTTGACCTTATTCAAGAGGGCAACATCGGTCTTATGAAAGCTGTTGATAAGTTTGAATATAAAAAAGGGTATAAGTTCTCAACTTATGCGACATGGTGGATTCGTCAAGCGATTTCTCGTGCTATTGCAGATCAAGCAAGAACGATCCGTATTCCTATACATATGATAGAAACTATCAATCGTATAAATAAAATTATGCGTAAACACCTCCAAGAGCATGGAAAAGAGCCAGATGTAGAGATCATCGCGCAAGAGGTTGGGCTTTCTGTTGAGAAAGTTAAAAATGTTATCAAGATCACAAAAGAGCCAATCAGCCTTGAAGCACCTATTGGTAATGAAGATGATGGACGCTTTGGAGATTTCATCGAAGATAAAACATCTCTTTCTCCATCTGATGTTACACTCAAAGATGACTTGCGTGTTCAGATCGAGAGTGTGCTCGAGCAGTTAAATGAGCGTGAAAAAGCAGTTATTAAACTCCGTTTTGGAATTATGGATGATGAAAGTGACAGAACACTTGAAGAGATCGGAAAAGAGCTCAATGTTACTCGTGAACGTGTTCGTCAAATAGAATCTAGTGCTATCAAAAAGCTAAAACACCCTAAGGTTGGGCGTAAACTTAAAAACTATATAGAAGAATAATGACATTTGAACAGCAATGGATAGAGTACGATTTTAATCCATTTATCCTTTTTGATGCATCTGGAAAAATAATCTCGCTGAACTCTGAAGCGCAGTTTTTACTTGGTGCATCAAATGCCTCTACGCTATTTGAAATAGCAACGCACCATGCAAGTCAAAACTTTGGATTTAAAACTACTTTTATGGATCTTGAGTTTGGAAGATACAAGTTCTTTGGTATTACCGTGGGTTATGAAGATGAGGAGCATCTGGGGATTCGTCTTTATCAGATTCCATCTTATCATTTCTCAAAACCAAAGATTGACAGTGGTGAGATGGTCAATGTTTATACACTTATCGATCTTTGTATTAGCAGTAATTCTATCAATGCAAATACAAAATTTTTAAAAGATCTTGATCCTTCCATCCCAGAGATTAGACTCAATACGAATCTTTTTTTGAAACTGCTCAATCGTATATACTCCTCTTGCATGGAGAGTGAAAATATCACGACAAAGCTTTACTTTAGAATTGGTGAACATATTAAATTTGATGATAAAAAATACTCTCTTTTTTCAATAACAGTCACAGCTTCATCAATAGATAAGACAAAATTCACTGCCATTAAACAATTGGCGGATGAAAACAGCGTATCAGTCGAGCTAAAAGAGAAATCAATCTCTCTTAATATTCCTCTGATAACTGCTTAAAAATAAAAATTTCACGTCCAACAAAATATCCTACAGCTAAGCCTAGAGATAAAAATAGTAAATAGGGTAAAAGTTGGAGTAGTTGATTGTTTTGTAATGCAATAAATCCAAAGACTAAAAAAAGATAGGGAACGATTCTAAAAAGAGAAACAGTCGCACCAGATGTGGCTTTTACATTTTTAAAATTATTGGATTTGAGGTGCTTTTTCTCCTCTTTAAGCGCTGTTTTTATCTCTTCAACACTATTTTCTTGAATATTATTTTCGTCAAAGAGTTCATGAAAATCATCTATCTTGTCAAGCTCATCTCGCTCATCATCCACAAAAATTTCATTTTCTACTCTTTGCATCACTAACTTTTTATAAGAGTACATCGAACCTAGTAAAATTACAAAAGAGCTTAAAAATGCCACCTGCGCATTGATAAAAAAGCTCCAAGAGATCGAACTTGAAAGGATTACTAAGAGTTCACTAAGCAGTAGGATTTTAATACTTTTTTTCACCAAAATCCTCATCATCTTCATCTTCTTCAAGTTGTCTTTTATATTGATAACGCGGCTCTTGTGCTAGCTTTTCAAACTCTTTGTACTGTTTTGAATAGGCTTTATATACATTTAAAATCGCCGCTGCAATTCCTATTAACACACCAACCCAAAGAAGCCAAGTTTTATCAAAAAGATGTTGAAGTCCAAGACCAAGTCCTACACCAATAAGTACAGCTACAACCATAGAGATACCAAGAGACAGACTCTCAGCACCTTCAATAATCGGCTTTAAACGCGGTTCTTTTTGCTCGCTCATTTGATACGTCCAAACACTCTATCACACGCTGCAATCGTCTCTTCAATCATTGTATCTGTTGTTGCTGTTGAGATAAAGCCCGTCTCAAACTGAGAACAAGCAAAGTAGTAACCCTCTTCAAGCATTCCTGCATGAAATTTTGCAAACAGTGCAGTGTCAGATGTGAGAGCATCAGCGAAGTTCATCACAGGTTTATCATTAAAAAAGAATCCAAACATCGAACCTCTTGAATCTACCTGTAAAGCAATCCCATGCTTTTGTGCCATCTCTTTCATCCCTTCTACAAGGCGTGCAGCTCTTACATGTAAGGTATCCATTACTCTTGCGTGAGCTTTTAATTTTTTAAGTGCTGCAAGTCCTGCTGCCATCGCAACTGGATTTCCACTGAGCGTTCCCGCTTGATAAACCGGTCCCTCTGGAGAGAGTTTTGCCATAATCTCTGCGCGTCCGCCAAAAGCACCCACTGGCATTCCTCCACCGATCACTTTTCCTAGAGTAACCATATCAGGTTTTACTCCTGTTATCGACTCAGCACCAAAGATAGAAGCTCGAAATCCACTCATTACTTCATCAAAAATAAGTAAAGCGCCATTATCATCACATATACGTCTTAGCTCTGCTAAAAACTCTTTTGTTGCAGGCACAAGTCCCATATTACCAGCGATAGGCTCTATGATAACACAGGCGATATCTTTTGAATCTGCAAAACATTTTTTTACACTTTCTATGTCGTTGTAAGTTGCAAGAAGTGTATGTTTTGTAAAGTCAGCTGGAACGCCCGGAGAGCTTGGGTTTCCAAAAGTCGCAGCTCCACTTCCAGCTTGCACTAAAAGAGAATCGCTGTGTCCATGATAACAACCTGTAAATTTTACAATATCATCACGTCCAGTAAATCCACGAGCAAGACGGATAGCGCTCATAACAGCTTCTGTTCCACTACTTACAAAACGAACTTTATCGATTGAGTCAAAAAAGTTTGTAACCATAGAAGCAAGCTCAGTTTCAGCCTCAGTCGGCGCACCAAAACTCAAACCATGTTTTACCGCTTCAATCACAGCATTTTCAATCTCTTCATTTCTATGACCAAAAATAAGAGGCCCCCAACTTTGTACATAATCAACATATCTATTTCCATCGATATCTACTATGTAAGCGCCCTCACCTGAGCTTATAAAGCGTGGAATCCCGCCTACACTTGCAAATGCACGAACAGGAGAGTTAACACCTCCAGGAATAAGTTTTTGTGCTTCTTGAAACGCTTTAACAGACTTTTCTATACTCATAAAATAAAATCCTGACCTATTTATTATTTTTGTTATTATATCAAACCAACCATTAATCCATCTTTGCTATAATGGCGCAAACAATCTTGAAGGCACTCTTTGAACCGTTCTACAGCAGCATTTATAATAGCCTTTTTATTTCATCTGCTTTTAGTACTTCTTATCCTATTTGTTGCAGAAAACTTTAAAATCATAAAAAATAGCTCCCATCAAGAAAAACGTCTAAAAATTTCTCTCAAGGAGTTGCCAAAACCGCTTCAAAAAGAGGACACTGGCATAAAAGAACCATTAAAAAAACCTGAGATTACTCCGCCAATGCACAATCCACTTGTTGAAAAACCTTTACAAAAATTTGTTCCAAAACCTATCAAAGAGCAAACACAAGAAGTGCATCAGACAAATATAAACAAACCTGAAAATCTGCCTCAAAAAGCCCCTGCTCCCGTGCAACCCTCGCAGCAAAGCACATCTTATATTGCCGCTCCAAAAACACCAGATCAGACCAAAGCCAGTGTTGCACCTCAAGTTCCAAAAGAGCATGCAAAACTCTATAAATTTCTCTCCCAAGAGGATAAGACAGCAACAAGCACACAAGATAATGTAAAAACTACAAAAAGAAGCTCTCAAGTAGCTCAAAATGTCAAAGAGCTTTATGGATCTAAATTTGCTGAACTCAGCCAAGGCGAGCAGAAATATATCCAAGATAATATGGAGATTATGAGGCAAATTACCCAAGATACACTCAACAGAGTCGGAAGAGTCAATATCCCAGATAATTTTAGAGTCAATAGTATCAATGTTATAGAGTTTTATCTCCATCCAAACGGCGATATGACAGATTTTAAATTTTTACAAAATAGTAACTATTATATTTTAGATGACACGACAAAAGAGACGATAGAGTATGCTTATAGCAAATACCCAAGACCTGCTCAAAAAACACTTATCCGTTACAAAGTTTATTATAATCTACGAGGATATTGATCTATTTAAAAGAGCCAATGCGCCTTTATAGATTGGCTCGTCAACAAATCCATACTCTTCATCAACAAACCCGCTGATTCCAAGCTCCTGATGCATCTCAAAAAGCTTTACAATAATCCGAGCACGCTCTAATTGTGCGACTTCATCTTGAAAGATTTCATTTACAAGAGTGACTTGAGATGGGGAGATACACCCTTTTGCATCATATCCCATACTTTTTTCCAATTCAAGCCAAGATCTAAATTCATCGAGATTTTTAAAATCTTGATAAACAAAGGAAACAGGCTTTACATGTAAGGCCTTACATGTAATTAAAAAATGACTCAAAATATAGAGCATTGTTGGGTTCTCTTTTTGTATCTGACTTTGAGAAAGATGCATATCTGCGAAGAGATCCAGAATGCCAAGATAAAATGCTTTTACTCTTTTATCTACTTTTAAAGCAGCCAGATTTGCCCATGCTTCACATGTTTCTATGGAAAGATGCAGTTCAATATCTTCATCTAAAAGATGTAAAATATTTTGAACTTCATGCGGTGTGCGAATCTTTGGAACACGAATAGCATCTGGTTTAAACTGATTGAGATAAGCGATCTCATCATATCCGCCCTCACTAAGAGCATTGACACGTACTACAATTTTTTTATCACATTTCTCATGATGAGACAAAAAGAGAGCGCAAAGCACAAGGGCAAATGGTTTTTCTTCTTTTGAAACTCCATCTTCAAGATTGAGTATGATACACTCAGTATCAAGTGATGGAATTTTAAGGAGATGCTTTAAGTTGTGTGCTGAGAGCATTAAGATAGAGCGATAATTCTCTTTTTTATTTATATCTCTTGAGTTTGGAACCGCCATGAGATCAAGTTGTGATAAATCTCTTGCAAGCAAGGCTTTTTCAACCTCTTCTAAAGGAAAAACTTTCACTATTTTTTTACTTTATGAAGATAACGATAAAGCGCTTCTATCTCATCTTTTGTCAAGAAATATTTTGGCATACCAGGAATACTAGTATCTAGTGCTTCATAAAAATCTTTAAATCCTATATTGGTAATATCAGAACCTTTAAACTCTTTTAGCACGCCTTTTTGCTCATATTTGGCTACAAGTTTACCTTTTCCATTATCTCCATGACAATTATTACATCCAATGCCTCGTGGATTTTTATAAAGAGAGGATGCATACTCTTCATCTGTGATAAAAGATGTAGCTCCAAAGAGATATACAGATAGTGACAGGAGTAGAAACAGTTTCATTCAAAGCGACCTTTTAGACAATTATCGCTATATTATCGAAAAAATAATTTATGGTGACTAAATGAAGATTCTAGATGGTAAAACTTTAGCAAAAAAGATAGAAGATGGTGTTTTAAGCCAAACTGAGCTTCTCAAAGAGCAAACAGGAAGAGTTCCTGGACTTGCTGTAATCCTTGTTGGAAACGATCCTGCTAGCCAAGCTTATGTAGGTATGAAGAAAAAAGCGTGTGATAGAGTTGGCTTTTACTCAGTGACACACGAAATGCCAAAAGATATCTCTCAAGAAGCGATAGAAAACACCATCACTATGATGAACAATAACCCAAATATTGATGGTATTCTGATTCAACTTCCACTTCCATCTCAAATAGATACAACAAAGCTTTTAGAGCTCGTTTCTCCAAGTAAAGATGTCGATGGTTTCCATCCATACAATGTAGGCCGTTTAGCAACTGGACTTGATGGTTTTGTTCCATGTACTCCACTTGGTGTTATGGAACTTTTCAAAGAGTATAATATCGATCTTAAAGGGAAAAACTGCGTTGTTGTAGGTGCATCAAATATCGTTGGAAAACCTATGGCAGCCCTACTTTTAAATGCAAATGCAACAGTTGAAATCTGCCATATTTTCACAGATGATCTTAAAAAACATACACAGAGTGCTGATGTGATTTTAGTCGGTGTCGGAGTTATCAATCTTATCAAAGAAGATATGGTCAAAGAGGGAGCAATCATCATCGATATCGGTATCAATAGAGCTGATGATGGAAGACTTGTGGGTGATGTTGATTATGAAAACGTGGCTCAAAAATGCTCATATATCACTCCAGTTCCAGGTGGTGTTGGACCGATGACTATCTCTATGCTACTTAGCAATACGCTCAAAGCAGCGCAACTTCACGCCAAGGTCAATTAATGAAAGAGTTTCTTTACAAAGCATACAAATTTTCAAATTCATGGACTGGAACGGTTATTATCGTTTTGTTTGTTATTTTCTTTGTAGCACAAGCATTTCGAATCCCAAGCGGTTCTATGAAAGACTCCCTTTTAATCGGGGATCATCTTTTTGCTAAAAAGTATGTTTATGGTGTTCCTACTCCGCACCTTCCTTTTTTAGAAGTTTCAGTAGCTCCTTGGACAGATAGTTTACATCTTGTAGATGGTGGAGAACCAAAACGTGGTGATATCGTCATTTTCAGATATCCTCATAATGTCAAGATGCACTATGTAAAACGCTGTGTGGGTCTTCCTGGAGATCAACTTTTTGTAAAAAACAAAGATCTCTATCTTCGTCCACATGAGGGAGATACTTTTATAAAAGCAAACTATTCAAAAGAGGAGATCGTAACTATTAACGGCAAGCTTTGGGTCAAAAATCCTTATGTAAAAGAGCATCCAGGGATTCATCATGATGATGCGATCCAAGGTGACACACCTGTTTTGCTAGCAAATGATGGAAGAATGGAAAGAGTTGATTCACAAGAAAAGATGGCTATGCTTGCTCAAAATGCGTACCAACTTCCAGCAGATGTAAAAATGTTGCAGCATAACCCAATATTTGAGACTGAAGTTATAACAGTACCTGCTAAAAGCTATTTTATGATGGGTGATAACCGCGATCATAGCAATGACAGCCGTTTTTGGGGAGCAGTTCCTTATGCAAATTTAGAGGGAACACCTTGGTTTGTTTACTTTAGTATGGATGATAATTTTGAGATTCGCTGGGATAGAATGGGAAAAACTCCGACAGATTTGGAGCAGCCAGAACATCTCAAACCTGCAGTAGCTCAAAGAATCTTAGAGGACAAAAAAGATAATGGACTTTATTGAGATACTAAAAATCATAACAGCCGTTTTGGCTCTTATGATTGCTATTATCGGCCATGAGATTATGCATGGCTATATAGCATACAAGTATGGAGATATGACAGCTAAAAATGCTGGTCGTTTATCTATCAATCCACTCTTACATGTAGATTTTGTCGGAACAATCATCGTTCCATTTACAATGTACTTTTTACCGCTTTTACTTGGAATGGGTGGTGGTTTTGTTTTTGGATGGGCAAAACCTGTTCCTGTAGATATGCGAACCGTTATAAATAAAGGCGGATATAACGCGGCAATGCAAGTGAGTTTAGCTGGTATAGTTTATAATTTTGCACTTGCAGCTTTTGCTTCGATTGTCTTTTTCAATTTGAGTACACCTCTTCTAGCTGATTCATCTTTATATAAATTTTTCTATTTGCTTATGGCATATCTTGTTTTTATCAACGTGCTTTTAGGTGTGTTTAATCTTCTGCCAATTCCACAGTTTGATGGAGCACATTTTTTAATGTATCTTGCACTCAAATTTAATTTGCGAGAAGTAGCTGAGACTTTTTACAGACTAGAGCGTTATGGTATGATTATAGTTCTTATCGTTATCATGACACCACTGAGAAATTATTTTATATGGGGACCAGTAGATGCGGTTTTATCTTTGTTGTTACCACCAGAACTTGTACAAAACTTGTTATTATCACTTTAAAGGGAAAAAATGAAATTTTACATAGCTACAGATCACGCTGGAGTTGATCTTAAAGATTATACTGTTGAGTTATTAAAAGCAAAAGGTCATGAGGTTGTCGATCTTGGACCATTTGATAAAGAGAGAGTGGATTATCCTGATTATGCGGTGAAAGTTTCTCAAAGTGTTTTAGCAGACGCAACTAGCCAAGGGATTCTTATTTGTGGTTCAGGTATTGGGATGAGTATGGCAGCAAACAGATTTCACGGTATCCGTGCAGCACTTTGTCATGATGCTTATACAGCACAAGTTGCGCGTGAGCACAATGATGCAAATATTCTCTGTTTTGGAGAGCGTATTGTTGGACGTGGAGTTGCTGAGTCGATCATCGATTCATGGCTAAATTCAAGCTTTGAGGGTGGGCGACATTGTGGTCGCGTTGAAAAGATAGAATCAATACAAGGATAAGGTATGTTTACTGAGTGGTCGCTTTTAACAGTAATTTCATTGCTGGCGATATTTTTATTTGTAAAAATGTTTTATTTTAAAAGTATTAATGTCAAAGAACAACGAAGCAATGAGATGATGAAACTCACACTTCAAGAAGCTGAAATTCTTATACGAAAATATCAAATTCAGTTGCAACGTGCTCTTGGTAATGTTGATATCTTAAGTGATGAGCTCAATAAACTCAGGAATGAACTTAAAACATTAAAACAAAGAAACTCAAAACATAGACTTGAAACAGACAGGCTCAACGAAAAAATCAAAGCGTTAGAGAGTAGAATAGACGCTTTACTCTAAGGATTATTTTTATGACACAAGAAGAAAAAAAAATTATCAATGATGCGATACGTGATATCCCTGATTTTCCAAAACCGGGAATCATATTTAAAGATATTACAACACTTTTAAATGATAAAGAAGCATTTAGTGTTTTGATGAACCATCTTGCTTCAAGATATAAAGATTATGATCTTGATTTTATAGCAGGAATTGATGCCCGTGGTTTTATCTTTGGCGCAGCCCTTGCACAGATGCTTGGATGCGGATTTGTTCCGATCCGTAAAAAAGGAAAACTTCCCTATACGACAATCTCAGAAAAATACTCCCTAGAGTATGGTTTTGATGAAGTGGAGATTCACATCGATGCATTCCGTAATATCAAAGATGCCAAAGTGCTTCTTATAGATGATCTTATAGCCACAGGCGGAACTGCATTTGCGGCAGCTTCACTTATCAATAAAACAGGTGCATCATGCGTTGAAGCATGTTTCATCTTAGGTCTGAATTTTTTAGATGGTCAAACAAAATTAGAAAAAGAAACAAAAGTTTATACAGTAATAGGAATTGACTAATGTACTATATCCCAACAGCTTCAAAATTTGATCCAAATGAAAATGGACACTTTGGTATTTTCGGTGGACGCTATGTTCCAGAGACTCTTATGCCTGCTCTTTTAGAGCTAGAAAAAAAATATAAAGAGATACGATTTGATAAAGAGTTTTGGGGCGAAGTAGATTATTATCTTAAAGATTATGTTGGTCGCCCTTCTCCACTTTACTATGCAGCCAATATTTCAGAGGAACTTGGTGCAAAGATTTACCTAAAGCGTGAAGATCTCAACCATACAGGCGCACACAAGGTTAACAATGTTATCGCTCAAGGTTTGATGGCTAAAAAACTTGGATACAAAAAAGTTATCGCAGAAACTGGAGCTGGCCAACATGGTGTTGCAACGGCTACTATCGCCGCTCTTTTAGGCTTAGAATGTGAGATATTTATGGGTGCAAAAGATGTCGCTCGTCAAGAGCTCAATGTCTTTCGTATGAAGCTCCTCGGTGCAAAAGTAAATGCAGTAGAGAGCGGAAGTAAAACGCTCAAAGATGCGATGAACGATGCCATCCGTCACTGGGTTACTAATGCAAGAGATACTTTTTATATCATCGGAACAGTTGCAGGACCACATCCCTACCCTATGATGGTTCGTGATTTTCAAGCGATCATCGGCTGGGAAGCTCGTGCGCAGATTTTAGAAAAAGAGGGACGACTTCCTGATCATGTTGTGGCATGTATTGGTGGTGGAAGTAACGCTATTGGGGCATTTCAACACTTTTTAGAAGATAAAGAGGTGCGATGTATCGGCGTTGAAGCTGGCGGTCATGGAGTTGATACCGATAAACATGGCTGTTCCCTTCTTATGGGTCGTCCTGGTGTTCTTCATGGACAGATGAGCTATCTGCTTCAAGATGCTGATGGACAGATCCTAGAAGCGCACTCGATTTCAGCTGGACTTGATTATCCAGGAATTGGACCTGAACACGCATTTCATAAATTTAACGATTCGGTCAGTTATGGAAATGCAACAGATCAAGAAGCGCTCGATGCTTTTGTTTGGTTGAGCCGTAAAGAGGGAATTATTCCAGCTTTTGAAAGCGCGCATGCAATCGCATATCTCAAAAAAATGGAAAATATTGCAGGGAAAATAGTGATCGTCAACCTCTCAGGCCGAGGTGACAAAGATATGATTCAGGCCAAAGAAATTTTACATTTTGATTAAGAGGATACTATGAACATAGATCTAGTTACTGATATTGTTGCTGATATTACAGTTGAATTCATCAATAAAGAGGATTACTCAACAGATACAAATAAAGAGCTTTTAGACCTTGCAGGATTTGATGCAGAGCAGGACACTATCTGTTTTTTACACGAAAAACGTAAACTTTTTTGTGGTATCCAAACAAAAGATAGCGATGATATTAGAAGTGCCATGAGCATTGCTATCAAAGCACTCAAATCAACAAAATATCTTTCTGCATCGGTTAATGTAGATAAAGAGAGTATTAGTGCAATTATTGAAGGTATAGTGTTGGGTGGTTATGAGTTTACAACTTATAAATCTACTCCAAAAGTTCAAACTCTAGAAGATTTTTATCTTACATGTAAAGATATTTCTTCACTTCAAGAGCCTTTTGCACAAGCGCTTATTGTAGCTGAAGCAACCTGCTTTACACGCGATATCGTCAATATGGCACCTCAAGAGATTTATCCTCAAACTTTAGCAGAGATAGCGCAAAAACTAGCAGAGGATAATGAGCTTACATGTAAGGTTTTAGATGAAAAAGCTCTTAAAAAAGAGAATATGAATGCAATGCTTGCAGTTGGGCGTGCATCTGTTCACGAGAGCAAATTGATTCATTTGACTTACAAACCAAAAAATCCAAAAAAAATCATCACTTTGGTTGGAAAAGGTTTGACATATGACAGTGGCGGATTAAGCTTAAAAGCTGCAACTTCAATGGTAAGTATGAAAATGGATAAGGCTGGAGCGTGCGCAGTTTTAGGGATTATAAAAGCAGCAAGTGAACTTAAACTCGATATTGAAATTCACGGTTTTATTGGTGCGGTTGAAAATATGGTTGGCGGTAATGCCTATAAACCCGATGATGTTTTAGTTTCAAGAAATGGCACGACGATTGAGGTGAGAAACACTGATGCTGAGGGTCGTTTAGTTTTAGCTGATGTACTTGATTATGCGCAAGAAAAAGTTGAAGCTGATTATATTTTTGATTTTGCAACACTCACAGGTGCTTGTATGGTCGCACTTGGTCAATATACAACAGGTCTTATGGGACATTCTCAGCCACTTTTCCATAAGTTTTATGATGCAGCATACCACTCTGGAGAGCTTGTAGGTTCTTTGCCATTTAACAAACATCTTAAAAAACTTCTCAAAAGTGAGATTGCCGACATTTCAAATACCTCTTCAAAACCTTATGGAGGAGCGATCACTGCGGGACTTTTTCTAGATAAATTTATCAAAGATGAAAATAAAGAAAAATGGCTGCATTTTGATATTGCAGGTTCAGCGTATAGCGAAAGCGTATGGGATTGTAATCCATACGGTGCAACAGGTGCAGGTGTGAGACTTATGAGTAGTTTTCTCTCAGAGATCAATTAGGCTTACATGTAAGGCTCATAAAGCCAAAAGCCCTTACATGTAAGGGTTATTTCGTTAAAATTGCAAAAATAATTTATAGTTCATAAAAAGGTTAGAAATGGGATTAGCAATCGGTCTAGTAGGACTTCCAAACGTAGGTAAATCAACAACTTTCAATGCTTTGACAAAAGCTCAAAATGCTGAGGCGGCAAATTACCCGTTTTGTACAATAGAGCCAAACAAGGCTATTGTTCCAGTTCCAGATGTACGTTTAAATGAACTCTCTAAAATCGTCAATCCAGAGCGCGTACAGCACTCTACTTTAGACTTTGTAGATATTGCAGGTCTTGTAAAAGGTGCAAGTAAAGGGGAAGGTCTTGGAAATAAATTCCTCTCAAATATTCGTGAAACTGAAGTTATTTTACAGATTGTAAGATGTTTTGAAGATGACAATATCGTTCACACAGAGGGAAATATCAATCCTCTTCGTGATATTGATATCATCGAAAATGAGCTTATTTTAGCAGATATCGAAGTTTTATCAAACAGAATTACGCGTTTACAAAAACAAGCAAAATCAGATAAAAGCGGTAAAGCTTTATCTGACTTTGCTGAAGAGTTGATGGAGTTTTTAGCAGAAGGAAAACTCGCTCGTAACTTTCCAAAAGCTGATAACGATATGTTTATAGAGCTTAACAAAGATCTCAGACTTCTCACTGCAAAAGAGATTATGTATGGAGCAAACGTCGATGAGGATGGACTTTTAGAGGATAATGAGTTTGTTGTAGCTGTCAAAGAACACGCCGCACAACATAACTGTGAAGTGATCAAGCTTTGTGCAAAAATCGAAGAGGAACTTATCGGTCTTGACGATGATGAAGCAAAAGAGTTTTTAGAAGATTTAGGTGTTAAAGAGTCAGGTCTTGCGCAAATCATCCAAAAAGGTTTTGATAAACTCGGTCTTATGAGCTACTTTACAGCAGGTGTTAAAGAGGTTCGTGCTTGGACAATCCGTAAAAATACAACTGCTCCAAAAGCAGCAGCAGTTATCCACAACGATTTCGAAAAAGGATTTATCCGCGCTGAGGTTATCGCTTATGATGATTATATCGCTTGTGGTGGAGAGGCTAAAGCTAAAGAGGCTGGAAAAATGCGCCTAGAAGGAAAAGAGTATATTGTCAACGATGGCGATGTTATGCACTTTAGATTTAACGTCTGATCTCTCTTTGAAGATAATGATTTTTATCGCGCATCCATATCGAACTCATCTTCTAGTGGTTTCTCTGTAAAGTCATACTCCCCATAGAAATATTCGCCGTTATTTCCGAAAAAAAATGCTTTTGAAAATTTATTTGCTCTTTCCACTTTATTGAGCTGTTTTTCAATCTGCTGTCGAAGGCTTACATCATCGATGTGGTTGAGTAAAAACTGTGTTTTATCTTCAATGATTTGCGTGCTGATCTATTTTACTGGCAGAAACGTATAAGCATTCTCTTTGTAGAGTTTTTTAGGTTCGAATGCATAGAGCTGCTGATCTTTGAAAGTCTTGATCCCCGGAGAAAACTCAAATCCCAACAGATGCGTCAATGCAAATATCACTTTTTGAGGCTCATCGATCAATTTTTATTTGAAGTTTTCATCAGGCGTCATATAGCCAAAATATTCTCAGATGATTTTTTTATAAAGTGTAATAGTATTTTTTGCTGAATTGTAGGAACTAAAGACAAGCTATTCATACTGATGTATTTAAATACACTCCTTTTATTTCATCTTGAGAAAGTGCAAAGATACTGCTTTTATTGACATCCCCTGTTTGATCATTTAGATGATTCCAAATTTCATTGAGATAGCCACTAAACTTTGACAATGATTCGCAAAGTTGCTTATCAGTTTCATAAGTGTCTTTGATTTTATCCATGACACTATTTATATCATTTATATTTGTACTTGAAGTGTCATTTTTGATTGTGCTATAGCCATTATTATTCTCAATATCATATGAGAAAGCCTCCCTCACAACCCCTAAAATACCTTTTAGAATATTGGTGTCTGCACCATTTTTAATCATCCTATCTGTTGCAAGCGATACGCTCTGCTTTAGATTATCTGATGAACCCTCAGGCAGTATCACAAAACCCACACCAATGCCTGCCTCCTGCGATGCTTTTAATTCAGGAATGGCATTCACTATCTTATTGAGATAATCATCTAACCCCTTATCAAGTTCACCTGATTGTGCCCTATTTCCACTACTACTTGTGATCTCTTCTCTGTTTTCAAGTGTCTGCTGTGCATATTTATTGTTTTGCAGATAAACAGTGTAGCTTGTGCCACTTTGATGTATGTACATACGAACTCCTATAAAGATAGTAAAACTTCATGAATCAAGCAAACTTTATACCAAATACAAACCATTCGGTATAATTTGGAATGTTTATTGCTTAATTCTTTTATTATTCATTATAAGGAATATTCATGCAGATTAGCAGTGTTTCATCAACACCTTTACTCAGTACATCACAGACTTCGGCTCTTATCCAAACTGATGCTGTATCTTCGACACAATCTAGTGACAGTGTCTCTAACACTACGACTACATCAAATGTTATTGCCACTATTCCCACCAAATGGGGCTTTAAAGTTGATGCAAATGGATTCTTCGGCACTGATTTTAATAAGGCAGCAGGGATCCCGGATAATGTAAAGATCAATCAAAAACAGATGGACATGGTAGAACAATATACTCAAGCTGTCGGTTCAAGTGATGATCCCGTAAAAGCTCTTGGTAAAGTCTGGAATTTTTTTAGCACAGTTTCTGCAGGTTCTTTAAGTGCTACAGGCACAATGAATATTGATCAAGTGAATAATATGCCATACAGTTATCAATATGATGGCAGTTTACTTGATAATCCTGTAAATGTGCAAAAGAGCTGGGATGAAATGGATAAAGTTGTCAGTGTAAACAACAATATTCAAGCAATGTCGAATAATACTTTAAATAGTGGAGTTCAAGGTTTATTTGGTGGATTAAAAGATTGGGATCCAAATGGTGATCAAGTCAAAGATGAGTATAAAGCCGTAATGGGAACATCCTATGATGCAAGTGAGCAAAAAGGACAACTAGGAATCGGAGAACTCTTTGGAGTGTTTTGCGGAACAAACATGCAAGAGAGTATGAATGATTTTCAAAGTGTTCACTCTTACTACTCTCTAATGCAAAGCGGGCAAGATTTTAAATCCTATCTCACCAATACATTTGGTTCTAGCTATATGAAACAATTATCAGATAATATTAACACCATGCCTGATGGCAAAGTGATTCCAAATATGATTGATGATCTCTTCAAGACAATTGATGAAGCTATGAAAACAAACTATGCTCAATATCAGCAAAGTCAAAACTCTGCCTCTGATTCCATCCTTAAAAATGGTAATAATACTGCATCGTTACTCTGCTCAATAGTTAAATCAGGATATCAATCGATAAAGAGTTCACAAATGCCCACATCGGGAAGCTTAATAAGTTTTAGTATCTAAATAGAGCAATAATCATGAGTGTTACAAGCACATCTTCAAGCAGTAATAGTGGATATGAGAATCTTTATAAAAAAGAGAGAAGGATTAAAGGCCGGCGATATAGATATTCAGTGCATCAAAGTTTCTTCTCAATACACTCAAATCATTATATGCTTTTGCCACACTAATACATCCTTCGATAGAAGAGATGATGAAGAGTGCCTGCTCTTGGGCATCAAAGTTTGTCTTTGTCTGTCCAAGTTCTTGAGCACTTTGCAGGGCTTTGGTAATAGATTCCTGCCATCTGTTGTAGACACTCTGCAGATACTCAAAAAAAGAGTCATCTTTGTCACTCATATCAAGTACAAAGTTCATGAGCGGACAGCCGTGCTTGATATCTAATGGAATCTGTGGATCTGCATAAA
Source organism: uncultured Campylobacterales bacterium (assembly GCA_903892995.1). Classification (GTDB taxonomy): domain Bacteria; phylum Campylobacterota; class Campylobacteria; order Campylobacterales; family Sulfurimonadaceae; genus Hydrocurvibacter. The sequence continues at coordinate 57,265 of CAITKP010000066.1, forward strand.
CGTCATAGTTGGCGTTAATCTGTGCAATTATCGTCTGAAGTGGTTCGCTGCTTTCTTCAAATGGATCTATCCAGTGAGACTGAAGAATAAAATCGATGTAATAGCGCATACTCTCTAACACCAGCTCATTTTTGTTTGTAAAATGGTAATACATAGCACCTTTGGTGATATTGGCGATCTTTAATATATCCATGAGACTTGTTGCACAATACCCTTTGCGGTACAAGAGATCATAAGTTATATCAATAAGGAGCTTTTTGTTTTTATTCATTTGGTAAATTCTTTTATGTCTTTAAAAATTTATTACAAGTTAATGCAATTTTTATATCTGATATTATATTCAAAGTATGATTTGTTATTGTAAGGATTTGGCATAGAGTTCAGAAAAACAGCACGCTATAAAAAATTCAAGTAGCTGAAATTAACCGATAGAGTGTCGCTAATGATACACCACATCTTTAGCAGGAATACCACTACTCAGAAGCTTTTTAGCAGAGGCTAATTTACTCTCGGTCATTGTTCTCTTTCTTCCAGAAGTACCTCCTTGCCTTTTAACTGCAAAGTCCCGCTTTAGTACGTTCAACTATCAATTATCTCTCCATTTATCTTTTTTGTACCACTTAGTTCATCTTCAGAGATTCTCTCACATTCAGCTTTTTCTAATGCATCTTTTTGAAGAGTAAGGTTTTGATCAGTTGTAGAAACACGTGCATATCCTATAAGCATAAAGTCATTCCTCTATTAGAAGTTTTTACAAAGTGATGCAATAAGCAACTTATACTCATCATCACTCAATACAGCTATCTTTTCACCAATACGCTGTTTAGAGAGTGTGCGTATCTGATTGATTAAGATATCAGAGTCCTGAAGTAGATTTTCTCGTTTAAGAATTCTCATGCGATAAGGAAGCATATCATCAATGAGATCAGTAGAAAGTGGCATAAGTATCACAGTATCTAAAATACTGTTTTCATCATTTCCTGAGATAATTACTGCGGGTCGTATTTTTCCGACTTCATCACCTTTTTTAGGATTGAGATTTACTGTTACAATATCTCCATGATTAAATTCCATCATCAACTCCGACCTCTGCAAATTCTAGGTCTTGATGCATTTTTAGTTTATGGAGTTTTGCTAGTTTTTCATCTCTATCGATCTGTTCAATGATGGGTTTGATAGAGCTCTAATATTTTGAAGAGAGAAAATATCCTAAAGTAGTATGCGCTCTTCTATCAATTATTTCTGCAACATACATCGCCTTTATCAATGATGGTTTGTTTTGA
>CAITKP010000067.1 GCA_903892995.1 uncultured Campylobacterales bacterium
GATAGTGTTTCTGTAACAATGAAAGATATGAGAGATGGTTTATCTCAAGTACAAGATGGATTCTTATATAACAACAAAGCATCAATCCTTGATGGTATTAGCAAAATCCAAAAAGCAAACGCTATTTTTCATGATGAAAAATCTGCTGCGACTGTTTTACCTCAAGATAAAAAGAAGTTTTCTAAAATGGCTTACATTAGTACTAAAAATTTAAATATGTATCTTTCTACAATGAAAGATTTTGTAAATGATGGAAGTATTGTAAATGCATCTGATGCTTATTCTGGTGTAGTTCATAGCTGTACACATTGTCATGCTATAACAAGAAGCTGGTAAGTTTTTTATAATTATAGAGTTTTCTATTTCTAGAAAACTCTTCTTTTGCCCCTTAATCGCGAGGCAAAATCTTCATCTATTGGAACGTTGTTCCACCATCAATTACAACAGTTTGTCCTGTCATCCAAGAAGATGCCTCTGAACATAAAAATAAACAAGCACCCGTAAGATCTTCGGCTTCACCCATACGACTGAGTGGTGAGCGTTTTACAACTTCCTCTTTAACCTCTTCATAGTTTGGAAATGCTTTAAGCGCATCTGTATCGATTGGACCACCACTGACTGCATTGACACGAATACCTTTTTCGCCAAGTTCTGCTGCTGCATAACGTACCATCGCTTCAACAGCTGCTTTATTGGTTCCATGACCTGCATAGTTTGGAGTATAAACGAGATTGCCAGTTGAACTCATACTGATGATGCTACCACCGCCAACTTTTTCCATACGTTTTGCTGCTTCTTGCGCACCTACGACAAAGGCATCGACTGTTGCAATATAGATATTATTTAAACCTTTTGGTTTGAGGCGCATAAATGGACCAAATCCACCAACAACTGCGCGTCCTGAGATGATTGCATTTGAGATAAAGAAGTCAAGTCTGTCAAAATCAGCATCAAAAAGAGAGTAAACATCTTTATATGTCTCAGGCTCTAAAATATTTAAAAGATACGCTTTTGCTTTGATACCATATTTTGCTTCAACATCAGCAATGATCTCGTTTGCAGTATCTGCACTTGATGCATAAGTAAAAGCAACATTACACCCCTGAGCTGCAAATGCATAGACAATAGCCTTTCCGATTCCGCGAGTTCCGCCACTTACAAATAGAGTTTTACCTTTCATCTTATAATCCTTTAATAGTATAGTTTTTCATAACAGTTTCTAGTTTTTTCATATTCTCAACACTTGGAGCAACAAGTGGCAATCTATATTCTAGGGTATCAATTAGTCCTGCAATGTACATAGCAGCTTTTATCATAATTGGGTTTGATTCGATAAAAAGCACTTTGTTGATAGCAAATAGCTTATCATTGATCGCTTTTGAGCCTTTAAAATCTCCCGCAAGTGCAAGTCTTACAAGCTCACTTTTTAAATCAGGAAGCAAGTTGCTTGTTACTGAAGTGATACCAGCGCCACCATTTGCAAGGATTGGAAAATCAATAGCATCATCACCACTAAACACTTTCAGTTCTGGTCTGCGTGAAAGAAGTTCTACAGTTCGCTCGATACTTCCTGTTGCTTCTTTGATTCCATAAATATTTTTAACATCATCAAAAAGTCTGATAACAGTGTCTGCTTGGATATCTACACCTGTACGTCCTGGAACGTTATAAAGCATAAATGGAAGTTCACTCACAGACTCAGCGATCGCTTTGTAGTGTTGATACAGACCCTCTTGAGATGGTTTTACATAGTATGGAGCTACTGAAAAGATTGCATCAACTCCGCACTCTTGTGCAGTTTTGGCTGTTTGGATCGCTTCTGCGGTTGAGTTACTTCCTGCACCTGCGAGGACTTTTGTATCTGTTCCTCGGCAAATTTCGACTGCAATCTCCATACATCTTCTATCTTCATCATGTGTGAGCGTTGCACTCTCTCCTGTTGTTCCAACTGGACAAACAGCATCTATACCGTTGTTTATTTGTCGCTGTATCAGTTTTGCATAAGAATCTTCATCCAGTTTTCCATTTTTAAATGGGGTGATGAGTGCGGTCGTTGAACCAGTTACTAGTTGCATACTATTTTTCCTCTTTTGGTTTTTTTCTTAAAATCATTGTTGTAGATTTTGAGAAGTCGAAATATTTTTTTGCTGTTACTTGGATATCATCAAGTGTTAATTTGTTGATTGACTCTTCATAATGCTCTAAAGGAGCGATATCTCCGCGTGCAAGATAGCTTCCAAAGAGATCTGCAACTGATGTTGAACTCTCGAGTGAATAGATAAAATCAGATTTTGTATTTATCTTCACTTTGTCTAATTCAGCTTGAGATACAGGTTTGTTTACTATTTGTGCGATTTGAGCTTTGATCTCATTTTCAACATTTTCGGCTTTGACACCTGGATTGCATGATGCAAGGAAAAGAAAGATTCCCGGGTCTTTATTTTCCATATTATAAGCGAATATTTGATTGACAAGATGTTTTTTATTTACCAGTTCGCTATAGAGACGGCTACTTTTTCCATCACTTAAAAGCGCGCTGATTGCTGAGAGTTTCACTTGATCTGGATTTTGAAAATTTGGTATATGAAACGCAATAGCGACCATTTCAACTTCTGTCTCTTTATATAAAACTACTCTTTTTGGACCATCTTGTTCTGGTTCAACAAA
>CAITKP010000068.1 GCA_903892995.1 uncultured Campylobacterales bacterium
AAAAGGCTTACATGTAAGCCTTTTAGCGCGCTTTAAAACTCTCTTTAGTTTTGCAAAACTCTTGTAAAAAACACTCAACGTCGCATTTAGGATTTTTGGCGGTGCAGATGTATCTTCCAAAAAGTACCATTCCTTGGTGCAGGGCGTGGAGATCGTTTTTAAACTTTTTTACTAAGGTGGCTTCTGTTTTTAGCGCTGTTTCATCGCTACTGAGTCCTAGTCTGTGTGCGACTCGAAAAACGTGGGTATCGACTGCCATGAGATTTGCGCCTGTGTACTCTATCATCACAACATTTGCTGTTTTTTGTCCGACACCTGCTAAGGTCACGAGGTCTTTTTCATTCAGCGGGATCTCGCCATTATAAACTTCAACGACACGCTGTGCCATTTTGATAATATTTTGCGCTTTATTATTGAAAAAAGAGCAACTTTGGATCAGTTTTTTTACATCATTTATATCCGCACAACTTAGCGCATGGACATCGGGGTATTTTAAAAAGAGTGCAGGTGTGATGAGGTTGACTCTTTTGTCAGTGCATTGAGCAGAGAGTGCAACGGCGATGACAAGCTCATAAGCATTGGTATAATCAAGCTCCGTCACTGCATCACTATAACGCTCGATAAATCTATTTTGGATCTCTAAAATCTCTTTTTTTGTGGCTAATTTCATAGGTAAAATTCTAGCCAGATAAGCTAAAAAAAAGATGATACACTTTAGAGGTGCACTTTAGTTTAAATATGATAGAATTTATGAAAGTGCTTTTTTTAAAGGATAGCTTGTGGATGAAGTGATCACAACGCAACTCCAAAATGGCAAGAAATAAACTCGATATTATTTTGAACAAATATTTTTTAGAAATGATGGTGTAATATGCAAGGATTTAGTAAAGTAATTGAACAGTTTCCAGATCATGCTGAAATTATTATAGCGTTTGCGAAACTTGAAAAACATCTATTTTTTATTTTGGATGATGATGGTGTGCTTTTAGGATGTAACTTTTCAACCTATGAAGCACTTGGTTTTTCGAGTTATGATGAGTTTTTGATGGCATACAGCAATGACATAACAAAGCTTGTTGAGCCAACAGAGGGTTGTGTTGATGTGCTACGTCATGATTGGATGAGGGGCATTGAAGAGGGACGGGATCACTGTATAAATATCAAAAGCCAAACAGGTGAAATCCTCTCTTGTAGTTTAAGATTACAGAGTTTTGCATTAAATGGAGTTATTTTACACCTTCTTTTACTTGAAAATCAGTTGATTATTGAGCGGGCAAAAAAGGCGCATGCTTATTTTGAAAGTTTTAAAAAGCAATTTTTGACAAATATTTCATATGAGTTTAGAACACCGATGAACAGTATCATCGGCTATGCAGAACTGTTAAAAGATACAGGACTTGAGCGATCTCAAAAAGAGTATCTCAATCATATAGACAATAGTGCGCATATGATGATGAGTAATATAGAAAATCTTTTAGAACTTATGCAAGTTGAAAGTGGCGTAGCAGTTCAAAAAGATCAGCTCTTTAAGCCATTTGAAGAGCTTGATAGACTCTCAAGCGAATATAGCATGATTGCACAAAACAATAACCAGCAGATATTTTTTCTCATCGATCCACATCTTCCAAGGGCTGTAATGGGGGATTTTGAAAAGATTAAAAGAGTATTGATAAATCTCATCTCAAATGCGATGAAATACTCTAAAGAGAGAGATGGCAAGATCATCGTAGAGCTTAAAGCCAGATATAACAACGATACGGTTTTAGTTGAATACTCAGTAAGTGATAATGGCATCGGTATCGCACAAGATCGCTTAAAAACTGTATTGCGACCTTTTGCAACTATTCATGATAAAAACAGAATCGTACAAGAGGGAATTGGTATTGGACTCAATCTTTCCCATAAACTTTTAATGCTTTTAAACTCTCAACTCAAAGTAAAAAGTCAGCTTGGCAAGGGAAGTCGTTTCTCTTTTGAAATTTTACATAAAATCGTAGAAAAGGCTCCATACGAATTTGTTGCAGGAACAAAAATCTGTGCTTGGGCGGAAGATAAAGATTCGGGTATTCAGCTAAAAATATTAGAAAATTATCTTAAAAAGTTTGAAGTCGAAGTAGTTGAAGTGGATGGGCTTGCACATAAAGAGCTCAGTATGGCAAGTGCATTTTTTATTTTAACAAACTATATCAGTCCATCACGAGCGAATTCCATTAAAACTCACTATCCAAATTTAGAAATAGTGCAAGTGTGTGATAAAGATGCAAAAGAGAAGTGCGAAGCGATCGCTGAAAAAATAGATGGTTTTGTCATTTTACCACTGCTTCCTCATAAACTCTATGATGTTTTAAAAATGATTTGGAAAAAAATTCCAAAAGATAGTATAAAACACTCAACATTTCAAGCGCTAGATTCGAAACTTTATACGGCAAAAATCTTGGTTGCAGAGGATAATGAGATCAATCAAAAGCTTTTAAACACAATCCTTGAAAAGAAAAATTATAATGTTTCAACAGCCCACAATGGTCAAATCGCGATTGATATGTTCTTAAAAGAGAATTTTGATCTTGTACTTATGGATATTGATATGCCTGTTATGGATGGGATTGTAGCAACGAGGCTGATTAAAGAGTATGACAAAAAACGTGGTGTTTTCACTCCAGTGATCGCACTCACAGCACACGCTCTTTCTGGAGATCGAGAAAGAATTCTTAATGCAGGACTTGATGCACACTTGGCAAAGCCAATCGATAGAGAGTTTTTATTACAAGTGATTGATAGGTATTTAAGTGAAAAATTTGCAAATAAAAGTTTGATAGATAATTTTGTTTAATAACGGTTAGTATAATCCTACTAAAATATGTTCCAATATAAAGAAAAAAAGGGAAGAGATGAATCTAGTACAAAAAGTTTTAAGTTCAACCATATTTGTTGCTGCAACGCTCAGTGCCAATACTTTAGTCACAGTAAATGGAAAAGCTATAACTTCAGATGAAGTAAATGAAGCGTTAATGCAAGCAACACAGGGGAGATTTTCAACTCTGCCTCAAGATAAACAACAAGAGTTAGGGCAACGTATTCTTCAAGAGATGGTTATGCAAGAGGTCGTTTATACTGATGCGAAAAAGCAAGGAATAGACAAAAGTAAAGAGTTTAAAGATGAACTTGCAAAAGTAACTGAGCAGATTAAAAAAAGATTAGCAGTACAAATCTGGCAAAAGAAAGTGTCTGATAAAGTAAGTGTAACAGATAAAGAGATTAGCGATTATTACAACAAAAATAAAGCAGAATTTCAAGAAAAAGAGCGTGTTCATGCGTATCATATTTTAGTAAAAACAGAAGATGAAGCAAATAAAGTTATCTCTCAAATAAAATATCTAAAAGGTGCTGATTTAGAAAATAAATTTATGGCTTTGGCTAAAACAAACTCAACCGGTCCAAGCCAATCAAAAGGTGGCGATTTAGGTATGTTTACGCAGGGTCAGATGGTTCCTGCTTTTGACAAAGCGGTGTTTTCAATGGATGTAGGGGCGATCACTACAACTCCTATCAAAACTGAATTTGGATACCATGTAATCTATCTTAAAGAGAAAAAACCTGCTCGTATGCTCGGGCTTAATGAAGTGAAAAATTTTATATCACAACGTATAAAAATGGACAAGTTTAAAGGCGTAGTACAAGCAAAAATGCAAGAACTACAAAAAACTGCGAAAATTGTTCCAGCAAAGAACTAACTCCTCTCTTTCATCCATCGAGACTTTTGTTTTCGATGGACGTACTTTCTATGTAAAGCGTGATGATCTTATCGATCCCTATCTCAGTGGTAATAAATACAGAAAACTTTACACTCTCATCAATACACCAAGTGAAAATATAAGAAAAATAATCTCTTATGGTGGCACACAATCCAATGCAATGCTCGCAATCGCAGCACTCTGTAGATCAAAAGGCTGGATATTTGAGTATTTCACAAAGTCTTTACATGTAAAGGAAAATCAAGCTTCAAACTATTCTCAAGCGCTTAATCTTGGTATGGTACATAGAGAGTTGAGTGATGAGTTGTATCGAGATTTTATCGCTTCTTTAAGTGTCAATTTAGAAGAAAAAACATTTATCTTACATCAAGGAGGTGCAGATCAAAGCGCTCGACTTGGTGTGGAGGTTTTAGCAAAAGAGATCAGGGAATCGTGCTTGCACGCGAAATGCCCTTTGAACGTAAGAAGCTTGGCTACTCCATCAGGAACAGGAACAACGGCTTTGTACCTTGCACTCGCATTGCCAGAGTATAAAATCTATACAACTCCTAGCGTTGGGGATAAATCCTATCTTTTAGAACAGATGGCAGCTTTAGAAAAAGTTCCTCAAAATCTAATCATCTTAGAATCAGAAAAAAAGTACCATTTTGCCAAGCCATATAAAGAGTTTTTGGACTTACATGTAAGACTCAAAAGTGCGGGAATCGAGTTTGATCTTATCTATGCACCAAAAATTTGGAAGATGCTTTTGGAACAGACAGATGAGGAGATACTCTACATTCACAGTGGCGGAACCACTGGAAATGCAAGTATGATGGAGCGTTATAAATATAAGGGTTTAGTTTCTCTCTAGTGCGTTAAGATCACTAAATGCAGTTTTTACACGATTTACGAGTGTGACTTGTCCTGCTCTTAACCATTTTCTTGGATCATAATATTTTTTGTTTGGTTTATCTTCACCCTCAGGGTTTCCGATTTGACCTTGTAGATAAGCGTTGTACTTTTCTGAATACTCTTTAACACCCTCCCAAGTTGCCCATTGCGTGTCAGTATCGATATTCATTTTGATAACACCATAGCTGATCGCTTCACGGATCTCTTCTAAAGTTGAACCACTTCCGCCATGAAATACGAAGTTTACAGGTTTCTCAACAGTGTTGAACTTTTCTTGGATATATTTTTGAGAGTTATCAAGGATCTTTGGAGTCAGCACAACATTTCCTGGTTTATAAACGCCATGGACATTTCCAAAAGAAGCAGCAATTGTAAATTTTGAACTTACAGATGAGAGCTGTTCATACGCATATGCAACTTCTTCGGGCTGTGTATATAGAAGAGCATTGTCAACATGAGAGTTATCCACGCCATCTTCCTCGCCACCTGTGACACCAAGTTCTATCTCTAAAGTCATACCGATTTTATCCATACGCTTTAAATACTCTTTACATGTAGCGATATTTTCCTCTAACGGCTCTTCAGAAAGATCTAGCATGTGAGAGCTAAAAAGAGGTTTTCCTGTTTGTTTGAAACTCTCTTCACTTGCATCAAGCAGGGCATCTATCCAAGGCAGAAGTTCCCTTGCTGCATGGTCTGTATGCAATATAACAGGAATTCCATAAGCCTCAGCCATCATATGAACATGTTTTGCCCCAGAAATTGCACCTGCAATTGCAGCTTTTTCATTTTCATTGCTGAGACCTTTGCCAGCATAATAGCTTGCTCCGCCATTTGAAAATTGGATAATTACTGGAGAGTTTACAAGTTTTGCAGCTTCTAAAACAGCATTGATAGAATCTGTTCCAACAACATTTACAGCAGGTATCGCAAATCCCACCGCTTTTGCTGCATTATAAACTTTACTTACATCATCACCAGATAATACTCCTGGTTTTACTAAATCTAAAATATGTGCGCTCATAATTCAACCTTACTTGTTTTGTTAAAAGATTGTACTAAATTCTTCTTTTAAAATAGCTTTTGATATGCTACAATAACGCTCAATAACAAAGATAAAACAAGGCTTACAAATGCAAACAACAGTAAAAGCTAAAATTATTTTCTCTACAATCGCCGTCAGCTTATTTGGAATAATTGGTATATATATTTATCTTTCGACAACATTTAATGCTTTTTCAAATCAAACAGCACAAAAATCTCTGCATATGCTGAGTGATTCTGTTTTTCAAACGCTCTCAAGAAGTATGCTCTCCGGAGATCCCGCAGTCGTCAATGAAACGCTCAAAGAGTCACAAACTATTATTGCTGGGCTAGACAATATCAGTGTTGCAAAATCTCAAAAAGTTATTGAACTTTTTGCTCTTGAAGATAAAGTGACAACGGATCCTTCTGTTGCAAATGTTTTTAAAACAAAACAACCAGATATTATTGAGTCAAATACAAATCATCATGCAATACGCCTTTTAAAACCTTTGATAGCTGAAGATAAATGTCTCGCTTGTCACCTTAATGTTGCAAAAGGCGATGTTTTGGGTGTTATGGATATGACTGTTTCACTTGAAGAGAATGATGCGGAGATCAATCATACAAAAATGACACTTCTTGTGTCACTTATTATCGTATGTGTTATTTTTATTGGGCTTGTTATATGGTTTTTTACAAAAGCTGTTATCAGTCCATTAGAAGATCTTGGAAATCGTGCGCATTCATTGGTAGAGGGCGATAAAGATCTAACAAAACGTATTGGAGTTTCTGGAAAAGATGAATTTGCATTTGCAGCATCATCAGTAAATAGCTTTATTGATGTAGTTCAAGACACTGTTAATGAAGTGAAAAACCTTGGAAATCAAAATATACATATTGCAAAAAATATGTCCGATCAGGCAGAACTTATCTATAAAAGTATCTCTCAAGAAAGAGACATAGTAAATCAAACGACACAAAAAACAGATTCGATTAAAACTATTTTGAGTGGATCAATAGAAGCCACAACGCAGACTCAACAACATATATCTTCGGCAAATAGTGAACTCACAACTGCCAAAGAGGCTCTGGTACATCTTGTATCTAAAGTAGATGATTATATGGAAGTTGAAACAGAATTGTCACATCAGCTCAGTAACTTGAAAAATGATGCTAGCAATGTCAAAGATGTTTTAGATATTATCAAAGATATCGCAGATCAAACTAATCTTTTAGCACTCAATGCAGCTATAGAAGCAGCGCGCGCTGGAGAGCATGGAAGAGGTTTTGCAGTCGTTGCAGATGAGGTTAGAAAACTCGCAGAACGTACACAAAAAAGTCTAATGCAGATTGAGATTAGCATAGGGACGATTGTCCAGTCTATCAATGATGTAAGTGACAGCATGGGAAATAATGCTGCGAATCTATCCATCTTAACTGATATTTCAAGTGATGTTGAAAACAAGATAAATATGACTTCAGATGCTATGAACTATTCATTGGAAGTAGCAGATAAATCTTTTGAAGATATGGCTGAGATCGTTAAAAATATTGAATGGATTATAGAAAGAATCAATAAAATTGATGAATATTCTCAACAAAATGAGAAGAGTGTGAACATGATAGATGGTGAATCTACAAAACTCCTAGAGGTCGCAAATTCACTTAAATCAAGAATAGATGAGTTTAGAAGTTAGAAGATATGAACCGCAAGCCAAAGAGTTTTATCATCTGTTTGTAAGACTCGGTGGCTTCTGTTTTTTTCAATAAAGAGAGAATCTCCACTCCCTAAGTTATGGATAGATCCTTCTACTTCTAAAGTCGCTTGACCGCTTAATATCACTACCCATTCATCTTGTACCTGTTTATACCATTGTCCATTTTGAATTTTATTTGAGTTTATGATCTCAATCTCGACATTTTTGTGTTTTAAAAGAGTTGTAAAAATTTCATCTCCAATATCTGGATTTTGAAGATTTTTAAAAATATTATTGATAGTGTTTTTCATAAAAACCATTATAGTAAAACTATACTTTAACTCCACGTCAGTGCATTTAAAGTATAATCTTGCAGATTAAAAATAAGAATTGAGAACGTAAATATGAAAAATATTGTTTTGATAGGTTTTATGGGCGTAGGCAAAGGAAGTGTGGCTAGAGAGATGGTCAAGCAACTCGGATGCGTAGCCCTTGATACGGATGATATTATAGAGAGTATGGAAAATAGAAGTATCAAAAAGATTTTTGCAACAGAGGGTGAAAAATATTTTCGTGATGTAGAACTTAGAGTCGCAAAATGGCTGCAAGTGAGTGTTAAAAATAGTGTTGTATCGACTGGCGGGGGTTTTTTTAAAGTAAAAAATCTTAAAAAAATAGGTACTGTTGTTCTTCTAGATTCGCCATTTGAGAAGATTTATGAGCGTATTGTTGAACATCCAAATGCAGAAAATAAACTAAAAAAACGTCCTTTGATGCAAGATCTCGAAAAAGCAAAATTGCTTTATGAAGAGAGAGAAGTGCAATATAAAAAAGTTGCAGATATCGTCGTAGATGTAACAGATAAAAGCCTAGAAGAGATAGCAAAAGAGATTCGAAAAAGAGCTAAGATATGAAGAGATATATTCTAATTTTTTTATTCTTGGTTGTTCACCTTTTTGGTGCAGAGCTCGCTGTGGAAAAAAATTTTAAAGAGTCAATTATCAAATCAGATGCAGCGCAAAAGCCACTTATGTTCATTGTCTCGCGCCATACTTGCAAATACTGTGTTATGCTTGAAAAAGAGACACTTTCCCAAGCTGAGGTGATAGAAAAGTTAAATAAAGATTTTGTTGTTTACATCGCGTATGTTGATGATGGTGATGGTTTTCCAGAAGAGTTTTGGCGTCCTGGAACACCAACAATCTGGTTTTTAAATGATAATGGAGAAGCTATGAGTGAGCCTATTATGGGTGCGATTGATAAAACAAATCTTTTACAGGTTTTAGATAGTGTCAAAACAAAATTTGATGAAGAGAAAAATTTACAACAATACAACTATACAAAAAGTAAATTGTAATAAAAAAAGAGGATAAAAGATGATTTTTACAACTACAACAGCAGAAGATTTCAATAAAGAGTTTGAAGAGATTTTAGCTCGCGGCAAGATGGATATGGCGCATGTAAGCACGATTGTTGGTGGCATAATACAAGAGATTAAAAAAGATAAAAATAGTGCCTTAAAATCACATATTGCAAAGTTTGACAAATGGAGTCCCCAAAATGATGAGGATCTAAAAATCGACATCGCATCTATGAAAAAAGCATACGAGGCTTTGGATGAGAGTTTAAAAAACTCTTTACATGTAGCGTATGACCGCATCAAATCTTATCACCAAAAACAAAAACCAAAGAGCTGGTTTGATACAGAGGAAAACGGCACGATATTGGGTCAAAAAGTAACGCCTGTAGATTCTGCTGGACTTTATATTCCTGGAGGCAAAGCTGCATATCCATCTTCACTTTTGATGAACGTTATCCCTGCACAAGTCGCAGGTGTTGAGAAGATAGTAGTATGTACTCCAACACCAGATAATGAACCAAATGAGTTGTTGCTTGCAGCTTGTTATCTTTGTGGCGTCACAGAGGTGTATAAAGTAGGTGGAGCAAGCGCAATCGCTGCTATGGCGTATGGGACAGAGACAATTCCAAAAGTAGATGTCATAACAGGTCCAGGAAATATTTTTGTTGCTACTGCAAAAAAGATGGTTTTTGGAGATGTAAATATCGATATGATCGCAGGACCTAGCGAGATTGGAATCTTAGCAGATGAGAGTGCAAATCCTTCACATATGGCTATTGATATGCTTTCTCAAGCTGAACATGATGAAATGGCAAGCTCTATTTTAATCACGACATCTCAAAAGTTAGCAGATGAAGTAAAATTAGAGATTGAAAACTGGCTTGTAAAACTACCTCGTGAGTTAATCGCAAGAAAATCAATTGAAGAGAGAGCCGCTATTATAGTTGCACAAAATATGCAAGAAGCTCTAAAGCTGATGAATGATATTGCTCCAGAACACTTAGAAGTAGCGACAAACAATCCATTTGAGCTTTTACCATCTATAAAACATGCTGGTGCAATATTTTTAGGACATCATACTCCTGAAGCAATAGGTGATTATATCGCTGGACCAAATCATACACTTCCTACGGGAGGAACTGCTAAGTTTTACTCTCCTCTAGGAGTTGAAAATTTTATGAAAAAAAGCTCTATTATCTCATTTAGTTCACAAGCTATAAATGAGCTGGGAGAAGCATGCGCTCAGATTGCAAAGACTGAAGGTTTGACAGCTCATGAGCAGTCTGTACGCGTTCGATTGAACTAAATATTAAGTAAAATTGATAAATCCTTCTTTTAAGGATTTGTCACTCTGTATAATAAAAATTAATTTTACTTCCCTTCCTACTCAAATCTATAGTTATCACACTTTTATCAAAAAAAATAATCTATTTTTAGTTTCAGTTAAAGAAATATAGGCTAATATCAATCAGCGAGAATAGTGTAAATTTTGTAGTTTGCACTGTCTTTATAATAAAAATTAGTTCAACTAATAAAACGCTAAATATCTACATTAAGTGGGTGAAGGAGAGTATATGCAATTGGGCTTTCTAGTTGATTTACATCTTTGTATGGGATGTAAAGGTTGTGAAGTCGCGTGTAAAGTGGAGAATGAAGTTCCCCTAAGTACATGGAGACTGCGTGTTAAGTATGTAGATGTTGGAATGTACCCTGAAACAAAGCGTACATTTACACCATTACGTTGTAACCATTGTGCAAATGCACCATGTGAACGTATTTGTCCAGTAAGTGCTCTGCATTACATAGAAAATGGAATTGTAAATATCGATAAAGAGCGCTGTATAGGATGTGCTGGATGTATTATGGCTTGTCCATACGGTGCGATCTATATCGATCCAGAGACACAAACTGCTGATAAATGTACATATTGTGCGCACCGTATCGCTTCTAGCTTGATGCCTGCATGTGTTGTCGCTTGTCCAGTCGAAGCAAATATTTTTGGTGATTTAGATGATCCAACATCAAATATCAGTAAATATATTCAAGACCATAGAGATACAAGAGTAAGAAAACCTGAAAAAGGTACTGATCCTCACCATTTTTATGTAGGTGGCGGAGATGTAAATCTCAATCCACTCGCATCAGAGCGTGCTGAGGGGTATTCATTGTTCAATAAAATAACACATTTACCAGTAGGAGGACACCACTAATGCATGCAGCAATTGAAGCAACACACGCAGTAGTTACTTTAGACGTTGGCTTACCAGGTATCGTTTGGGGTTGGATTATTACGATGAATATGTGGGCAAAAAGTATAGGTACAGGTGTTATCTTTATGCTTTTTTATCTACTAAAGAAATACCCAAATGAAGCGGGTTATTTACGTTTTCCAGTAATGGCTGTATCATTAGCATTTATACATATTTTCTTGCTCTTTACAGTTATTGATCTACACCAGATGTTTAGATTTTGGCATATTTTTGCTCATCCTCACTTAACATCTGCTATTACAGTAGGTGCATGGATTGTTACAGGTTTAGTAGGTTTGCTTGGCTTGATGACATTCGCAGTATTTATAAAAAAAGATACAGCAACATTTGATAAATTATTGCCTTGGGCAGTAGTAGTTTCTATTCCTGTAACACTTTATACAGCAGCAATTATGGCTGAAGCTACTGCACGTGAGTTATGGCAGATGCCAACTGAAGCAGTACAGATGATCTTAGCAGCTCTTTTAACTGGCTCGGGAACACTTATTTTAATGGGTAAAAAACTTCCGTATGAAGCAAAAAGAGATTTGGGAATTGTTTTAGGCTTAAGCGCTGCAATGTCATTTCTTTTATATATGAGTGAAATGGTATTTGGTCCTATGAAAGCTGAAGAGGTTATCGCAACACTCCAAGCAGTAAAAGGTGCAGGTCAATACACAACGATGTTCTGGATAGGTCAAATCATGGCTTACATAGTACCAATGGTTTTAATATTCTTGAGTGTAACGGGTAAAAATGAAAACTTTTTAAAATTAGCAGCAGTATTGGCAATCGCAGGTTTATGGATTGTAAAACATGTCTGGTTGGTTATTCCACAATTATTGAACTTGAGTTGAGAGGTTATAGATGTATTTAGAAAGAAGAACTTTTTTAAAAGGCGCTGCGTTTTCGGTTGCAGGCGTCACGTTAGCAAGAGGTGTGTTTAGTACAGATGCTGTAGCTGAGTCAGTTGCAGAATCAAAATTTACCAATACTCCAAACTCTTTATCATTTTATCCAGATCACAAAGAATGGGATAATTTTGCAGAGCTTGATGGAACAGATTGGAAACGTGGTGGTATTGAACGTCACGGTGTTAGAAGTGAAGAGAACCCAGATGGTATTTTAGTAAACAATTTTATGCTTGTTCCAACTGTTTGTTCAAACTGTGAAGCTGGTTGTGGTTTAACTGCATGGGTAAACAGAGACACAATGACGGTTCGTAAATATATGGGAAATCCTCTTCATACAGGCTCTCGTGGACGTAACTGTGCAAAAGGGTATGCTGTAACTTCTCAAATGTATGATCCAGATCGTATCCCATTTCCTCTAAAACGTGCTCCGGGAAGTAAACGTGGCGAGGGAAAATGGGTTCGTGTTACATGGGATAGTGCAATGACAGAGATTGGTAAGAAAATGCATGACACTCTTAAAGTGGGTGATGATCTTTCTAAAAAATCGATTATGTATCATATCGGACGTCAAAATGAGAATGGATTTAGCAAGCGTGTACAACATTCAATGGGTCAAGATGGTTTTAACTCTCATACAAATATCTGTTCAGCAGGTGGCCGTCAAGGAACAATCCAATGGGCAAATGATGATAGAAATTCTCCAGATTGGGCAAATGCAAAATTAGTATTTTTACAATCATCACATGCAGCAGATGCAGGGCACTACTTTCAACAATCAGCTGGTTATATAGCAGATGCACGTAAAAAAGGTGCAAAGATGGTTGTTATTGACCCACGTATGAGTAACTCTGCGGGTATGGCTGATCTTTGGCTACCACTATGGCCAGGAACAGAAGCTGCCCTTTACCTTTATCTTGCAAATCGTGTTTTACATGAAAAAGATAAAAATGGAAATGACCTTGTTGCTCATGATTTTGTTAAAGAGTGGGTAAACTGGGATCGTTTGATGGCAAATAAAGAGCATCTTGCTAAGATGGTCGGTTATGGCTATATTTCTAAAATGCCTGCAGGTGAAAGCTATGCAGATTTCATTGAACTTGCAAAAGAGCTTTATGCGCCATATACCAAAGAGTTCGTTTTAAAAGAGTGTAAAATCGAGGGTATGGGTTATAAACTAGACCAGTTATGGGATATGTATATTCACGCAGGATCTCAAATTGCAACATATTTCTGGCGTGCAGGAAGTATCGGTCACCGTGGTGGTTGGATGAATGTTCGTGCTGGTTTTCTTTCTCTTGTGCTTCGTGGTGCAATGCGTGGGGATATTGGTCAAACAGGTTTACACCACTGGCAAGAGATTAACTTAGCAGGAACTGGTGATGCAGCAACTGTTGCAGGTGAAAAACCAGCAAAAGTAGATTCTTGGAATGAGCTTATGTGGCCGCCAGAATTTCCACTTTCCTCTTATGAAATGAGCTATTTATTGCCTCACCTTCTAAGTGATACAGAGTGGCAGAAAAAATGGCAAGCAAAAGGTCTTAATGTTCCAACAAAAATTCCTGTGTATATTCCACGTATGTATAATCCAGCTTGGATTAATCCAGATGGATTTAGATGGATAGAAGTGCTTAAAGATGAGTCAAAAATTGAATTGTCTTTGAATCTTTCTCCTGTTTGGAGTGAAACAAACTGGTACTGTGACTATATTTTACCAGTAGGACTCGCAGGTGAGAGAAGTGATCAACAATCAACACCATCTAAACCTGAAAAACGTTTAGAATTCCGTCAAGCAGTTTTACGTGTTGCAGCAGAAAAAATGGGTTGGAAAGCAAAAGATCCATCTCGCGCAACTCTTGAAGCGCACATGAAATATGGTTTAGGCGAAATCTGGGAAGAAACAGAGTTTTGGGCAAATATGATGGTACATCATATCGATCCAGATGGAAGTTTGGGTATCCGTAAATTCTGGGCATCTAAAAAAGATCCTTCACGCGCTGTAACTGTTCCTGAATATTTCGATGCGGCATTGAGTTCGCTTCCAAAACTTTCAGAAACAGCAAAAGCGGCTTATCCATCTGCTGAATATCCTGTATATGAATATTTACGCGATCATGGTGCATGGACAGAAAAAACTGATGTTTATAAACCTCAAGAAGAGGAACTTGGTTTTGATGGTTCTAACTATATTATTGAGGGTAAAAAATTCCCAAAAAGTGAAGTGACAAAAGATAAGTTCGGAACATTATGGATTGAAGAGGATGGACATCAACACTCTATTGGTATTGAAATCAATGGTAAAATCCATGAAGGTTTCCACACGAAAAGTAAAAAACTTGAGTTCTTTGCTGAGTGGTTTGCTGAGTGGAAATGGCCTGAGTATGCAGTACCTGTTTACCCACGTAATGAGGGTGAATATGAGAAGATGATCCATCTTGTTACTCAAGTACACCATAGACATATGAAGGGCGATCATGAGTTTGCGTTAAATACAATTTACCGTTTACCATACAACATCCATACACGTTCTGTGAACTCAAAACACTTAATGGAGATTTCACAAAACCACAATCCAATCTGGATCTATACAAAAGATGCAGAAAAACTTGGAATTAAACGTGGTGATGCAGTAAAAGTAAAAATTACAGACACGGTTACTGGATTAGATAGCGGTTATTTTATTGCTATGGCAGTACCGACTGAAGCAACTCGTCCAGGTGTTTTAGCGTGTTCACACCATGCTGGTCGTTGGAAACTAAAAGACTCTGTAGATATTCCAGGTTTTGAACATAAACTAGGGATCATGGGTGTTGGTGCGCCACTATATGAGATGACGAATGATGGAAAAACAGGAACACTCAAGCCAGTTGAGGGAATTCATCCACGTCATGACGTATGGCAGTTCAAAGAATACAATAAAGATTTAGATAATATCTGGTGGGATGGACTTAGTGGTTCATGGCAAAATGCTGTAGCAGCTCCACATCCAGATCCAGTTGCAGGTAACCACGCATGGCATCAAAAAGTTAGCATAGAATTAGCGAAAGCTGATGATAAAATTGGTGATATTATGGTTAATTATGAAAATAACTTTAAAATTTACCAAGGATGGAGAGATAAGTTGACTCGTCCGCTTAACTCAAAAGATACGATGCGTCGTCCTCGTCACATGCCACGTCCTGCAGTACCGCTTTCTGATAAAGCTTACGCAGTTACAATTAAAGACGTGTAACATTCTTATTAAAGCCCACTTCAAGTGGCGCTTTAATATACTTCCCAACTATCTTCCTACAAGGCCTAACTTTTATGCAAGAAACTCTTCGAATTGAACAATTATCACGTATAAATCTCTATGCTCTAATATCTCGTATCTTAATGAATGAAGTTGATGAAACGCTATTAAAATCAATAATAGAAGATGAAAATATGCTCACATTTTTCCCATCATTTGAAAAATGGTCAAAACTCAAAGAGCTTAGTCTTAAAGACTTGATCGAAAAATATCTTAATGTTGATTTTACTAACCTTTTTTTAATGCATCTTATTCCTTATGAGTCTTTTTATCGTCGTGATGATCAGATGATGGAAACAGGAGGAGACAACCCTGTACAGGCACTTTATAATGATTTTGACTTTAGAGTAGAACTCGATATTGCACGTGTGATGAGTGCTGATCATATTGGTGTTGAGTTGGAGTTTATGTATAAACTATGTGATGCTGAGTTTAAAGCACTTGAAGATGGCGAAGTCGGTATTGCTGCTGATATCGCGCAAATTCAGTATAACTTCTTAAAAGATCATTTGCTTGAGTGGGCACCAATGTACCTTTTAAATGTCAAATCTGAAGCAGGAACAGCATTTTATTTTGATGCTGCTGAGCTTGCACTAGAGTTTATGATGAGTGATTTTGAATACTTAACACAGCTCAAAGAGAATGGATTTAAATATAACGTATGAGTTTACTCACTTTAGATATCTCTCAGTGTGTTCATTCAAGTAATAAAAACGCTACATGTAACGCTTGTGCAGAGGTTTGTCCAGTTGAAACAATAAAAATAACCAACTCAGTTGTATCGTTTACGCCAAGTGAATGTGTAGGCTGTGGGGGTTGTGGTGCAGTTTGTCCAACGAGTGCCTATAGCTTGGATGATTTTAATCCGATAAATTTTATTTTTAAATTCTTAGAGAGTGGTCAAAATATCCTTACATGTAAGAGTGAACTTCCTTGTATTGCGGCTTTAAGTGTTGAAGAACTCCTCAGCCTTGCTCTTTTTAAAAAAGAGGAGATCACACTCGACATTGGTCCATGTACTGAATGTGCAATCGCAAAAACAAATCTGGAAATCATTAAAAATAGAGCGCAAGAGGTGGATTTTTTACTTCAGGCGATGATGCAGAAAAAAGCTTTACATGTAAGCGCTTTACATGTAAAACCAATTGAGCAAGCAGAGCAAACACAAGAGAGTATTTCAAGAAGAGAACTCTTTTCAAAAGACTCAATCAAGCATGTTACAAAAATCAGACAACAGTTTTTAAATCGTGTGGAAGAGGGCAATGATGAGATAAAATCTCACATAGTTTCTTTAAGTGATATCGCCAAAATAAAACAAAAAAAAGTTCCGCAAAAAAGATCGTTGCTTTTAATGGCACTCAAACGGGCAGAGGTTCCAGAGATTTTTCATACCATCAGTATTGAAGATATCAGTTTTAGCTCGCAAAAAAATATAGATCCTGATACTTGTACAGATTGTCAAATGTGTTATCGTATCTGTCCGACGGGTGCTTTGAGTTCTGATCTTAAAAGCTCATTTATCGCTTTTAATCCTCTTGCTTGTGTGAAGTGTGCAAGCTGTCATGATGTGTGCGAACCAAAAGCACTTACGCTCAAACCAAGCTTTAGTCTTAGTAACTTTTTTGAGCCAAAAGCGGAGCAATTGATCAAGTTTGATATCAAACGTTGTGATGAATGCGGTGTCTTTTTTGCATACAAAGGCGGTGAAAAACTTTGTGCTAGATGTATGATCGAAGAGGATGAAGCAAAAGAACTTTGGGGGATACAATGAACGAAGAAAACTCAATGAATCTTGATGACAGAATATCAAAAGAGACTCTACTTTATGGCTATATCGCCATATCTGCTTCGACAAATAGATTGAGTCACAACTTCAATAAAACGCTTAAAGAAGAGGGGCTCAATGGGATGATGATCCCGATGAATATTCGAGAGGATGATTTTTACTTTACCCTTTCTAATATGAAAAAATCACACGTTAATGGTGCGATGCTTGGGATTGAGTACCAAAAAAACATTATAGAACTTTTAGACAGCTCAAGCGAAATGGTACAAAAAAGCAGAGCTTGTGATTTTGTAAAAAGAGTAGGGCATACACTTGAAGGTTCGTTTATCTCAGGTGAAGTAGTTAAAACATTTATAGAAAAAAATCCAAGTATCAAAAAGATAGTAATTGTCGGTGATGAACCTTTGGCTCGCTCATTGGCACTTCTTTTGCAAGAGTATGAACTCTCTTTTTACGATAAAGAGATTGAAAAGCTTTTAAGAATGAGTGAAGACTTACATCTAAGCATCGATATCAATTATCTTTCTGTAAATGGAGTCGATTTTAGCGGTTTTGATCTGCTTATTGATACAACGATGGAGGATATATCATCATCGATAGTAGTAGGTGCAAAGATAAATTTAGATACCAAAGATACAAAAACTTTTTCAAGTTTGAGGCAGTTGCAAAACTATATTGGTTTTGATGATCTGCTAGATTTTTATACAAACTATTTAATAGAGGATTTAAAACAATGAATATTGATGATTTAAACGAATTAAGAAGTGAATTAGAAGCATTACAAAACAGTGTGATGCAAGGAAGTTGTGACACAGGCGAGTGTGAGAGTGATGAGAGAGAAGATTATCCAGATTACCTTATTGCGATGTATAAAGAGGTAATGCCGCCAAATAAAAGTGGAATTTACTTCTCAAGATGGGATTTAAAAGCGATGGCAGCGGAGCTTGATGAGCATTTTGCCCTTGATGTAAGAGAGAGAATGTTTAAAAACTTTATGAAATGGGTTGCAACTCCTGATGATATGCAACTAGTGATGGATCAGTTTAAGAAAAATATCGATATGAAATGCGATCTTTATCGTGAATACATAGAACGGTTTCCATCCACAAAACCGATCTTTGATGTAAAGATCAAGAAAGCAGAAAATACGAAAAAATATCTTGATAAAGTTTTTATTGAATTTTTTACTTAGAAGAGGAGTGTAAAAGATGACACTTATAGATGCGGCACTTTTTGGAGTAGTAGAGGGTTTGACTGAGTTTTTACCGGTCTCATCGACAGGGCACTTGATTATGCTTTCAAAACTGCTAGGGATAGAGCAAACAGAGTCTCAAAAAGCATTTGAAGTTATTATCCAATTTGGGGCTGTTTTGGCGGTACTTGGAGTTTATTTTCAAAAAATTATTTCAAATAAAGATTTGATGTTGAAGCTACTTATCGCTTTTTTACCTACGGGAATTTTAGGATTTTTACTCTATAAACATGTAAAAGATCTTTTTGTTCCGACAACAACAGCATATATGCTTATTGCGGGTGGGATTGTGTTTATTGTACTTGAAAAGTTTTATAAACCAAAAGAGCACCATACGGCGCAGATCGAAGAGTTGAGTATCAAACAAGCTCTTTTGATCGGTTTTGCACAGTCCTGTGCGATGGTACCAGGAACGAGCAGATCGGGTGCTACGATTATTGGCGGTTTACTCGCAGGTCTCAACAGAAAACTCGCAGTTGAGTTTTCATTTTTACTCGCACTTCCTACTATGTTTGTTGCAACAAGTTATGATATATTTAAGCATCATAATGAGATGGTTATTGATGATGTGAGTGCTCTTGTTGTTGGTTTTGGGATGGCATTTTTGGTTGCATTATTGGCTGTAAAAACATTTCTCAAATTTATCTCAAAAGTGAGTTTTATCCCTTTTGGAATCTATCGTATTATTATCGGTTTTCTCTTTTTATACTATCTTGCGTAGGGTTTCATGAGATATCATAGACAAAAGGCAATTTTAAAATAAACTCTGCTCCTTCTTGTGTATTTTTAGCCGATATCTCTCCATCCATTTTGTAGCGGATCATTTTGCGAGCGATAGCTAAACCCAAACCGCTATCATTGACTCTTTGGTCTGATTCAAAAATATCAAAAATAGAATCAACGGGATTTTGTTCTACTCCGCCGCAATTATCCTTTACATGTAAAGTAAATCCACCATCGTAATAGCTGATAAACACTCTTATATAGGGCGCTTGTATAGCTCTTTTTTTAGCAACTTCTAGTGCATTATCAAGGAGAATCATTATAATCTGAGCAAAGGCATTTTTATATCCATGATACTCTATCTTACAACTATCTTCCATGATTATGGTCGCATTTAAAGCGATAATTTTTGCTACTAGAAGATGATTGATCTCTTCAATCTGCTTAGCGATATTAAAAGAGATTTTATTGCTATCTGATTTATAAAAAGCTCCAAACTCTTGAATAGTTTCATCCATAAAATTTAAAGTCTCTTTCATTTTTGGAAGAATGGTAATGAGTTGTTCCTCTAAATGACTAGATTTGCTCCATATATATGCTTCAAGCTCCATCATAAGAGCGCCTAAACGTACAAGAGGAACTTTCCATTGATGGGCGATATTCCCAACAACTTGACCCATGGAAGCAAAGCGTGAAGTCAAAATAATAATTTTGTCATTACGTTTTTTCTCTTCCATAACATATTTTAGCTGGTATCCCAAGGCGATAGATAAAAAGATCATATCAAGTAAAATACCCACCATTGCAGCATATAAGACAAAAGGAGTGGTTTGAAAAACTCCTATTAAAAGCAATACTTGGTAAGCGATAATAATAAAAAAAGAACCCTGCCCAATGGTATAAAAAAATGCTCCACTTTTTTTAAGATAGGTAAAGTATAACCCGCTAACAAAAAGAATTGCCAATGAGATTAAAACTATTATATTGAGGATTCTTGCGTATAAATAGAGATATGGTGTTTGTTGTACATAGAATGCAAAGGCACTCAAAGTAGCTAGAAGTATCGCGAGTAGGGATGTTATGATATATATTTTTGGAAAATATTGTTTGGTTTTAAAAAAAGCACTATTAAATATGAGTATAAAAACAATCATACTATATCCGATTGGATAGGTTAAATTGTTGAGCAACTCTACTGGTACAATATTCCATTCATAAAAAACTCCATTTGTTGACAATTGGTATAAAAGAGCAGAAAAACCATAAAGAGTGTAGTATAAAAAAGCTTTCTCTTTAAGCGTAAAGAAGAGAATGCTGTTATAAAAAATAAATGTAAGCATTAATCCACCAAAGGCTCCAAAAAGGTAGTGTTCAAGATTCTGTGTCAGCATCGAGTAATTCCTAAAATTGTATCATAAATTTAAAGCATCATCGAGCCGTCCATCGAAATGGATGGCAAGTTGAGAGATTGTTAGACTCCAGTTTCGTATCGGCATAGTCCA
>CAITKP010000069.1 GCA_903892995.1 uncultured Campylobacterales bacterium
AAAATCGGGCAGTCTGCTATACAAGCTAGCTGCCCGTTCTTTTTCCTGTTTTGGACATAAAAAATGTAAAAAATAGCTATCGTTCTGAATTATAGGATTATACATATTTTCAGTGTGGTGTCTTGGGTGTCCCAGCAATATTTTTTACATTTGCTGCATGTTTGTACGCAAAAAAAATAACAAAAGTGGTGTAATAAGTATTCAGGTTATTGGCAAACCCAATGGTAAGTATAAATTATTGAAAACCATTGGAAGTTCTTCCGACCCTGAAGTGACTAAACATTTGTATCACCTAGGTTTAGAATGGATTGATGATGAACGCAATAAGAATCAGAAAGAATTTGATTTTTCAGACGAAGAGCAGCTGCTGTTGTCAGCATTAAATCAAATAGATAGCATTACAGAGTCGGGCACAGATGCTTTGTTAGGCAAAATTTTTGATGAAATAGGTTTTAATGTTATAAACGATGAGTTGTTCCGATTATTGGTATTATCAAGATTGACTAAACCTGGAAGTAAGTTAAACCTGACCAACTATTTGTCAGTTTATAAATCCAGAGAGTATGATGTATGGGAAATCTACAGATATTTAGACAAGTTCGAGTCAACATATAAAGATAAGGTTCAGGATATTAGTTACAACCACACAGTAAAGATTCTGGGAGGGGAGATTCATATTTTATTTTATGATGTGACCACGCTATATTTTGAAACAGATCAGATGGATGAGCTTCGTGTGAGTGGATTTTCAAAGGAAGGAAGACATCAGAATCCACAGATATTATTAGGTTTATTAGTTAGTATTGGTGGATATCCTTTGGCCTATGAGATACACGCAGGAAATAAATTTGAGGGAAAGACCATGCTGCCAATCATTGAATCTTTCAAGAGCAAATACAAACTTGAACAATTAATTATTATTGCAGATTCAGGCTTACTCTCAAAACAAAATATCAAAGACCTTCAATCCAAAGGATATGAGTATATACTGGGTGCCAGAATCAAATCAGAAACAGATTTAATAAAGAAACAGATACTTGAATTGGAGATTAAATCCAATCAAAGCGTATTTATCAACAAGGATGAATACACAAGACTATTGGTGAGTTATTCTGAATCAAGGGCAAAAAAAGACAAACACAATAGAGAAAGAGGGTTAAAGAAACTCGAAAAGCAAATCGTTTCAGGGAAACTTACAAAATCCAATATCAATAACAGAGGGTATAATAAGTTTTTACATCTTGAAGGTCAAATACAGGTAGAAATAGACAAACAAAAAATAATGGATGATATCAAATGGGATGGATTAAAAGGATTTGTAACTAACACTAGATTGTCAAATGAGGAAATAATCGCGAATTATGCACATTTGTGGAACATTGAAAAGGCATTTAGAGTGGTAAAAAGCGAATTGGAAGTTAGACCAATATATCATCGGTTGGAAAGGAGAATTCAGGCACACATTTGCATTGCATTTGTATCCTACAAAGTATATAAAGAGTTGGAGAGACAATTGAAATTAAAAGGTTCTAAGTTGAGCCCTACAAAAGCAATTGAGATTGCAAAATCAATATTTACAATACAAGCTAAAACCTCTTGCTCTAAAAAAGTAGTAAAGAGAACTCTTCTTATGAATAATGATCAAAAATATTTGGCTGATTTATTCAACTTGTATTAAAAATCAATTGTCATTTGGGTGTCCCAGTGTCGAAAACAGGTGGAACACAACAACACTTTCTCGTAATCTATTCAATTCCGAAGTCAAAATTCCAAACTTCTCTTCAACTTTTTCTCTGTTTACTTGCAAAATACACATGTACACGCTATCTTTGTGTACGTCAAGACCACTGACTCAT
>CAITKP010000070.1 GCA_903892995.1 uncultured Campylobacterales bacterium
AAATATTTAAATTTATCAAAAGAAACAAGATATTTTTTTTTAATAGTTATTTTTTCTGCTATTATTTTAACAGTTTCAAAAGGTGCAATTTTGCAATTATTCTTTGTTGTAATTGTACTAAATCCTGATATTCGAAATGTATTCAAAATATTTGGAATATTATTAGCCTTTCCATTAATTACATTTTTAATCAGTGCTCATCCAGGTTTTATGGTCCATATTAATGGGTTTATCTCTGTTTTCCATAGTTTAAATTTATTTGGACATGGGTTATCAACCTATGGTAACTACAGTTTAATGTTTAATCCTGAATTTGGACTGAAAGATACTGGTGTTCGTGATTCATTTTGGGGAAGTTTACTCGGTCAGCTTGGATTAGTAGGTTTCATTGCATGGCTTTATCCATTTTATAAAATTATTAAAACAATAAATGTTAATCACTATCTCTCAAAACTATTAATTGCCCAGATTCTAGTTGCTGCATTATCTGAAAATACATTTAATTTATTAAGTGTTACATTTCTGATGATTCTTATTGGAGCTTACTATTCGGTAGTTTTAAACAAGGCAACTGTACAAGGAATAAGATGAAAATAGCAATATTAGGAACAAGAGGTATTCCAAACCATTACGGTGGTTTTGAACAGTTTGCAGAGTATTTGAGTATCGGATTGGCTCAACGTGGTCATGATGTAACCGTGTACAATGGACATACCCATCCATATCAAGAACCAGAATTTCAAGGTGTAAAGATAAAACATATATACGATCCTGAAAATAAAGTTGGAACGGCAGGACAATTTATATATGATATGCTTTGTATTCTTGATACCAGAAAAAATGACTTTGATATTATTTTACAGCTTGGATATACAAGTAGCTCAGTATTTTTTGACTTACACCCCAAAAAAAGTATAGTAGTTACAAATATGGATGGATTGGAATGGAAACGAACTAAATACTCTTTAAAAGTTCAAAAATTTTTACAATGGGCAGAAAGCTTAGCAACTAAAAAAAGTGATTTTTTAATTAGTGACTCTATAGGTATTCAAAACTATTTAAAAAACAAATATAATAAAAAATCCGTTTATATTCCTTATGGTTCATATGTGGTAAATAGTTTTGATGAATCTACATGTAAAGAATATGGAGTGGAAAAATATAACTATGACATGTTGATTGCTAGATTAGAACCTGAAAATAGTATAGAAATCATACTTGATGGTGTGGCATGTTCAAGTGTAAAAAGAAAGTTTTTAGTCATAGGGAAGCACGAAACAAGATATGGAGAATATCTAAAAGATAAGTTTAAAAATGAAACAAATATTATCTTTGTAGGTGGAGTGTATAATCAATCAAAACTAGATGATCTTCGATGTTTTTCAAATATCTATTTTCATGGACATACTGTGGGAGGAACAAATCCATCGCTTCTTGAAGCTATGGGTTCAAAAGCTCTTATATGTGCAAATAAGAATGAATTTAATAGTGCTATCCTTGGTGATGACGCACTGTATTTTCATAGCATTAAAGAAGTTAAAAATGTCATCGAAACTATGAAAAAAGATGATTATTCTGAATACATTAAAAATAATATTAAAAAAATAAAAGAACTATATGAATGGGATACTATTATCAATCAATATGAAGTATTTTTATTTAAATGTATAAAAAATAATCAGCGATACCTTTAAATGACTCAAGAACTTTAAGATAGTAAAATGTGAAAAAATCACACTCAGCTATTTGGCTATAAACACCTAATGAAGTTTATTATCAGGCAATGAATAATTTAATCACTAAAGGTTACATATGTGTAGCAATGCAAATGCTTCAAAGTGCCAACATTAAAAATAAATAAGGAATAAGATGAAGAAATACAGTTTGCGAACAATCTTGCTTTTAACAGATGCGATAAGTATCGCCATTGCGATCTTGTTAGCTTTTAGTTTACGACAATGGTGTGACTGTTTTGAGCGTTCTGCTCCTGCTGATCTTAGTAAGTATTTGCATTTTGGACTACTTTATATAGTTATGATTTTTTTGCTTCTTATTGAGGGTATATAC
Organism: uncultured Campylobacterales bacterium; assembly: GCA_903892995.1. Lineage (GTDB taxonomy): Bacteria > Campylobacterota > Campylobacteria > Campylobacterales > Sulfurimonadaceae > Hydrocurvibacter. The sequence goes on from CAITKP010000070.1 coordinate 2,068, forward strand.
TCTAAGCGTTATGACTTTTGGCAAGAGACTCAGCGGATAGTAAAGGGTGTGTTTTTAGCTTCGATTCTTATGTTGGCATTCTTGGCGATAAGCAAACAAGAAAGCTATTCACGGTTTATTTTAATTACTACTTTCATTATTGCAGCGATTGTTTTACCATTACAAAAATACTATCTCAAACGATTACTTTTTAAGATCGGTGCATGGAAGCATCCATCAACTATTATAGGTGAAGGTACCTTTTTTACAAAGCACGTATTTAAAAATCCCTATCTCGGATATGTCTTGACCGATACGCATAAAGCAAAGACTCTATTTATCTCATCTGCCATTGGAATTCAGGCACTTGAAAAGCACTTACATGAGGCACTTATCCGCAAACAAGAGGTTATTTTTGTTCCGCTTGTTACCAATTTTGATTTTTCTGATGCCCATATTATCCATTTATTTAATGCCCGCAGCAATCTTATCATCGTTGAGAACAATCTTCTTAGCAAAACAAATCAATGGATAAAAAAAGTTCTCGATACTTTACTTTCTATTTTAATATCCCCTTTGTTGTTGTTGATCATCGGTGTTATCGCGCTACTTATCAAGCGTGAAGATGGCGGAAATATTTTCTTTAAGCAAGTTCGTTTAGGTGAAAATGGTGAGGAGTTTATTTGCTACAAATTTCGTTCTATGCAAAACAACAGTGATGAATTGTTAGCAAATTATTTAGCTGAGCACCCTCAAGAGATGGCCAATTATGAGATATACCACAAATATGAAAATGACCCGAGAATCACTAAAATCGGAGCTTTTTTACGCAAAACATCCCTAGATGAGTTACCGCAAATTTTCAATGTGATCACACGCATACACTTGGCCACCTCTGCGCATAAACACTTGGCCAGTTAAAAAAG
>CAITKP010000071.1 GCA_903892995.1 uncultured Campylobacterales bacterium
CATGTAAAGAGAGATGGTGAGATAGAATTACGCAAAAGAGCTAAAATAGTCAAAGGTGAAACCATCCAAATAGCAGAAGTAACCATAAAAGTAATTTGAGTTTTATATCACTTTTTAGGTAAATATACTTTGTCCTATTGAAATAGAATTAAAAGGAGAAAGATAGATAAATCATATCTTTCTCCTTTTTCTCTTTAACTATGCTCGTAATGCAGCAAATAATTGATTAAAACTCACTTCATCATTATTTGTAAACACTCCGATATTTCCCTCAACACAAACACTAGCTTTTGGTCCACTGATAGCAAATCCAACAAGAGGAGTCCATCCCTCTTCGCCACTCATAGCTGTAAAACCATCTACTTGCATTTGACCCATCATCTTGTTAGTTGCACACATTTGAGCTGCCATTGCTGCTTCAGTAGGACTCATATTTCCCTCAAAACCAACAAGTGTACCATCATCATTAAACTGTCCAACAGCTGTTACACCTTTAACGTTCATTAATTCTTTAAGTTTTGACATGCTAATCTCCTCTTATTATAATTTATTTAATGTATTGCGGAGTGCATCAAAGTCCGCTTTATCATTATCAACAAATACACCAACATTTTTGACAATTAACGCTGATTTTTTAGGCCCACTCACTGCAAATCCAACAACAGGAGAAAAGCCATCTTTCCCTGTAAAGTCAGAATATCCAGCAGCTTGCATATTGCCAGTTGCACTATTGGCTTTCGCCATCATTGCTGCCATTCGAGCAACATTCAGAGATATATCTCCCGCATAATCGACTAATTCACCTTGATTATCAAACTCACCAACAGCAAAAACTCCAGGTAAATGGAGCAAACTTCTAATATCAGCCATAAAAAACTCCTAGCGAAAATTATCTTTTGTTTGAAGAACAAATAAAAGATTACAAATACTTTACTGCTGCAAAGTTATTTTTTTGTTATTTTGTTATTTTGAAGAATAAATTGCATAAAAATAGTTTAAAACTGATTATAGCAATGTAGAGGATAGAAAAATAGTTAAGCAAAAATCATTGAATTTGAAGAAGCAAGCATAAATAAATAACTTTTTTCCATTATATAAACTATATAAAATTTGATCTTGTAAGAGTAATTTGCTTGAGAAACTCTAGATGAGTAATACCTAAACTTTGAAAATCACAAATTATATTGTGTACTACATTAATGGTACACTAATTAATCCGATAAGTCCGCCAAATATTCCACCCCATACAACAAGCCATCCTAAATGCTCTTTTATAATACGCTCGATCATCTCTTTAACCATGATTGGAGTAATTTCTAAAAGTCTATTATCAATAACTTTTTCTATTGAATCGAGCATATCTTCGCTTATTGTAGAGCTTTTTATATGCTTTTGCATCGTTTGTGCAAAACTTTCAGACTGAGCTATATCACTGATTGCAAGTTTCATCTTTGCATTGAAAGGTTCACGTAAATTCTCTAAAACTTTTACACCGCCAAACATACCAAGCATCCCTCCAAAAGAGGATTCCATCACTGTTTTTGTCAAAACATCATAAGCGGGTGAAAAATCTGTATCTTCGATGATGGGAACAAGATCAATCTTTTTTTCCTCTTTTACAAAAAAACTTTCTAACTGCTCTTTAGTAAAAAACTCACTCATCATAAGATTTTTAATACTTGCTTTAAACTCTTCAAATTTTGCAGCAATAACGCCAGAGCCATAGATAAAAGGCATTTTTTCAAAGAGCATATGAATAGCTAATTGATTAGTGATAGAGCCAGAAAGAGCAAAAAGACCAGTATTGAGAAAATATTTTGAAAACTCTTGAGGAATAAAAAAAGAGATTCCTACTAAAATAGTAGAAATAAAGTTTGTTACAAAGGATTTATTAAACATAATACTTCCTTACATGTAAGTTATTTTTTTGGAGAAAAAGGCACTAATGCACTACCCCAAGTAAGACCACCACCAAAAGCATCCAGAAGCATCATATCTCCAGATTGGAGGCGTCCACTCTCATAGATATCGTTAATAGCCATAGGAATAGACGCCCCTGAAGTATTACCAAATTTTGCAACAGTCAGTACTACTTGCTCTTCTTTGAGTTCTAAAGCATCGCCAACAGCTTTAATAATACGATAATTAGCCTGATGTGGTACAAAATGTTTAATAGCATCAGATGAAATCTTGTTTGTTTCTAAAATCTCTTTTACATCGTTTGTCAAAGTTCTCACAGCAACTTTAAAAGTTTCATTCCCCTTCATCTGCATAAAAGCACCTGCTGACTCAGCCGTTAAATGATCATGAATAGAACCTGAACCACCATTTGGAGTCATTAAAAGTTCTGCATAAGAGCCATCACTTCCTGTATGAACATCAATAATCGCTTCACTTTTATCTTCCGTTGCACTGATAACTGCAGCCCCCGCACCATCTCCAAAAAGAATACATGTAGTTCTGTCAGTATAATCTGTAATTTTACTAAGTCTCTCAGCACCAACAATTAAAACATTCTTTTTTATGCCCGATTCAACAAATGCTTTAGCAACATTTAGCGCATAAATAAATCCCGTACAAGCAGCAGAAATATCAAAAGCCATGATATTTTCAAGTCCAAGCTTATCTGTAATAATTGTTGCAGTTGATGGCATACACAGATAATCAGGTGAAATAGTAGCACATACAACAAGATCTATTTCACTTTTATCTAAGCCTGAACGTTCTATCGCAAGGGCTGCTGCTTTTACGCCCATATCACTTGTAGTTTCATTTTCAGCTGCAATGTGACGCTCTTTAATGCCGGTACGTTTTGTAATCCACTCATCAGTTGTATCTACCAACTTTGCCAAATCATCATTTGACAAGATCTTTTCTGGCACATAAGCACCTATTGAGCGAAACGCTGCGTACATTATTTATCCTTTTCTTTCATAGCCTCAAGACGCTCTTCTATGTGTTTGTTTACACCAGTATCTATATATCTAATAGCCTGAAAAATAGCATTTTGAATTGCTTTTGGATTACTTTTGCCATGACTGACAATCGCACATCCATTAAGACCTATAAGTGGTGCTCCGCCTATTTCTGCATAATCAATCTCTTTTTTTAGAAGTTTAAAAACTTTTCTCATTAAGAGTGCGCCAGTTATTGATACAGGAGACTTGCGAATATAATCTTTAATGAGCTGGCTGATAGTCGAAGCAACACCTTCAGATGTTTTAAGGACTAAATTACCAACAAAACCATCACATGTAATAACATGACAACTTCCATTAAAAATATCACTGCCTTCAACATTTCCTTTGAAGCCCCTATACCCTTTTAAAAGTTTAAAAGCTTCTTTAGTAAGTTCATTACCCTTTGAGTCTTCTTCACCATTTGCTAGCAAACCAATACTTGGTTCAGAAACTTTTAGCATATCCTCAGCGTAACATCCGCCCATAATAGCAAACTGCATTAAATGTTCTGCTTTTGAATCTACATTAGCACCAACATCGAGTAAAACAGAACGGCGACCAACTTTTGTAGGCATTAGCGTAACAAGCGCTGGTCTTAAAACATGTTTAAGTCTTCCTAAACGCATAGTTGCAACTGTCATAGTCGCACCACTGTGACCTGCTGAAACTACAGCCTGTGCTTCGCCATCTTTTACAAGCTCAACAGCCTTGTAAATACTACTCTCTTTTCTTCTTAATGCATCTGTAGCAGCATCATGCATACTAATTACATCGTCTGCTTCTATGATTGAAACCTTATCTTTATATCCCTTAGGTAATAAAGATAAAATCTCATCTTTCTTACCAACTAAAATAGGATGAAATTTCTTCACCTTTAAAGCAAGTATAACTCCAGCGACAATTGGTTCGGGACCGAAGTCCCCTCCCATTGCATCAATTGCAATTTTTACCATCGATTATTTATACTCACCAGTAGTTGGGTTTACGTGGTGTGGTAATCTGTATGTTCCATCAACATCTTTTACTGGACGTTTCAAACTGATTTTATAGTGTGTGTTCTACGTTTTGCAGAACGTGAATGAGACACACGTCTTTTAGGTACTGCCATTTTTAATTCCTTTCTTCTTGTTTACAATTTTCACAGCTATGATAGCCACTTCTTATTAACTCTATTTCTGAGTCCAATAACTCTTCTAAATTAATATTACCATCAATCGTCTCGACCACATCATACTCTTCATTCATACCATTATAAACACCATTACTGATAAAAAAATCAATATTTTCATCAAGTGGCAGTGTGAATTCTTCTGCACAAAGATCGCAATCCAAATCAATTGATCCAGTTAAAGTAGCCTTCAAAGATACAAGATTTTCAGTATCGTACTTCAAACTACCTTTAAAAACAATATTATTAGAGTCAATACTGAACTCTAATGGTGTTTTTGTAACTTTTTTAAAATTAACTGTCATAAGTTATATTAAGCGATCTCTTTTTCTGCAAAGAAAAATGCGATCTCAATTGCTGCATTTTCTACAGAATCACTTCCATGAACTGCATTTGCATCAATGTTCTCAGCAAAATCTGCACGAATAGTACCAGCTTCCGCTTCTTTAGGATTTGTAGCTCCCATAAGATCACGATTTTTTTGCATCGCGTTCTCACCTTCTAGTACAGACACAACTACTGGTCCACTTATCATAAAATCTACAAGATCATTGAAAAAAGGGCGCTCTTTATGAACTGCATAAAAAGTTTCTGCATCTTGACGAGAAAGTTGAAATTTTCTTGTTGCAGCAATTCTGAGACCATTGCTCTCAAAACGATCTAAAATTTTACCGATAACACCTTTTGCAACTGCATCAGGCTTGATGATAGATAACGTACGTTCCATCAGTACTCCTAGTATATATAAAAAATAGAGTGGAATTGTACCAAAATAAAAGTATATTTTAAATTAAAGAGAGAAATTTAAGCTTTAAATGAGAAAAGTTACATGGGAGGAAAATTATTCACAATGCCATAATGGCATCATGAAAATTGTTTTAGTCTACGATATTTCCACGGTTTTTGCGAACATCAGCACTGATATCTTCACGGAATGGCATTTCTGCATCAGCATCTTCCATTACATAGTTTTTACCATCTACATAGTTAGCACCAGCAAAGAAATCTTTATGCGCTGAGTCAAATGGCATATCCCAAGTGATACATCCCTCTGTTGGACATGCAGTAGCACATGCAGGTTCATCGTGATGACCGACACACTCTACACATTTATCTGGATAAACATAGTATAGCTCTTCGCCCGTTGGGTTATCATCCTCATCTACGATCGCTTCTACTGGACATTCGTCTATACATGCACCACAATTTATACAAGTGTCATTAATTATTACTGCCATGGTATCTCCTATTTTTAATTCTAATAACTATAAACAAAACTCTTTTAAATCAAGATAAAATAGAATGATTTTTGTCACAAACATCACAATATGTTACACTTTTATCTGATGAAAAAACGTCGACTTTCAACACTATATACTCTTACATGTAAAGAAAAAACTCTTACATGTAAGATTTTTATATTTCAAGATATTTTTTAATATCTTCGACTCTATCAGTTGCTTCCCAAGTAAACTCTACATCTTCTCTACCAAAATGTCCATATGCTGCTGTTTTACGATATATTGGACGTAATAGATTTAACGATGTTATGATACCTTTTGGTGAAAGATCAAATAGATCTGCAACGCATTTTTCTATTTTTTCTTCTGATACAATAGCTGTTCCATGTGTATTAACCATAATAGAAACAGGCTTCGCAACACCAATTGCATATGCAACTTGTATAGTTGCACGATCACATGCCCCTGATGCAACTAAGTTTTTAGCAACGTGTCTTGCGGCATACGCAGCACTTCTATCAACTTTTGTAGGATCTTTACCAGAAAAGGCTCCTCCACCATGTGGACAAGCTCCACCATAAGTATCAACGATGATTTTTCGCCCTGTTAATCCAGCATCACCTTGTGGTCCACCAATTACAAATTTACCTGTTGGATTGATGTGATAAACAATATTTGGACTAATCATATCTGCAGGGATTACTTTTTTAATAACCTCATTGATCATATCTTCATGAATTTTTTCTTGCGATACATCTGGAGCATGTTGAGTAGAAATAACAATTGTCTCAACTGACACAGGCTTGTCATCCACATATCTAACACTAATTTGTGCTTTGCCATCTGGACGAAGATATGGCACTGTTCCATCTTTACGAACTTGAGCTAATCTTTCTGTTAAACGGTGTGCAAGATAGATCGGAAGTGGCATGAGCACATCTGTCTCACGACATGCATAACCAAACATAAGACCTTGATCACCCGCACCAATCTCACCATCAGCTTGGTCAACACCCTGATTAATATCAGGTGATTGTTCTCCTATACCATTTAAAACTGCACATGAACGGTAGTCAAAACCATATGTAGCATCCGTATATCCAATCTCTTGAACAACTCTTCTTGCAATTTCTTGCATTGGGGCATAAGCTGTAGTTTTCAATTCGCCTGCAATTACACAAAAACCATTAGATACTAAAGTCTCACACGCAACTCTAGCATTTTTATCATTTTCAATAATATAATCCAAAATTGCATCACTGATCTGATCTGCCATCTTATCAGGATGCCCTTCTGTTACAGACTCTGAAGTAAAAATATACTCTTTTGTCATCGATTTCCTTTATTGAAATACAAGGTCAAGCCTCGTAAGTCGATGTGATTATAGCAAAATTTTTACTATCTTTTTTGAGTCTAAAAAGTTAATACATAAATTTATACATAAAATGGTCTTATACACATGTATTTACAAAAGGCACACAATGGAAATTATTATTTTAGGTGGAGAATACCGAATAAAGAACGAACTCTATATAATAATAGAAGCGAAATAGTAAAAAGTCTTAAAACTAAAAATGCTAAACTCGCTAGAAAAAAAGCAAATTATATTAAAATTGGATTACCAATTCTAAAAGAAAGGCTCTTAACAATGACAAATGAAGATATTGATACAATAGTTTTAAACTGGCTAAATGAACGACTAGAAGCAGACCTCAACGGAAGAATCGAAAAAAGTAGTTTTGAAGGGCCTGAAAGTTTACCAAATAATAAAATCGCCGATTACACTGAAATGAACTTATGTAAATATAAACAAGGATTAGCAGATTTAAGAACAATACAAGTCAAAGAATTAGGTGATGCTTTACTAGATGAACAAACTGGCTTAACTGAACAGAATCACAAAAGACTACTTTTTCAACTACTACGTGCGAATGTTCAGCTATTTAAGACACTCACTGAGAGAAACAATGGAGAAATTGATTTCACTATTTATTCAGAGAGTAAAGCTGAAAAACGCATAACATATGAAGAAGCTCTGAAACAATACATGCCAATACTCCTAAAAAAATCAAAAAACCGAGTAAAAAATGAAACTGAAGGCTACCCAAAGCAATATCAAGAAGCAGAAAGATTTTTCATGAAAAAGTTTTTACCAGTTGTAGGGGAAAAAACTTTAATACACACAAATAGTAGTGATTGTAATGATCTTTTGGAAAATGCTTTTAAACGAGATGATGACACAGTAGCAAGAAGTATTATAGAATGGTTGAAAGCCTTTTATGTATGGCTATATGATAATCGATTTATTCCTATAAAAATTTCTCAAGATTTGGTATTTGAAACTGTACCAAAAAAGAAAAGAAAAGCCTTTACACCTGAAATGGTTCAAAAAATACTCACAGAAAGTACAGGTGAATTCAACTTATTTTTTAAACTGTACTTATATACAGGTATGAGAAGAGATGAACTGTTTAATTGTACCTATGATGACACCAATATAGGTTTTAACATTACTAAAGGAAAAAACTCTAACGCATTAAGATTTATACCAAAACATTCATCTCTTGAAGATATTAGTGGCGATGTGTTTTTAGGGCTACAAGCTCGATGGAAACCAGATTATATTGGTAGGCAACTAAATAAATGGATTAAAGACAACATTACAATAGAAGTAGGATATTCACTCCATAGCACAAGACACTGCTTTAACACATGGATGGTCAATGCCAAAATAAATCCTAATATTATCAAACGTATTTTAGGACATGAAGCAGATAAAAGTGACGATATGACAACGTACTATACTACATATTTTGAAATACCTAACGATAAGAAAAATGCTGTAAATAGTGTTAAATATTTATCAACTGACTAAACAGACTCCTCAGCAAGTTTTTTAAGTCTTTCGTAATGCTCTTCAGCCTCTTGAATAACCTCATCAAACATAAAGCCCTGCATGATTTTTTTATAAAGGGCTGGTTTGTTTTTCTTCCAATTTCGAAGTGTTTTAACATCTACATGTAAAATACCAGCCATGTCTCTTTGTGTCATATATCTCTCTTTTTAATAGGAAAGTTACTAAACACAGCATGAAATTACAACGAGGTATAAAATACCTTTTTTAAGTTATTAAAAGGTATATTTTGTCTAATATATCAAATGTAAATGGGTAATATATACTATTTATATTTAAATAAGGGGGAATATTGAAAAAAATCTTGATAGCTATACTTATATTTGCAACTAACTCTATTGCTACAGATATGTATATTGATTACTCTTCTCAAAATGCTAATTTCAAAGCTGTTGATTTGAACTTAAAAGGTGGTACCGTTGGTTTTAACTGGGGAGCTGATTCACGTTTTTATTTAAAAGGCAATGTGCAACAAGATAACATTCAGAAAGTAAATTATTATGATGTAGTTGTTGGAATCAATAGTGACATTATTAAAAAAAATAATTTTCGGCTCGGATGGGACATAGGTCTTGGTATTGGTCAACTTGATGTTCCTTGGTATGCAAATAAAAATACTTTACTATCAATTCCTTTAGGCTGCTCACTTGAATATCAGATAACTAATAGACTCGCGTTTAATGCTGGTGTGGGTTACAAATATTTTTTTGATTTAACTGATAATAAAGAGTACACGATATGTAATGATGGAACTATTTCGGATAGTTCAGGCTCAGGAACGTGTTCTTGGCATGGCGGTGTTGCAGGAACGGCAACTAACAACCTCATCGGTAATGGTGGTGGTATATCCACACAAGTTGGATTAACATTTAAATTTTAAAGGGTTATAAATGAACAAAAGTTTTATTTTATCTAGTCTTATTGCTAGTATATTTTTATCAGGGTGTCTACAGCCTCCTGAGCCTTATATTTTTATAAATAAGTATGATGACAATCTTACTAAAGTGCTAAGTGAAAAAAAAGGTACTGCTTCAATTTCTGGAAGTGCTTTCCTTCGTAAAAATAATGGCGATATAGTTACTTGTGCTGGACAAGAAGTTTATTTGTTTCCAAAAACTTCCTATGCAACAGAATATTTAAGTGTGAATTATGGACATACTAACATTTTTGTAGTATCTTATTTTGATTATCAAAAAGGTTATAAAGGACCAAGTGTAGGACTTCCTTTTGATACGGTATATCCTTTTTCACCTTATGTGAAATCTTCATATTGTGATGCTCAAGGAAATTTTGAATTTAAAAATATAGGTAATGGTGAGTATTATGTTGCAACAAAAGTTGATTGGATTGTGCAAGGCGCTGTTCAAGGTGGGAGTCTAGTACATTCTGTAAATGTTGAAAATAATGAGTCAACGAAAGTTATAGTATCAAATTGAATCAACAAAATTATCCTTTTCAAATTTTTAGCTAGCTTTAAAAAATACCTCGGGGATTTATCCCCATCCCACACATCAAAAAAGAACCTTAAAATCTAATAAACCTCCCCCGTATTTGCATTCTCATAAACCATCGTTTGTGAGAAGCTTTTGTTTTGAGAATTTCAGTTGCAAAAAAGCCGTCTATTCATTCTCAAAATATATTCTCATAATTAAGTTATCAAATGCTATAATATAGATGAGTTTTGAGAATAAAAAAGGAGATTAAAATGCTTATAGGTTATGCACGTGTATCAACTAAAGATCAAAATCTAGATTTACAGATAGAAGCTTTACAAAAAGCTGGTTGTGAAAAAATCTATGAAGATAAAATAAGCGGTTCAAGAACTGAAAGAGTTGGATTATCACAAGCACTAGAACAGCTTAGAGAAGGCGATACGTTTGTAGTGTGGAAGCTTGATCGTCTTGGTAGAACTACAAAAGGTTTGATAGATTTTGTAAATGAGCTTGGCAATAGAAGTGTAAACTTTAGATCACTTACTGATAGTATAGATACCTCATCAGCACAAGGACGTTTCTTTTTTCACGTGATGAGTGCTTTAGCTGAGATGGAGAAAGCGTTAATCGTTGAAAGAACACAGGCTGGACTTGCTGTTGCAAAAGCGCTAGGCAAAGTTGGTGGTAGAAAAAGAGTATTTACGGAAGAAAAAATTAAAATGGCTAAAAAGCTTTTAGAAGCTGGTACTCCGCCTAAAGATGTTGCAAAAACATTAGGAGTATCTATACCAACATTGTATCGTCACTTGCCAGCAAATTCTATAGTATAAGTGTAACCGTACACTTTTTAGTTAAATTTATTTCTAACTGCTATACAATATAGCTTATAGAATGAATATAAAAAACTATTTAAGCCACGAACGTCGAAAAAACGTATATAGATACTAGAAATTATTAAAAGGCTTTTTAGAGGCACTTTTTGAAAGGTTTTATAAATGAAAATAGACGGTTTAGAGAATTTAAGCCAAGGCTTGTTTGTATCGCATTTGCAAGATAGACTTTGTACAACAGTAAACAGTGCCAATATGCAACTGTATACATATGGATTTGATACTTTACGCTTAGGATTAGAGAAGATAAAAAACAGTGATATACAAGCTAAAAATCTAAGGCAATTATTTTACTCTGTAGGTGCAGAGTTTATTGTACTTAAGAGTTATATTCGTGATCTTGAATATCATTATTGGGTTACTGATATACCAAAAGATATAGCAGATTCCTATACTAAAATTTATAAGCGACCAATCTCAACTATATCAAATCAATTTTATCGCTATAACTATGTATATATTCTACGCTACAAAGGTGTTGTACTATGGCTTTTAGATCATCAAAAAGCTAAATATTTAACTTTAGAGTTATATGGTTTATCTCAACCTCATCATGATAAAGGTGCTATCAAATGGGAATTTTTAAACAAATTACTATTTTCATTAGCAAGCTATCAAAGACCTACGCTGCTTAGTTATGATTTTGCAGTTGATTTTCCTAAATCATTTAAGTGGATGATTCAAAATATAGCCTTTCCCATAGTAATAGAAAAGATTAATATCGCTAGAGGTAAACAAAAACCTGATATATACTTCTATCGTGATGATGAAAGTTCTGGTACAGCATACTTACAACCTAAAACTAAATCTAAGAGAGGAAATAAAATCACTATCTATGACAAACAGAAAAAGCATGGACTAGAATATAATCTTGTACGTATTGAATTTACTAAAGAATCTAAACTTAGATTGAATAACATCAATATCTTAAATAAGATAGCTAAAGAAGAACTCTTGAATATCTGTTTAGTACCTGAGAGAGTTGATATAGCTATACTAGTAGATATTTAAAAACATATACTTACGGTAAGGTAGTGTTCAAGATTCTGTGTCAGCATCGAGTAATTCCTAAAATTGTATCATAAATTTAAAGCATCATCGAGCCGTCCATCGAAATGGATGGCAAGTTGAGAGATTGTTAGACTCCAGTTTCGTATCGGCATAGTCCA
>CAITKP010000072.1 GCA_903892995.1 uncultured Campylobacterales bacterium
CGAGATATGCCTAAGTGACTGGAGTTCAGACGTGTGCCTTCCGATCTCAGCGTTTTCAACAGGACTTTTAAATATCACGCTTATCGCCGCTCTTTATCTTTCAAAAGGTTCCTCTCACGATGTCATCGTTTACTATTTAAGTTGGGGCGTTATTGCAGGTGGATTGCTACAACTGTTCGTACATATTTGGGCTGTTCAAAGAGTTGGATTTTCCAAAATGCTTCTAGGCGGTTTCAAATATTTCAGAAAAAAATCCTTACATGTAAAGCATGAAACAAGAGCATTTAGAAAACAGTTTATTCCCGCTGTTTGGGGAAATTCAGGCGCACAGTTCTCCTCATTTTTAGATACTTGGCTTGCTTCATTTTTGGTCAGTGGCTCGATTAGTTATCTTTACTATGCAAACCGTATTTTCCAACTTCCTTTGGCAATTTTTGCCATTGCAACATCTATCGCTATCTTTCCCCGTATTTCAAGATTTATCAAAAATAATGACGATCATAAAGCCCTTGCTTATATGCAAAAAGCTTTCTGGTTTTTAGCCTATATTTTAACTTTTAGCACCCTCTTTGGCTATATTCTCTCTGATGAGATTATCAAAATAATGTTCCAGCGCGGTGCCTTTACAAGCGAAGATGCACAAACAACTTCTTTAGTGCTTAAGATGTATATGATCGGTCTTATTCCATTTGGTTTGACAAAACTATTTTCTCTTTGGCTTTATGCAAAACAGCAACAGCTCAAAGCGGCAAAAATAACAACATTTTCACTTATTGCAGATGTTATAGTCTCTGTTGCTTTAGTCTCATCTATGGGTGTTGCAGGTCTTGCAATTGGAACAACTGTAAGTGGAATTGTGAGTTTTGTTTTGACTTTAAAAGTGTTTGGAAAAAAACCGCTTTTAAGTATTATTATCTCAAAACACGCCCTCTTTTTACTAGGTGGAAGCGTTGTTTTAACCCTTTTACTGCTATTATTCAAGGAGTTTCTACATGTACATTTTTGACAGTGTAAAAAAAATAAAAAGAGAGTTTGTCTCACTTAAAGAGAACGAAGTTTCACTCTATGTATGTGGGCCTACGGTTTATGATGATGCTCATCTAGGACATGCAAAAAGCGCTCTGGTTTTTGATCTGCTTTCTCGTGTTTTACACGCCGAGGGCTATGGTGTAAAGTATGCTAGAAACATCACAGATATTGATGATAAAATCATCAAAAAGGCACAAGATCAAGGTGTTTGTATAAAAGAGATTACAGATAAATATACAGAAGCCTACCACGCTGATATGGCACATCTTGGGATAAAAAGACCAGATATCGAGCCAAAAGCGACAGAATCTCTTGATGCAATGTTTCTTATGATACAAAATCTCCTTGATCGTGGGCATGCATATAAGATCAGTAATGGCGATATCTATTTTGATACAGCAAGTGACGATGAGTATCTCACGCTCTCGCATAGAGTACAAAATGAAGATGAGAAACAAAACCGTGTAGCAAACTCTGATGAGAAAAAAAATAGCGCTGATTTTGCTCTTTGGAAAAGTGTGCAAGATGGAGATGTGAGTTTTGATTCACCTTTTGGAAAAGGTCGTCCAGGATGGCATTTAGAGTGTTCAGCGATGATAGAAAAACACCTTACATGTAAGGACACAAAAGGCTATGCTATCGATATCCACGGAGGCGGAGCTGACTTGCTTTTTCCTCACCATGAAAATGAAGCTGCACAAACACGCTGCTCAACAGATCACGAAATAGCCGCGTATTGGATGCATAACGGCTTTGTGAACATTGATGGTGAAAAGATGAGTAAAAGTCTTGGAAACAGCTTTTTCATCAAAGATGCTTTAAAAGTTTATGATGGAGAAGTGTTAAGATTTTATCTACTCTCAACACATTACAGGGCTAATTTCAACTTCAACGAAGAGGATCTCCTAGCTTCAAAAAAGAGACTAGACAAACTCTACCGTCTCAAAAAACGTCTTTTTGGTTTAGAGGTACATTCACAAACCGATACAGCTTTTAAAAAGAAACTATTAAGCGCTTTGGCAGATGATCTTAATATCTCTTTGGCTCTTTCAATCATCGATGAGATGATCTCTACAGTCAATGAAACACTTGACACCGCAGGAAAACATAAAGAGCTTAAACGCGAAGCGATGAATGATATGGCTTATATAGAGGAGCTTCTTGGTTTTGGAATCAAAAACCCCTTTGAGTATTTTCAAACAGGGATCGATGCAGAGACAAAAGAGCGCTTAAAAGAGCTTATTGAATCTCGTAATAATGCTAAAAAAGAGAAAGATTTTGAAACTTCTGATAGATTAAGAGATGAAATTCTTTCCTATGGTGTCCAGATTATGGATACACCGCAAGGGACTTTTTGGGAAAAGGTTTAAAACTTCACCCTTTACATGTAAGGGATAGTTTACTTAAATTTTTGTATAATCACAGACTTTTAAACATGATGGATGATGAAAAATGATTGATTACGATAACTTAAAACAGTGGCTCTTTAAACTTGAACCTGAAAATGCACACCATCTAGCTGAGGCGGTTTTAAGAGTTCCAAACCTCTGTCCAAATCTTTTTAACAGCTTCTTAAATGATCACTTTATTACATCTCCAGTGCTACAACAAAAGCTTTTTGGAGTTGATTTTTTAAATCCAATCGGTCTTGGTGCAGGATTTGATAAAAATGCGACTATGATTCGTGGCATCCAAACTCTTGGCTTTGGCTTCACTGAGATCGGAACTGTGACTCCAAGAGCGCAAAGCGGAAACCCAAAACCGAGAATGTTTCGCCATATTGAAGAGGAATCATTGCAAAATGCGATGGGATTTAACAATGATGGTATGACAAAAGTACAGCAAAGGCTGGAAAAAAGATATCCATTTTCAACGCCTATTGGTATCAATATTGGAAAAAATAAGATCACTTCAGAAAAAGATGCCCTAAGCGACTACACAAAGCTTATCCGCGCTCTTCATGAACTTGGCGATTATATGGTTATCAATATCTCATCTCCAAACACTCCAGGCCTTCGTGACCTTCAAAATGAGGAGTTTATCACTTCACTTTTTTATGAAGCAAAAGAGCTTACAGACAAACCGATTTTACTTAAAATCGCTCCAGATATGAGTGCACAACAAGCCGTTGATCTTACATCTTTAGCAGTTGAAAAAGGTGCTGATGGGATCATCGCTACAAATACAACGATTGATTATTCCCTTGTTGCTCATCCAGAAAAGATCGGTGGACTCAGCGGAGCTGTTTTAAAACAAAAAAGTTTTGAGATCTTTGATGCTGTGGCAAAAGAGCTATTTGGAAAAACAACACTTATCTCCGTAGGTGGAATCGACTCTGCCCACGAAGCATATAAACGCATAAAAGCGGGAGCATCTTTAGTACAAATCTATACAGGACTCATCTATGGAGGACCTGATATGATACGCGATATTAATCTTGAACTCATCGAACTCATACAAGATGATGGATACACAAATATCACTCAAGCTATCGGTTGTGAACGCTCATGAAAACGATCGCTGCTATTTTGACAGTGCTTCTTTTAACTATGGGCATCGGTTATGTTTTAAAAAATAATAAAAAAATAGAGAAAAAAGAGAATAAAGTGAATCAAAAAAATCAAATATCATCACTTCCAGCCTATGAGACTATGACTTTAGAAAATGGCTTGCAGATAGTTGTTATACCTATGCATAATAACTCAAATGTCATCTCAACGGATATCTTCTACAAAGTTGGAAGCAGAAATGAAGTTATGGGCAAAACAGGCATCGCACATATGCTTGAACATATGAACTTTAAATCTACAAAAAACCTTGAAGCTGGAGAGTTTGACAAAGAGGTCAAAAGTATTGGCGGAGTCAACAATGCTTCTACAGGATTTGATTACACACACTACTTTATCAAATCAAGCACACAAAATCTTGAAAAATCACTCTCACTTTTTGCAGAGTTGATGCAAAATCTCAATCTCAAAGATGAAGAGTTCCAGCCAGAGCGAAATGTTGTAGCCGAAGAGAGACGCTGGAGAACAGAGAACTCACCAATGGGCTATCTCTATTTTAATCTTTTCAATAATGCTTACATGTACCATCCATACCATTGGACACCGATTGGTTTTATGAATGATATTACTACATGGACACTCAAGGATATTCAAGATTTTCATAA
>CAITKP010000073.1 GCA_903892995.1 uncultured Campylobacterales bacterium
ATCTCTTTCCTTTTTATATAAAAGTTAATTATAATCTATTTTTTTTGATAAAAAAAATAAAATATTTTTTATTTTCTATTCAAAACTATTTAACATTGATATCAAGCTTAGTTTTAACCTCTTTTGAATCCTTATCGATAGCAGAAACTGGATTTAAAACTACTCGAGAAGACTCGATTTGCCCTTTGTTGACTAAGTAATCAGATATCGCTTTTGCTCTTAAGAGGGCAAGATTTGTGAGTTCTTCTTGACTTACAGGCATAAATTTACTATTCTCTTGTGCAAGTTTAGCCGTATATTTTTCATTGAACTTTTTAATCTCTTTATACTCCGCTCTAAACTCCTCTTTGATCTTTTCTAGATTTTCCCTACTTGAGTTTTTAAGAAAAATCCCTTCAAGCATCTCAGCATTTATCGCATTTCGTCTCTCTATCTCATTTGTAGCTCCGCTTTTTTTAACGATAAGTTCTATGAGTTTTTGTCTTTGAAGAGATTTTTTATCTGTCACAAGATCATAAGTAGCGCCGACATTCAAAACAAGTTTTGTACGTTTTTGCATCGCTTTTGTAAGTTTATCTAACTTCTCAATTTCAGGAGGAAGCAATAAAACTTTACCCGCTTCAAAATCGATATACTCCAGTGCCTCACCCTCAAATCCAAGCATTGAACCCAAAAGTTTAAACGGTGCCGTTACTGCTTTTGTGACTAAATTTCCAAGAACTTTCCAAACAGCAGCTCCATATTTAAAATCTGGATTATTAAGATCTCCTTGTATCGGAAGGTCTATATCTATAACTCCATCGCTATCTTCTAACAGTGCCACTGCCAAGCGAAGAGGCCAGATTGTTACGTTTGCTTCTTTGACTGTCTCTCCAAGCTCTAATTTTTTAATAACAATATTGTTAGAAGCATCAAGCTTAGAATTATCTATCTTATATCCGAGCTTGACAGATAGTTTGCCACTATCTATTTTATATCCAGCAAATGTTGCAGAGTATGCTGTGAGATTATTTAGGGCAAGATTGTTAAATTTCAGATTGATATCTGTGTATTTTTTCGGATTTGCAGTATTGAGTGAACCTTTAATCTTTGCGGATCCATACCGATCAACAACACCATCAAGATCAACTGTACTTGTTTCATCGCTCTGGCTTGAGATGCTATATATTTTTCCATTAAGATCATGGATATGTGTTTTAAATCTGTAAAGTAGAGATTGATCTGCAAAATCTGTACTTGAGTTTTTAAGTAAAACTGCTGCAACTTTTATATCAAGTGGATCAGATTTTTTCTTCATCTGTTTTGTTTGTTTTACTGTACTAGAGTTATTTTTTTCTTTCATCAATTTTGTAAAATTGAGCGTTTTATTTTGATCGATAATCACATTTGTATAAAGAGAATCTATAAGAACTTTGTCTATATAGAGCCTATTTGGAGCATAATCAAAAGTATAGCCAAGGTCAAGTTTTTTCAAAGATGTAAGTACTGCATCTTTTCTTTCATCTTTTAAAACTATTTTTTTGAGTCCAAATTTTCCTTTCATACTCAGTTTAGGAGATTTTGTCGCGGTTGAATCAAAACTTTCTTTGCCATTTATACTCACAAGTCCATCTGAAATCTTGAGGTAAGTAAAGGGTTTTATGTATGGATTTAAAAATTTCAATGCAAAATTTTCTAGGCTTATTTCACCCTGCTGTTTTAAAGGAGTGCGTAAAAGCTTTCCATTTGTATCAAGATAAGCATCACCATTGATATTTGTTTTTAGTTGATAATCAAACCAGCTTGCAGGATTTGATGCCAAATCACTTACATGTAAGGCAAGATTTGTAAGTTTTATTTTTTGTGTAGGTTTCATAGACTCATCGCTGACTCCGAGTGCCGAGCTATTGAGATCAAAACTTTTTACTAAAAAACTCATCTCTTTCTCTTTTGAGAAACTCTCTTTTACATGTAAACTTAAAGCGCCATCAAGCAAGGCAGGAGCTGTGAGTTTTGCAATATATGGATTTAAAAGATTAAAACCTAAGTTTGTAATAGAGAGTTCACCCTCTTGTTTGAGTGGCGAAAGAGATAGAGCACCAGAAGTTTTAAGCCTTGTATCTTGATTGATGCGTGTTTGAAAATCATAATGAAGCCAACTATTTTTAGACAGATCAAAATCGCTTACATGTAAAGATGTATCTTCTAGTTTTGTGACCAAAGGTGGGTTTAGAGTTCTATCATTAAATGTTAATGCCAAGTTTTGTATATCAAAATTTTTAAGAGTAAACTGCCATGGTTTGCTCTCATTTTTATCAACTGTTTTTGATTTCTCTCCACTACTGTTGATCTTTATATAATCTTGCCAATCAACTCTATTTTGTGCGATTCTTTGGGTTTTTAAATCAATTCCAGTTATCTTAAAAGCTCCCACACTTGCCTCTTGTTGCAGAGGCTTTACATGTAAGCCTTCAAGATGGATCGATGCTATATTTAAAATATCTTGTGATTTTTCTTTTGGTTTTACTCTAAGCTCTTTAATGCTCAGCGCTGTCTTATCTACACTCATATTTTTGAGTTCATCAAGGTTGATATGGTACTCTGAATGAAGATCAAGTTTACCATCTGCGAGTTCAAGATTGAGCATATCTCTAAAATACTTCCACTGTGGGTAGAGGGCAACGGAGTTTAAGTCAACTGTTCCATCAATAACGACAGGAGTCATTGAATTGATATGATTTGTTACAGCAACACTTCCACCACCATCCAAATCAAAGTGAAGAATCGATAATCCTTTTTTGATACTGTTTTTATCTGTATCTATATTTTTTACACTAAATTCAAAATTGTTTAAAGCAGTAGCGTAAGGCGTTGGTTTTGAAAAATCATCATACCGAATATGCCCTTTTTTGACCACTAAAGAGTCTAAGATATATCTTGGATGTTTTGAAGAAGTTTTGTTCTCATCTGGAGTATTTGAGGGTTTTACTATGTTTAAGAGATTTAACTGTTTCTCTTTTGAATACACAGCATTTATAGATGGCTTAATGAGTTCTACTGATTTTACGTGGATCGTATTGCCGATCAGGGATAAAACTTGGAGATTGAGATTTAAACTTTCAAAAGAGATAACAGGCTTATTTTCTAATGATCTGAGTTCAACGCCATGAACTTGTGCATCAAAAATAAATGGATTAAAATTGACTGATTCAATACTCAGTTTACCATTAATCTTCTCATTAGCAAGCTCCACACCTTTTGTTTTTACAAGGTATGGAACCAAAAAGAAACCGCCTAGCGTGTAAAGCGCCAAAAATGCTAAAAACACATAAATAAATCGTCTTAAATAAATCATCATAAACCCCTATATTTATGATATTTTATCCTATTTACCTAGAAGATAAAATTTTTATTCAAATGGTTTTGTGAGTAGAGTCTCAATCGCTCCTGGAACATCACTGATTTTTGTAAATTGTGCCATAGGAAGAAGTGGATAACTCAGTGCAATATAGTAATATCCGCTGAGTGCTTTTGCATTATCATTTTCTACCACAACCACATAGGGCATCACAACTCCATTTTCTAGACCAATTTTTGATGGAAATTTGTTTGTTCTTTTGTCAAAATCAAAACCAAGAAGTGTCACTTTATCGGAAATTTTTAGCTCAAAGAGAGCAGTTTGCGATTGTTTTGCTTTTGCAAGCAGATCACTCCCTGAGCCGAGTTTGAGCATATCTTGATAGTATGGCATTCCCATCATATAATGATAAGTCTCTAAGTCATTAAACTTCAATCTATCCTCAGAAGCTTTCAACCCTGCAAATGCTTTTGTTAGAGTCTGTAACTCTTTATAAAATACCGCATGGTTGTACTCACCCTGCATATAAGCTTTTCCAAAATAGATCGGATTTGTGATCGTTATCTGCTTATTTGCATCATCAACATATAAACGCTCTAATGCCACATACCCACGATTTGGTTTTGATGCCTCAGCTTTAAGCGCATTATCTGTGAACAAAATAGTTGTTCCACCCTTTGCGATATTGTACTCACCAACAATTGTATATCCAGCTGATTCTAATTTTGATTTCGCAGTTGCAGCATCCATATATGCACCACAAAGGTAGGTTGAAACCTCTTTGCCCTCTACTGAAGAAAGGCTTGCAATATCAAGTTCTGTATCTGCATGTACACTACTTATACAGATTACAGCCGTAGCTACAAAAAGTTTTAACATTTTTTTCATATTTTGATTCCTTTACATGTAAGCGATAAATTTGATATATCACATTGATATCACAAATATTGTATCATAAATAGGTAATTATCATATAAAGGGATATAAATTTGCGCGAAAAGTGTTAAGCATAGGAACACCTATGCTTATAGAGGAGATTGTTATTTGATTGGAAGAAGGTACATATTGTAGTAACGGCCTTCAAAACTAGGCTGTTTATCCATAGTAGCCACATCTTCAAGCATCGGCCAAACACGCAGTAAAACCTCTTTTGCCGCTTCTGGATGCGCCATCTCACGACCACGAAGGAAAACACGGAATTTTACATGTTTGCCCTCAGCCAAAAATTCTCTTGCATGTTTTACTTTGTAAGAGATATCATTTTCAGCAATTTTTACAGACAACTTGATCTCTTTAACATCGATTTTTGTCTGGTTTTTACGTTGTTCTTTGAGTTTTTTCTCTTCTTGGTATTTGAACTTACCGTAATCCATAATCTTCGCAACAGGTGGCTTTGCAGTCGGAGCGATAAGGACGAGATCGAGTCCCATCTCATTTGCTTTTGCCATAGCTTCATCCGTAGATATAATGCCTAATGTCTCACCACCATCTACGTTACAACGTACTTCAGGAACTCTGATATCGTCATTCATTATGACACGGTCTTGTTTTTTAATCAAAAATTTACCTCATTTATTTTAGTTTGTATAAGCGAGATAAATTCTGCCTCGCTTAGATTATATTGTTCACGTGTTCTTCTATCTCTGATTGCTACTGTTTTATTGGCAACCTCTTCATCGCCTAAAACGATGATCATTGGAACACGCGCCTTCTCTGCTGTACGGATACGTTTGTTGAGACTATCGTTTTTGTTATAAATCTCACTGTCTGCACCAATATCAAGCAGTTTATCTGCCAACTCTTTTGCATATGCGTTATGAGTCTCAGCAATTGGAACAATCGCAACTTGTGTAGGTGCGACGAACATTGGAAACTCTCCAGCATAGTGTTCTGTCAATATACCCACAAAACGCTCAAAAGAACCTAAAATTGCTCTATGAATCATAACAGGCTGAATTTTTTCATTTCCTTCACCATTATATTCAAGTTCAAATCTTGAAGGAAGATTGTTATCAAGCTGTACAGTTCCACACTGCCACTCACGCCCAATAGCATCCGTGATCTTGATATCAATTTTTGGACCATAAAAAGCTCCGCCACCCTCATCAATTGAGTATGGTAAATTGTTTGCTTCCATTGCAGATATAAGTGCAGCTTCGGCTTTTTCCCAAACAAGGGCATCTCCAACAGCTTTTTCAGGTTTTGTAGAGATCATAATTTTATACTCAAATCCAAATGTCGTCATGATTTTATCAACAAAATCCATAACTTCCATGATCTGTTCTTCGATCTGATCTACTGTACAAAAAATATGGGCATCATCTTGTGTGAACTCTCTTACACGAAAAAGTCCATGTAACGCGCCTGTCATCTCATGACGATGAACCACACCATATTCAAAATATTTGAGCGGAAGATCACGGTATGAACGAAGATCTTCTTCATATACTTTAATATGTCCGACACAGTTCATCGGTTTGATACCAAACTCGATTTTTTTATCTTCCGACTCTTCAATATGTGTAAAGTACATATTTTCGCCGTAATTTTGGTAGTGTCCTGAAACTTTCCAAAGATCGCTTTTGAGCATCTCAGGTCCGCGCACAGGCTCATACCCGCGTTTTCTATGTGCTTTAAATAGAAGTGCTTCAAGACGTGAGCGCAAACGTGCACCTGCAGGAAGCCAGAGGGCAAATCCTGATCCCACCTCTTCACGGAACGAGAAAAGTTTCATCTCCGCACCGATCTTTCTGTGGTCACGTTTTTCAGCTTCTGCCATCATCTCAAGATAGTTTTTGAGCGCTTCTTTATCAGCAAATGCGATCCCATAAATACGAGTTAAAACCTCATTTTTAGAGTCTCCGCCAAGATATGCTCCAGCGATTTTCATTAATTTGAAATATCTAATAAGCCCTACATTTGGTAAGTGCGGTCCACGGCAAAGGTCTTCAAAATCCCCTTGTTTATAGATAGAAACGCTCTCGCTTGGGATTCTTTTCATAACTTCAAGTTTGAGATGATCGTGCGCGAATTTAACCTTTGCTTCATCCATAGAGATATCATATTTTTCTATCTCTGTCTTTTTCTTCGCAAGGTTTAGCATCTCTTTTTCTATGTTTTTAAGATCACCCTCACCAATAGTTGTAGAGGTTTTAAAATCATAGTAAAACCCCTCTTTTACAACTGGTCCGACGTAAAATTCTGCGTCAGGATAAAGAGATTTGATAGCCTGTGCCATCAAGTGTGCTGTGGAGTGGCGTAAAACTTCTAATGACTCTTTTGAGTTGTCAAGTTCTATTGGCTCACCTTCAATGCCAAGCGCTTTTGCAGTTTGTAAGTCAACAATTTCATCATTGTGCTTCAGTGCGATTCTATTCACGAATTTTGTCCTGTAATTCTATACCAAAAGAGTGGTATAGATGATTTTAAAATTTTTGCATTATGCCCAA
Organism: uncultured Campylobacterales bacterium; assembly: GCA_903892995.1. GTDB lineage: Bacteria > Campylobacterota > Campylobacteria > Campylobacterales > Sulfurimonadaceae > Hydrocurvibacter. The sequence goes on from CAITKP010000073.1 coordinate 6,787, forward strand.
ATATTGCTTTAAATGTAATAGTTTTTGATGCCATCCATTTTTCTACCCATATTCAGCAACAACATATCGGCAACGACAAGAGCGGCCATCGCTTCACACACGATTGTGCCACGTATCGCGACACAAGGATCATGCCTGCCTTTGAGGGAAAAATCCACCTCTTCATTGTTACATGTAAGCGTATGTTGCTCTTGAAAAATTGATGGTGTTGGTTTAAAATAGACGTTTAAAATAATATCTTCACCATTTGTGATTCCGCCTAAAATTCCCCCAGCATGGTTTGACTCAAAACCGCTAGAGCGAATCTGATCGTTGTTTTGAGATCCGAGTTTTGATGCACTGCTGATGCCATCACCAATCTCCACCGCTTTAACAGCATTGATCCCCATCATGGCATCTGCTAAAACTCCATCCATTTTATAGTACATCGGCTCACCAAGTCCAATAGGTGCATTTTTAATCACAACACGAGAAACTCCGCCAACAGAGTCGTGAGCATCTTTTGCCTTGATTACAGCCTCTTTTTGTGCCTCTTCTACACTTGGATCAAGAGCATAGATAAGACTCTCTTTTGCATACGTATAATCAAAATTTGTAGCTTTGATTCCATCAATCTCACAAATACCACTCTCTATCTCAATTCCAAGTTGAGCAAGCATCAATTTCGCCACAGCTCCAGCTGCCACACGCGCTGCTGTTTCTCTTGCAGATGAACGTCCCCCACCTCGATAATCACGGATGCCGTATTTATGAAAATAGGTAAAATCTGCATGCCCGGGACGAAATACATCTTTAATATTTGTGTAATCTTTTGAGTGTTGATCAGTATTGTAGATAATCATCGCGATTGGTGTTCCCGTGCTTAAACCTTCAAACACACCGCTGAGTATCTCGACTTTGTCATCCTCTTTTCTTGCTGTTTCAAACTTGCTTTTTCCTGGTTTTCTTCTATCAAGTTCACTTTGAATAAAGGCTTCGTCTATAAAAAGACCCGCTGGAACTCCATCTACAACACATCCAAGCGCCTTGCCGTGAGATTCGCCAAAGGTTGTAAAGCCAAATCTTTGTCCAAAACGGTTCATGTATTCTCCTTTTGTAAAATCTCTATAGCAATAAATGCAGCTTCTTGCTGTGCTACTTTTTTACTTTTTCCAAGCGCTCTTGCGTACTCTTTTCCCTCTATCGTCACTGAAACTTCAAACTCTTTTTTATGATCAGGTCCACTGCTTCCAACAAGACGGTACTCTGGAGTAACACTAAATCTCGCTTGAGTAAGCTCTTGCAAGCTTGTTTTATAGTCTCTAAAAAGTGAATCCAAAGAGATCTCTTCATAGTTTGCCTCAAGCATAGAGATGACTATTTTTTGAACTTCCTCTAAGCCGCTTTCAAGATATATCGCTCCCATAAGTGCTTCAAAAGCATTGGAAAGCAAAGAGGGTTTTGTGCGCCCTTCGTTGTTCTCTTCAGCATTAGATAAAAAGATATAGTTTCCTAAATCCAATACAAGCGCTAGTTTGTTGAACCCATTTTCATTTACAAGTGATGCACGAATTTTTGAGAGTTTGCCCTCATCTGAGGTGGGAAATTTTTTGTAGAGATACTCACCTACAATGAGATCTAAAACAGCATCTCCTAAAAACTCCAACCGCTCATTATCGTAGGGCTGTTTATAGCTTTTATGCGTCAGCGCTTCGATAAGGAGCTGTTTATTTTTAAATGTATAACCGAGTTGTTTTTCCAGAGAATCCATAATCACTCCGCCTTTATTTTAGTAAATCTTTTTGTATTTGTGCTTGCTCTTTTGCCAAGATGTCGCATCTTTCATTTTCATCATGTCCATTGTGTCCACGAACCCAAGTTGCTTTTATTTTATGCCCTTTAGAGACTTCAATATACTCATTCCAAAGGTCAGGATTTTTCACCTTGCTAAAATTTCTTGCTATCCATCCGCCAAGCCACTCATTGATCCCTTTAACAACATAAGAAGAGTCAGAGATCACTTCCACTTCGCAAGGCTCTTTTAAAACTCGAAGCCCCTCAATCACGCCAAGGAGTTCCATACGATTGTTCGTTGTATGTTTCTCTCCTCCACTAATGATTCGCTCTTTGTCCATGTAGCGCAAAATCGCACCAAACCCACCTGGTCCAGGATTGCCAAGGGCACTTCCATCACTGAAAAGAGTTATTTTTTTCACTGTACTCCCTAGAGATGATCGGCTCGCTCAAAACAGAATCTATTGCATGACACGATGGACATCGGTGAAATGCAAATGGATAGATCTGTTTACACTGTTTACAGATGTATTCAAATGTCAATGTTGCGCCCTTGTAATCGCTCTTTTTCAAGTTGATCAAAAGATCAAACTCAAAAGTAGAACTCTTCTCTTCAAGAGCCACATAGCCCTTTGCACTAAAGAGCTCACGTAGATAAACATTTTGCGAAATTATATCAAAATCGATCTTGTCTTGGGATAGATTCCAAAGCAGATCACTGACTCTTGAACACTGAGACTGGTCAAGATTTTGCCATGCTAATTTTGGATTTTTACGGAAAAGATATTCAAATATTAGATACGTCAATCTTCTATGCTCTTTATATAGTGAGAGAAGCTTGTGCGTTTTCTCACTCTCATCCATCGTGTAATCATTCAGCAATAAAATCACTTCAAGATAGATTTTATCACTTTTAACATCTTCGCCAAGTTCATCAAGCGGTTCTAAAACGCCAAGTGCGGATTTATAATCTTTTAAATGCTCATAAATCAAAAGAAGGTAATGCAGCGCTTGAGGTGTTCGAGGATTCGCTTTTAATATCTCTAAAAAAACATTTTGACTTCTTTGCAAAAACCCCGCTTTAAAGTAGGTTTTTCCGAGCAAAAAGAGAATATCTTTTTTACTAACATCCTCATTTATATGAGATAAAAGTTCATAATATATCTCGATACTTTTTTCATATTCGCCATTTTGGGAGTAAAGATCTGCAAGTAAAAGCCAAGATTTTGATGAAATTTTAGATGAAGAGATAAGCTCTTTGAGCTCCATCTCTGAGGGTGGTGATTTAAACTGATTTAAAAATCTATCCAAATGTTTATGATCATCTTTAGCTTTAAAACGTCCCCACCAATAGCTAAAAAGTGCTATAACAAAAACCAAAACAAAAAAAACGATTATCCCAAACAAAGGGTCTCTATATTCAATAAATAGATTATTCATAAATGCGATTATATCAAACAAACCCTCAATGAGTTCAAATTGACGTAAAAAATAATTTTATTCTTGACTTAAAACGTCAAAAAAAGTTATAATGACGATGAAACTAAAAACAAAGAGAGGTTTAACCGTTATTATGGTTCATGCTTACATCCGTTCGGACAAAAATTTTGAAACTGCATATGAGCAACTCAAATTCATAAACTTGTATGCTGGGCAAAAAAATCTAACAATAGATGACGAGTTTATTGACCAAAAATCTCAAAATAAACGGCTTGATGAAAGAGATGAAGTCGCTTCGTACTTTAAACTCGGTGCGGGTGGGACTCTTTTGGTTTATGATGCTTGGGTTTTGAGTACCAATATGGAGGATGCAGTGCAGATGTTTAGCTGTCTGCTCAAAAACTCCTATGAAGTTCACTTTGTAAAACAATCTGTTATAATTACCAAAGAAAGCGACGTGATGCTTGTTTTGGGTCTTATAGATCAGCTTCGTCAAACGCTTCAGGATAACTCAAAAAAATCTATTGGCAGACCCAAAGGAAGTCGATCTTCATCAAAATTTGATCGATATCATAACGAGATACTCTCTCATATAAAAGCAAATAAAAGCGTCAGTGAAATCGCTCGACTCTTACATGTAAGCCGAAGTTCTTTAAAGGATTATATAGAGTCAAGAGAGTTGAAAGATTTTGCTTCGGGTTCTTTAGTTCATGAAACACCAGAAAATGCAGAGGCAAATGTGATAAACAAAATCACCTGCCCCAACACAACCAAATAAGGAGAAACAATGGCTACAAATGAAAAGCCTATCGCAAAAGAGACAAAAACCTCTTGGAGAATGATGAGATACGTTGCATACGCGATTGCAACGATTATAGCGATCTCTATTCCGTGGATCACAGTTGATGGAAATCACCTATTTTTACTCAGTTTTGATAAACTCAAACTTCACTTAGCGTTTGTACAGTTTGACATGCAAGAGATGTATCTCATGCCTTTCTTGCTAATGATCATGTTCCTTGGAGTCTTTGGGATGACAGTTATGGGCGGACGTGTTTTTTGTGGCTGGGTTTGTCCGCAAACAGTGTTTCGTGTTATCTATCGTGATCTTATTGAAACTAAGATTTTAGGTCTTCGCAAACGTATCAAAAACAAACAGCAAGAACCAGATATGAGTAAAGCTGAAAACAAAGTCAAAAAAGTGGTTGCGATCATTATGTGGACTGTTTTAGCGACACTTGCAGCAGCTGACTTTATGTGGTTCTTTGTTCCGCCAGAAGATTTCTTTTTATATATGCAAAACCCAACTGAACACATGGTTGTTCTTGGCTTTTTAGCTGGTGTTGTTCTCTTTTTAGTATATGACATCATCTTCTTAAAAGAAAACTTTTGTGTTTATGTCTGTCCATACTCAAGAATCCAGTCGGTTCTTTATGATGATGATACAGTTATGGCAATCTACAACCCTCACCGCGGTGGAGATATCTATAATGAAAATAAAGAAAAAGAGTTCACAAAACAAAAAGATCTCTTAGCTGTAAATCCATCGGCTGAGTGTACAGCTTGTGAAAGTTGTGTGACTGTTTGTCCGACTCATATCGATATTCGTAAGGGATTACAACTTGAGTGTATCAACTGTTTAGAGTGTGTTGATGCTTGTACTGATGTTATGGGTAAACTTGGAAAAGAGAGCCTTGTTGTTTGGTCAAGTGAACATGAGATTTATAATCATGGAAAAACAAAATACTTTAGACCAAAAATCATTGGCTATGGGGTTATTTTAGTAATCCTTGCAGTTATTGTAGGTATTATGGGAAGTAAAAAAGAGCATATGCTTTTAAATGTTAACAAAGAAACACGTCTTTATTCGATTGCAAAATCTGATAATGGAAAATATGATGTTAAAAACTCATATATCTTCTTGCTACAAAATACGCAAGATAAACCATACAAATTTTACTTTGAGGTCATTCCTCCAAAAGGTATGGAAGGTAAAATCAAAATAGAGCAACCAACAGAACCATTTACAGTTCAGCCTGATGTGAAAAAGAAAAAGATCGTAACGCTTCATACAACTGATGAGTTGGTAGATGATCTTACAAAAGATACAGTTATTCCAATCACTATCAAAGCTTATGCACTTGATAGCAACGGTAAAATCGTTGATAAAATCGTAGTTTTCAGACAAGCAACATTCACATACCCTCGTGAAGATATGCTCAAAAAAGAGACTGAAGGCAAATAAGCCTTACTCCAAATAACCGCTTACATGTAAGCCTTTTTTGCTTACATGTGAAGTGCCCTCTGGGTGTAAGGCTCCTTCTCCCACCTTTAACTACTCCTCAAGTAAAAAAATCGATAATCAAACCATACATCTTCGTTGGGAATGCAGAGAGTTAAATAAATGAGCAATCCAATCTTCAATCTACCCCACCCAGATTAACAGGATTCAAAGTTTGAAATAGTTAAAATGTACCACTTAACTCAAAAATACAAAACATAATTGGAAACTATACCCACTACCACTCAAAAAGGTTTAGCTGATGTTCTTGCTATAAATCCAAAGGCAAAAAGAAGAAACTTTTGAAGGGCTCAAAGTGATAAAAGAGATTGAGGAGTTTAAAACTATGATTGATGCGATAGTGGTAAATAGAGTTGAAGAGAGTTTGTCGGATGTCAAAGATAAAATTTACACAAGAGATATTTTTAATAGTGATAGATCAAATACAATATAGAAAAAAGGATTTAATGTGACAGCAATTAGAGAGTTCGCAAAAGTTAATAATCATATGCTAAATATAAAGTTACCTGATTATTTTGATTATGAAGATGTTGAAGTGGTTATCATGCCAAGAATTGATATGGATGATTTATCACATTTAAGCGATGAAATTGAAATTGGTATGAAATCTGGCATAAGTGATAAATCACATGATGAGATTTTTGCACAGATTAAAGCGAAATATGCACATTAAATATTCTGAACAATCAATACTAGATTTGGATGCTATCATTGAATATACTTCAAAAGATAGTTTTATTAGAGCATCATCTTATGCAGATTTTCTAAAAACAAAAATTGAAATACTTACCTCTTCTCCATATATTGGGATAGAGTGTAGACATAAAAAGGTGTATGAAGATTGCAGAGTTTATATTGTAGATTCTTATTTAATATTTTATACAGTTCAAGAAAGTTCGATACTTATAAGAAGAATGTTAAACAGTGCAGTAGATTATAGAAGGAAAAAGTTATGATGGTGCGGTAGTAGAAACTACTACGAAATTTGAATTTAACTTGGGGTTTGCCAAAGTAAGCCGAAACATAAAAAAGATTAAGAAGTGAAAATGCTAAAGATAATAACAAAACTTGAAAATGAGCTTGATTGGAAAGCAGATGAGAATTTTGATACAGGAATTATGAAAACTATTGAGTGGTATTTGAAAAAATACGGAGTAAAAAATGACTAACATAATTTTATGTGGCGGAAGCGGTACGCGACTCTGGCCAATCAGCCGAACGGTCATGCCAAAACAATTTGTAAAACTCTTTGAAAACAAATCCCTCTTTCAACTTACAGTTGAACGTAATTCTAAGCTTTGTGACTCTGTATTTATAGTGTCAAATACAGAACAATATTTTCTAGCATTAGACCAGCTAGAAGAAATAGAAAAAAGTCAAGATTGCTTCGCTTCAGTAGCAATGACTAAATTTTTATTAGAACCTGTTGGAAGAAACACCGCTCCGGCTATCGCTCTTGCTTGTATGGCTTTGAAAAAAGAGGAAATAGTCTTGGTTACACCTTCGGACCATCTCATAAAGAATGAAGCGGAGTATAAAAAAGTAGTTCAAAAAGCAAAAGAGTTATCACAAAAAAACACTCTTGTAACCTTTGGCATTACTCCTACATTTCCTGAAACAGGTTTTGGATATATTGAGGCTGTAGAGGGTGAAAATGTAAAAGCTTTTCATGAGAAACCAGACTTACAAACAGCTACGAAGTATCTAAACGCAGGGAATTATTACTGGAACAGCGGTATGTTTATGTTCAAAGCAGGCGTATTTTTAGAAGAACTTCAAAAGCATTCACCGCAGATGTATCAAGCATCGCTTCAAGCATATGAAAACAGTAATAAAGACAACCTGATCAGAATCAAACATGAAGATATGATGGCTATCCCAGAAGACAGCATCGACTACGCAGTTATGGAAAAATCAGACAAAGTAAAAGTCATACCATCGGACATAGCATGGAGTGATGTTGGGAGCTTTGACGCACTTTATGAAGAGCTTCCCAAGGATAAAGACGGCAACACTTTAAATGCCAACCACATAAGTATAGATTCTAAAAACAATCTCATTTATGGTCATGAGCGCACAATCGCAACTATTGATATACAAGATTGCATCATCATAGACACAGGTGATGCTTTACTTATTTCCAAAAAAGGAAGTTCTCAAAAAGTCAAAAAAGTAGTAGAAAGACTCAAAGAGCAAAAAAGTGAACTTCACAATGTTCATTTAACGGGTCACAGACCATGGGGAACTTACACCATTTTAGAAGACAGTCCAGGTTATAAGATAAAACGCATCGAAGTAAAACCAGGAAAACGTTTAAGTCTCCAAAAACACTTTCATAGAAATGAGCACTGGATAGTTGTGAGCGGAACTGCGACAGTTACAGTGGGAGACGAGACAAAACTCATCCGACCAAATGAATCGACTTACATCAAAATGGGGGAGGTGCATAGATTGGCAAACGAAGGAAAAATCCCAGTAGTACTCATAGAAGCGCAAGTTGGGGAATACACTGATGAAGATGATATCGTAAGAGTTAGTGATGATTTCAATAGATAAGTTTAAAATCGTCATAGATAATACTCCACTCATATCTATAGATTTTATTATTAAAAATGGTGAAGGCAATTATTTACTTGGAAAAAGAATAAATGAGCCAGCATGTGGATTTTGGTTTACTCTTGGTGGCAGAATTTTTAAAAATGAAACCATAAAAGATGCAGTTAAAAGGTTATCAAAAAAAGAGTTTAACCAAGAAATAGCATTAGATTCGCTAAAATTTCACGGCAATTACGAGCATTTCTATGACAATAGTTTTGCAGATGAAAACATCTCTACGCACTACATCGTTTTAGCATATGAACTAAATTTGAAACAAGATTTAGATTTGCCACAAGACGAACACAGTGAATATAATTATTTTTCAAAAGAACAGATTTTGAAGAGTAGTTATGTTCACTCATATGTAAAAGATTATTTTAAAGAGGAAAATTAAAATGGCAGAAAATCAAAAAGTAGCCCTCATCACAGGGATCACAGGACAAGATGGGAGCTATCTAGCAGAGTTTTTACTTAAAAAAGGCTACATCGTCCATGGGATGAAACGTAGAAGTTCACTTTTCAACACAGATAGAATCGATCACCTTTATGAAGATCCGCATGTAGAAAACAGAAACCTTATCCTTCACTATGGTGATATGACAGACTCTATGAACATCACTCGTCTTATCCAAGAGACACAACCCGATGAGATCTATAACTTAGCAGCAATGTCTCACGTACATGTAAGCTTTGAAACACCAGAATATGTAGCAAACGCGGATGGCACAGGAACACTTAGAATCTTAGAGGCTGTAAGACTTTTAGGACTAGAGAAAAAAACAAAGATCTACCAAGCAAGTACATCTGAGCTCTATGGAAAAGTACAAGAAACACCACAAAGCGAAACAACACCTTTTTATCCAAGAAGCCCATATGCAGTGGCTAAAATGTACGCATACTGGATCACAGTAAACTACCGTGAAGCTTATGGGATGTTTGCATCTAACGGTATTCTCTTCAATCACGAATCACCAGTAAGAGGTGAGACATTTGTAACAAGAAAGATCACACGTGCAGCTTCTAAAATAGCACTTGGTCTTCAAGATAAACTCTATCTTGGAAACCTCGATGCCAAACGTGACTGGGGTCATGCAAAAGATTATGTACGTATGATGTGGATGATCCTTCAAGCTGATGAGGCAGAAGACTGGGTCATAGCAACAGGTCAGACAACAACGGTAAGAGACTTTGTGAAAATGAGCTTTGCTTACGCTGGCATAGAACTAGAGTTTAAGGGCGAGGCTGTAGACGAAAAAGCTTATGTTCTCTCATGCTCAAATCCAGAATATCAAGTTGAACTTGGCAAAGAGGTAGTAGCAGTAGATCCAAGATACTTCAGACCAACAGAGGTCGATCTTCTTTTAGGTGATCCTACAAAAGCAGAAACAAAACTTGGCTGGAGCAGAGAATACAGACTCGAAGAACTCGTAAACGACATGATGGCAAGTGACCTCAAACTAATGACAAAAGATGTTTACCTCAAAGATGGTGGATATAAGACTATGAGTTATTACGAGTAAAATGTGGTTTTTGATAAAATAAGAGAATCTATATAACAAGGAAAGAAGATGAAAATAAGTAAACATAGATGCCCTATTTGTAAAGGGTATAAATTTGATTCAACAACCACTTTTACTGTAGATTTAGATTTTGGTGTTGTCGTAGTTCGACATGTTCCTGCTACTGTTTGTGAACAATGTTCAGCGGAATGGATAGATGATAAAACCGCTGAGAAGCTTGAACAGCTTGTCAATGAAGCAAAACAAAAACACTCTATAGTTGAAATATCTGAATTTTCATCTTTAGTTCAACAGGCAAGTTGATTATGCACAAATCTAGCAAAATCTACATAGCTGGCCACCGCGGACTCGTGGGCAGTGCCATAGTTAAAAGCCTTACATGTAAGGGTTATACGAACTTAGTCTATAGAACTCATGCAGAGCTAGACCTTACAAACCAACAAACTGTTGCAGAGTTCTTCGAAGCAGAGAAACCAGAGTATGTTATATTGGCTGCTGCAAAAGTAGGTGGCATCGTTGCTAATAACACTTACAGAGCAGATTTTATCTATGAGAACCTCCAAATACAGAATAATGTGATCCACCAAAGCTATCTTCATGGTGTGCAAAAGCTTCTCTTTCTTGGAAGCACGTGCATCTACCCAAAAAATGCTCCACAACCTATGCCAGAAGATAGCTTACTAACAAGTCCATTGGAATACACTAATGAACCATACGCTATAGCAAAAATAGCAGGCATCAAAATGTGTGAGTCTTATAACATCCAATATGGTACAAACTTTATAAGTGTTATGCCCACAAACCTCTATGGTCCAAATGATAACTTTGACCTTGAAAAGTCTCATGTACTTCCAGCACTGCTTAGAAAGATGCATGAAGCAAAACTCTCAAAAGCCTTACATGTAGAGATATGGGGAAGCGGAAATCCAAGACGTGAATTCCTCTACTCTGAAGATATGGCAGATGCTTGTGTGTTTATCATGGAAAATAGAGATTTTAAAGATACCTACCAAGTACAACAAAGCTCAAACGATACATGTACACCAAATAGCATACAAACGCAAGAGATAAGAAATACTCATATAAACATCGGAACAGGTGAAGATATCAGTATCAAAGAACTCGCAATACTTATCAAAAAGATAGTCGGCTATGAGGGTGAACTCACTTTCAACACAAGTAAACCTGATGGAACCATGATAAAACTCACAGATCCGAGCAAACTTCATGCTCTTGGCTGGAAACACAAGGTGGAGCTTGAAGAGGGAATATGTAGAGTTTATGAATGGTATTTAGAACAAATGAAATTAGTAAAAATATGAATCTAATTGAATCTTATAGAGTTGAATATAAACCATCTCTCACAGATACATTTGAAAAAGAGGTAGTGGCTTTTTTAAATTATCATGAGGGTGGAGTTATTTATATAGGAGTAAATAATGATGGCCAAATTTTAGGTTGCCAAAACCCAGATGAAACTCAACTCAAAATTAAAGATAAACTCAAACATAATATTTCACCATCATGTTTAGGACTTTTTGAAGTTATTTTAGAAACTATTGAAGATAAGCATATTATAAAAATCATAATAGCAAGTGGTAGAGAGACGCCATATTACATTAAAAAGAATGGAATGTCGGAAAAAGGATGCTACATAAGAGTTGGAAGTAGTAGTGAACCTATGAGCCAAAATATGATAGAAGATCTATTTGCTAAAAGAGTAAGAAACTCGCTTGGAAATATAAAATCAAGAAGACAAGAT
>CAITKP010000074.1 GCA_903892995.1 uncultured Campylobacterales bacterium
TGGTTTTGGTATTTCAACTGCGGTTGGTATTGGAGGAGATCCGATTATCGGTCTTTCATACAAACAGCTTTTACCACTTTTTGAAGCAGATCCTGAAACTCATGCTATCGTAATGATTGGTGAGATTGGTGGAGATTTGGAGATTCAAGCAGCTAAATTTATTAAAGAAAACATTACAAAACCTGTTGTTGCTTTTATCGCTGGTCAAACAGCACCTAAAGGTAAACGTATGGGTCACGCTGGTGCTATAGTAAGTGGTGGAGCGGGAACGGCAAAAGAAAAAATGGAAGCTCTAGAGGCAGCAGGTGTTAAAGTTGTTGTTTCTCCAGCTGAAATTGGAAAAGCTGTCGCTGAAGTTTTAGGAAAAAAGTAGAGATGCTCAAAACTTTTGAGGTTTGTAATATCAAATGTGGAGGTTGTGCAAACACAATCAAGAAGTCACTCGAAGCAGAGGGCTTTGCACACATTGATATCGACCTCTCGTGCGAGCCTAGAAAAGTCACAGTAGATACTATTGATGAGGCGTCGGAAGCACATTTAAAAGCAACTCTAAGAAACTTAGGCTATCCTCTTTGTGACGAAGAGATCGGTTTTGTTGACTCAACTACTCTTAAAGCTAAGAGTTTTGTTTCTTGTGCTATTGGAAAAATTTCGAATAACAAAAAAGAAAATTAATTTAACTTGTAAATAAGGAGAATATATGGCATCTGCTATGATTGAATACCCAGGTAATGTACCTGTGTGGGTTAATAGAGATAATTGTAAGGCATGTGATATCTGTGTATCTGTTTGTCCATCTGGTGTACTAGGTATGCGTTATGATTCTACATCAACACTTGGTGCGATAATTTCAGTAGATCATCCTGAAGCATGTATTGGATGTAATGAGTGTGAACTTACATGTCCAGATTTTGCTATTTATGTAGCTGATAAAAAAGAATATAAGTTTGCTAAATTGACAGATGATGCGAAAGCTCGTCAAGCTGCAATTGTTGCAAACAACTATATGTCACTCGATCAACAAGGAGTTAAATAATGGCGACAAGAGAAGTAATTTCAACTGGTAATGAATTATCTGCATTAGCTGCAAAAGATGCAGGATGTAGATTTTTTGGTGGTTACCCAATTACGCCATCAAGTGAAGTAATGCACGAGATGTCTGACTTAATGCCAGAGGTTGGTGGTGTATGTATTCAAATGGAAGATGAGATTGCAGGTGTTGCAGCTGCGATTGGTGCTGGTATGGCTGGTGTTAGAACAATGACAGCGACTTCAGGTCCTGGTATCTCATTAAAAGCTGAAAACTTAGGTTTGGCTCAAATGGCAGAAGTGCCTTTGGTTGTTGTAAACGTTATGCGTGGCGGTCCATCAACTGGTCTTCCAACTCGTGTATCTCAAGGTGACGTTCGTCAAGCGAAAAACCCTTCACATGGAGATTATCGTTCGATCACTTTATGTGCTGGTTCTTTAGCAGAGTGTTATACTGAAACTGTTAGAGCATTTAACTTAGCAGATAGATTTATGCAACCTGTATTTGTTCTTTTAGATGAAACTATTGGTCACATGCATGGAAAAGCTATGCTTCCAACAGAAGAGGAAGTAGCACAAGGTATCGTTCCTCGTAAAACTTTTGATGGAGCACCTGAAGATTACCTTCCATATCAGTGTGAACAAGACCAACCTGCAGTTCTAAATCCAATGTTTAAAGGATATAGATACCACTTTACTGGTCTTCACCATGATGCAAAGGGATTCCCAACTGAAGAGATCGAGACTTGTCGTAAACTGATTCAACGTCTTGAAGATAAAGTTATGATGCATACAGATGAGATCGAATTAAATGAAGAGTTTATGCTTGATGATATGACGGGCGCTGAGGGCGAAGTTCTTATTATCGCTTATGGTTCTGTATCTCTTGCAGCAAAAGAAGCTATTAGACATTTAAGAGCTCAAGGTATTAAAGCTGGTTTATTTAGACCAATTACTTTATGGCCAAGTCCAGCTGAATCTATCAAAAAATATACTGATATGATTAAAAACGTACTTTGTGTAGAGTTAAATATCAGACAATACACTGAAGAGATAGAACGTGTTTCTGGAAGATTAGATTTAGAAGGACTGTATAAAGTTAATGGTCGTCCTATCTCTCCTTATGAAATCGTAAATAAAGTTAAAGAGGTATTCTAAGATGGCATTTAATTATGATAAATATTTAAGACTTGAAAAAATGCCAACACTTTGGTGTTGGGGATGTGGCGATGGTGTTATTTTAAAAGCTTTCGTTAGAGCGATTGATAAACTAAATATCGACCCAAATGATGTTTGTGTTGTTTCTGGTATCGGCTGTTCAGGAAGATTCTCTTCTTATGTTGATTTCAATACAGTACACACTACGCATGGTAGAACTGTTGCTTTTGCAACTGGTATCAAGCTTATGCACCCAGATAAATATGTAATTTGTGTTGCTGGAGATGGTGATGGACTTGCTATTGGTGGTAACCATACAATTCATGGTTGTAGAAGAAATATTGATATCACTATGATTCTTATCAACAACTTTATCTATGGTCTTACTAATTCTCAGACTTCACCAACAACTCCACAAGGTATGTGGACTGTTTCTCAAAAGTCAGGAAATATTGACCCTACATTTAACGCAACAAATTTAGCAATCGCTTCAGGTGCATCATTTGTAGCTCGTGAGACTATGCTTGATCCTAAAAAACTTGAAAAAGTTTTTGTTAAAGCTATAGAACATAGAGGTTTTGCATTCTTGGATATTATGTCTAACTGCCATATTAACCTTGGTCGTAAAAACAAAATGGCAAATGCTATGGAAAACTTAGGATGGATTGATAGTATTACTACTCCACTGAAAAAATGGGAAGCTCTTTCTGATGAAGAAAAACTCAATGTTTTTCCAACGGGTATCTTAAAAGAAGATACAACAGCTCGTGAATATTGTGATATGTATCAAGATGTTATCGACTTCCACCAAGGTAAACGTAAAACGATTACTCAAGACGATTTTGCTAAAAAGATATAAGGAGAAGACGATGGCTAGAAACTTAATGAGATTTACAGGCGTTGGTGGACAAGGTGTTCTTCTTGCTGGAGAGATTTTTGCAGCTGCAAAAATCAAATCTGGCGGAGAGGGTTTAAAGACTGCAACATATACATCACAAGTTCGTGGTGGTCCAACGGTCGTTGATATCACTCTCGATGATGATGAGATTTTTTATCCTTATGCAAATGATGGTGAGATTGATTTTATGCTTTCTGTTGCACAAGTAAGTTACAACTCATTTAAAAGTGGGGTAACTCCTGGTGGAACTATCGTTGTTGATCCTAACCTTGTTCATCCATCTGATGAAGATAGAAAAACTTGGAATATCTATGAGATTCCAATTATTACAATAGCAAAAGAAGAGGTTGGGAATGTTATTACTCAATCTGTTGTTGCTCTTGCAATCGCAAATACTATGCAAAATGCTATTGAAAGACAAACTCTAATTGACACAATGCTTTCAAAAGTACCTGCTAAAGTTCATGCTGCTAACTTAAAAGCATACGAACTTGGCGAAAAATACGCTAACGAAGCAATGAATAAGTAGTTCCATTTTGGAACTACCTATCTTCTCTCACAAAAATTTCAATTAACACTTTATCTTTTACTTTTTTTCACATCCAAAAAAATATATTTTCTTTACATGTAAGGATAAAATCCCTGTTTCTATTTGATATACTATTGTCAAAAAGAAAGAGGAACTATGAAGCAGGTCAATTTTTTTGGGAGTTTGTTTTTAGCCACACTTTTACATGCAGATGCTAACTTCGATCTGCTTCGTTATTCATATATCGGTGATAGCACAAAAATCACTCAAGCTCTAAATGCAAATGCCAATCTTGAAAGTAGAGATGAAGATAAGAGGACACCTCTTTTGCTCGCTGCATTTCTTGACCATAGAGATGCTCTCAATCTACTTTTAGATAAGGGTGCAGATATCAATGCCACGAGCTTTAGCGGACGTAATGCGCTGAGTTACGCTATCCAAAATTCGGATCTACAGATGACGCAATCGCTCCTATCTAAAGGAATAGTACTTATACTTGATGCAACTGAGATAGATCATATTTATTGTGCAGTTGGGTATAAAAATAAAGAGATTCTTCAGCTTCTTTTGCCCTATCTAAAAGATCCAAACCGATTTTATCTCAAAAACTCCGATCAAAAAGATGCTAGAAATATTGTAAAAA
>CAITKP010000075.1 GCA_903892995.1 uncultured Campylobacterales bacterium
CTCACAATAGCTTATGATGACGTATAGCTTAGTTCTATATTAATTTGATTTTAGGTTTGTATAACGTATAATCTTCTAAATTTTGCAAGTTGGACAAAAAAATGTTATCTATTATTACAAAAGCTGCAAGCAATTTTTGTGAGCATCAGATTAAAACTCCTTACACATTTAAAACAACTATTCCAAAAATGAGAATAGTTCTTGCTAGTATAGAAATAATTGAAAGTAACAAGGTTCATACCGTTTATCTTGGCATCTCAAAAGAGCTTTTACAGCAAATTTGTAATATTTTTCTTTTTGAAGATGAGAGTGATGATGAAACACTTCAAGGAATGCTTTTGGAGACGACAAATATGATCGTTGGAAGTGCAAAAGTTTTAGCGCAAGATTCAAATGATCTTAAAGTTTTTAACATTAAAACGCCAATATATTTAGAAACAAAAAGATTTAATCATCCATATGATGCTATGAGTAGAATGGTTTTAGATGATGGAAATATACTCATAGCTATGAAGGAAAAAAATGCTACATTTTAGTGAAAAAGCGTTTGATGAGGAGCAAGAACTTTCATGGATGAACTATGAAGGTTTACTCGATATGGAAGTAGAGTTTGTAGCTGACCTTGGTGAAACAGAGCTCTCAATCCGTGATATTCTCCAACTTGAAAGAGGCTCAGTGATTGATCTAAAAAAACCCGCTGGAGAGAGTGTTGAGTCTTATGTTAATGGACGTATTTTAGGTAAAGGTGAAGTTATGGTTTATGAAAAAAATCTTGCTATCCGTATCAATGAAGTTCTGAGTTCAAGTGCAGTTTTATACCATTTATCAAAGGAAAGATTATGAAACAAATCCTATTTTTACTCCTCGTTCCTTTTGTGCTTCAAGCCTCAAAAATACTCAGTTATAATGTTTATGAAAGAGCAGATAGAGTCGATGTTATGTTCACTTTCGACACACCATACGAGGGCGTTATCTCTCAAGATACTCTCGATGGAAAGCTCATCATAAAACTTGATGATGCAACTATTGAGTCTGAAAAAACAAAACCTTTAAACTCTAAATATATATCTAATCTTGTTATCAGCCCGATTACAAACTATACCCAAGTTGCAGCTACTGTGCCAAGTGATGTGCAAGTTCAAGCCTCTAAAACTGCCGATTCTTACGGACTTAGACTTCGTTTTGACAAAGGAGCAGCAACTCTCCCCTCAGATACCAATGCGACTAATACAGTAGCCACACTACCGACAAAACAAGAATTAGAAATATCAACTGGCTACTATGTCGTAATTATCGTTTTATTAGCAACTCTTGGTTTTGTTTTTTATCTCAAGAAGAAAATGGGCGCTGTTATTCCAAAAACAAATAATACAACTCCAAATATAAAACCTTTGAAGAAACCTTGGATGTTTGGTCCAAAAACTGAAGTACATGAAGATTTACAAGTACGATTTTCAAAACAACTCGATCAGATCAACAGAATTGTCATGGTAGATTATGGCAATTTAAGCTACTTAATTCTCGCTGGTCAAAGCAATATTTTACTAGATAAATTTGAAGATGATAAACCTCTTAATAAAAATGAGTTTGAAGAGCTACTTAGAGACAGAAATGATGAGTTAAACGCTTTGTTAAACACTAGACCAAAAGAGAAAGAACCATTTCAGACATATAAAGAAAAAGCTGCTTCTATTGCTTATGATTCCTACGAATCATAAGTCTTGAAATAAAAACTAATTTTAAGAATTCTTTGGATAAAATTTCGACCTTCAAGAAAAAGCCGGCATAGCTCAGTTGGCTAGAGCAGCTGATTTGTAATCAGCAGGCCCGGGGTTCAAGTCCTCGTGCCGGCACCACTTTAAAAAACCTCACTGAATATTTTTCTTTATATCTGCTATAAACTCATGAATATCATCATACAATGCTTGAAGATCCTCTTCATGTTCTACTTCATCAGCTAAAATCGTAGAAACCATATCATAAGTAATAATATCTTTTTCTCTTGTAATATCTAAAATCTCATTGTAAGTGCTAATCGCGCATTGTTCACCCTTAATCGCTTGATTGAGGATAGAAAGGACATCAAAATCTTCTGGAGCATCATAACCACAGTTTGTATGTGTAAACCAATCTTTTGGACTTAGCAGTGGTGTTCCACCAAGCTGTAGTATACGCCCGCTAATAAGTGTCGCATGGCGAAGTTCATCAGCTGCGTGCTGATTGAGTTCTACAATAGCAGCATCTTTCATAATCCCTTTAACAACTTTTGACTCAATAAAATACTGATAATACGCCAACCACTCATCTGCGTAGGCTTTATTTAACAAGGTTGTAACTACGTCTGCTTCGATTCCTTTTAAAATCGATATTCCTCTTTTTGCCATCATAAACTCCTCAATTTTTCTTGAATCAGTATATGATAGATACTCTTAAAAGAAAATTGTTATCTTTTAAAAGAGAAATAAATTTACAAAAGTTATTTTAATTGCTCACATGTAAAGGAGACTTTACATGTAAGCCTTTTATAAAACTCTCATGGAGTAACTTACTTATTGTTTTTATATTATTTGCGCTCAATAAATAGTTTTGATCCATAAACTTGGCAATATGATACACCTCTGTCACTGTAATACCAAACGGATCTTTTCTTTCTATAACGATCTTGTTATCATCGCCAAAAGAGAGATAATCGAGTTTTTTTCTACTGTATTGAATATAATAGGTTAAAACGATCTCGTCGGAATGTTTTTTCTCTAATGCCACAACTACTTGTTGTTCATCTTTTATCTCTACTGCAACAATCTTTTTAAATTCACTAGCACTCATATAACCAAGATATATTTTTGTATAGAGATCGTGATATCTTTGTGTCAAAGATTCATTTAAAAATCTCATATTGATCAACTGACCTCTATTTTGACGTAAAGATTTTGTAATCCATGAGAGAATATTATAGTATTTAAAAGGCGTTACATGTAAGCTTTGTGCTTCTACTAGTTTTGCACTTTCTATCACTTTTTTTGGTTTTTTTGCATAAGCTTTTGGATCTTTTAGATAGTCTAAAACTTTTTGTGAAGAGAAGGGTTTAGTAATCCATACTTTGCAGTAAGAGGGAAGCTGTTTTACACCTGTTACGCCCTCATTGAGTATTATGAGTGACTTTACGTCATAGTGTGGGAAGATAGTCTCTAAAAGTGCTTTTTTCTTTCTCAATCTTTTTTTTAGTTTCAGTACTGATTTTACTAAAGTCATCTCTACAAAGTAAAGTTCATCTTTTGTAAAAATAAGCGCATCAAATTCACCTATTTCCCTGCTTTTTGTGCGATAAACAATTTGTGCTTTTTCACTGATTGAGAGAGTATTTGCTAAAGCCTTATCTTTATCTTGATGATGCCCTTTTAACACAAACTTTTCTATATCACTTTGCGTTGTCACATATGCTAAAAGCTTTTCATACATGTAATTTTCAAACACTTCACCCTCAAAAGAGCGAAATGAACTCAAATATCTATTATCATCTTCAGGCACTCCAGCTTTTATAAGAGAAAAAAGGTGTCGAATATTGTAATCATAATATAAAACATTATCATCTATATCATCTTCTAAAAGGTTTAAAATCGATTCTGTTGCTTCAAGCATTTTCTTCCCTATCTATCTTGCAACAATTTCATTCTCCAAAAAGAACTTATCGATGAGATCTCTGTACTCTCTTATATTTTCTATACGGTTTACGCTATCACGAAGCACAGAAGCACCTTGATACCCCTTTGAATAGGTATGTGTATGTTTTCTAAACATGTTCACACCTCTTGGACCATAAAACTCGATCATCTTGTCAAAATGCTCCATAATAATCTCATGCTTTAACAATCGATCAATCTCTGTAGAGCCAGATTTTAGTTGATGAAATATCCAAGGTGCACCAACTGCTCCTCGTCCTATCATAACACCATCAGCGCCGGTGTGTTCTAACACCCACTGTGCTTTTTCATAAGAATCGATATCGCCATTTGCGATTACTGGGATTTTTAAAGCCTCTTTTATCTCTTTGATGGCATCATAATCAACTTCTGATTTAAACTTTCCAGCACGTGTTCTTCCATGAACTGCAATAAAATCTGCTCCGCTATCCTCTACCATTTTTGCAATATCTATATGATTTTTCTTTTCATATCCAAGTCGTATTTTGACACTTGTCATAGATTTATTGGAGGTATCTTTTATCGTTTTAATGATCTCTCCCATTAAAGGAAGGTTTAGTAAAAGCGAGCTTCCACTTCCATGTCCGACTATTTTTGGTACAGGACAACCACAATTGAGATCTATTATATCGATGCCGCTCTGTTCATTAAGCACTTCCACTGCTTCTTTTATCACAGAGGCCTCAGAGCCCGCAATCTGAACAGAATAAGGATCTTCATTTGGACTTTTTTCCAGCATATGGAGTGTTTTTTGAGATCCATGTGAAAGTGCGTTTGAGCTTATCATTTCACTAACAGTAAGATCCGCTCCAAATTTTTTTACAACACTTCGAAATGGAAGATCAGTGTACCCCGCAAGTGGCGCTAAGACATAAAGAGGATGGTCAAATGATAGTTTTTTTTGCATTTTAAAAATTTCCAGAAAAGTTATTTGAAATAGAATACATGTAAGAA
Source organism: uncultured Campylobacterales bacterium (assembly GCA_903892995.1). GTDB lineage: Bacteria > Campylobacterota > Campylobacteria > Campylobacterales > Sulfurimonadaceae > Hydrocurvibacter. The sequence goes on from CAITKP010000075.1 coordinate 4,656, forward strand.
GAAAAAAGAGAGTTTAGAGAAAAAAAATCTCTAAACAAAAAGTGAAATATCATAATGCTTATTACACTCTTTTAAAGCACGATAAGCTTTAAAGTTAAGATACTCTTGCGCTTGCGTATTTGCCAATATCTCGTTTGCTTGGTATTGCATCTCTAAATCATAAAGTGTATAAAGATATCCACCCGTTGCTTCATCATCTTTTTCACTTAAAAGTTCAAAAAGTTTAATTCTTTGTTCTGGAATCATACTTTTTGCAAGCACTTGTGAAATGGTTATATAATCTTTTTCGTTGAGTTCTAACACTTCTATCAACTCAATCAACAGATCATTAGAAAGCACTAATTGATTTTGATCTGCATTGATGCGTGATAAAATATTGTGTAGTGCTTCTTTAGTCATAAACTCTTTATTTTTTTCTAATACTACAAGTGAAGATTTTTTAGATGCATCTGTATAGGCTCTTGTACACAATTCTTTAGAATATCTTCCAGATTTATTCAAAACATCCTCTGCTGAGAGCTCATGAGCGTCATATCTGTTTTTATCATTTTGAATCATAAGTTCATTATCTATCGGTAAGCTAAATTTTCTCAAATCTGCAACTTCACCACTTCGTACTCTACTTACTAGTTTCAAAACTGCTGCTAACTTTTCATCTTCAATAAATGGCATTTGTGTATCAGCAACAATAGAGATATTATCAACTAATTTTCCGAGTTGCTTATATTTTGGTGTTTTAAACTCAAAATGGCGGTTCTCTTTGCATAAAAGAGCATCACCCATAGAGATCATCAATTTTTCTAAATCTTTTTCATATTTTCTGACTTTAAAATTTCCAAGTAATGAATAAAACGCCATATGAAAAACTGTTGCTATGTAAAGTAAAATCACAGGTATCAGCACTAATAAAGCAACTGGTAATTGTGGTAAATTTATACCTAAATAACTAATATTAATCTCAAAGTTTTGTGGTGTTATATTATAAGAGATGTATAACACTAACATTGCGAAAATGGCAACGGATAAAGTGTAACGCTTGATATACATAATATATTTCCTTATTTTAAATGTTGTTTTTCTGCGATTTCACGACAATCTATACAATACTTTGCGTGAGGTTTTACTTTGAGTCGAGGGATACTAATAAGTTCCTCACACATTTCACATCTTCCATATGCACCATTAATAATTTTATTCAAAGATACTTCGATTTCACGAAGTTCTTTACCTTGTTGTTCACTAATAGCATTTTCAACAAGATTATTATTACTCATAACAGCATAATCCGCATCATCATGCAACTCTTCTTCGCGGAGTTGACCCATCTCTTCTTGAACACCATTAATGTTTTTTATAATCTGTACTTTACGCACTTCAAGCATTTTTTTAAAAAATTCCAGTTCGCTTTGTCTCACTAATTACCCCGTTATTTATGATATGGATGATTTGTTAAAATCGAAAAACCTCTATAAATCTGCTCCAAAAGAACAGCTTTTGCAATCTTGTGACTCATCGTTATTTTACCTAGACTTACAACTTTGTCTGATTGATTTAAAAAATCCTCTTCCAGACCAAAGGCTCCACCTATGTAAAATTGAATTGACATTTTACCATCTAAAAGCTTACTAAATTCAAAACTATCGATTAATTTTCCATCAGGATGTAACGAAACTCTATATGCACTGTTGTTATATGGCGCAAACGCCTTTGTATAGGATGCTTTAGAGGCTTCGATTCCAATATTATGTGCCTTTGTAATCTCTTTAGAAAAAAGTTCAATATCTTGCACTTTTGCAAAGCGAGATATCATTTTTTCTAATTCTTTATACAAAGGATCATACGTTGATCGTTCTTTCTTTGCAATAGAGATTATTTCAATATTCACAGCAATCCACTTCCAATGACATAATAAGTTACATTTTTAAACTTATCATCCAAGCTCACACCACCAATTGCAGCTACTGGGTGCTTGGAAAAAGCAGCGATTTTATCTAACTCATCTCCTAAAATATGAGATACATCCTTCGTTGATGTAGATCGATACGCGCCAAGACCTATATAGTTTAGATCTAGTTCGTTGGCTTCTAAAATTTCATCTTTATTATGTGTTGATAAACCTAAGAGCTTATCTTTTCCGATTACTTCTTTTAAGATTTTTACAGCTTTTTTAAGATCAGTATCAATCTTTTGAAGATCCTCTTGTCCTATATGAACACCATCACAAAAAGAACTAAGTTCAAATGCATCATTTACAATCAAAAAACCTTCAAAGAGTTGTCGTAATTGAATCAATTGTTGCTTAATAAAAGAGATATCTGAGGTTTTATTACGATACTGAATCACTTCAGCACCATATTTTTTTGCGATAGAGACGAAATCGTTTAAAGAAAGATTTGCTCTATCAAGGAGTTCCTGATCGCAGAGTGCGTATAATCGCATACTATTTATTTACTAACATCTTTAAAAGATCAGATAAAGTCTGTTTGAGATCATTTCTATTTACAACCATATCAATTGATCCTTTTTCTAGTAAAAATTCAGCTCTTTGAAACCCTTCTGGAAGGTCGGAACCAATAGTTTGTTTAATAACCCTCTGCCCTGCAAAACCTACAAGTGAGCCTGGTTCAGCAATAATAATATCACCTAGCATTGCAAAAGATGCACTTACACCACCCATAGTTGGATCTGTTAAAAGAGAGATATATGGGAGTTTTTGTTCTGAAAGTTTGGCAAGTGCCGCTGACGTTTTACTCATCTGCATTAAAGAAAATGTACTCTCTTGCATTCTCGCTCCTCCACTTGCACTCACGATGATAACACCTTGACGCTTTGCAATTGCACGATTTACTGCGCGAACAATCTTTTCACCCTCAACTGAGCCAAGTGAACCACCCATAAAAGAAAAATCAAACACAACTAATTGTGCGTCTTCTCCATTTATCTTACATTCACCACTCACGACAGAGGATTTGCTTTGTGTTTTTTCATATGCTTCTTCTACACGTTTTGCATAACTTTTTTTATCAACAAAGTTGAGTGGATCAACTGGCGCTAGATTTGAATCAAATTCTACAAATGATCCCTCATCTGCTAAAAGTGCTATTCTCTCTTTTACACCGATTCTTAAGTGAAATCCACATTTTGGACATACATAATTTTGATTTTCTATCTCTTTATAATACATAAGAGATTGGCATGAAGTACACTTAATCCAATGCGCAGGAGCTTCACTTTTAGTTGCTTGTTGTTTTTTTGAACTTGAAGTAAAAAGATTAAAAAGACTCAAAATTGTTCCTTGTTATATAATTTACATAATTTAGCAAATAGATCTAAATCTTTTGAAATTATGGTTATCTCGTCATCTTGATATATATGTAAGCCTCTGCATATATAAAGACCAGCTTTCATATCATAAACACGAATTGTACCAAAAAAGAGCATATAATTCACATAAGATGCATATGCCAAAGAGAGAGCTACCGCTCCTGGCGACCTAAACTTGAGTCCATTTTCTTTTAAAAGAGCTATTTTTTCTGGATTATCATACGCTTTTTCAACGATTCCAATAGTTGACAATGAGCTATTTTCTAATATATTTTGCTTACATGTAAGGCTATTGAGATAAGTTTTATAAAAATCAGTATTTGTACGAACAAACACCTCTAAAGAGATAAAATTCACAACAATAGCTACAAGCGTCTCATCATCTAAACAAAGTGCGATAGAAGCACCATAATATGGAAAATTACTTTTAAAATTATCACTTCCATCAAGTGGATCTAGGTAGATTGTATATTTACCATCTCCAATAATGCCTGACTCTTCAGAATCAATTTTTGCATATCTACTCAAATGAGAGAGATAGATTTGCTCAGCCATAAGATCAACACCATAGCTAATATCACCACCAGCACCAAGAGTATATTTTTGATATAAAGAGGAGGAGTTTTCTTGAAGTTTTTGTTGAATTTCAAAAGATGCCGCAAGGGCATCTTGAATAAATGAGGAAAAATCTGTCATTTAACCTAGAAGTGATTTAATAATACTTCTAGCAGCTTCACGACCATCATATGCAGCAGTGACAACTAAATCTGCACCACGAAAACAGTCTCCACCAGCGTAAACACCAGCAGTCGTTGTTTCATGAGTCTCGTCGTTGACAATAACGCCACCCCATGAAGAAGTTCCTATCCCATTTTCTGCTAAAAATGATGGTGTTGCTGGATCAAAACCTAAAGACATAATGATTACATCTGCATTAACTCTGTAATCACTTCCTTTAATCTCTTCCATTTTTTGACGACCACTATCATCTTTCATACCCAAAGTCGTTTTTACAACTTCAACAGCGATAGCACGCCCCGATTCATTTAATATGATCTCTTTTGGAGAGACACAAAAAGTAAAATCTACACCCTCTTCTACAGCATTTTTATACTCTTTTTGGCTTCCTGGCATATTATGCGCATCACGACGGTATAAACAAGTTACACTTTTTGCACCCTCACGTTTTGCAGTACGCAGACAATCCATCGCAGTATCTCCACCACCAATGACAACAACGTCTAAATCTTTAAAATCAAAATGTTTTTCATAAGAGAGCTTAAAGTTTTTACGTTGAATATTGGTTAAATAATCCATCGCTTTATAAACATTTTTTGCGCCCTCTCCTGCGATACCTGCTTTTTTAGCAATAGTAGCTCCAATACCTATAAACATCGCATCATGTTTATCTGCAATCTCTTCAAAAGAGATATCACGCCCAACTTCAGTATTTAATACAAGCTCTAAACCAGCTTCTTGAAGAAGTTTTACACGACGTTCAACAATCTTTTTATCAAGTTTAAAGTTTGGGATTCCATAAGTTAAAAGACCACCTGCTCTATCACTTCTTTCATACATTGTAACAGCTATTCCAGAACGAAGAAGATAAGTTGCACACGAAAGTCCAGCAGGTCCAGAACCAATAACTGCAACTTTTTTATCTGTTGTTATTCCAGGAAATTGTGGTTTTAAACCATTTTTAAATCCCTCTTCTACAATAAACGTCTCAATAGAACCTATTGTAATAGCACCATGACCATCATTTAATGTACAGTCGCCCTCACAAAGTCTATCATGTGGACATACTCTTCCCATAACTTCTGGAAATGGAGAAGGCTCATTTGAAAGTCTAAATGCAAAATCCAGATCCTTATCAGCCACACTTTTTAGCCATTGAGGAATATAGTTGTGCAATGGGCATTTATTGAGACAATATGGATCCCCACACTGAATACAACGTACACCTTGTGAAGCAGCACGGTCTTTATCAAAAACTTCATAGATCTCTTTAAAATCTTTTACACGCTCAACAACTAAACGTTTTTCAGGATCACTACGTCCTATATTTAAAAATTCTTGCATATTAATCTCCTTTGTCAGCGTTCAATGGTAATTTTTTAAGATTTTTTGGACGAACTAGCCAGAAATTTCTTATATCTTGTCTAAAATTATCTAATATTTTTCTTGCTTTTTCACTTGATGTCTCAACCAAATACTCTTTTAAAAGACGTTTGAGATAATGTCTTGCTTCATCTCCATCGTCAGTATCAATTCTAACTGCTTCAACGAGTTCGCTATTTACATTTTCAATAAAATCATGTTTTTTATCATAAACAAATGCAACCCCACCTGTCATACCAGCACCAAAGTTAATACCAGTCTCACCAAGGATTACAACAATACCACCTGTCATATACTCACAAGCATTATCTCCAGCACCCTCAACAATAGCAAGTGCTCCAGAGTTACGTACTGCAAAACGCTCACCTACATTTCCAGAAATGAAAAGTTTACCGCCTGTCGCACCATAAAGACAAGTATTTCCACCTGCACTGAACTCTTCACCAGAATTTTTAGATGTTATAACGATCTTACCGCCATGCAATCCTTTACCAATATAATCGTTTGCAACACCATTAAGATATAAAGAGATACCATTGATTAAGAACGCTCCGAAGGCTTGACCTGCAATACCCGTTAGTTCCATAGTAATCGTATCTTTTTTCAATCCTACATCGCCATAATATTGAGCGATCTCGCCACTGATAAGAGCTCCAAAACTTCTATGAATGTTTTGAATCTCTCTTGTAATTCTTACTGGATGATCAGGATGTTTAATAGTCGCCATAACATCTTTTAAAATCTCTTGTTCAAATGCATTATCATCAAAAGGTTTATTAAAAGCTTCTTGGCATGTATTAACACCATCAACTCGGTGTAAAACAGATGAGAAATCAAATTTTTGTGCAAATGGATCATCCACCACTCTTAATAAATCGCTTCTTCCTATGAGCTCTTCTAAAGTTTTATATCCTAAAGATGCCATGATAGAACGTACATCTTCAGCTAAAAGTGTGAAATAATTAACAACTTGATGTACATGCCCCTCAAAAAACTCTTCACGAAGTTTTTGATTTTGTGTTGCAACACCAACTGAACATTTATTTAAATGACAGATACGAAGCATTTTACATCCAACGATCGTGAGCACTGCCGTACCAAAAGCATAACTCTCTGCACCAAGCAGGGCAGCTTTAACTACATCTAAACCAGTTTTTAGCCCACCATCTGTCTGAACTTCAACAAGACGTCTAAGATCGTTTACTTTTAATGCATTGTGTGCTTCACTCAAACCTAGTTCCCATGGACTTCCAGCAAATTTGATAGAAGTAAGAGGCGCAGCACCCGTACCGCCATCAGCACCAGAAATAATAATCTTATCTGCATAAGCTTTAGCAACACCCGCAGCAATAGTTCCAACACCTGCAGTAGAAACTAGTTTTACCGCTATTCTAGCTTTTGGGTTTACTTGTTTAAGATCGAAAATAAGCTGTGCCAAATCCTCGATAGAATAGATATCATGGTGTGGTGGAGGTGAAATAAGAGTAACACCTGGAATTGTATGACGCAGGCGAGCGATAAGCTCAGTTACTTTATGACCTGGAAGTTGTCCACCCTCTCCTGGTTTTGCACCTTGAGCTACTTTAATCTGAATCTCTTCAGCTGAACGAAGATACGCAGGTGTCACACCAAAGCGACCTGAAGCAACTTGTTTGATCTTAGAGTTACGATCTGTATCAAAACGAACAGCATCTTCACCGCCCTCACCTGAGTTTGATTGTGCTCCGATCTGATTCATTGCCATTGCTAGTGTTTCATGTGCTTCTGGAGAGATTGATCCAAGGCTCATAGCAGCCGATGCAAAACGTTTAAATATTGCTTCTTTTGGTTCTACTTCTGAGATATCAATTGCTGCTCTATCAGATTTGAATTCAAAGAAATCACGAATAAATTTCAAACCACGATTATTGACTGTAGATTTAAATTTTTCATAATCTTTTTTATCACCAGTTTTTACAAATGCATGGATTGCATGGATGACATCTGGACCAAAATCATGGTATTCTTGCCCATTGTAGAACTTATAATATCCACCAATAGCTAAAGGAAAAATAGTATTAAACCCATCTTCACTATAAGCTTTTTTATGATTTTCTTTTAATTTAGTATCGATATCTGCATAACCAAGGCCTGGAATCTGTACATGAGAGCCACTAAAACACTCACTTGTAATATCACGACCTAAACCGATAATATCAAATAATCCAGTATTTCTATAAGAAGCAACCGTTGCAATACCCATTTTGGACATGATTTTTAAAATTCCAGCATTGATCGCACCATGAGTAGATTTAAGTGCTTCACTGCATGAGATACCGCTATATTTAGTTTTAGTGAGTTCACTCACAACTGTTGAGAAAAGAAGATTTGGGTAAATTGCGCTTGCACCATATCCAATCAATACAGCAGCATTATGAGAATCAAATACTTCTGATGTAGATGCAACCAAAGAAACTAAATGTCTTATTTTATTCTCTAAAAGAGCATGATTTAAACGTCCGATTGCCATCGCCATAGGAATAATACGCTTTGTTTTACTCAACTCGCTATCATCTAAAATTACAATACGCACTTTTTCATTATTTACACTCGATACAACCTCTTTTACTAAATCATCAAGAGCTGATTTAAGATCAGTATCATATGCAGTTGAAAAAGTTGCATTTTTATAAAAATCTTGGTAGCTAGGAGACTTTTTATCCCCAAATGATTTTAAAACTTCAAGCTTTTCAAATGTGATCACAGGAGAGATCGCTTTGAGTCTATGTGCATGCGTTGGAAGTTCACCTAAAATATTATGTGCTTCTCCAAAACCTGTATTTAAACTCATAACAACTTTTTCACGAATTGGATCAATCGGAGGATTTGTTACTTGAGCAAATTTTTGTTTGAAAAAATCTGTAAATGAGCGTTGTTTATCACTAAATGCAGCAAGTGGTGTATCATCTCCCATTGAACCAACAGCTTCTTTGCCATCACGGATC
>CAITKP010000076.1 GCA_903892995.1 uncultured Campylobacterales bacterium
AATTATTGCAATTATTATCGTTCCACTTCCTAGTGGAATTCTGGACTTAATGCTTACAATCTCTATAGCCCTAGCCGTTTTAATCCTTTTAATCTCACTTTATATTCCAAAACCAACAGACCTCACAACCTTTCCTACCATCATCTTGATCGTTACGCTTTTTCGGCTCTCACTCAATGTCGCAACAACAAGAATGATCTTAAGCCATGGAAACGAAGGCCCAGAGGCGGTAAGTGATATTATTACCAGCTTTGGACAGTTTGTTGTCGGCGGGAACTTTGTAATTGGTATTATTGTCTTTTCAATACTTGTCATCATCAACTTTATGGTTATCACCAAAGGTTCTGGAAGGGTTGCAGAGGTTGCAGCGCGTTTTACACTCGACTCAATGCCGGGTAAACAGATGGCTGTCGATGCAGATTTAAATGCAGGACTCATTGATGATGCACAAGCTAAACAAAGACGTGCGGAAATCCTTCAAGATGCAAACTTTTATGGAGCAATGGACGGTTCGAGTAAGTTTGTAAAGGGTGATGCCGTTGCGGGAATTTTGATCACTTTTGTAAATATTATCGGCGGCTTTTTGATAGGCGTTTTTCAACACAATATGAGTGTTTCTGATAGTGCTTCAACTTTTACTATCCTTACTATTGGTGATGGATTGGTAGGTCAAATTCCAGCACTTATCATCTCCACAGCAACGGGTATTATGATCACACGTTCATCAAGTGATGGAGATAATTTTGCAGAGGGAACCATCAAACAGATGATGGGAAATGCAAAAATCATGATCATTGTTGGGTCTATTATGATCTTGTTTGCCCTTGTTCCAGGTCTTCCTACCCTCTCTATGGGATTTGTAGGGCTTGTGTTTTTTGGTCTTGGATATGCTCTTTATAAATATGAGCTTGGAGAACTCACAATTCTCAATAGTTTCACTCCGGTTGCAGGAGATACAAAAGCGAAACTCAAAAGTGGTCAAACAGATACAGCAAGCGCTCCAAAAGCTCCTGTAAAATCGCATGCTGAAATCGCAAAAGAGGAGGAAGCAGCTCTTGAGGATATCTTAAAAGTGGAGATGCTTGAGCTCACTCTTGGATACCAGCTTATACGCCTTGCTGATGCTTCACAAGGTGGAGATTTGCTTGAGAGAATCCGTTCAATGCGAAGAAAAATCGCATCTGATTTTGGTTTTTTAATGCCTCAAGTGCGCATACGCGACAATCTTCATCTCAAGCCAAATCAGTATCAGATCCTTTTAAAAGGGATCTCAATTGGCGAGGGAACAATTGTGCCTGATAAATTTTTGGCGATGGATAGCGGAATGGCAACAGGCGATATGGATGGAGAACCAACAAAAGAACCTGCCTTTGGTCTTGATGCGATTTGGATCACTCCAAATAAAAAAGAGGATGCTATTATCAATGGCTACACAGTTGTTGATCCAGCAACCGTTATCTCGACACACATGAGTGAGCTTGTCAAACGCTATGCAGAAGACCTTCTTACACGCCAAGAGGTACAATCGCTTATCAACAAGATCCAATCAGATTATCCAGTGGTTATCGATGATGTGCTTAAAGTCGCTTCTATCGGTCTTATTCAACGAGTCTTTAAAGCACTTTTACATGAAAAGATCCCGCTCAAAGATATGCTCACTATTTTAGAAACAATTGCAGATATTGGAGAGTACACGAAAAATGTAGATATCATAACCGAACAAGTACGTGCAAAACTCTCCCGCGTCATTACCCAAATGTACACGGGCGATAATGGCATAGTCAATCTTCTGACATTTTCAACTGCAAGCGAGCAGATGATGCTAGAAAAATCCAAAGAAAACAATGGAGTCAGAAATCTTTTACTCAATGTCGGAGAAATAAATAATCTTATCCAAGTCACAAGCCAAAAAGCAACAGAAGTTTTACAAAAAGGGATATCTCCTGTTGTCATCATCGTTGATCCTCAGCTACGCCGTCCTATCGCAGAGATCTTTGAGCGATTTAGTCTTGATGTTGTCACACTCTCGCATGCAGAGATAGATTCAAATGCAAAATTTGAGGTCTTAGGCTCTATCAATATTGCCTAAACTTCAGTAAATAAAAAAAGGAATTTCTTTGAATACAAAAAATATATACCATCTCTCACACACAGACCTTGATGGATACAGTTGCCAGCTTGTTATGAGCTACACCCCTCACAATATCAAAAGTTTTAATGCAAACTATGGAGCAGAGGTAAGAAGCAGGCTGGAGGAGATTATGGATAGCATCAAAGCAAACTCTTTGAGTGCAACAATCCTTATCACAGATCTCAATCTCACAATGGATGAAGCAAGATGGCTTGATCGCGAAGTCAATATGCTATGTGAAAAAGGTAGAGATATCAAAATCACCCTGCTTGATCATCATGGAAGCGGACAAGAGAGTGCAAATAAATTTGAATGGTACTATTTAGATACAACTAGAAGTGCTACAAAGATTACTTATGACTACGCAAAAGAGCATTTTACGCTTCAAAATACAGAGTGGATGAGTGCGTATGTCAACATCGTCAATGCTGTTGATTTATGGAAACAAGATGAGGCGTTTAATTTTGAGTTTGGAAAAGTTTGTATGCGCCTTATCTCTGAGACAAGAGAACTTAACCGTGTAACATTTGGTGATGATGATAGATTTTACAAACTCTCTTTGCTAAAAGAAGCTGTGAAATTCATCGATAATGAAAAAGCAAATATCGCTTTAGATAACGCTATTCATATGATGAAAAAAGAGTTTTTTAAAACAGAGGAAGATGATACTTTAGATAATCTCTCAACTGCATACATCGTCAATCTTTTAGGTCAAAAAACTGATATTATGACCATCTACTACAAAGGATATAAGGGATTTTTGAGCTACAGCGTTGGCAACACATCCATAGTAGGAAATGGTTTTTTAACAAAATTTGATGAGTATGATTTTATCGTCGATGTCAGTTCAAGAGGTACCATGAGCTTTCGTGCAAACAATAAAGTAAGTGTTTCACAAATAGCCAAAGAGTGGGTAGATGGCGGTGGACATCCAAATGCTTCAGGAGGACGTATCATCGGCTTTAAAGAGCAGTATAGATATGACAAAGTAAAAGAGCAAATCTTAAAACTTATCGCTGATAAAGAAGCTGTTGCTGGAGATTTAGAGTATAAAAAAGAGAGTTAAAATCGCTTACATGTAAGCGATTTTAGCCTTACATGTAAGGGTTTTATTTTTGGAAATCTTTATCTAACTGATCAGTCGCTTGTTTTGACTGAAACTGTTGCCACATCTGCTCATCACCATGATTTGACATACTTGATTTACTTGGAGCTGGAGCTTCATTACAACCACTCATAGTAAAAGCTAAACCCATCATTACAACACCTACAACTATCTTCAAAGAATTTTTCATACTCATCTCCCTGTTTTAAATTTTAGTTTCACTGGATATTTTAACATATATCTTTAGTTGTTAATAAAGTATCTATCAACACCATTTGCAATCCCTTGCGCCATATTCTTATCATACCCTTTATCCATAAGCATTTCAGCCTCTTGTGGATGTGTAATAAAACCGATCTCTACAAGAATCGCTGGCATTTGTGCACCAACAAGTACCCAAAATGGTCCCTCTCTAACACCTGCATCAGAAACACTTTTATAAGATTGTCTCAAATTCTCTAAAATGCCCTTTTGAACATCTATTGCCAATTTATTTGAAGCGATACGAGTTAAATTTGTTGTAAATTTTAAAAAAGTAGATTTACCATAACCACTCATATCTGAAATCTCTGCTTGATTTTCCATCTCTGCCACTCTTGTAGCTCTTGCATTTCTTGAAGGGGATAAAAAGTATGTTTCTATCCCATTGGCGCTCTCAGCATTTTGACTTGGAACTGCATTGGCATGGATAGAAATAAATAGATCAGCATTTTTTCTATTGGCCATTGCTGTACGCTCTTTAAGCTCGATAAAAGTATCATCATCTCTTGTCATAAAGACCTTATACCCACGACTAAGGAGAATATTTTTTACATTTTGTGCAACTTCTAAAACCACATGCTTTTCATAATAGTTTTTAAATCCAATTGCCCCAGAATCTTTTCCACCATGTCCTGGATCTATAACGATAATCTTTTGTTTATTTGATTTGGAATACTTTCTTAAATCTTGAGGAAGCTCTTCTGAGTCACTAAGTTCTTCGGTTTTTGACTCATCTTTTTTTTGCACTTTTTTTGAAGTTATTTTAAAAAGCTCTTTAACAGTTTGGTTATCTGATGGTAAAATTACTTTAAGTTGGTGACCTTCAATCTTATATTCTAAATCGATTTTTTCCTTATTTTCTAAGACAAGACGAATCGCTTTTGGATTAAACTGGCTTATAGTAATCCTATCTATACCTTTTTTTGAAAGTAGATGAGTTTTTACAAAAGAAGCCAAAGAGATATCAAAAACATATCTATAGCGATTATTTTTTTTGTCATGGATCGTAAAATATTTTACTTGCTGTTGATTAATATCTTGATCAAAAGTAAGTATAAGCGTATCATCTTCCCAATTTGCAGTATCCATTTTCAACATAGATGTCAGAATTACTCTTGACTCTGTTTTTGCTACTTTTTGATCGGAGTTTTTCATCTCATTTGTGTACTCTGTGATATCAATATGAAGCGCTGTGCCAGTTTTAATAATTCCATTCAAAGCTTTTTGCTTTAAACTATTATCAGCGTTCGTAACAGATTGTAGATAGAGCGTTTTATAATCATTATATGCTTTAAAAAGATTGCTTGTTTTGCTACTTTTTGCAAGATTATCGGCTCTGTTTAAAATCTCTTGATTTGATGATGCAGCAAATAAAGAGATAGAAAATAGTAGTAGGAAAAAAGATTTAAACATTAAACTTCTTATTCGCCAATCGTTAATTTATCCATTAACTCTTTAACCGAGATCAGTTTATCAAGACGATATCCATTGGTTCCAGAGAAGAAGAGTCCAAACTCTTTATCGCCATTATATGCATCACTTAAACGATCTGCAATACAAAAACCTACCTCTTTTGCTTCCACACCACGATGACAAGGCGCAACACAATTAGAGATACATTTGATCGCTGGGCCTTCACGTTTTTCTACTAAAGCAGTAAGATTCGTTTTCACACCACGCGCAGGGTAACCAACAGGAGAAGCCATAAGTTGGATATCCTCCTCTTTTGCATTCAAGAGAACATCTTTGAAGTTATCATGCGCATCACACTCATGTGTTCCAATAAATCTTGTTCCCATCTGAACACCCACAGCACCAAGTGCCATCATCGCTTCGATATCTTTTTTATCCCAGATTCCACCAGCTGCAAAGACTGGGATATTGCCCCAATTTTTTGCTTCTTCAACGACAGGTGCTACAAGATTTTCAAGTTGAAACTCCTCCATCGCACACTGTTCATACGTAAAACCTTGATGTCCACCACTTTTTGGACCCTCTAAAACAACAGCATCAGGAAGACGGTTGTATCTTTTTTGCCATCTTTTACAGATAATCGCCAAAGCTTTTGCAGATGAAACAATTGGAACAAGTGCAACATCAGGATAATCTTCAGTAAATTCAGGCATATTTGTCGGTAGTCCAGCACCTGTGATGATAATATCAATCCCAGCTTCACATGCATCTTTTACAACACGACCATAATCATTGATCGCGTACAAAATATTCGCAGCAAGCGGTTTATCACCACAAATTTTTCTTGCATTATTGATAATAGCTGTAAAACCCTCTTTGGAGTAAAAATTTTCAACTTCTAAAGGTCTTTGTGCAACTAAACGCTTTGCATGGACCTTGTCTTCATAATATCCAGTTCCAACAGCACTGATTACTCCAAGGCCACCCTCTTTTGAGACATTACCAGCAAGTCTATCCCAACTCACACCGACACCCATACCCCCTTGGATAATAGGTTTTTCAATAGTGTATTTTCCAATCTGTACTGCATTAAAACTCATAATATCACCCTTGCCCTTGCAAACTTTCTTTTACCTACTTGTAAAACATACTCACCACTTTGCAACTGTAGCTGGTCATCTTCTACTTTTTGTTGATCAATTTTAACAGCACCTTGCTTAATATCTCTACGTGCCTGAGAAGTAGAAGGAGAAAGTTTACACTCTACTAAGGCTTTAGCAATCCATATCGGAGATTCATGAAGATCAAACGCATCCATCTCTGTTGGTATTTCATTGTTTGCATGCACTCTTTGAAATTCAGCTTTAGCTTCTTGCGCGGCTTCATTTGAGTGAAATCTCGCAATAATTTCCATTGCTAAATCTTCTTTTACTTTTTTAGGATGTAAAGAACCATCATTTACGCTTACATGTAAAGCTTCAATCTCCAAAAGAGTTTTTGAACTCAGTAGCTCATAATATCTCCACATCAACTCATCAGAAATACTCAAAACTTTTCCAAACATCTCATTTGGCTCTTCTGAAACACCGATGTAATTACCTAAGGATTTACTCATCTTTTGTACGCCATCTAAACCTTCTAAGATCGGCATCATGAGAACTGCTTGCTCTTTTCCTATTTCGTAAGCACGCTGTAGGTGTCTTCCCATCAAAAGGTTAAACTTCTGATCTGTTCCACCAATCTCGATATCACTCTTAAGATGGACACTATCATACCCTTGAAGTAATGGATAGATAAATTCACTAATCGAAATCGAAGTCCCGCTTTTATATCTTTTATCAAAATCATCACGTTCTAGCATTCTTGCGACATTAAAAGTTGTTGTTAACGAAAGCATTCCAGAAGCGCCAAGCGCATTGATCCACTCTGAGTTAAAAACTACTTCTGTTTTACTTGGATCTAAAATTTTAAATACTTGATCTTTATAGCTTTTTGCATTCTCTTCAATATCTGCAGCACTAAGCGTCTTACGTGTCGCACTTTTGCCAGTAGGGTCTCCTATCTGTGCCGTAAAATCGCCGATAAGAAACTGTATTTTTGCTCCATATTTTTGAAAAATTGCTAGTTTTTGCAACAAAACAGTATGTCCAAGGTGAAGATCTGGTGCTGTTGGATCAAATCCAGCTTTTACTGTATATGTTTGCCCATTTTCATAAAAATTTTTTACTAATTTTTCAATTCTTTCATTATCTATAATCTCGGCGACTCCACGCCCTATCTCTCTTAAAGCCTCTTGTATCATTCTTTTCCTAACTTTTAATCTCTTTTATACGCATCATCTGTTCTAATCAGATTAATCACTTTAACTTTTTTTTCAATTTTACCTTGAAGTTGATAAATATTCGCTTCCATAGAGTGGAAATCGATCTCACAATAATGAACATGATCCACTCTCTCTTTGCCTAAAACAATACTGACAATATCGATATCTAGTTTTGCAAGGTATGTCAAAAAGTTTGCCAAAGCACCCTTCTCACTCTGCAAACTAACAATAATATGATAATGGTAAATCTTTTTATCTTCCCATTTTACAAATACCATTGGTACATTTTCTTTTATAAGCTGTAGTGCATTTTGACACATTTTATGATGGATATGCACCTTTGAACCATGCAAAATTCCAACAATAGGATCGCTCATCTTTGGATGACAACAGTAATCAAAAATGAGACCATTGACTGATTTATTTGTGATTACTTTTACACCTTGATTGATATACTCTTTAAATTTAAATTTTCTTCTTGTTAAAAAACTACTAAATCTCTGATTTTGACTCAATTCCTCAACATACTTCGTTACACTCTCTTTGAGCTGACTTAGATCATTTGGAATTTTTAATTTCGTATCACCACAATTGTGTTCTACAAACCACTCTTCTACTCTTGAATGGTTTAAATCCATAATAGTTGCAATGATACTCACGCTTGTCAAGGCATCTATATGCTTAAACTTGGAGTTGCATAATGCCTTCATCGCTGATTTTGCACGCGAAGTTTTCACAGCATCGATCCAACTACATCTTGTAATAGAATCTTTGTCTGTAATAATCTTGACGATATCACCATTTTTCAATTCTGTAAGCAGTGAAACTTTTTCTTTATTTACAAGAGCAGAAACAGCACGATCCCCAATTTTTGAGTGAACAAAATAGGCAAAATCTAAAACGACAGAACCTCTTGGAAGTGTAAAAGCATCCCCTTTTGGAGAAAAAAGACTTATCTCGTCGCTGTAAAGATCATTTTTGATCATCTCATAAAAATCTTCAACTGATTCATTTTGATACTGGAGATTTTTAAGCCAGTCTAAACTTATTTCACTCCCGCCATTTTTATATTTCCAATGTGCAGCAATACCATATTCCGCAGTTTTATGCATCTCATAGGTGCGAATTTGCACTTCAAAGATAACAGAATTGAAAAATACTGAAGTATGAATTGTTTGATACCCATTCTCTTTTGCAATCGCAATATAGTCTTTAAAACGAGAGGCTAAAGGCTTAAAGTGTAGATGTATAATCCCTAAAATTTTATAACAGTCAATCTCATTTTTTGCCAAAATTCTAATCGCTAAAAGGTCAAGCACTTCATCAATAGAGATCCCTTTTCTTTGCATCTTCAAATAGATAGAGTACTTGTGTTTAACACGGCTGAGTATCTCAAAATCATCGTCACAGTAGCCATTTTGAACTAAAAGCTTTGAGACAGACTCTCGAAATTCCTGAAGTTTTGTTTCTAGTTCACGATAGTTTGTGTCAAGATAGTTATCTATATAATGTTTTTCTTCTCTAAAAAGATAAGAAAAACTCAAATCTTCAAGAAGATTTTTTAAAAAAGAGATACCTAGTCTATGAGCAATGGGTCCATAAACGACCAAAGTTTCTTCTGCAATTCTATGCTGTTTATGTGGTGCTAGTGCATCTAAAGTGAGCATATTATGTAATCTATCGCAAAGTTTAACGACTAACACTCTCACATCATGAATACTTGCAACGAGCATTTTTCGAAATGAAAGCGCTGAAACAATAAGTTTTTCATCAGAAGAGGATGGGATCAGTTCCGCATCACGAATAAGATCAATCTTAGTAAGTCCCTCCACGAGATTTGCAACATCATGACCAAAAGATTTTTCTATATCCAAAACAGTCATTTGTGTATCTTCAACAACATCGTGCAAAAGTGCAGCGATAGACATCGATTCATCATTCGTGATTGTTGCAACAATTGAAGAGACTAAAATAGGATGGATAATGTAGGGTTCACCGCTTTTGCGAAACTGCGTTTTATGTGCTTCAACAGCGAAGCTAAGTGCTTCGCGAAGTTTTGTAGATGGCTCAATCTGCTTAAAGAGATGCTCTATAGCTGAGTCAACACTGTGAAGATGTTTAATCTTTTCTATATCTAATCGACTCAAGAATAGACTTTAAACTATTTTTTCTCGAAGCCTTTGATTAATACAAGGCCCTCTGCTAATTCCATTAATGCTAAATCTGTCGATTTAATAGTTTTTGGATCGATGTTAAGTTTACTTGGACTTCCATTTTGAATCTCATCTGCACGCTTTGCAACTGCAATAGCTAAAACATATCTATCTACACCTGATATTTCAAGTGCTTTGGCTGTTAATTCTTCTACTCTCATTTAAAATCCTTTAATTTTTTATTTTACTATTGAACAGTTTGCTGTGTTTCCATTGATAATATCAAGCAGATTTCCCGCTTTAAACATATCGCACACAACGATTGGGAGTTTGTTATCTTTTGCAAGAGCAATCGATGTATCATCCATCACTTTAATATGATCATTCAAAGCTTCATCATACGTTAAAGTATCTAACTTCACTGCATCTGGATATTTATTTGGATCTTTATCATAAACACCATCAACTTTTGTCGCTTTAATGATCATTGCAGCACCGATTTCAACTGCACGCAATGTGGCAGCAGTATCCGTTGTAAAAAATGGATTTCCAGTTCCTGCAGCGAAAATCACAACACGTCCTTTTTCTAAATGACGTACGGCACGACGGTTAATATATGGTTCTGCGATCTGTTCCATCTTAATAGCTGTTTGCATACGAACTTGAAGTCCTGTATATTCACATGCTTCTTGCATAGCAACGCCATTTATAACAGTTGCGAGCATTCCCATATAATCGCCTGAAGTACGCTTAATAATACCATCTTGTGCAGCAGTAACTCCACGAATGATATTGCCACCACCGATGACAATACCTACTTCGATACCAGCATTGATTAAAGACTTAATCTCACCTGCAATATACTTTAAAATCTTGGTATCAATACCATGTCCAGCTTCTCCAGCCAACGCTTCTCCAGAGAACTTTACTAATACACGCTTATTGGTCATAAAATACCCTTATATAAAATCTCGCAAGTATATATTAAAGTGGCTTTAAAAACTCTTTTGAATAATCTCTTTTAGAGAATTTAATAGCAGTTTATAGCAGATAAGATACAATATCTAAACAACTTAAAAAAGAATGGAACCCTTACATGTACGAGAAAAAATTTTTAGATTTTCACATCGATTTGGAAACATTTATTGAAGATTTAACATTAATCATCGATAAAAACAACCAAAAAGTTCAAGATATATTAGCAATAAAAGAGAAGAATTTTGCCAATTTCATTAAACCTTTTGAAATGATGGATGAGAGACTTGATAAGTTTTTCACCCCATTATCTCATATAAATTCAGTCCAAAACTCTGAACAAACACAAGAAATATATGCTAAATCTTTACCCATTTTGACAGAATATTCAACAGCGATCAGTCAAAATCTTGAAATATATAAAGCTATCAAAGCTATTTATGAAAATGAAATACTCAGTGATGAACAAAAAAGAGTAGCAAAACTCAATATTCAAAATTTTGAACTCAGCGGTGCGCACTTAGATGATGAGACAAAAGAGAAATTACAGAGTATTCATTTAGAGATCAATGAACTTTCAAATGATTTTTCCCAAAATCTTCTCAATGCTACAAACGAATTTGAGCTTATTGTCGAGCAAAGCGATGTAGATGGAGTTCCTCAAAGTGATATTGATGATCTAAAATTTGATGATAATGGAACACTTCGATATAAGCTCAACCTTCAAATGCCAACATACATTGCATACATGACTTATGGAAAAAATCAAAAGATAAGAGAGAAACTCTATTGTGCTTATACAACAAGAGCTCCACAAAATGCACAGATTATAGAAAAGCTTTTAAAATTAAAATTTGAAATGGCTAATCTTTTAGGATTTGCAAACTATAGTGAATACTCTATCGCATCTAAAATGGCACCATCTACGGATAAAGTAATTGAATTTATAGAAAAACTCTCAGTTGCATCTATCAATCAAGCAAAAACTGAGCTAGAAGAGCTTAAAGAGATCACAAAAGATGAAATACACAGTTATGATGTCGCATACTATAGTGAAATCTTAAAGCGTGCTAAATATGATATTGACGAGGAGTTATATAGACCCTACTTTGAACAAACATCAGTAATTAACGGCTTATTTGAATTTTTAGAAAAGCTTTTTGGCCTTACATGTAAGGAGATAAAACTCTCCTTATGGCATGAAAAAGCTAAAGCATATGATGTATATCTTGATAACAAAGTACGTGCAAGAATTTATATGGATCTAGAAGCGAGAAAACATAAAAAAGGTGGAGCTTGGATGCACAACTGGCAAACACATTGTCTAAACGAAGATGGCAATGAAGAGCTAGCATCTGCTTTTATAGTTTGTAATTTTCCAGCTTCTAATGAAAGTAAACCCTCTTTACTCCGCCATGATGATGTTGTCACTCTCTTTCATGAGATGGGGCATACTATCCATCATATTCTCTCTAAAGTCAATGAGAATGAGATCAGTGGAGTCAATGGTGTCGAATGGGATGCAGTTGAATTTCCTTCTCAACTTTTAGAAAATTTTGCTTATGAACCAAAAGTATTAAAACTCTTTGCAAAACACCATATCACTCAAGAAGTAATCTCAGATGAGATGATTCATAAACTTATACAATCAAAAAATTTTCAATCTGGACTTTCGATGTTACGCCAGTTAGAGTTTTCACTTTTTGATTTTAAACTACATATGAAACCGTACAAGGCAGATGAAGTACAAAATCTTTTAGATTCCATAAGAGAAAAAACAGCGCTCATCAAACCGCCAGCATACAATAAATTTCAAAATGGATTTTCTCACATCTTTGCAGGGGGCTATGCTGCTGGATACTATAGTTATAAATGGGCAGAGGTTCTTAGCGCTGATACCTTTTTTCAAATTGTAGATGAGGGAATTTTTGGTTCAAAAACTGCAGAAAATTATCTTAAAATCGTTCTAGAAAAAGGTGGAAGCTATAGTATGCAAAAACTTTTTGTAGAACTTATGCAAAGAGAACCTGATGTCAAAAATCTTTTAAGGCTCAATGGCATAGAATAGATGAAATATTTATTAATATTCTTATACTTTAGCTCAGTATCTTTTGGAGAAAATATGATAACAATAGCAACTTACAATGTAGAAAATCTTTTTGATCTAAAAAAATCTGGATTTGAGTATGAAGAGTATGTTCCAAATAGTGTTTCTGAGTGGAATCAAAAAAACTATCAAACAAAACTAAAAAATATTTCTCGTGTCATTAAAGATATTAATCCCGATATTATCTCCTTACAAGAGATAGAATCATACACAGCATTTATTGATCTTAAAGATCAACTCAAAAGAGATGGAGTTTATTACCGCTATTTTGCACTGGCAGATGCGAAAGATACCACTGTAAAAGTAGCAATTTTCAGTAAATACAAAATCATATATAAAAAAGAGATTCCAATAAATGCAACTTATCGATATAGAAATATTTTAGAGACTAAAATAGATGTAAATGGAAACGATCTTTATATATTTACAAATCATTGGAAATCAAAAGCTGGCAAAGAGAGCGAACGAATATTATCTGCAAAAAAACTTTTTCAAAGAGTTAAAGAAGTAGGTTTTGATAAAAATATTATCCTAATGGGTGATTTCAACTCTGACTATGAAGAGAATAAAAAAATAGATAAAAACCACAATGATACAAATTTCAAGACAGGAATTAATGATATCTTACAAACAAAAGCTCTAACAACACCTGCAGATAGCATAACTCCTCTAAAAGGATATCTCTATAACCTATGGTATGACGCAGAAATCGAAAAAAGGTACAGCTACATCTATAAAAAGAGAAAAGAAGCATTGGATAGTATTATTATAACACCCGCATTACTAAGTAATAAAAATTTTTATTACAATGGAAAAACAATTACACATTTTGAACAAGAGTATCTAATGAATGGTTTGCAAACATATAGATGGCAAATGAGTAAAAGAAAACCATATAAACATTTAGGAAAAGGGTATTCAGATCATCTACCAGTAATAGCAAAATTTAATGTTATGCCAAATGGTGAAGGTGATAAAGATATGCAAGGTCTTTACTACAATCGATAGAAAATAATTTTAACGCCAATTCAAATTTAAAGTGCAATAGAGTTGATCAAGAGGTTGTAATGTAGAGTCGATTTTATCCAACCAAATAAAGAAAGCCCAAGCAAACACACAAACTACGAGTAAAACAAGGGATATAGAAGATTAAAGAATAGGAATCAAATACGAAGTTAGCTAAAAATTAAAAGATAAAATAGGGAAAAAAGTGCTGGATTAGAAATCCGATGAACTAGGCGGCGACCTACGTTTCCACACCTGAAAGGTGCAGTATTATCAGCGATGGGAGGCTTAGCTTCTGGGTTCGGAATGGGACCAGGCGTTTCCCTCTCTCT
>CAITKP010000077.1 GCA_903892995.1 uncultured Campylobacterales bacterium
TCTCATACATCAGGTCTTGGCAAATAGACACTTTTATCCAAAAGTAATGATCTTTCCTATTTCAAAGGTTATTATAGAGGAGATTGAAAAATATCGAGATATTTTAATACAACATACGGGGCCATTAATGCGAATGATACAATGGGAGGCAACAAATACTGGAAATGTTAAAATCATCAATAATACAGAAGATCTCTATAGATTTTTTGATTGTACCTCCAGTTGTGAGTTTATTTTTAAATGCGTCGAAAAAACTATTAAAGAAACTTTACCAGATGAACTGAAATATTTAAGCTCATTTGATAAAGCATATGATGAGATTAATACGATCGTTGAAATGCCAGACAATAAAATTAAAAGCTTAATAACCTTTATTTTGCAAAATGGATATAAACTTTCTAAGGGCAAAAAAGAAAAATATTATGAGAAATTAACAGATATTGAAGTCAAAAATATTGAAGAGATTGTTAAAGAAAGTTTTGAGTTAAAATGGCAGTAAATAAGATATTTATCAAGAGAATTTACATTTATATTAATCAAAGTGATTATACATGAGTTATTTCTGTGATTATCTCTTGCGTGCAGAAAGTTTTAAATCATTATCTAGATTATCTAGAAATTGCATTTTACTCCTTTCGTTTTGTTACTGGATCTCTTCTTAAAATTAGAACTAGTCACCCCTGAAAAACTCTAAAAACGTCCTATATTAGGTACTTTTAAAGCTATTTTTTACTATAATTTCGACCATATATGAGGTATTTACCCATTACTTTCTGGTCGAAAAGAGTCTTTAACTGCTTCTGCGAATCAACCTAATCTTTTTTATGGCACTTTGCGTGATATGCTCGATATGAATGATTCTCTTATTGCATTGGCTAATACAATAGAGTGGAAAACATTGAGGATGTGTTATCAAAGTTTTATGATCCTATCAACGGTCGCCCCGCCAAACCAATACGATTGATGGCTGGATTATTGATGTTGAAGCAACTTGAAAATCTTTCAGACGAAAGTGTTGTTTTACAGTGGAAACGAAATCCCTATTATCAATACTTTTGTGGGATGCATGACTATCAAGCTGCATTTCCATGTGATTCAACAGAGCTGGTAAAGTTTCGTAATCGGATTGGACAAGCAGGAGTTGATGTGATCTTCAGTGCAAGCGTTGCACTCCATAGCAAAGATGCGGAGGAAGATCTGGTGATTATCGATACAACGGCACACGAAAAGAATGTCACGTATCCGACCGATGGGAAATTGGCAATCAAAATCATTAATCGACTGCACAAAATTGCCAAGCGTGAGGGGATAGCACTGCGACGTACCTACGTCAAAGAGATTAAAGGGCATCGAATCACTCTTCGATTTTTTCGTCATCCCAAAAAGAAAAAGAAAGCGGCATCGGCGATGAAGCGACTGCGAACCATTGCAAAAACACTCATTCGAGATCTGGATCGTCACTTCGATGATAAACAGCATAAGCGCTATAGTGAAGAGTTTTATCTCTTCATGCGAATACTGCTTCAAAAGAGAACCTCACATAATAAAGTTTATTCGTTACATGAGAGTCATATCTACGCTATGGCAAAAGGCAAAGACCATAAGAACTACGAATACGGAACCAAAGCCTCTATCGTCTCCACCTACACTAATGGGATCATCGTGGGCGTTTGCGCCCACGATATTAACCAACATGATTCTAAAACCCTTGAAGCAGCATTAGCACATGCACATATAAATAGAACGACCACAATCAAAGAAGCTGTATGTGACAGAGGTTACCGTGGGAACAAGCAAGTTGGATTAACTCAAATTTCCATTCCAGGTGTTCATTTGAAACGGGATACAGAAGAGCAAAAAGAAAATAAAAGAAAAAAGTTCAGAAGACGAGCCGCCGTTGAACCGATCATAGGTCATCTCAAGCATGATTACAGGATGGCAAGGAACTATCTCAAAGGATTTGCAGGGGATCAGATCAATCTTCTGATGGCTGCTTGTGCTTGGAATCTAAAGAAATGGATGAATGCCTTCATCCATACTCTATTTTTTACAGTCAAATACTGGCTATTAATCTCACTTGCCAATCAA
>CAITKP010000078.1 GCA_903892995.1 uncultured Campylobacterales bacterium
GCAGAAGCGGCAGCTAGAACCTGTTATGACTCCTTTGAAAATAGTGAAAATGAAGTTATAAAATCTTTAGAATCCACTCTTCCAGATGAAAGTATGTGTACAGAATTGAACTCCATTGAAGAGTCTGCCCTGCTTGATGAGCTGGCTTGGACCTATTTTCACCACTCTATCTTAGAACATGCAAATCTTAGCTATTTGGTTCGAGGAACTTCCAGAGGTGTTTTGCAAGAGCACGCTCGTCACCGCATTCAAGCTATTAGTGTTCGAAGTACAAGATACACGATGAGCTCAGTGATAAATGCTTTTGTCGCTTCACTTGAAGATAGTGATCCAAAAGAGTTCTTTACAAAAAAAGTGCTTGGGTTTGATATGCTTGTAACCACAAATGAGAGGTATAATCGTTTAGAGATCGGTGGGATTTTTGACAAACTTTCTTATCAACTTCAAGCAGTTGAGAACTTTTATGATCTTGCGGTTGCAAAAAGTTCATTGGAGCTTTTAGAGAGTTTTCAAGGAGATGCGCAGGGACTTTACTCTGCTTTGCAGGCTGGAAAGAAAAAACGCAATGTTGGAGATGCTTTTAAGCATATTGTCACCGATAATTTTAAAGTTGATATGATCGTGACATTTAATCTCAGAAGTCTTAAAAACTATTTTACGCTTCGTGATAGCGGTGCGGCTTATTTTCAGATACGATGGTTGGCTCAAGAGATGATGCGTGTGACCCCCAAAAAATATTTAGATCTTATAATAAAAAAAGGAAAAGAAAATGCCTAAACTCTTACATGTAAGCCTATTTGTGTTGCCATTTGTATTTAGTGGATGCTACTTTACTATTAATGGTACGATGTGCGATCAAATAAGAACTGATCCAAACGCAGTTGTGCCACAAGAGTGTAGAAACTATAATGAAAAAGATGCGGATAAAGCTTCTGTTATTAATCATGAGATTAATGGAAGTGATATCATTAAATTTGCGCCTAAAGAGAACTGATGCAACCCTATGAGCGCTTTTTTAGAGTAGAAGATGATTTTCGTTCTCCCTACTCAAGAGATCGAGATCGTATTATCCATTCGGGGAGTTTTCGAAAGCTTGAGTATAAAACGCAGGTTTTTTTAAATCATGAAGGAGATTTTTTTCGTACACGTTTAACGCATTCTATAGAAGTTTCTCAAATCGCTCGTTCAATCTCTAATAATCTTGGTCTTGAAGAATCCCTCGCAGAATCAATCGCACTTGCCCATGATCTAGGACATACACCCTTTGGCCATATCGGTGGAGATACTCTTGATGAGTGTTTAAAAAAAGATGGCTTTGCAAATGGTTTTGAACATAATTTTCAAAGTTTTCGGGTAGTGAGCTCTTTAGAGAAACGTTACAAAGCTTTCGATGGACTCAATCTCACCTTTGCAACATTAGAGGGAATTTTAAAGCATTCCTACCCTTACAAAAAAAGTTTTTTGCCTGCGAGCATAGATGAAAGGTTTCATCTCTCAACACATCCATCTATCGAAGCGATGGTGGTTGATCGCGCAGATGAGATCGCTTATATTAGTCACGATATTGATGATGGAATAAATTCAGGACTTATCACTTTTGATGATTTAAAAGAGAGTGAATTGGTATCGCTTATTTTACAAAAAGTGCATGATGAAGGAATTGATGAAGAGAATGATGAGATGTTTCGTTATCGCTTTAGTTCCCATCTTATCAATCATTTAGTTTACTCACTTTTGGAATATTCAAAACATAAAGTACATGCAAATGGCGGAGTTTTGAGCGCTGTTATAGATGCAAAACAAGAGATTCCTATTGGTATGGAGAAAGAGCTTGAAACGCAGATCAAGAAGTTAAAAAAACTGTTGTTTACAAAACTCTATCAAAGTAAAGAGATAACACGAAAAATGTTTGCTGGAAAACAAGCGATCAAGGGGCTTTATAACGCTCTTATGGAAGATGAAAAAATATTGCCTGTATATTATAGAGAACTTTTAAAGCCAAAAAACTCTTTACATGTAAGGGCAAAACATCGTGTAGTTGCGGATTATATCGCTTCGATGAGTGATAGATATGCGTTAAAACTTTATAATGAATTGTATGGAAGGATATAGGTCAAAAGACCTATAAAAAGAGTTACTGTTTCAAGCCTATGAGCGTTTGAAGTAACTGATCTGAAGTAGTAATCGTTTTAGAGTTTGCTTGGTATCCTCTTTGGATAACAATAAGCTCTGTAAGTGAGCGTGAGAGGTCAACGTTTGAGCCCTCAAGCGCAGAACTTTGGATAAATCCACGTCCACCATTTGACGCTGTTCCAATGATTGGATCTCCTGAGTTGGCAGATTGTCCATAAAGATTTCCACCCACTTCTGATAGACCTCCATTGTTTGCAAATTTAGCCATTGCAATTTGTGCAAGACCGAAACTTCTACCATTACTAAATGAGCCAACTAATGTTCCACTCTGATCGATACGGATTCCAACTAAATCTCCTCCAGTAAACCCATCTTGACTAATCCCTGAAGTTGCTGATTTACTATCAAAACTTGTAAGACCATCAAATCCACTTGCAGTTCCGAGTTCTATATTGATATTTTGAGCAGGTGCAGAACCATTATTCGCCGTAAAACTGATATTTGGCGGAGTAAAAGTTGAAAGGGACCCATCTGGATTGAATTTAATCTCTCCTTGAATCATATTTGTAGGAACTCCTGTTGCTCCACCTGCTGGATTTATCTCTGCTGGAAGAGGAACGCTGATCATAATTTTCCATGTACTTCCAGTTGTTGGGTCAAAGGCAGATTTTCTAAAATCTATTTTTACTGTATGTTTTGATCCTAGAGAATCATACACATCAATACTTGCCGAGTGAGTAGGGACATTAAATGCTTGAGATGAACGAGTTCCTGTGCTAGCCGCAGGCAGGGTTCCACTAATTGCTTTGATAGTCGAGTCAAACGTCGAGTTGGCAACAGTAGCGGCATCAGTGATAGAATATACACTAATATTCATTGAACTTCCACCAGAAAGGGAATCATTTGGATTGGAAATTTGAAATTTTCCAGCGGTATCGACTTGTACAGTTGCTCCAGTAGAAGTTTGTTGTGCTAAAGTTTGTAATCCTTGACGAAGATCTTCACTTGTTGAGAAGTAGTAAGTATTCCCACTCCATCCAACAGGACTGATCGTAGTATCGGACGTAAATCTAAAATCCTTCATAGGAGAGTCATCATCTGAACTTGCAAGCCCTGATGTAGCTCCTGCTCCAGAGATTGTGACATCTATATTTTTTAAATCACCTGAGTTGTCATTGACAAGTTGTATGTGATCTTTAACCCCTTGTCCCGTTGTATCTACCGCAACCGCTGTCACGCCCGTAAGTGCTTGTTTTGCGTTGATTGCAGCAACAACAGATGCTGTATTATCAGCTGATGAGATACCTGTTGTAGTAAAAGCTGGAATTGGAATACCATTGATGGTAATATCACCTGTGCCAATGTTTAAAGAACTTGCGCCTACTTTAGCACTATCAACAATAGTGCTACTTGATGGTAAGCCAGACTTATTATTTAGATCAACTACACTAAAAGATGCTCCTTTTGTATTATTTGTTAGTGTTATGAGACCAGTAGCATCAGCTGTAGCTGTTACCCCAAGGCCCGCTGTTGCGTTAATTGCACTTACAAGTGCGTCTGCATTTTGCTTTGACGAATTAGAAGGAGATGTAGTACCAAGAAGGATATCAGTACCATTTATTTGTAATTGCCCTGCAGTGTAAGAGATTGATCCTGCTGTAGCTGCTGCAGTACCAGTCGTAGTTGCATACCCTCCACTCATTACCATCGCACTTCTAAAGCCTATATGCTCTCCTTGTCCTTGCTGAAGTAAAAGAGAATTTCCGCTACTATCGGTAAGAACTCCCATATTCTCGCCACGCTCAATAATATTACCATTTGTATTTTTTAAAATAAGACTTGAAGTATTTTCATTAATACCATCGGTACTCGTAAGTGGATTTCCATCCCCTTGTGTATTTGGATTTGTTTGATAAAGAGTATTATCATACGTTGTTTGAGGTGTTGCAAGTGAATCGCTTTTATCTAAGACACCATCACGATTAAGATCCGCAGCTCCTGCAAATTGATCGAGTGAAGAAATAGCACTAAAACTAGAATCGCTAGCCCCAGAATTTAAATTTGCTTTGAGTACGATTTGTGAACTTGCTTGTGCTGGAGTTGTAAGCCCCGGTGGGATTTTTATTTGTGTGATTGGTGATGTAGAGTCAACTTTGCCAGTTGCAGAATCACGAAGCCATCCTTCCACGACATATCCATTGTTATCTACAAAGTTCCCTGCTGCATCAAAACTAAAGTCTCCATTACGAGTAAAGCTAAGTGTTTTTCCAGCATCAGCACTGACGATGAAATAACCATCACCTTGGATTGCACAGTCTGTATTTTTATCAGTATTTTGTACAGAACCTTGAGAATCAATTCGTGTCATAGAGCTTACAGTTGTTCCAAGTCCAACGCCTGTAGCATTTTTACCACCGAGATCACCTTGCGGAGCGGTTGCAATTTGATTGACCTGTGAAAGAAGGTTTGAAAAGTTTGCACGAGAATATTTAAAACCTACGGTACTAACATTTGCAATGTTGTTTGATTCGACATCCATTGCAATTTGGTGTGCCTGAAGACCAGAAACGCCAGAAGACAGAGACTTTAACATTTTAAATCCTTTTCTGCTAAATAGTAAAAACTACTAAGCAATAAATATTCCATATTTTAAAATTATGGATGAATCTAAAAAGTTTATTTTTGAAGTTTGCTTAATGCATCCAAAACATTAGTTTGTTTTGCAGAATCGAGTGGTTTATCATTGGACACGTACATGTAAAATTCTACACGTCTATTTTTCGCACGATTTTCTTCAGTTGTATTGTCAGTCATTGGTTTAGCTGAGCCAAAGCCTGCTGTTGAGAGGCGTTCAGGACTTACACCATTTTGGATGAGTTCGCGCATAACAGCCTCCGCCCTTCTAGATGAGAGTTCAATATTATCCTTGTATGGAGAACCAAACGGTAAAGGTTGGTTATCTGTATAGCCACGAACAGAAATGGCCACAGAAGGAGGAAGTGTATTGATAATATCTGCAACACGGCGTAAAAAGAGATGCATCTCTTCGTTATCAATCGTAGCATTTGCACCGCGAAATGGGATCGATGTCGGGAGTTTTAATAATACTCCATCCATGCTTTGATCGAGTGAACTGCTGCTGCTCATAGAGGCATTTTTTAGCTCTTGTTGAATTTTTTTAACCGCATCAGATATCGCTTGATTTGCTGGTTTTGCTGGTGAAGCTACCAAGAGTGCACCACCCTGAGAAGTTGGCGCTGTACCTGATGGATTGGCTTTTTCTTGTGTTGGTTTTGGCTCGCTAGGCATATTCATAACAGGAGTAGCAGCTTCTGGAGGAGGAGTGTAGTCGTAAATTTTTACAAACTCCTTTTTTAGTGCACGTAATTTTTCTTTGTTGGTTGATGCAATAGCATACAATGCAATAAAAAGTGCTAGTAAGAGACTAAAGAAGTCAGCAGTAGGAACAGCCCATTTCTCAGCAGGAGGACATTCTGGGCATTTCTTACATTTTTTACCAGCCATTTATACTCTTTATCAATTAAATTGACTATGTTTTTCTTCTACAGGAGAAAGAAAATTTAGCAATTTTGCTTCAAGGGTACGTGGACTATCACCATGAACGATTCCAATAATTCCTTCAAGCATCAATTTTTGCTCTTTAACAATATGATGTGCTTTTTTATTTAATTTATTTCCCATAGGTCCAAAGAGTACATATGCACTAAAAATCCCTGTTACGGTCGCGGTAAAAGCTCCTGCAATCCCCTCAGCCATTTCAGCTGGATTGTCAAGTTTTTGGAGTGCAAGAATAAGACCCAAAACGGCTCCAACAAGACCCAAAACGGGTGAAGTTTCACCTGCGAGAATCCAGTAGTGAGCAGCTCCGTGATAGTAGTGTTCTGTTTCTTCTATTACGAGTTCTAATGTTTCAACAATAGTATCTACTTCATTACCATCAACCGCCATACTGATGCCTTGTTTTAAGAAATCACTATCGAGTTGTGCTACTTTTGATTCTAAGGATAAAAGTCCATCACGGCGTGCTATTGTTGATAAGTCAATAATTTCTTTGATTCGTTCATGAAGATTTACTGAAGAATTTTTAAAAATAATCGGGACACATTTAAAGGCTCCCTTGACGTGTTCTGGATCAGTACTGATCATTGATGCTAGCAGTGTTGTTGGCATAATAATAATAAGAGATGTAATATGAACGACATGAACAGGGTTTCCCCCCTCCATTAAGTCCCCAATAGAAATAGTTGTGACCGCCCCTAAGATTCCTAAAATAACTGTTAAATCCACGCGACTCCTTTTTCCTCAGGGATAAATTTACAACCCTATAACTACTATTTTAAATTGCTTCGATTATACCTTGTTTTCACTGAAAATTTGTACGATTTTTTTTACTTTTTTTAAAAATTAGTGATGCATTTGCAAAGCTTTTTGTATCATTTGATCACCAGTAGTGATGAGCTTTGCTGCTGCATCATAAGCACGTTGGTAGATGATAAGATCTGTTAAACCAGCTGTTGGATCGACGTTTGAGTCCTCTAATGTATTTGTGAGTACCGTTGAACCATTGATATTATTTCCATTTGCATCAGTATAAAAAAGCGGCTTGCCACTATTGGAGCTTTCGGCAAAATTTGTCCCATCAATACTTCCTAAACCCTGATCATTGGCGAAATGAAAGACACCAATTTTTGCCATAGAAACTTGTCTTCCATTTGTGAAGGTTGCTATTACATCAGCATTTTGGTCAATTTTATACCCCACAAGATCCCCCGCTGGAAAACCATCTGCTTGACTTGAGACGTCAAATGGCTGGGAGTTTGAGATTACTCCACTATATCCCATTCCCATATTGATATTCACAGGAGTGCCGTTGTTGTTAATTGTCGGGATTGTAGAGGAAAGGAGTGCTCCTGTTTCATCAAAAGTAATTTTTCCTGTTTGTGTGTCGTATATTGTTGGCGTTCCTGAGAGTGTCTTTGGCGAGCTTGCAGTGATTGTTACATCCCAAGAAACACCTCTTGTTGGTTGCGGGTTGGTTGGCGTAAAATTTAGAGCGAGTTCGTTTTTATTTCCAAAAGCATCAATCATCGTTGCGCCCATTTTTTCAGGTACGGAAGCTTCGCCAAGATTTCCTTGAAAAGTCACATTTGTTGTAGGTTTTGCTGGGTAAGTGAGAGTTTCAGGAAGTCTGATACTTGTTTGAGTTCCAACAGCACCAA
Organism: uncultured Campylobacterales bacterium; assembly: GCA_903892995.1. Lineage (GTDB taxonomy): Bacteria > Campylobacterota > Campylobacteria > Campylobacterales > Sulfurimonadaceae > Hydrocurvibacter. Next base: position 7,374 of record CAITKP010000078.1, read on the forward strand.
GATTCGTTGTTGTCTGAAAAGATGTTAAGACATTATTTGTATTAAAATTACTTGCAAGTGTTCCTAGTACATAGGCACCTTGTTGATTGACAAGATCTCTTGACGCATCAAATGTAAAACTTCCATTACGAGTATAGAGTGCTTGACCATTACTCTGAATACCAAACCAACCCTCTCCATCAATTGCTAGATCTGTTTGGACATCGGTCTTGTTAAGGGAACCCTGTTTTAAAATGGTTGGTGTAGCTTGAAGTGTCGAACCAATGCCGATACTTGAATTAACAGAAGACCCCGCAGAAGAGGAGCTAAGAGATTGTTCAAAAAGAGATTTAAACTCAACAGAGTTCCCTTTATATCCAACTGCATCTACGTTTGCAAGGTTATTCCCTGTCACATCAATCCCAGTTTGTTGCGTCATAAGGGCACTTACGCCCGTGTAAAATGCTTGTATCATCTTAGTAAATTGTTTGCACGCTTGAAAGCGGAACGTAGTTTGGACCAACACCAAGAAGTGTTTGTGTTCCATCAAACTTTACAGAATCAATAGGATATACGCCAACTTTTGTTGCTTTGGAAGCCCCATTATCATCTGTGTAGGCAACATTCACATGGTAATCACCTTTAGCTGCAACTTGGCCGGTAGAATCTTTTCCATCCCATGTAAATGAGTAGGTACCTGCACTATTTTGTGCGATGTTAATCGTATTTATTTTATTTCCATTGCTATCTGTAATAGTTGCTACTCCATTTGCAACATTAGATGGAAAGTAGATAGGAAAATCAACAGAGGTGCCATCACCTTTTGTTGTAATGGTATCATTGCCAAGATCAGCGATCTTTCCAATTGCAGAAACGGTGGAGAGTTGTTGGGAACCTTGTAGTGATGCAGAGAGCGCGCTTAGTGCGTTGTTTGTATTATCAGCAGATTCCAATGTCGCCAATTGCGATGTTTGCGATAAGATTTTATCTGTATCCATCGGCTGCGTTGGATCTTGATATTGCATTTCAGTGAGTAGCAGCTTTAAAAAGTCATCTTTACCTAAAGTACTAGATGTACCTGTTGCTTTTGCCGCTGTTGTAGATGAGGTAGTCGTCGCTGTTGTTGTTGTACTAGCTGTTGAACTATTTATAAGATTTTCATATCCTGTTGCCATAATCTATCCTTTATATGTATTGTGGGAGGACAATCTCTAATGAGCTTAGAACCTCTTCGCTTGTTGTTCCATCTTGATTGAAAGCTTCATAGGCTCTTTTTGCGCCCTCTTTTTGTTGTTCATTGTGTCTTTGTTGTTGCTGCTGTTGTTGACTTTGTGTGTCCGTGGAGCTATTAAAATTTAAAGTAGCATTATTCATTCCATTTTGAGTAAGTTGAACTTTTAAATCATTGACGTTTTGTGCAAGTGAAGCGATTGCACTGTTATTGGATGAGATATTGACATGGATATTTTTACCGCGTTGTATTACGGTGAGATCTACCTCTCCGAGTTTTTCGGGATTAAGTTTTACTTTTATCCTTGTAAATGGAGCTTTATAATCTTCGATCGCTTGTTTGATATCTTGTGCGAGATATTTTGTCATCTGTTTTGCTTCATTCATTTTGACACTCAAATCGCTTTCTGCTTGCTTTACATGTGAAGCACCATCTACATGTAAGCTATTTTCACTGTTTTGTGAGAGATCTTCTGTCTTGCTTGTCGAGCTCATCTGCTCTGTAGAGCTGAGAACCTGTGCATTTTCTCCATGAAGCAGTTCACTTAAAACAGAGGAGGGTGTTTTGATCTTCGTATCTGTACTTACTGCTGCTTTTGTATCTGCTGCTTTATCTCCGTGCAGTAAAGCACTCAAAAGACTAGGTGCTTTGCTTGTGGGTTGTTCCTCTTTTGTTTTGGTCTGTTTTGTACCCACAATTTCTGCTGTTGAGTGTGTGGCGAGTGTTTGTGGCACTGTAAAAAGTGGCATACTTTTAATGGACTGCTCAGATGTGAGAGCTGCCGTTAAAGAGGATTCCTGTTTTGGCATCTGTTTTTGTGTATCTATTTTTTCATTGAGAGCTAGGAGTTCTTCGCTATGCAAGTTTTTTTCTTCAACTTCTGGAGTTTCGTTTAGAGTTTGGTGTTTTTGCTCTAGCGGAGTTTGTTGGCTTGTTTGCGTATCTGATTTTGTATGAGCTGTCTTTTGCTCTTTATGTGTTTCGCTTTTTGTTATTTTAGGCTCAGACGTCTCTGGAGTTTGAACATTTTTTGGCGCTGCTTGGATATTTTGAATCGGTGCCTTTTTCTCATCTTGCAAAGTAGTTTGGAGTTTTTCTGTTTTTGGATCATTTGTTTTTGTTTGTAATGTTTGCGTTAGGGGTGTTTGCGTTTTTACATTTTCTACTGGATGAGAATCTTTTTTGATTTCAGCAGTTGTAGTTTTGAGATCATTTGTTGTTTTTGCATTTTTTTGTTGTACTGTCTCAACAGTGATTTTACTGATCTCTATACCAACTTTTTTTGCGACCTCTACAAGACCTTGCAATGTTTTTGGAAGCTCTTTGATCTCACCTTTTTTATATGCATCAGTTGATTGGATCTGCTCTTTGAGGTAATTTTTTGCATCTTTCATGATAGATTTTAAAGCTTTTGCATCGACATTTTGCAAAAGGTCTGGATTGATTGAAGGTGTACTTTTACTCTCTTCACCTTTAAGCAAAGAGAGGAGTTGCGATTTTTCTGGCTGTTTTTTGAGATCTTTAATGGCAGAATTTTTGATATCTTTTGTACTACTCTTTATGGTTTGAGACTCTTTTTTATCATTGAGATGCAACATGAGAGCCCCATTCTCTGTTGATTTAGCTTGGGTTTGTGATCCAAGAGAGTGAAGAAGAGCGGCAAAACTTCCAGTATCTGATTTTGAAGATTTTGTATCGACTCCAAGAGAGAGCGGTGAACCGGTATCTTTAGCTTGTACTGTTATCATAATCTACTCCAGAGATCTTACATGTAAGAGATTTTTTTCTTTAAAAGCAATTTGTATTCCATTGAAAATACTCTTACATGTAATCGAAGCGTAATGAAGAGAGTTTATAATTTTGCCATCGTGATTGTCACCCACGATTTCATTTCATTCTCCCCTTAAATAAGCCTCTTGCTTAGAAGCTCTCAGAGCGGGCCGCCACCCATTTTTCTCTTTGAGCTTTTTCAACATAAATAGGAAAAACTTGATAAAATGAGATTATGAATATACCTTATATCATCGCTTTAGTTTTTGCTGCTCTTATTGTTTTGGTTCTGGTCGCTTTTGTATTTATGAAGCGTGGCGCAGGTCGTAGCGATCTGGTGATTTTAGAGATAAAAAATAAAAAGATAGAACACCCAGAAGAAAAGATCGCTCATGATTTTGAGTCATTAAAAATGATCATAAAAAATAAAAAAAGTAGTGCAAAAGAACTCGAAGCAGCTCTCTCGCTGATTTTAAAACATTATGGTTCTATCCATCCAAAGCTTGGAATACGCGTGCATCCAGATTTTGATAAATATATGGAAGTGATTATAAGATTGTGCCACCATCCAAGAGTCACTTCTAAAATGGTCGTGAGTTTTGATAAAGAACTCAGGAAAAAAAATCCTGAGTATGAAAAAGATATTAATGATGCGATCACAAAAGGGCTAAACTCGAGAGTCTAGGCGAAGATTTTAGCGTTTTGATTGGCGTTTGTTAAAGTGTGAATTTTTTATTTCCTCTTCCTCTTTTTTACCCAAATAATAGGGCTTTAAATAGCTAGGAACCGCACGTCCTTTAACCTTTGTAATATCTTCAAGCATTATTTTTGCTACGCCCTCTTTGTCTTGGAGCGTTTTAGCCTTACATGTAAGGAAATTAAAAAGAAGTTCTGTCTGTCTCTCAAGCGAAATTTTGTAAGTTGAATCGGTTTGTTCATAGATCCATAAACTAAAATCAAAGAAGCTTTGATAGATCGCTCCATCTTGTTTTAAAAGTTTTATGCTGTTTGTAAAGTTTCCGCTGTTATAAAAGATATCCCAAAAACGGGCAAAGCGTTTCATATTTTGAATATCTTTAAAACTTAGAGTGCTTGTTTTGAGAATATCATAGGGCGGGGTGTCTGAGTACACCATTGCAAACTTTGCATCATGGCGATCTATTGCGGTGCCTGAGAGCTTTTTTAAGATACCAATCTGTATCTCGCATGCGCTAAGACTCACCAACATATCGAGATTTTTGCCAAAACTTTGTAGATCTTCTGCTGGAAGTCCTACGATGAGGTCAAGATGGATATGTGCATGCGTTTGGTTTTCTAAGAAGGCGATGTTTTCTTTTATTTTATCGAGTTTGAGTGGACGGCTTATATTCTCAGCGATAGTTTCATTGAGTGTCTGGATGCCGATTTCAAGCTGGAGAGCGCCATGAGGAAAAAGGGCGATTTTCTCTTTGATGGAGTCTGGAAAATGATCTGGAATCACCTCAAAATGGGCAAAATACTCTTCCTCTTTACTTAGAAAAAAATCTAAGATACGGTTTGCTAGGCGCATATTGATATTGAAAGTCCGATCGACAAACTTGAAGTTTCTAGCGCCTCGCTGCCAGAGTGTTTCAAACTCTTGCATAAGGAGATCAAGATCGAAAGTGCGTATCTTCTCATCGATAGAGGAGAGGCAAAACTCACAAAGAAAAGGGCATCCGCGAGAGGCTTCGACATAGATGTAGCGGTTTTTTATATCCTCGTCTGTGTAGTACATGTAGGGAAGATTTACCTCTTTGAGATTTTCCATAACAGGTTTTTGTATGCGGTTTTGAGGTTTTTTGCCTTCAGTTATCTGTTTTACAAGTTTATAAAAAGCAGTGTCTCCCTCGCCTTGGATGATGAAATCCGCCAAAGAGAGATCAACCCGAAAAGGCTCATAACTTACCTCTGGTCCACCGAGGATAATAGTTGTATCTGGAGCAACTTTTTTGATGATTTCGATAAGCTCTTTTATCTCTTGCACATTCCAGATATAAACTCCAATTCCAATGATGGAAGGCTCTTCATCTAAGATTTTTTCAGCCACACTTTGCAGTGCATCATTGATACTAAATTCAAGGATTTTTGTCTTACATGTAAGCTCTTGCATATTGGCTTGTATGTAGCGTAAACCAAGCGATGTATGGGTAAAACGTGAGTTGAGAGTTGTTAAAAGTATGTTCATAAAATGATTATATCAAAAGGGAGTGAAATTTTAAAGGAGCCGGTGGAAAAAAGGGGGTAAATCCAGCCAGCCACACTTTAAATTTTTAAGGAGTGTATAAAAATGAAAATCTCTAAATGTTAAGGGGAAACATATTTGAGATGCAAAAGTATAGGCATTTATAGTTAACCATTTGTAAATATTGTTTACATGTAAAGTATGCACTTGGATGGAAGAGAAAAAATCTCCTCATCTTTTTACGATCGGCGTTTCTCGTCTAGCATTGCATTGAGTACATGGATGACATCGTTACTCGCACGCTCTGCATCTTGGAAATATGTCATCACGTTTTTAGACTCTTTTGAACAGGTATTTGCGCTTACACATTTTACAGCTGCTAAAATATTGTCATGTACGAGTTTATGTGGAGATTCGAGTTTCTTGAAGCTAGGAGTTTTACCAAATATCTCCGCACCTTTTCCACCATTTGCCCATTTTCCAAGACGGCAATTATGATGATCTGCAAACTCATCATCAATTTTATTTGTAAAGACTGCTTTATACCCTTTTGCTTTAAAGAGTAGGTGATCGAGTTTTACTAAAATCATAAAGATTGAGTAGAGCACATTTGTAGAATCAGTTTCTATCTCGCCTGTTCTGTTGCCAAGTTCCATTAGAGTATTGCTAAATTGTTCTAGTTTGGCAGTTGATGTTGTTGAGATCGTTTCCATATTGCTTGAACGCTCATAAATCTCTACTGCATTTTGTCTTAGGTTTTGAACATTGAGAGCGACTTCGGCAGTTGCTTTTTGTGTACGCTCCGCAAGCTTTCTAACCTCATCGGCAACTACGGCAAATCCACGTCCATGTTCACCTGCGCGCGCAGCTTCTATAGCAGCGTTGAGTGCGAGAAGATTTGTTTGGTCTGAAATATCTTTGATTAAGTCAATAACTTGTCCAATAGAACTTACACCATCGTTGAGTTGGCTCACCGAACCATAGTTGTTTGTAATATTGTTGACTAGCTCTTGTTGGATCTCTAAGATTTCACTAATCTCGTCATTGATCTCTAAAGCGTTTTGACGGTTTGTATTGTTCAAAAGTTCAATCTCTTCAAGATGCGTGACATTATCGGTGAGATCTTGTTGGAGCAGTGAGAGATCTGTTTGACACCCATTTGTCAGGTTTGCTGTGAGGTTATGAATAAGATCAAACATCACCGCACTATTTTTTAAGCGACTTATCTCCTCTTTGAGACTCTTGTTCTCTTGAGTGAGTTGCTCATTTTGCTCTTGTGCCGCTTGGAGTTCTTTTTGATACCCGAGTTCAAGTTGCTTGAATTTTTCTTTGTCGTTATTAAAAAACATATGTAAACCTTTATTAATATGATTGTCTGTGACAAATTTTACAAGAACGTAACTAAAAATATAATAATTTATACGTCAAATTTCAAAGAGGCAATATTTTATAGATAGGTTATAATCTCATTTATGAAATGGCGAAAAATAAAACAAAAAAAATCACATAAAACAACACAAACCTCTGTAGCGCTTCTTTACCCGAGCTATATTAGTAAGATAAAGGGATTTATCACCGATCTTTTTATGATCTATACTCCTATTTTATACCTTATAACCTACGTTATTTTAAACGGAAAAGAGGCGTTTCAAGCCTCTGCTCTTGCCCAATTTTTTGGTGTTATGGTGTATGGAATTATTTATGCCCTGTTTATATTTAAAACAGGTCAGACTCCAGGGAAAAAAGCGTATGGCATGAAAGTTGTAGATATGAAAACGCATCAAAAGCTCTCTTTTTTTCGTGCTCTTTGGCGATTTGTCGCTTTTTTATTGACAGCAACAACACTTTTAGGCCTTCTTCTGCCATTTTACACAAAAGGCAGACGCGCTTTGCATGATATTTTGAGTGGCAGTGTTGAGATAGAGATCAAAACTTAACTTCTATGGCTTTTTTACTTTCAGGTTTTTACTTTTTTTATTTTGCTATTGTCGGTATCTATGTGATCTTTTTGCCAAAAGTTTTGGCGATGGTCGGATATAGTGGTGTGGAGATTGGCATCATTTTTGCCATAGCTCCCTTGGTGCGTTTTTTGGTTCCTTTTGCATTTATAAAAGGTTTTAAACTGAGCAAGGAGAGCTTTCAATTTGCCCTTGTTCTTATCGTTGCAACCTCACTCTCTTTTTATTTTACACTGCATAATTTTTATGAACTTATCTTGACCAATATAATTTTTGGAATCGGTTTAAGCCTCCTTTTGCCCTACGTCGAAGTGATGGCACTGAGCTTTATAGCCAAAGAGCGCTATGGACGGGTGCGACTTTTTGGTTCTCTTGGATTTATCATCGTTGCTCTTGTGCTCGTAAAATTTTTGAGTAGTGCGAATATTGCTATTTTTTATTTGATTTTTGTGAGTGGTATGAGCGCTCTATTTGGGTATTTTTTGGCGCGTTATGATGTTCCAGAGACTCAAGAGATAGAAGAGAGCAGTGAGTTAAAACTTTTTTCGCACTGGAGTTTGTGGGTTGGACTTACGCTGATGCAAGTGGGTTTTGGTCCTTTTTATAACTTTTTCACTCTCTATGAGACAGATCATGGCATCACGCTGGATATGACGATCTATCTTTGGAGTTTTGGTGTGATTATGGAGATTATAATGCTCTATTTTCAAGGCAGATTGCTACAAAAAAATGTCCTTTTTATCTTGCAGATAACGACATCTATAACAGTGTTGAGATGGTTTTTACTTTTTCTTTTTCCTCAAAATCTTGCTATCTCTTTTCTCTCGCAGTCTCTTCATGCCCTCTCTTTTGCACTCTTTCACTCCGCTGCAATTGTCTATCTTTTTTCGCTTTATAAAAAAAGAAAGCTTGCACAACAGTTTTTTTTAGGTATCACCTATGGACTTGGTGGATTCTTGGGAGCTGTATATAGTGGATATGTGTATCAGTATTTTGGAGAGTATCTTTTTTTAAGCGCGGCGCTTATCACTTTGGCCGCGTTTTTCTTTATACGCTTAGAAGCGCGTAAAACTTCAGTGTTTTAACTTCCCGAAAAATAGCTTTTTCGTAGTTTCAGGAGGTGTAATATTAAGAATGAATAGCGTTTTTGTGGTGGATATCCATTTGCGGATAGGGGATCGAGATACCATTAGCATCGCAGGCAAGTTTGATCTCCTCTAAAACTTCAAAACGTAAATCAGCATACTCTTCAGTTTTTACCCATGCACGAATCGCTAGATCAACACCGCTCTCTCCAAGATTGAAAACACCGACAAAAGGCTCAGGGTCTTGGATAATCTTTTCATTATTATGCAAGAGTTCAAGCAAAACATTTTTTGCCATCTTTAAGTCATCCTCATAGGAGATTCCCACAACGATATCGAGTCGTCTTTGCTCTTGTTTGGAGAAGTTAGTGATCTTATCAGCGACTATTTTTGCATTTGGGATGATGATAGTTCTGTTGTCAATTGGGGTGATGGTCGTAGAAAAAAGGTTGATATCTCCAACTGTTCCCATTGATCCAGCGACCTCGACACTGTCTCCGATTTTAAATGGTCTAAAAAACATAATGAGTACAGCCGCGCCGATATTTGCCAAAGAGTCTTTGAGTGCTAGACCAACAGCCAAACCAACAGCTCCAAATACTGCGACAAAAGAGGTCGTTTCAATCCCTAAAGTATTTAAAGAAGCGACAATAACGGCAAGAAGCAAAACAAAATAGAGAATACTTTCGCTAAACTCCACAAGTGTCAGATCGAGTTTTGATTTGAGCATCAGCGTTTTAGAAAGGATTGTAAGCTTTTTGACAAACCAACGTCCTATGATGAAGATGGCGATTGCACCGATAATTTTCAAACTATACTCTGAGGCATAGTTTATGACCATATCAAAATATTTACTTACTTGTTGTTCATTGATCATTTAATGCTCCGTGGATGGTTTGGATTCTTTTTTCAATTGTCTCATATTGGCTTACATGTAAAGCATCTTGAGGGTATAACTCTTTTACATGTAAGCGTAAATCTCTGTATTTGAGATAAACATTGTAAACTTTTTTGGCTGATTCTTTTCTTCCTCGCTTGATAAGCTCAAAGCTAACAGCAGCATTGATGTAGCCTTTTAGGAGTCTAATCTCATCATCATCCTCAAATCGTCGAGGAAACCAAAGATGTTCGAGCGCTTCGTGCGCATCATAAAAACACTCCTCATCAAGAGCGAGCAAAAACTTCTCTAAAGAGCTACTGTTCATCTTTTACACTCATATTTTTTCTCCAATATCCGCGACCGCCTTTGAGCGAGATGCAGATATGGTCTGGGAATTTTGTTTTATACTCATTTAAGCGGTTGAGGGTTGATTTTCCAGTGTCGCAGTAGAAGACAAACACGCTTCCTTTTGGTTCTTGGAGGAGTTCATAAGGGTTGTAAACTCTTGTTTGCGCTTTGTCTATGGGTGAGAGAATGGTGTCGATAAGAAGCACTTTTACACCATTTTTTTCAAGCAATATTTTGTGTAAAAGATACTCTTCTTGTGTCCATTCATTTGGGAAATCCATATACTCTCCATTTTTTTATCTAGGGTTTACTCCAAGCTATAATCAATAGGCAAGAGGATATCGTACTTCTCTTGATTGAGCTCTTTTGGAATCGGTTTGACTTTTGCTAGAGCGGTGATGATTTTTACTGCTGCATCATCAAGAAGGGCAAATCCTGAACTCTTTTGCAAAGAGATCTGTGTAATTGTTCCATCAGCGAGGATGATAAAGTGTACATACGCGACTCCCGTTTGACTCAGGCGTTTGGCATTTTTAGGATAGGTTTTTAATTTCTCTGCATTTTGACGCACATAAGCAAGATAGGCGTTTTGAACCTTTTTTGTATCTACTGTCGGTGCTTGGGGGGCTTGTTTTTGAACTATCTTTTGTTCGACTCTTGGTTCAACCTTCTGCTCTACTTTTGCTTGCTCTTTAACAGCCTCTTGCTGTTTTACGATTGGTTGTTCTACGGGCTTTGGCAAAGCTTTAGGCACCACTTGTTCTGTCGGTTTTGTAACAGGCTTGGTAATGACGTTTGGCATAGGCACTACAACAGGCTTTTCTATTGGCTTTGGTGGCTCTTTTTGTTCCACTTTTGGCTGAGGTGGTTGAGGTTTTTGAGGCTGAACTACTGTTATAATAGTCACAGGGACCACTTTTGGTTTTTGTGGCTCTTTATAGTGCAACATCCAAAAAAGCATTCCAGCCGCAATGCTTACATGTAAGGCTATTGAGAATGCAAAACTTTTTTTCATCATCGTTTTAATTTCTCTTGGTTGCTATAGAGATATGGGTATATCCCGCTTGCGTCAAAGTGTCAATCGTTCCTACAAAGTAATCATAGTTCATCTTCGCATCGCCATTTATGACAATAGTGCTCTCTTTAGAGTTTTTTGCTAAAAGTGTAGGAAGTGCCTCTTTGGTAGTTGCTACTCCATCAAGAAAAATTTTACCCTCATTGTTAAGTGTGATATCAATGGGCTTTTCTATCTTTACAGGCTTTGCAGAAGCTTGAGGCAGATCTACTTTGATGACACCCTTTGCTATGAAAGTTGCAGTAGTGAGAACAATAGCTAAAAGAACAAGCATAATGTCTATAAATGGAATGACATTAATAGACTCTATCTTCTTAATCGCCATTTTTGATCTCCCATCTCATGATGAGCACTTCCATCTTTCTCACTAAATAGTTATGAAAGATAATAGAGGGAATCGCTACAAGTAAACCAAAAGCAGTTGCTTTGAGTGCAAGTGCAAGACCCGTCATAATAGCGCCGCTATCTGTCATCCCATTTGCTCCAATAGCAAAGAAAGTAAGGATGATACCAAACACCGTTCCAAGCAGACCAACGTAAGGAGCGTTGGAAGCTATGGTTGAGATGATAGTGAGATTATTTCCCGTATCGATCTCTAGCTCTTTTTTACTAACATAAGTGCTAACATCAATCTTTTTATAAAAGAATATGCGCTCAAATCCGACAGCAAAGGTCGTGATGCTCATAAGGCCTAATATGCTAAAGACGATGATGTCAAGTAGTTCTTTGTAATTTTCCATCTGTTTAATCCTTTTTTTGAAATCTCGAAAAATTTATTTTTCATAACTTTAGGGGGTTGCAAGGGACATTTGTCCCTGCCACTAAAGCGGACGTGTTCGTTTTAGTGTGTAACATAAATTAGAATGTTGCTTTTACGCCTGCGTAGATCGTTCGTCCACGAAGTGGTCCCCAAGTGTATGCTGTGTCAAATCCGCCAGTAGCATCATAAAAGAGTGGAGACTGTACATCTGTTTGCACAAAATCAAAGAGGTTTTTTGCTCCAGCGTAGATGCTAAAGTTTTTATTGAGTTTTTTAGAAACTTTGAGATCAACTGTCATATAAGATGGTGCTGTTTGATTTTTAGGCTGTGAGACATTTGTTCCATCGTAAACATCATACCCCTCATACCCATACTGTGAAAGATCACGAGAACCTACCCAAATCGCTTCACCATAAATATCCCATCCATTCGCATCATAGTCAGCACTCAAGCGTGCACGCTGTTCAATTGGTGCTAGAGTCATTAGAGATTTATAATTACTATCATATTTATAGTATTCATAAGAGCCTGAAAGAGAGAGTTTGTTATTTACAACATATCCGACGACGATATCGCTTTCTACTACTTTTACATCATTTTTACTATTGGTTAACGTAGGTGTTCCGGCTCTATCTTCGATAAAAGCGAGATCTTTTACCTGTGTATAAGCAGCAGAACCTGTAACGCTCAAGCCATCTTTGTTATACGCTAAAGAGTAAGTCGCTCCATTTGATTTTTCAATAGAGTTGATATCCATACCAAATCCACTATCTAAAAAACCATGCTCTGATTCAAAGAATGATAAAGGTGAACGGTATCCCATTCCCCAGCTTAGGCGTGAAGTCAGGTATGAAGTATGGTCATGACGATAGAGTAAACGAGGAACAAGTAAAAAATCATCTATTTCATTGCCTTTGGCAGTTTGTGCCAGCCAGTTTGTTGTGATTTTTTCTCCACGCAGTGCAATGGTGAGTTGATCGACATTGCTAAGCGTCCAAGCGTCTTGCCCATAAACTCCATATGCTCCATAATCAAAATCATCTGTTGTTTTATTGTTTTGTACATAATAGAAATTTGACTGTGAACGTGCTTGTTCTACTTTTGTATCAACACCATAAGTTAAAAAGTGATTATCATTTAAAGCATGGTCTATTTTTAGGTCTCCAAAATAGGTTTTATCTGTGTTCGCATAATCAGCACCCTCATATAAAGAGTCTTGTTTTTGCTCTGAGTAGGCCAATGTCGTTTGTAAACTCATCGTATCATTGAGGATATGGTGCTCTTTTGCATAAACTTCATCCCGCGTTGTGTTGATGACTTCTATCATCTGCATAGGCTGACCCGTATATTGATTATTGATATTGCTAACCCCAGTGTTACCAAAGCTTGTATTATCAACATTTGGATCATAGTTTGCTATCGCAGAGTTCTCAGAAACCATCGTCCCGCCTTTTACATCGGAAGTAAAGTGAGCAGCCCTGACATCGATGGAGTCATAAGGAGAGAATTTGTGAGTGAGCATAATCGAAATCGCTTGATTTTTCATAGAAGGAGATTCGCTGACACCGTTGTTGTCACGATCGACTTGCGCTTGTTCGTGTGAAGATGCTGAAACCAAAATCCCTGTTTGTTTATCATCACTCATCGCTTCGCCGAGAATCGAGTAGTTTTTCTCTCCTAAAGTTCCCATAGACACATCGAATTCGACCCCATTTTTATAGGGGCGTCTTGGAATAATATTGATTGTGCCTCCAATGGCTTCTGGTGCAGTGAGTGAAGCTCCCGCACCGCGAGTGATTTGAATGTCTTGGATATCAGAAGTTCCAATAGCATCGGCTCCATAAAAGCTTGATACTGTTGAGTTAAAAGGGATGCTATTGACTAAAATAGTTGTGTGATCTCCTGTGAGCCCATTGAGCTGTACACGTTTTAAACCACAAATAGAACAGCCAGTCTGTACATTTGCACCCGCTTGTTGACTGATTGCCTCAGAAAGAGTTGCGGCTTGAGAATGCTCAATCTCTTTTTTATCGATCACTTCTGTTTTTTCTATTGCGTCTTGAAGCATTCTTCTTTGTTGAACTTTTGTAATAGTTTTTGAGTTATTACTATCACTATCAGAACCATTAACAGTTATGGAATTAAGCTGAATATTATCAGCAAACGCGGTTGTAGAAATTGCTGCACATGCAACAACAGAGAGTAATTTTTTCATAGTAATATCCTAATCTTATAAATAATATTTGTAGTAAATGTGTTATGTATTGAAGATTAGGCGAGTGGAGGAGCTCTGCTGCGAGCTTGTAAAAGTAAAGGCTTTTGTTCGCTTTGTGGTTGAACAATATATTCAGCGAAACTTTGTGTAACAACTGTTTTAGATGGTGCATCGACCGGGACGGCTGGAGTGTGTGAAAGGGTACAAACATTACAGTTTTCACCAAGATGATGGGAGTGAGAAACTTCATGCACGATACCCATGAAGATGGAAAGAATATAAACTATGGCTAACAATCGTTTCATAGTTCGCATAACCCCCCCCCTTCTAAATTTTTTGAAAGTATAACATTTTTAAAATAGCTGTAACTTTCATAATGCTGGTAATTGGATACAATTATACATGGCAAAGAAAAATAAAAAATCAACCAAAATAAATAATAAAATAAAAAATTTTTTCGGCGGAGATCCCTTTGATGTAGGGATCGATCGTGTTGGTGAAAAAACACTTATAGAACTTGCGCATACTATCGGTTTGTATGATGTCGATTTTAGTAAAAAAGAGCTTCTGCGTGCATTTCGTCAGCTTTGGTCAACGGGTGATATCCATGTGCGTGAGGATATAGTACACTTTTTTGAAGCAGATAAAACTCTTTATCCCTCACTAACTGCACCCGAACCCTCCTTAGAAAAAGAGGAGAAGATCGACTCTCTTTTAGAGGAGTTTAAAGATCTTTCTCCTGATGAGCGCTTACAGATATTTGGGGCTTTTTTAGATGTAAGAAGCAAAAAAATCACCTTTGCAAAGATAGAATCAAAACTCAAACATCTCAGATTTGAAAAGAAAAAAGAGCGACTGCAAAAAGCGCTTGATGGGAGATTTGATCTAAGTGATCGATTTGAGTTTAACGCTTCAATCGCTATTGATTTTAAAGAGTCGAGTTTTAAAAAGATCACTGTTTTAGTCACTTCTGTACTTGATGTGAATGAGTTGATAAGTGAAACTGATGAGCATCTTATTGAAAAAATTGCTTCACTCAAGATGACTGCGACTTTGAAAAAACAGCGAGAGGTCAATGAGTTTATTAAAAATCTCAAATCTCCTCATCCCTATTTGAGTGATGTTCAGATTATCAATGTGCTTAAAACCGCTTCACCAACGGCAGATTTGAAACTTCCTCCTTTGAGTGAGACGCTTTTAAGTACCATTTTAAAAGAGCATTCAGATATTAAAGAGTTACATGTAAGCCTTGAAGATGTTGTGCTTACATGTAAAGAAAAGTTTGATTTTAAAGAACTCGATATCAACATTAACTATGAGATGCACGTTACGATGGAGCTTGAAGAGCTTTTAAAACTTGTATGGAACGCTCAAGATCTTTCTTTTCATTCACAGATTGCCGTGGCAAAAAAAGAGCAAGAGGAGCAGTTTTTAGCAGAGTTTAATCTCTTAATCGATGAGTGTCAAAAAGCCTCCTCGATTCTTTCTCTTCATAGAGAAGAGCTTGTGAGTATTGTGTTTGAGCAACTCTCTCCTCATCTTTATGGCACGCTGAATATCTCTGCAAAAACACATAGAAAGATCATTTACGCTTTTAACAAACAGATCCAAGATGAGCTTTTAAAGCGTCAGCGTCAGATGCTTCTCGCTCGAACAATTCGCGATTTTAAAAACCTTTTTCCTATTGCTCGCTCGATGAAAAGAGAGCTTATTTTGCACATCGGGCCGACAAATAGTGGCAAAACGTATGAAGCCCTGCAAGCTTTGAAAAAGGCAGATACGGGCTACTATCTTGCACCTCTTCGTCTTTTAGCGCTTGAGGGGTATGAAGATTTAAACGCAAGTGGAGTGGATGCTTCACTGATTACAGGTGAAGAACAGCTTATAAATGAGGAAGCTACACATATCAGCTCGACTATCGAGATGCTCAACTTTGATGTGGACGTGGATGTTTGTGTTATCGATGAGGTGCAGATGCTTGATGATAGAGATCGCGGTTGGGCTTGGGCAAATGCGATCATTGGCGCACCAGCAAAAAAGATCATAATGACGGGTTCTATCAATGCAAAAGATGCCATCGTTGCGCTTGGTGAGTATCTTGGAGAGAAATTGACCATCATCGAATTTGAGAGAAAAAATCCGCTCAAATTGCTTCCAGCAGCCACAGCTATTGAGGATGTGATGCCAGCTACTGCGATCATCGCATTTTCAAGAAAAGATGTGTTGCGTCTTAAACAAAATTTCTCTCGAAACTTTAAAGTCAGCGTTGTTTATGGCAACCTCTCACCTGAAGTCAGACGCGAAGAAGCACGAAGATTTCGGGAAAAAGAGACCGATATTCTCATCGCCACCGATGCCATTGCAATGGGGATGAACCTTCCGATCAAGACGATTTTGTTTTCAAAAGTGATTAAGTTTGATGGAGAAAAAGATCGCTTTTTAACTCCATCGGAGATTCAACAGATTTCAGGACGCGCTGGAAGATTTGGCTTGAGTGAAGTTGGATATGTAGGTGCGCTTAAAAGTGATGCCTTACATGTAATCGAAAAAAATATCGCAAAACCCGCAAAACCTGTCGATATTCCTTTTAAAGTGATGGCAAATCTTGACCATATTCGACTTGTCGGCTCGATTTTGGAGGAGAACTCACTCACAAAAATTTTAGAGTTTTTTGCTCTTAATATGCATTTTAACGGCCCTTTTACCGCTGCAAATATTGATACGATGCTTGAAGCGGCAAGAATCGTGGATGGTTATGATATCGCCATTGCTGAAAAATACCATCTCGCTTCTGCTCCACTCACTCTCAAATCGCCCTTTATTATGGCTTCATTTGAACGCTATGTGCACAAAATAGAGCTCAAAGAGCCGATTATGTATCTGCCTCCAGAACTAAAAACTGAGTTTGCAAGTACGATGGAAGAACTGCTTGATATTGAGGATCGCGTGAAAGAGATTACCCTTTATCTTTGGCTGAGTTACCGATTTTCAGACTATTTTATCGATGCAGAGAATGCGAGACATTATAGAAGTGTCTTAAATCGCTATATTGAAAACTCTTTGAAAAATAGCCATTTTGTTCCAAGATGCAGAATGTGTACAAAACCGCTTCCGATCAACTCAAATTATGGCATTTGTCAGAGCTGTTTTAGAAAAGAGTATAAGGGCAAACCGCATAAACACTAAATATGTGGTACAATTCGCGTCCAAAAAATTTTAAAAGAAAGTGGGTGATGTGAATGCCTGGTATCGTATTACGCCATGACGATAATTTTGATGCTTCTTACCGCCGTTTCAAAAAACAAACAGATAGAAATCTGATTGTTACTGAAGCTCGTGCTCGCCGTTTCCATGAAACAGAAACAGAGAAACGTAAGAAAGACAAAATTAGCGCTCGTAAGAAAATGCTTAAACGTCTTTATATGATGAGACGTTACGAATCACGCCTATAGTATAAAGCCCCTCGGGGCTTTTTGCTCAACCTCCGTTATACTCTTCCATATTCCTATAATCTGATATAATTTTAACAACATCCAAAAAACCCGTACAAAGGCTTTCCCATTTTTTTAATTAATACACCCTTACATGAGCAGTTTGCCTCATTTTATAATAAAAACAAGTTTGATGATTTTGAAAAAGCGATTGAGTATTTCACCGTATTTGGTGGAACAGATATCAAGATAGATACCTCAAAACCACTTGAAGAACTCATAATTGCTTATATACTTACTAATTATAACTTTTTACATAAGCAGGTTTCACAGCTTGTGGATGTTGAAAAAGTGCCTGTTTTGAGTGGTCTTGCGCTTGGTGATGGACGAATCCATTCAGCGTTTAAAAGAGCGCGGATTTCAGATGCAAATGCGGGCGAAATAGCGCAAGAGTTGATGGATACCTGTATCGTGCGACTTCAAAAATCGAGAAAAATCTTTACAAGCTGGGTTGATGATGAGCGAGTAAGTGATAAGCTTCTTTTCACAACTCCATTTTTACGTTTTTGGTTTGCTTTTGTCGCACCGATTTTTAAGGGAATTAAAGAGGGAAATTATGCAGAGTTCAATACTCGCTATGAAAATAAAATAGTCGAGTTTAGAGAAGCGGTGTTTAAAGAGCTTTCTTACGCGCTCATTAGCAAAAACTTTGAAGAGGATAAGATCGTTGAGATTGGCGAGTATTGGGATAGAGATTGTGAGATAGATATTTACGCAAAAACTGCATCAGGAAAGAATATTATCGGTACATGTAAGTATTCAAATGCAAAAGTCAAAAAAAGCGAGATTGCTAAACTTCAAGAACTAACAGAAAAAGCAAAGATCAAAGCAGATATTTTTATTCTTGTTGCTAAGAGCGGTTTTTCAACTGAAGTAAGAGGCTTAAAAAGCGAAAACCTCAAACTTTTTAGTTTGAAAAATTTTAAAAATTTGATTTAGAGCACTTAAAAAAAGCTCTCTCAATAGAAGTAAAAAGCCCTTTCTGCCAAGCAACTTATGTTACAATAACAGCAATTTTAACATAGGATTTTTGATGCAATTTTCTGCTCCATTAAAAAGTAATTCAAAGCGTATTATGCTTTTAGGTTCTGGTGAATTAGGCAAAGAAGTAGCCATAGAAGCTCAGCGTTTAGGGCTTGAAGTGATCGCGGTGGACAGATACCAAAATGCTCCAGCTCATCACGTGGCACATAGAAGTTATGTTGTAAATATGCAAGATAAAGAAGCGGTTTTAGAGATTATCAGACGAGAACGTCCAGATTTTATTCTTCCAGAGATCGAAGCGATCAGTATCAATGCACTTTTTGAAGCAGAAGCAGAAGGGTTTAACGTCATTCCAAATGCTGATGCGGTTAACAAAACGATGAATCGAAAAAATATCCGTAAATTTGCAGCAGAAGATTTGGGCTTAAAAACAGGTCCTTATGAGTTTGTGAGCACACTTGAGGGCTTAAAAGCTGCTGCGGAGCGTTTGGGATTTCCATGTGTTATCAAACCTGTTATGAGCTCTTCTGGGCATGGACAAAGCGTTGCACGAAAGCCAGAAGATATTGAAAACTCTTGGGAGATGGCAAAAGAGGCGCGCGGAGATGCAAGCGAACTTATCGTCGAAGCGTTTATCGATTTTGATTATGAGATCACAATGCTTACAGTTCGCAATGGCAAAGAAACTGTGTTTTGTGAGCCGATAGGGCATGAGCAACGTGATGGCGATTATGTATTTTCATGGCAGCCGATGCGTATGAGTGAAGTCGCAAAACAAAATGCGCAAGAGATCGCAAAAAGCATCACAGACGGTCTTGGCGGACGCGGACTTTTTGGTGTTGAGATGTTTGTAAAAGGCGACACTGTTTACTTTAGCGAAGTGAGCCCTCGCCCGCACGATACGGGAATGGTAACACTTATCACTCAAAGTCAAAGTGAGTTTGCTTTGCATCTTCGTGCAGTGCTTGGACTTCCTCTTGGATTTACATTTTACGGTGATGGTGCATCTGCTGCATTTAAATCTGAGAAACACTCTCTAGCGCCTGTTGTCGATGTAGATGACTCACTTTTTACTAACAACTCGTTTGTACGTGTGTTTTCTAAACCAGAATCACATCATGGTCGCCGTATGGCTGTTGCACTTGTTTTTGATGAAGTAGAGAGTGCTTTAAAACAAGCGCGTGAACTCATCGGCGGGATTAAAGATCTTTAATGAATATCGTTATACTCGATGCGATTACCTTTGGAGATACAGATTTAAGTGGCTTTGATGCTCTTGGAGATGTTAACATTTATCAAAAAACATCTCCTCAAGAGATCGATGAACGTATCGCTAACGCTGATATTATTGTGACAAACAAAGTTGTTATATCTGCGCAAAATATGGATGGAGCGAAAAGTCTCAAACTCATCTGTATCGCTGCGACTGGAATGAACAATGTCGATCTTGAAGCCGCAAAAGAGAGACATATCCTCGTAAAAAATGTGCTCGGTTACTCAAGCGAATCAGTCGTGCAACACACATTTGCGATGCTTTTTTACCTTATAGAACATATGAAATATTATGATGGCGCGGTCAAAGATGGATTTTGGAGCAGAAGTGGCATCTTTACAGATGTGAGTAATCCATTTTTTGAGATAAGTGGCAAAAAATGGGGCATAATCGGGCTTGGAACTATTGGTAAAAAAGTGGCAGTTATAGCAAAATCCTTTGGATGTGAAGTGAGTTACTTCTCAACGAGCGGCAAAAATAGTGATAGTGAATTTGCAAGTATCTCTTTAGAAGAGCTTTTAAAAGAGAACGATATTATCTCCATTCACGCACCGCTCAACGATGCAACAAACAACCTCTTAGATTATGAACAACTTCTTACATGTAAGTAAAATGCAGTGATCTTAAACCTTGGTCGCGGCGGGATTATCAACGAAGATGCGGTGGCAAAAATCATCGATGAAAAAGAGATGTTTTTTGGTCTTGATGTTCTTAAAAAAGAACCAATCGAGAAGGATCATCCACTTCTAAGTGTACGAAATCGCAATAAACTGCTTATCACTCCGCATATCGCATGGACTTCAAAAGAGGCGCGTGATACGCTTATCGCTGGAGTGTTAGAAAATATCCGCTCACTTTGATAGCATTATCCCTTTTTGTCACAGCTTTTTTAGCTGCGACAATTTTACCCTTTTCTTCCGAAGTCGCTCTCTTTGGCGCAGTGGAAGCTGGGTTAGATAAAGAGACGGCACTTTTTGTCGCCTCATCTGGCAATATCTTAGCGATCATCTTCAACTATGCGCTTGGCTACTTTTTATATGAAAAAACAAAAACAAAACTTCTAAAAAATAAAATCACAAAAAAAGCTTTACATGTAGGGCATCATTACGGCTACTGGGCGCTTTTACTCTCATGGCTTCCACTCATCGGCGACCCACTAACTTTGGTGGCGGGGATGGTAAGGCTGAACTTTTTTGCTTTTCTTATTTTGGCTGGGGCTCTGCGGATTGGGCGATATATTTTGATCTTGTATCTAAATTAAAAATACCCGATAATCTTCGTCGCCACAAAGATCACTCCTAAAAACATCACAGAGCTTATAAATACAAGTGCGGTCACAACTCGTGGTGCGCAGTCATAGAGTGAAGCCAGATTGACATTTGCGATGGCTAGAGGCATGATGAGTTCTATAAACACGATTCCCTTAATCATGGGGGAGAGATCAAGCGGATATAAAACTCCAAATGCCAAAAGAGGCAAAATGATGAACTTTATAATGGTGACAAGAGAAAAAAGTGTTTTATCGATCTCTTTGATCTTTGTGCCATAAAGATAGATTCCAAACAAAAAGAGCTGCATTGTGATAGATGCATACGCACCCATCATCAGCATATTCTCAATGACTTTAGAGGGTTTATAACCGCTGATACTCAAAATTATTGCAGCAATAGCCGCCCAAAGAATTGGGATTTTTACAATGTTTAAAAGAGAGGTCTTGACATCAAAATTTCCTCGTGAATAGTAGTAAACTCCAAAACTGTAAACGACAAAAACATTCACAAGATTTACAATCGTGGTATAGGGAATTGAGGCTTCTCCAAAGATAGCGATGTTGATGGGGATGCCTAGATTTCCAGTGTTACCGATGATAGCGGCAACTGTCGCGATAGAGCGCTCTTTTTGATTCAAAAAGAGTTTTCGCGCGACGATGATCGAGACAAAGAACACAAGCAAAACGATGACAAAATAGGCTGATGGAGCATAAAGCAAAGAGATATCTACAGGCTTTAACAAAAGCCCCCAAAAGGTAAGAAAAACCTGTAAAAAATAGACGTTGATAAGGGTGATAGTCTTGTCATCAATCTTCTCTTTGAAACTCATTTTGGATAAAAATCCCATGAGGATGAAGATATAGACACTTATAATCGAAAAAATAATATTACTCATAAAAACTGCCTAAAAGATGTAGGGAATAAGTCTGTAGGTCGTTTTTGCATAGTTTTCATAGCATTCATCTTTGCTGTGCCAGAGTGATTCTTCATAAAACATTTTTGTGAGCATATTGATAAGCAAGATAAGATATAAAACACTCACATAAAGATTTGCATATAAAATCACTACGCCAAGCATTGAAAGCAAAACAGAGGCGTACATTGGATGGCGGATGACTTTGTAGATGCCATGACTTATAAGGGTGCAGTTTTCTTTGATATCTGGGCGGATGTTGAAGTTGCCACTTGGATGTGCTTTGATGGCAAGTAAACCTATGAGGATGCCTAAAAAAGCAGTCGATAAACCTAAATAATAATTTTGCGTTCCACCACCCAAAGGGAGTAGCATTAAAAAAATAGTAGTGAATTGGATAAAAACTAAGATGCGACTTTTCATAGAGCAATCTTATCAGATTTACTCTAATTTCAAAACAATACCTCGAATAAAGTCGAGATTTTGTAAAATCAGCCTCAATTAGGATAGCTTTGTACGTTACATGTAAGGGATTGAAATGGTAGATGTATTGGTAATTGGTGCGGGTGGTGCTGGGCTTGTCGCGGCACTGAGTGCAAAAGAAGCGGGTGCGAGTGTGAGGGTGCTCAGTAAAACCTACCCGACGCGCTCTCAAACTTGTATGGCGCAAGGTGGCATCAACGCAGCACTTGGCAACGTGGGTGAGGATAGTGTCAAATCACACTATGAAAATACGCTCAAATCAGCGCACGGGATCGCTGATGAAAAGATGATAGATAAACTCTGTTCCAGCGCTCCAGATATACTAAAATGGCTTGATAGTATTGGTGTGCCTTTTAGTAGAACTCAAGAGGGAAAAATCGCACAGCGTCGCTTGGGTGGTGCGAGTGCCTCGCGTGCTTGCTATGCCCAAGATTACACGGGTTTAAAGATTTTACATACTTTATACGATCAATGCAATGCTCAGGATATCGAGATACTCAGTGAGCGCTTTTTATTAGAGCTTTTAGTGAAAGATGGAGCTGTTTGTGGAGCTGAATTTCTTAACATAAAAACAGGTGAACAAGAGCAGTTTTATGCAAAGAGTGTCATTCTAGCAACAGGCGGATACAGCAGAATCTATGGAAAAAACTCCACAAATGCAGTCGGCTCGACAGGTGATGGGATTATGGCGGCATATAGAGCGGGTGCGAAACTAAGCGATATGGAGTTTGTGCAGTTTCACCCAACAGGACTTAAAAACTCCTCCATTCTTATCTCTGAGAGCGCTCGAGGCGAGGGTGGATATCTTCTTAGCAAAGAGGGCAAACGCTTTACAAATGAACTCGCTCCACGTGATGAGGTGAGCCGTGCTATCTATGATGAGCTTCAAAACGGAGGCGAAGTGTATATTGATATCCGTCATTTAGGCGAGGAGTTTATAGAGCACAATCTCCCTCAAGAGCGTAAACTCGCAAAACTCTATGAAGGCGTCGATCCCGTTTTTGAGATCATTCCCATCAAGCCTGTTGCGCATTACACGATGGGTGGCATCGATGTTGATGAAAACTCTCAAAGCAGTATAAAAGGGCTTTTTGCAGTTGGTGAATGTGCAAATCAAAAAGTGCATGGAGCGAATCGTTTAGGCGGTAACTCCTTGCTAGAACTTATTGTTTTTGGGCGTGAAGTGGGTAAAAATGCTTTTCAATTTGCAGAGCAAAACACTCTTACATGTAAAGTATTAGAACCTTGTTTGAGTGTTTTAAATCAATCTATAAAAGAATCTAGCAATAGTAGCTTTTATCAAAAAAGAGATGAACTTGCGAACGAACTCTATGAAAATGTGGGTATCAAAAGAGAGCAAAAAAGCCTAACATGTACGCTTGTTTCTCTCCAAAAATTAAAATCTGAGCTTCCTCATTTGGGCATAAAAGATACAAACAAAATCTATAACAGCGAGTTAGTAGAGTTTTTAGAGTTTAAAAATATGATAGATTTATCTCAAATGCTTGTCCAAGGTGCACTCAAACGAGAAGAGAGCCGAGGTGCGCATTTTCGTGTAGATATGCCAAGCGAAAACGCAGCATTTAAAAAAAATAGAGTTTATTATAAAAATGGAGAAGAGTTATGTATAGAGTAGAGCCCATAAAGTGTGCCAACGAGCAAGAGATAGAAAATGAGCAACAAGAACAAGATGATGAGGATTTTCATTGGGGCGAGGGGTGTTGCGAGGATGTTTTAATGGAGGATGAATTTTATGAAAGAGAGTATTGCGATTGATGAAAATTAATATTCAAAGAGCGAGTGAAATTACAAGTTTTAGCATCGATATTGAAAATGCGACCCTTTTAGAAGTGTTGACTTATATCAAAACAAAGATCGATAGCTCACTTGCATTTTCATCGGGATGTAGAAGTGGAGTGTGTGGAAGCTGTGCGATGCGAGTCAATGGCAAAGAGGTTCTCGCTTGTGCCTATAAAGTACAAGAAGATGATCTCATAGAACCGCTTCGCAATGCACCGATTGTGCGTGATCTTGTCGTTGATATGCAAAAATCGTATGCATTTAACAAAGTGGCAAAAGCGTGGCAGACTACTTTAAATGAGGAGAAGATTCAAACTCTACATGTAAGCCCACAACAAGCCCAAATAAATGAGCTGCAAAGCGACTGTATTTTGTGTGGATCCTGTTATAGCGCGTGTCCAGTTTATAGTGTAAATCCCGAATTTATAGGGCCATTTGCACTCACCCGTGCTTGGAGATATGTGAGTGATGCAAGGCAAAATGATGTGGAAAAAACCATTGGTGCAGTGCAAGAAAAAGGGATTTATGACTGTACGCTTTGTGGTGAGTGTATTCCCGTTTGTCCTCAAAATATCGCTCCAAAGCAGGATATTGTGATGTTGAAAAACAAGAGCGGTGTCCTTGGTTATATGGATCCAAACTTTGCAAGTAGTTTTGGTGGCTTTGATTTGAGTTTTTAAAACTTGTTATCACGATTTTAGTAAAAATGAAGAAGAGGATGTTTCCAAAAAATATTATTTTTTTAAAACAGGCGACTCTATAACCCTAAGTTTTATTTGTTATAATTTCTAAAACAGTTGTGAGGTGGTGTGTTATGGCTCCTAAAGAGTTTTCATTCGATATTTCTGCAAAAATTGATATGCAGGCGTTTAAAGATTGTATTAACCTTGTTGATAAAGAGGTTGCGAACAGATATGACTTTAAGGGAACTCCCTACGAAGTAAGCTACAAAGAGAAGGAAAAACAGCTTGTTTTAGTTGCATCAAGCGACAATAAACTTGAAGCGCTTCATGATATTGTCATTGCAAAGCTGCTCAAGCGTGATCTCTCTTCAAAAGTTTTAGAAGAAGCAAAAGTTGAAAATGCAAGCGGAAATACAAGAAAAGCGACCTATAAAATCGTTGATTATATTGAATCAAAAGAAGCAAAAAAGATCACAGCAGAGATCAAAAATCTTAAACTCAAAGTAACTGCGACAATAGAGGGCGATTCTATTCGTGTGAAATCAAAACAGATAGATGACCTTCAAAAAGTGATAAAAGCGATCCGCTCGATGGAGTGGGAAGCACCGCTCGTTTTTGAAAATATGCGTTAGGAGAGTGTTATGGCAAAGTTGACTATTCAAGAAGCGTCTGAGCATTTTAAAGTCTCTAAAGAGGCGATCCATAACCGTATAAGACGTGGAAGTCTTCCATCTATGAATGAGCATGGTATGAAGTATGTGATAGTCGATGATGTTCAAACATCAAACAAAGCAGTTGCAAATGATGAAAAATATTATAGTTTTTTAGAGGAGCAAAACAAAACGCTTCAAGAAAAAGTGGAGAAACTTGAAAAAGATAACTCCTCACTTCGAGATCAAAAAGAGCAGATGCTTATTGAAGAACGCATCAAAATAGAAAATATCTATAAAGAAAAAGATGAACAGCTCAAAAATATTTTACAAAGCTTCTCTGCAAAACTTCTCGCAGGACATGATGAATCTCAAATTGCAAATGCAGAGATTATTGAGATTTCAAGCGATGAGATATCGTTAAAAAAGTATCTTCGCTCTTTAGGATTGAAGCCTAAAAAAGAGGATAAGATAAAAACTCGCTTTAAGATGATGGCGCACAGAGATGCAAGAATCTCGATAAAAGATAATAAACTTTTTGTAAATCCTACTCTTTATAGTTACGCAGATATTCTCACTCAATGATAGTAAACGACTCGATAGAGCAGTTAAAATCAAGACTCGATATCTTAGATGTTGTCGGCTCTTATATAGAACTCAAAAAGGCTGGAGCAAACTTTAAAGCACCGTGTCCTTTTCATGATGATAAATCCCCAAGCTTTGTTGTAAGCCCTTCTAAGCAGATATACCACTGTTTTGGATGTGGTGCTGGCGGTGATAGTATCCGTTTTGTGATGGAATATGAAAAACTAAGTTACCCAGAAGCGATAGAAAAACTAGCATCTAACTATAATTTTTCACTGAGTTATACAGATAATAAAAATCAGCAAAAACGCTCACAGCTTTTGGATAAATTGAATGAATACTATCAAAATCTTCTCACACATAATCATAACGCCATGGCGTATATCAAAGAGCGCGGGATTTATGAATCAAGTATTGAGAAGTTTGGGATCGGTTATGCTCCAAACTCAACCCAAACACTTCAATATATACAAAAAAATATGTTCACGATGCGAGAAGCGATTGAAGTAGGTGTTGCAGGGCATGAAAATAAAAAAAGTTTTGCTCGTTTTATCGAGCGTATTACTTTTCCTATTTTCGCTACAAATGGCTCTATTGTGGGTTTTGGCGGACGAACAATCACAGGCCATCAAGCAAAATATGTGAACTCTCCGCAAACAAAACTTTTCAATAAATCCAAACTCTTATATGCTTATAATTTTGCAAAAGATGCGATATATAAAAATCGTCAGATCATTATAACAGAGGGTTATCTTGATGTTATTATGCTGCATCAAGCTGGTTTTACCAATGCTGTTGCAACACTTGGAACAGCCTTGACACAAGAGCATCTTCCTTTGTTACGTAAAGGTGAGCCTCGTGTTATTATGGCGTATGATGGCGATAGTGCGGGAGCGGCAGCTGCGCTCAAAGCGGCTCGTCTTTTGAGTGCTTCGGGTTTTGATGGAGGGGTAATTCTTTTTCATGAGGGAATGGACCCTGCAGATATGGTGAAAAATGGAAAGATTGAGGAGCTTGGCAGGTTTTTTAGAGAGCCAAAACCTTTTGTAGAGTTTGTGATCGAGCGGATTATTGCAAACTACAATATCAAAAATCCAAAAGCAAAAGAGGACGCTCTTGGCGAATCTGTAACTTATCTTAAAACACTCTCTCCTTTGTTACAAGAGGAGTATAAAATATATCTTGCTTCACTGCTTGGGCTTAATCCCTCTTTTGTCAAAGTCTCTTCGAGTAATGTTGGACAGACAGATAAAACACAACTACGCACGCCGTATCGGGATATGTGGGAACTCTCTTTGGTGAAAACAGTTTTGGAGCATCCAGAGTTTATTGATCAGATACTCGATACGATTGATCCTTCGCTTTTACAGTTTCATCAAAAGGAGCTTGCTTTGGCTATAAGCGGTGAAATTTTGGCACCTGAGCTTATGGCAATCGCAGTTGATGAAAATATTGTTTCTCATTCAAATTATGAACTTCTCAAAGCTGAACTTATCGCATTTTTAACAAAACACTATAATCAAGAGTATAAAAAAATTCAGTTACGCAGTGATATAGGCTTTGAGCAAAAAGCATTTTTGATCCGCTCGATTCGTGGTAAAATTGCAAAACTACAAAAAGGTGAACTAGTTGCATATGAGGGCTAACCCTCACCTGTAACCCTTGTGCCTACCCAAAGGAAACTTATGTCAAAAACAAAAGCAATCGCCCTCTTTAGCGGTGGTTTGGACTCTACACTTGCGATGAAGCTTATTATCGACCAAGGTATCGATGTTATAGCGTGTAATATCAATACAGGTTTTGGTTCTACAAAAGATCGATATGCACATATGAAAAGCATGTGTGATCAAGTTGGAGCTGAGCTTCGTATCATTGATATTCAAAGTGAGTATCTTCAAGATGTGCTTTTTAGCCCAAAATATGGTTATGGCAAGCATTTTAATCCATGTATTGATTGTCATGCGAAGATGTTTGAAGTGGCAAAGCGGATTATGCAAGCAGAGGGCGCGAGTTTTCTCATTAGCGGTGAGGTTTTAGGACAGCGTCCGATGAGCCAAAATAAAGAGGCATTGCAAACTGTTTTAAATGAAAGTAACTGCGATGGATTGCTTTTACGTCCTATGTCTGCAAAAGTTCTTGCACCGACAATCGCTGAAGAGAGTGGATTAGTTGATAGAGAAAAGCTTGAAGGAATTGTGGGAAGAAACCGCGAAAGACAGTTTGAACTTGCAACTGCATTTGGGCTTAAAGATTTTGAAAGTCCTGGTGGAGGGTGTTTGCTAACTGATGATAATTTTTCAAAAAAAATGAGAGATTTTATTGCGCATGATACATTTTTGATCGAAGATATTCCCGTTTTAAAATATGGTCGTCATTTGCGCTTGCGTGATGGAGCAAAATTAGTTGTCGGACGCAACCAAGAAGAGAATGAGAAACTTCAAGAGATAGAAAATAAAAAGTTCTTACATGTAAAGACTGTTGGCATTCCAGGGCCTCACTCTTTACTTTCTGCAAATGCAACAGATGAAGATAGGGCGCTTGCAGCAAAAATAGTTTTAACATATTGTAAAACAAAACAGGATGAAAACTACATCGTCTCATTTGATGAAGAGCAATGTAACGCATCACCTTTAGGCTCTAGAGAAGAGATAAACCCTTTTACTATTTTATAAGAGTATAAAATATATACTAGGTCAAATAAATTTGAAGGACGTGGTATGGCTGGTATTAAATTTGCGTTTAAAAATATAGTTCCCTTGATAGATTTGAGTATAGGGCTTGCAAAAAGAGTGGATGAAAACAGAGCTGAAAGTTTGACTATTTTGTATTGTAATTTTGGGGATTTTTCTCAGAATTTGATTGATGCGAGTTTAGGACAGATATTGCGTACGTCTGATGCGATTTTGAGTTATGAAAACCATTATTTTTTCATTTTACAATACACAGACAAATATGGTGCAACAATCGTAAAAGATATGTTTGAGGAGTTTTTTGCTTCTTACATAGAATCTTCAATGTCAAGCTACCCAATAGATGGGGACACAGCTCTTGAACTTATAGAAGATCTTCAAGCAAATATCAGTACAAAACTTTCAACTGATCTACTGTTTTTAGACAAAGAGAGACTTAGTTAGAAAATTTGTATATTTTAGAGTTTTTGTAAAACTCAATTGCTCTTGAGAGTTTTTCCACTTTAGATATTTTTTTATCGCAAACACAGCGGCACTTTATTTCAAGGCTCTGTGTGGTGTTTGTATCTGCTTTTGTAATAGATATAGAATTGCCAAAGAGTAGAGAGGAAAAAATACTCAACGATAAAAAGGCTCTCATAAACTTCATGACATCAAACCATATAAATAAATTTTATAAACATGATATATCATTTTCCTTACATGTAAGCTAAAAATACTTACATGTAAGCGTTTAAATTAGAGTTCTGTTTTGAGTGATGCACCGTTTGATGCGTTTGAAACTAAAAGGCTATAGCGTTTAAGCCATTTTGATTTGATCTCTTTTTTGTGAGGGACAAACTCTGCACGACGCTTTTGTAAAGTCGCCTCATCTACATTTAACTGAAGTAAATGGGTATCGACATCGAGTTGGATCTCATCGCCATCGACGATTAAACCTATAACACCACCCTCAGCAGCTTCAGGGGAAACGTGACCGATACTTGCTCCACGAGTTGCACCTGAAAAACGCCCATCAGTGATAAGCGCTACACTCTCACCTAAACCCATTCCTTGGATCAGTGCTGTTGGTGCGAGCATCTCTTGCATTCCCGGTCCGCCTTTTGGTCCTTCATAGCGAATGACTACGACATTACCAGCTTTTACTTTATGGCTCATAATCCCATCAATTGCCTCTTGTTGAGAGTTAAAACATACAGCAGTCCCTGTGAATTTTCTCATACTTGGCATGATTCCAGCTGTTTTAACAACAGCACCCTCAAGTGCAAGGTTACCAAATAAAATAGAAAGTCCGCCCACTTTTGAATAAGCATTTTCGTTTGTATGAATGATGTTAGCGTCTTTGATAACCGCGTCAGCGATTCTTGCACCTAAAGTTTCACCTGTTACAGTGATAGCATCAAGCTGAAGAACTCCACCACGACGGCTCACCTCTTTCATTACAGCGTTAACACCACCAGCACGGTTGATATCATCCATGTGAACAGTTGAGAGTGATGGTGAAATTTTTGCGATATGCGCGACATTTTCAGAGATTTTATTGATCTGTTTGATGTCAAAGTTTACTTCTGCTTCGTTTGCGATCGCTAACATATGTAAAACCGTGTTAGAGCTTCCACCCATCGCCATATCTACAACAAAAGCATTATGGATTGCCTTTTCGTTAAGAATATTGCGCATATTCCATTTGCCATCATCATTTGCTTTTGCCATTTCGACAATACGTTTTGCAGCCGTTTTTACCATTTCAATACGTTCAGGAGTCATTGCAAGTACAGTTCCGTTTCCTGGAAGTGCTACACCCATTGCTTCACAAAGCGTGTTCATTGAGTTTGCAGTAAACATCCCAGAGCAACTTCCTCCACTTGGACATGCTTCACACTCGATCTCATAGAGCTCTTCATCGCTCATATTTCCCTCAGCATGTTGTCCAACCGCTTCAAATGCAGTGGCAAGGTCGATAGGTGTTCCATCTTTTTTATGCCCAGCTCTCATCGGTCCGCCTGAAACAAAAATAGTCGGAACATTAACACGAAGTGCACCCATAAGCATTCCAGGAACGATTTTGTCACAGTTTGGAATACAGATCATCGCATCAAGCTTGTGCGCATTCATTACAGTTTCAATACTATCTGCGATAAGTTCACGAGATGGAAGAGAATAAAGCATTCCATCATGGCCCATAGCGATCCCATCATCAACACCAATTGTGTTAAATTCAAAAGGCACCCCGCCAGCTTCACGGATAGCTTCTTTAACGATACGACCATACTCTTGTAAAAAGAAGTGACCAGGTATGATATCTATATGAGAATTTGCAATTCCAATAAATGGTTTGTTAAAATCTTCATCTTTAAGTCCTGTCGCACGTAAAAGTGAACGGTGTGGAGTACGATCGAACCCCTTTTTAATTGTATCACTACGCATAAAAATCCTTATTTATATAGTATTATTTGTGCGATTATAACACTTTTTTAAAGAAAATCGCAAAACCCCCTTTACATGACATTTTTTTTTTGCTATACTTCCGGCCCAACAATGAAAAAAGTTGGAAAAGTTGCGGGAATAGCTCAGTGGTAGAGCACAACCTTGCCAAGGTTGGGGTCGCGAGTTCGAACCTCGTTTCCCGCTCCATATTTTGAAATTATTTTATTAGTGTCAAATTAGTATGTATCTGCCCGGATGGCGAAATCGGTAGACGCAAGGGACTTAAAATCCCTCGGTGGTAACACTGTGCCGGTTCAAGTCCGGCTCCGGGCACCATAAAATTGATAATAAACGAACTGGCGCCATCGCCAAGTGGTAAGGCCGGAGCCTGCAAAGCTTCTATCCCCAGTTCAAATCTGGGTGGCGCCTCCAAATTTATTATTAAACTTACAATATTCGTGGATAGATGGCAGAGCTTGGTTTAATGCACCGGTCTTGAAAACCGGCGAGGGTCATACCTCCCAGGGTTCGAATCCCTGTCTGTCCACCACTAAATAGAAAATAATCAGAAAAATGAAAAAACTTGGATAGATGGGTGAGCGGCTGAAACCACATCCCTGCTAAGGATGCGTACTCGTAAGGGTACCGAGGGTTCGAACCCCTCTCTGTCCACCACCAAACAGAAATATTCCGAATTAGCTCAGCGGTAGAGTAGGTGACTGTTAATCACTTGGCCACTGGTTCGAATCCAGTATTCGGAGCCACAGACGACTATAAAATTACTTCTTATTGGGGATTCGCCAAGCGGTAAGGCCTCGGTTTTTGGTACCGATATTCACAGGTTCGAATCCTGTATCCCCATCCACAACACAAACACCGCGGAATAGAGCAGCTCGGTAGCTCGTCGGGCTCATAACCCGAAGGTCATAGGTTCAAATCCTGTTTCCGCAACCAACTTCATTTAAAACAATCCATTCAATAGTCAAATTCAC
>CAITKP010000079.1 GCA_903892995.1 uncultured Campylobacterales bacterium
CATATCAAGCCTTGCCGCAGGTCACAAGACCTTGATTCCTAAAATTGTTGATGAGCTGAAGGCGCATGGACGGGAAGATATTCTCGTTATTGCAGGCGGCATTATTCCCGAACGCGATCACGCATTCCTCTATGAAAAGGGCGTTGCAGGGATTTTTGGACCGGGTACGGTGATTGCTGAAGCTGCCATCACGATTTTAAAGAAATTGATCGCACAGTTTGAGGAGTAGGCTTCGACTCCGCTCAGCCACCGATTTATTATGGTGCGTTCCCTTCGGCACTGCCCCACCACTGATCATTTTTATACGTTCCCTGAGCGAAGCCGCAGGGAACGTTGGAAATTGCACGTAAAACATTGATATTGGTGTTATGGCATAGCGAGGCGAAGCATCCGTGTTTTTCACTAAATAAAATACTAAGGAAAAGATATGGTGCGTAATAAAACCATGCAATTTTTAAGCCTTTTTAAAAATGGCTTTTATAATGAAAGTTGACTATTTAAGAATATGCAGAAAGCTTTATTAGAAAGTGAATCAGTATCAGATCTGAAATTATTACTTGATTTGGCAAAAAAACTTGGGATAAAATCAAAAATTTTATCCATGGATGAAATTGAGGAAATTGGTATGGCTAATGCTATAAAAATTGGCCGAACTAATGAATATATTGACACAAATGAATTCCTCAAAAAGATTTCATCATGATTGTCCTTATTGATAAAAGATTTGAAAAAGATACAAATAAAATAAACGATAAATCTCTTCTAAAAAAAATTACAACCTGTATTATAAATATACAGAATGCCAATAGCCTCAATGAGATCAAGAATTTAAAGAAATTAAAAGGTTTTGATTTGGAATTTAGAATCAAAATCGGAGATTATAGAATCGGCTTAATTATTGAAGACAATAAAATCTCTTTCATCAGGTTCCTTCACAGAAAAGACATTTATAAATTCTTTCCTAAATAGTTACTTACCATAACACAAAGTAGCTTCCACACAGATACACATATTAAAAAAATGAAAAGGTTTTCTTTTGACATAGCTCCTATATGAGCAAATATGGAACAAGATATCAGATGGAAACAACGGCTTCAAAATTTCTCACGTCAATAAAGCTCTTGCAGGAAGTCCCTGAACTTGATTTACAAAAACTCTCATTCCTGGAAAAAGAGGGCATTATTCAACGTTTTAAATATACCTTTGAATTGGCTTGGAAAACCTTAAAAGATAAAATGGAAGATATTAAAAATCCACAGTTGCAAGAGCATATTTAAAGAGTTGGAAAAGAGTTTTATGTGAAGGAATAAAACACCAGCAGGAGTTCAAAATTTTGAACTCCTGCGCATGAACAATACGACACCAATGACCAGACACCATGAACCCGATATAGAGAGCATTGTCAGCGGCATTATGGCGGGCAACCGCCATACGCTGAGCCGTGCAATTACGTTGATTGAGTCGCAGCGGCCAGAGCATCAGCGGAAAGCACATGAGATTCTCGACCGCTGCCTTGCCAAAAAGAGCAACGCCATCCGTATCGGCATTACCGGTTCGCCTGGCGCTGGTAAAAGTACCTTTATTGAAGCGCTTGGCGAG
>CAITKP010000080.1 GCA_903892995.1 uncultured Campylobacterales bacterium
AATCAAGCCTAAATAATGAATAAAGAGAGTTGATGTTAGAACTACTTTTACTTGGCGGTTTTGTTGGATTTTTGTCAGGTTTTTTTGGTATTGGAGGAGGCACGATTTTGGTGCCTTTACTTCTATTTTTAGGGTATGACATTAAAGCAGCTATTGGTATTTCAGTAGTACAAATGATGTTTAGCTCTATTTATGGCAGTTACTTAAACCTTAAAAAAGGTAGCTTAGATGTCAAGATGGTCTCAATCATTGGCTTAGGTGGATTTGTAGGGGCGCTTTTTAGTGGTGTTATCGTAGCAAATGTTTCTGGATTTACGCTGCAAATAGTTTTTTTAAGCTTTTCAGTTTTTGCACTTCTTAGACTCTTTTTTAAAGTGAAAACTCATGGAAAAGAGAAAAATGCTCATCCGCTTATCCTTTTAATTATGGGATTTATAGTGGGAATACTTGGTACATCTATTGGTGTTGGCGGTTCTATTTTACTTGTTCCCATCTTAGTGGGCTACTTTAATATAAAATTAGCAAAAGCCACTTCTGCTAGTTTATTTTTTGTTATGTATTCATCTATTTCAGGTTTTATTTCACAAAGTCTTCATGGAATTATTGATTATAAAACTGGTCTTATCATAGGTGTCGCTTCGCTCGTTGGTGTTTATTTTGGAGTTATTTTTAAACATAAAACAAGTGAAACATTACAAAGAAGATCACTCGTACTTTTTTATGTCGGTGTGGTTAGCTATTTAACTTATAAAACATTTTTTTTACAAGGGTAGATAATGATAAAAATATTTGGTGCACGCGAGAATAATCTAAAAAATATCTCTTTGGAAATCCCAAAGAACAAGCTGGTTGTTTGTACAGGTTTGAGCGGAAGCGGAAAATCTACTCTTGCTTTTGATACTCTTTATGCTGAGGGACAAAGACGCTATATAGAGTCTCTTTCATCTTATGCAAGACAGTTTTTAGATCGAATAGGCAAACCAGATATAGATAAAATCGAGGGGCTTACGCCTGCAATTGCGATAGATCAAAAAACAACCTCTAAAAATCCTCGCTCAACAGTTGGAACGATCACAGAGATATATGACTATCTTCGTCTTTTATATGCACGCGTTGGTGTACAACACTGCCATAAATGTGGAAAAAAGATCACTCAGATGAGCGCAGAAGATATCATCAATGAGGTTTTAAAACTTCCCGTTGGTGCTAAAGTTGTCATCACAGCTCCTCTTGCAAGAGAAAAAAAAGGTTCATTCTCAGAGATGATCGAGTCTTTGGTGCATAAAGGGTATGTGCGAGCGATGATCGATGGTGTAATGGTAAGACTTGATGAAGAGATAGAACTCTCAAAAACAAAAAAACATACCATTAAAGTAGTCATAGACCGTTTAGTGATTAGTGAAGAAAACCGTGACCGTATCGCTCAAGATGTCGAAAAAGCACTCAAAGAGAGTTATGGCGAAGTTGAGATAGAGATTTTAAATCATGAAGAGTTAGATCTCAAAGAAGCAAATATCCATTATAGTGAACACAATGCCTGTTTTGATTGTAAGATAAGTTTTGATGAACTTGAACCTCTCTCTTTCTCATTTAACTCTCCAAAAGGTGCATGTCCTGAGTGTGATGGTCTTGGAATGCGCTATGCCCTTGATACAGATAAAATTATTGACTCAGATTTAACCATAGAAAGCGGAGCTGTAAAGATTGTCTATGGCTTTAACAAAGGGTACTATTTTACTTTTTTAAAGGGATTTTGTGAGGCAAATGCAATCAGCATCAAAATCCCATTTGGAGAACTTGAAGAGCATCAGAAAAAAGCTATTTTACATGGTGAAATAGAAGAGGTTACCTTTCTTTGGAAAGCTCATCCTGTCAAGCGCATCTGGCCTGGGATCATCAAAATAGCATATGATATGTTCAAAGATGATAAAGAGCTTGCAGATTATATGAGTGAAAAGGTTTGTAATATCTGTCATTCACACCGTTTAAGACCTGAAAGTTTAGCGGTAAAAGTGTCAGATCAACCCATAGCTGAGATTTTAAATATGCCAATCAATAAAAGCTATGAATGGTTTAAAAACGAGGATAATTTTTCTCATTTAAGTGATAAAAATAGGATGATTTCGGCACCTATTTTAAATGAGATTCGTGAGCGCCTTTACTTTTTATTTGATGTTGGACTTGGATATATTACGCTTGGACGCGATGCTAGAACTATCAGCGGTGGAGAAGCACAGCGTATCCGTATCGCTTCACAGATCGGGAGCGGTTTAACGGGAGTGATGTATGTTTTAGATGAACCAAGCATCGGGCTTCATGAACGTGATACTTTAAAACTGATCCGAACGCTTCGCTCACTACAAGAAAAGGGCAATAGTGTTATTGTCGTTGAACATGACAAAGAGACGATTGAAAATGCGGATTATATTGTAGATATTGGCCCAGGAGCTGGAAAGTTCGGTGGAGAAGTGGTGTTTGCAGGAACTTATGAAGAGCTAAAAAAAGCGGATACTTTGACGGCTGATTATATGACTGGACGCAAAGATATAAAATACTTTTACAGACGGCCGCAAGAGAAGTTTATAGAGATAAAAAATGTGACATTAAACAATATCAATGATTTAAGTGCCAAAATTCCACTCAATAACTTTACATGTATAACCGGAGTGAGCGGAAGTGGAAAAAGCTCTTTAATCCTACAAACACTTTTGCCAACAGCAAGAGAGATACTCAACCATGCAAGAAAAGTGAAAAAGATTGCGGGTGTTGAGATTGATGGTTTAGAACATGTTGATAAAGTGATCTATCTCGATCAAAGTCCGATTGGACGAACTCCAAGAAGTAATCCAGCAACTTACACAGGCGTAATGGATGAGATAAGGATCCTTTTTGCAAAAACAAAAGAGGCAAATATCCGCGGATATACAAGTTCAAGATTTAGCTTCAATGTCAAAGGTGGACGTTGTGAAAAGTGCCAAGGGGAGGGCGAGATCAAGATAGAGATGCACTTTTTACCAGATATTATGGTCAAGTGTGACTCATGTAAAGGAACTCGTTATAACTTTCAAACTTTAGAAGTGCTTTATAAAGGCAAAAGTATCTCTGATGTCTTAAATATGAGCGTAGCAGAAGCGTTAGAGTTTTTTGATCCGATTCCAAAGATTAAAATAAAAATTCAAACACTTTATGATGTTGGTCTTGGATATATCACACTTGGTCAAAACGCTACAACGCTTTCAGGCGGGGAAGCACAGCGTATAAAACTTTCTAAAGAGTTGAGTCGTAAAGATACAGGAAAAACGCTTTATGTACTTGATGAACCAACAACAGGTCTGCATTTTGATGATGTAAACCGTTTGACAAAAGTGTTACATAATTTTGTAGAACTTGGTAATAGCGTTTTAGTAATCGAACATAATCTTGATATGATAAAAAATGCGGATTATGTCATAGATATGGGACCAGAAGGCGGAAGCGGTGGCGGAGAGATCATCGCAGTTGGAACTCCTGAAGAGGTGGCGAAAAACTACAATGAGACAGGCAGTTATACGGGAGAGTATCTCGCAAAAGAGCTACAGAGGTATAAATGAGAGCTAATTTTTCTTTTTTGATCACTTTTTTCTTTTTTACATTATGCGCTTTGCAAACACTCCTAAGCGCAGATGATGCCTCTGCTGTGAAAGATGTTAAGAAAATTTTTGCACAGTTAGAACAAAAAAAAGAGAAAGAGAATTTGGTACCAATTTCTAGCAGTCCAATGGATTATATAACAAAAAACTTTCTCAATTTAGAATCAAATAATAGTTCAGAACTTCCAAAAAATATTGCAAATATCAGTGAACTTGTACAGTTTGATAATGAAAATTTTGATGAAGTCGTAGATGTTTTTATCAACAATTGTAAATCCCCAACAACGCGAAAAATGTATGGTTCTCTTTGTGATAATGCTTTACATGTAAGCGATAAAGAGCTATTTATCAA
This sequence comes from uncultured Campylobacterales bacterium, assembly GCA_903892995.1. Lineage (GTDB taxonomy): Bacteria > Campylobacterota > Campylobacteria > Campylobacterales > Sulfurimonadaceae > Hydrocurvibacter. The sequence continues at coordinate 3,982 of CAITKP010000080.1, forward strand.
AAAGAATTTTAAGCTTTATAAAATTATGGATGAACAAAAAGATGAGGGAACGCTCACCGGCTACTATGAGCCAGAGCTTCATGGCTCTTTAACAAAACATGATGAATATATTTATCCATTATATGCAAAGCCTGCTGAGCCGAGTTTTATAAGAGTTACTCCACAAAGTATTGATTTAAATAGTACGAAATTTAATAACTCAAGAGCACAGCATAATAACCTTAAACTTCCAGTTTTATGTTATGTAGATGATAAAGTGGATGCATTTTTTCTTGAGATTCAAGGTTCTGGGCGGGTAAAACTTGATACAAATGAAACACTTTTTGTTGGGTTTAGTGGTACAAATGGACATAAATACACCTCAATTGGAAAATATCTTATCTCTAAGGGGTATATGAGCCCAAATCATATGTCTCTTGAGGAGATTAAACTATGGGCAAGACAAAATCCCGATAAACTCGATGAAGTTTTAAATCAAAATGAAAGAGTTGTTTATTTTAAAAAAAGAGATTCTCAAAAAGTTACAGGTTCTCTTGGAATACCTCTAACACCAATGCGTTCAGTGGCGATAGATAGCGCTTATGTTCCGCTTGGAAGTATGCTTTTAATCGATGCAAAAGATCAAAAACACGCAATTAAAAATATTGTTTTCGCTCAAGATAGAGGCGCGGCAATAAAATCGCCAATACGAGCCGATCTTTTTACGGGTTATGGAAAACAAGCTCTTTCGATCGCTGGAAATCTCAAAGCAAAACTAAAAATGTGGATTTTTCTACCAAAGGATAGAGAGAAATGAAAAGGTCTCTTCAAAAATTCAATCGCCTTGTAGAGTGTTTAGAAGAGTTGCCGACAGTAGGAAAAAAATCAGCGATTCGTCTTGCATACCATATGGTAATGAAAGATAGTTTCAATGCTATAAAATTAGCACATGCAATTGAAAATGCTGTTGGAAGTCTTAAAAAATGTATCTCTTGCGGTGGAATGAGCGAGGACGAACTTTGTGCAATTTGTAGTGATAGTTCAAGAGATATTGAAGTTTTATGTATCGTTGAAAATGCAAAAGATATTTTGACTTTTGAGGAGAATGGACTCTTTGATGGCAGATATTTTGTGCTTGACTCTCTTGAACAACTTGATATCTCGCATCTACAAGATATGGTTTCAAGTGGCGTGAGTGAAGTTATCTTTGCACTTACTCCATCGATTCAAAATGATGCTGTTATTCTTTATATAGAAGATAAGTTGCAAGAGTATGATCTACGATTTACAAAAATAGCACAAGGCGTGCCAACGGGTGTCAGTCTAGAAAATATTGATATTCTTTCTCTAACACGAGCATTAGAAGATCGAGTGAAAGTGTAATATTGTTTCTTATCTCTAGTCTTACTTCGAGGGTGAGGCATATGGAGTTAAGAGTTGGATAAATAATCTATCCTCTCATATGCTGTACAACCCACTAAAATAGGTACTTGATTTTAAAACCAATATCATAATTATGAGACAACCCTTTGTCACCACTTGTTTCAACATTGATTCCAGTGGTAAGATTTTCAGAAGCTTTATAATCTATTACTGCTCCAACGCCAACAATGTCATTACCAAAACCTTTGTTTAGTACACTGAAAGTTTGATCTTCTACAGCAACTGATGCTGAAATCTCACTTTTTTCTGAATTATAAAATTTGTTATATTTTACATTTCCAGATATATTGAAATAGTCCGAAACTTTTGCAACGGCTTCAAGTTTCAATTTAGATATCGCACCTTTTTTATTTTGTGCATATACATTAAGTGCATCAAGCTTATTGCTATTAATTTCAGTAAATTTATCAACTTTTGATTCATATGCCATGACATCAAGAGAATTAATAAATGTAAATATAGAAAACTGTTTTTCATACCCTAGACCAAAACCACCCATAACTCCGTATGATCCAACATTAATAGCTGTTGATTTAGAATCATATGTTGTTCTCGAAAGATTTGAAATACCTTCTAAATATGACAATTGAGCCCTGAATGTCAATTCACTTGTTAATGGCTGTACCGTAGCCAATGTAAGTCCATATTGTTTTGTATTAGCATTTAACATATTATTTTTTAACGTTCCATCAATTGCATTAAATGTTCCTATAACTATTCCATTACCGAAGCTGTTTTGGTAGTCAATAGCAACTTTATTGTTGTCCATACTATAAGAAACATACTCTTTATTTGTATCTGTTTCGTAAGTGTTTCTATCCATTGCAATAGAGAAACCAGTTTGTACATTATTTACATTTGTAGGCAGATTTGATGTTGCATTGGCTAGGTTAAAAGTAATCTGTTCTGACAATCCTATATAAGATTCTGGAGAAAATCTTTCATATATTTTTTGAACTTCAGTAGCATTACTTTGATTTGATACCAATCTCGATGCAAAAGCTCCACCATAATATTGTGCGACACCATTTGTTTCGTTGACTTTAATATCAGATAAAACTTTAGCAATATTTGAGTTAAGTGATACACTATTTTCAAAATTTGAAATAGTTGTTCCACCAAGCCCTACAACTTCGCCTGTTTGTAAGTTAAGTATTACATTATTATTATAAGTAGAGGTGACATTTGTAAAGTAACCACTGATATTTCCTGGAGTAAAGCTAAATATTTTTGCTTTTTCTCCTTGTGCTAGTTCTGCACCAGAACCATATTTAACTACATCTAAGATAGCACCACTTTCTATTGTCAAATTATTATTCACAATAAACTGATCATAAGTAACTCCAGCTGTAGCAGTTGTTTCAATTTCCATGCGAGTTGTTGAACCACTAGATAACACTAAATCATCAACCGTAATATGTCCTGGAGAGTTTCCTGGACTTAAATGTGATCCACTCATTGCAACGGTTGTCCCTGTAATAGTTCCAATACCATTTAAAGTTCCACTGATGAGTGTTGAACTACTTTGTATGACTGCACTACTTGTTAGCGTTCCATTACCTAGATGTAGTGTACCATCAGCATTAACAATTACATCCTTTGATGCATTTACAGTTCCGCTTACATTTAAAGTACCTTGAACTTTAACTTCCGGGAAAAGAAGTTCAGAACTATTAGTAATTGTCGTAGTTGCTCCAGTGTTAACATTAAAGGTTCCACTACTTGAATTAATGGTATTTGATACTGTAAAACTACCACTTGAAATATCTAATGCGCCTGTTCCAATGACTGTTCCTGTGAAACTACCCCCGTTATTAACTTGTAGAGTATTGGTTCCCAAGTCTATCAATCCAGCACCTTCTAAGGCTTCTACTTTTTGATTTCCTGAAACCAATTGCAATTTACCAGATGAATTAACAACAACGTCTGAATTTTGCGCCAATATATATGCACCGTTTAATGCTAAAGTTCCAGCATTGATTATAATTTTACTGTTAGTATTCAAATTGACGCTATTAACACTGCCATTGAGTGTTAATGTACCAGTTCCATTTTTAATAAAATTTCCATTACCTGCAATGGTTCCACTATATGTGCTATTTCCATTTTGAACTAACGTCAATCCTGTAGGATTTGTGGAATTTATATTTACTATATTTATAGTTCCAGAACCTTGCAATCCACTTGTCGTAATACTTTGATTTCCAGTAACATTCATAGTTCCATCATTACTAAAATTTGAACCTGTTGCAAGATTTGCATTTAATTCCAATGTTCCATTATTTGTAAAATTAGTAGTTGTACTAATATCTGCATTCATAGTATAAGCACCACTATTGATAATAGAATTCACAGTGTCTTGATATCCAGCAATAAATGTAGCACCATTACTAACTGTAATATTTACACTATCTGCGAGTGTTCCTGGATCTACAAGTGTCTCAAATGTACCAGCTGTAACATATAAGTTCCCAGTGAATGTTTGATCAGCACAAAACTGCAATATTCCTGAACCAGATTTTGTCAAGGAGCCTGTTCCACTGATTACTCCAGAAAATTTTGAAGTGCCAGAAGTTATATCTAAATCTAAGTCTGAATTTAGAGTAAAACTACCTGTGCCGCTCAAACTAGCTGTTGTCAATGTTTTTTGTGCTAATACATTCCATGCTCCATTGTTTACAACAGCACTTAAAGAAGTGATATCTGCTTGTTGGTTAAATGTAGCACCACTATTATTAGTAAGTGTTGTAACATTAAGATTCGCATCTTGGTTAACTGTTCCACTATTTGTAACTGTCGCTACACTTTGAATACCTGTTACTTGCAGGGTTCCCGAGCTAGTAACTGTAATTGCTTGATTAGATGCAAATACATTATCCGCTTGTGCGCTTAAAGTTCCTGCATTTACAGTTGTTCCACCAGTTAAGTTTATATTCCCTGCAGTTCCATTTAGAGTTAAGTTTCCATTTCCAGCTTTTACAAAGCTTCCTGCCCCTTGGATTTTTCCGTTATATGTAGTATCTCCAGTTTGAATAAGTGTTAAAGCTGTAGCAGTATTTATAATACCTGTTGTACTTCCTGTTAATCCACCTGCTGTTGTGATAGTTCTATCTGCGGCTAATGTTGTTGTTCCATTATTTGTAAAGTCTGTTCCTGTTGCAAGGTTTGCGTTTAGTGCCAGTATCCCATTATTTGTGAAACTTGTTTGTGTTGTCATATTCGCATTCATTGTAAATGTACCTGCGTTTGTTCCGCTTCCTTGAGCATCAACCGATACTGATCCAACTGTATCTGTCACACCTGCTACAAATGTCGCATCTTTGCTTACATGTACAGCTAATGTATCTGCCAATGTCCCATTAGTAAGAGTTTGGAATGTCCCACCTGTTACATTCAAGCCACCCGTAAATGTTTGGGCTGCTGATATACTTAATGCTCCTACGCCTGCTTTTTCCACTGAACCAGTTCCTGCAATTGTTCCATCAAATGTTGAAGTGCCTGATTGAACAATCTTAAGACTACCCGTAGAACCATTAGTAACAGTTGTATCAGTGACTAAGTTAAATGTTCCTGTTCCAGTTAGTGATGTTGTTGTAATTGTTCTAGTATTATTTGGATTATTTACCAAATCTCCATAGATATTCCATGTTCCATTATTTATAAGAGTATTGGTTGTAATATCTCCCAGCTGATTAAACCCATAATTACCACCAGATGCACTGTTTGTTAGAGAAGAACTCACTGTAATATTATTATAGAGTTTGAAAATAGAATTTGGATTATTTGTAATGCTCCCTACACTAGACACACCATTTATTTGCATACTACCATTATTTACAATATTATTTGTAGTTGTAATTTGGTTAGCAATACTAATCCCACTATTATTTAGTGCTGTAAATTTTATATTACCTAATGTTTGAAAACCCGAACCAGAAGAAACATTAATGATACCCAGATTTTCATCTGCTGCTAAAATAACTATACCGCCATTATTTACATCAATATTTGTTGCAACACTAGCACTACTTAAATTTCCAGAAACTTGATTTGCCCCAGTACCAAATAATGTTGATACCGTTCCGCTGTTGACTGTTAATTTTGTAAGTTCACTATCACCTGTGAGGTACAAAAGACCATTATAGCCAGCATCGCCAATTTGTAAGCTACCATTTGTTAATTTACCAGACAATCTTGCATAATCTAGATTACTATTAGCGACAGAATCAAAAACAGCAACATTAGCTGTACTTCCATTGATATTGATATCATTTAACATTGTTACTGCACCAAGAGCATAGCTTGAACCAAATGTGATGACTGAATTATTTGTTATCGCACTCGAGTTCCAAAGTAGTGTTTGACCAACACTACTTGTAATAGCTCCAAAATTTAGTGTAAGCCCATCCGCTGAAGATGCGGCAAATCCACCAGCTCCTGCCCATGAAATAGAATTTGGCCAAATATCTACTCTGCGAGTAATTGTTCCACTCGTCATTAAAACACCAGCATTTACCAATGGTGTAATAGATGAATCTGTTGTGTCAGTATTTAACACTCCAGCACCTTTGAAACTAATATGACTATTGTTATTAATTCCTACTCCTATATCTGCTTCAAGAGTAGCACCCTCTATTTGCGTAGCACCAGAATAAGTATTTGCTCCAAGTAGTTGAACAAGTCCGCCTCCGCCAACTCTTAGTGTCGCACCATCTCCAGATGCATAAGATGCTGTACTAAAACTCGCTTGACTGTCATCTGCGATAGTACCTTCAATTCTTATAGTTTTGCCAACTCCTGGTGAGAGCAATACATTAGAACCTTTCATCATGAAAATATCACTACCTGCTGATTGACCTGCTGTTCCAAAGTTGTTACTTGAGCCTGCGAATGCGTAGTTGTTTGAAAAAAGGCTATCTCCACTGATAGTCAATGAACCACCGTTTCGCACAAAGATAGCTCCTCCAAAACCTGAACCGCCTCCGCCGTATAGTCCATCACCATTACTTCCAACGCCTCCAGCAAAACCAGCTAAACCTCCCGTACCTGCATTACCTTCGGTACCATTTCCTGTAGAACCTGCAGCTCCACTAGCTCCTCCTGAACCGCCACCAGCACCAAACCCTCCGGTTCCTCCGTTTCCACCATTTCCACCTTGACCTCCGTCAATATAGTTAAATGCACCTTTACCACCAGTTCCGCCATCACCACCAGTACCCCCACCATAAAAATCAGAACCATCGCCACCAGTACCACCATTTGCTCCAGCTCCACCTTTACCAACTAGTCCATCATTTAAATTTTCAAACCAAACTACTTGCTTATATATATCATTCGCTAAGAGCAACGCATCAGTCACAGCTAATGCTACTTTAACAACAGATGTCGCAACTTGTGGAGGAAACGTTGCTAAAGCTGCAGAAGCTTCTGCATACGACTGTGTGATATCTTTAATATCGAATTTAATAAGTGTAATTAACTCCGTATTATATGGAGCACCATCACTACCGTTTCCTCCTTTACTTCCATTGCCGCCACTTTGATAACTAGTAGTTGTTGCATCGACTCCAGCTGCACCATTAGTTCCTGCTTGTCCTTCCCCAGTATGCATACCTGCCCAATTTGCAAATCCATCTTTTCCAGCTGTTGGTGTACTCCCAGCAACAGCTGTACTATTGGTTGGAACATGTGTACTGTTGGCATTCATCTCACCGCCAGTACCATATGTACCAGTGAGTGGTGTATAATTTACAGTCGTACCTGATATACTTGATATTGTACCTGTTGGCACACCATTCACAGTCAATACAAGTCCAACTGATAATCCAGCTGTTGAGACTACTGTCACTGAATTTGTTCCAGAACTAACAACATTATTTACACTGATTTCAGATGGAACTGCTGTAAGTGCTTGATCAATCGTAATAACGCCATCACTATTGATACTAGTGATCTTTGCTCCAGTTGGAATACCAGAACCTGTAATAGTCATACCAACTGCCAATCTTGAATCTGTTGCAGCAAGTTGTATCGTAGTTCCACCAGATGTAGCGACCGGCAAAGTACCATCAAAACTTAATGTTGTTGCACTTGAATTAATTGTATTGCTCAATGTAACAGTATTTCCAGATATGTTTGTAATAGTAGTTCCAGATTCAATACCATTTCCAGTAATTGTCATTCCTTTTACAAGACCATATCCAGCTGCATTGATTGTAAGAGTTTTGTTATCACTACCAACACTAAAATCTGATGCTGTTGCATTTTGGACATTGATAATACTAAAACCAGCAGTAGCATCAATAGCTGCATTTAATGTAAATGAAGTTGGAGTACCACTTGAATCTCTCGTTACAGAACTAATAGTTTTTTGTCCTGAACTTGTATAAATCACAGCTCCTTCTTTAATATTTGTTGTTGTAAGACCTGTAATATCAGCTACATTAATAGTAGTTGTTGAAGTAGTTATAGTTGGGTGAGTTGTGGCAAAATTAGTTGTGCTTACTGCTGTAATTCTACTTGCCGAAACAGTCATTGGAGTAGATAAATTAACTAATTTATTTCCACTCGTAGAATCTGTTGTAACTGAACTTATTGACCCTGCTGTAGAGATACCATCAAGTGTTATAGTTGATCCTGCTTTAAAACTTGTTTGAGTTCCGCTAAGAAGAAGTGAACCAATAGAATAAGTACCAGAATTATATGTCAAATTTGGTGTTAGAAACATCTCTTGATAACTTGTAACTGAAGATGTTCTCTCTTGCAAAGAAAGTGTTGTTGCTCCAACAAAAACTTGTGCTGGCGTACCACCTTCTCCACCTTTTGCAGCATTTGATGAAAAACTAACATTAGTTAAACTTAAAGCTCCAGTTTTATCAACAAAGAAAACCCCACCAAGTCCAGCACCACCGCCTGAGCCAGTACCTCCCGTAGTGTAAAAATTTGTATAGACTTTATCTGATTCGATTAATGAACTTGTACCACCACTTCCTACATAGTAACCACCGCTACCAAGTCCATCAACAGTTGTTGTAGTCGCATGTACAAGTGTTGCACTCATAAGTATTGCAGATACTACTAATGATATCTTTCCGCCTTTTAAGATTCTAAAGCGAGAACTGAAATCTGGAGTATATTTCATGGAATATCCTTGAGAAATTTTTTTGATATGAGAGCTTATAAAAAAAATGTTGCTAAAAAGTTGCTTTAAAAAATAATATAGTTTTTAATATCAAAAAAACTTTTTAGCAACTTTTTCTGAGTAAAATTCTGATAAATTTTAGAAAGTCGGGTGTGTTAATGGAAAACTTTTTATTATTTCGTAACATGAGTGTGATGGTTGTTGAAGATGATATTCAAGCAGCTAAGCATCTTCAAGAGATTATGGATAATATTTTTGCTGAAGTGCATTTAGTGCATGATGGCGAAGCAGCGTTAGAACTTTATTATGAGAAAAAACCAGATCTACTTTTGGTGGACATAATGATGCCAAAAAAAGGCGGATTTGAATTAATTAAAGAGATCCGCATGCATGATCCGCTTATAAAAATAGTCATTATCACAGCGCATAGCAGTCATGAGTATTTTAGAGAAGCGCTAAAACTCAAAACAGAGGATTATCTCATAAAACCTGTAGGTTTTGAAGATTTTATTGAAGTATTTTCTAGTATATCAAAACAGTTTCAGACAAGATACCCGCATCTGTTGAGTTTGTTGAGTGGAGCTGAGATTCATTGGTTTGAAAAGTCTGTTTTATATGAAAATCAAAGATATAATCTCACAAAATCTGAATTTAAACTTCTTGAGCTTTTTGTATCTAAAAAAAATCAGATAGTCTCAAAAGATGCAATAGAAAATGTTCTCTATTATGGTGGTAGCATGAGTGAATCTGCACTTAAAAGTCTTATCAATAAACTACGTCAAAAGATAGGTAAATCTTCAATAGAAACATATAGTGGATATGGCTATAAGCTTATTACACAATGAAAATATTTTTATTCCTTTTGCTTTGGAGCCTCAATCTCTACGCAATTGATATAGGAATAGCATCGCTACACCTTTCTAAAAATATAGAAATTTTTATCGATCCCCAGCACAATTCATTGCCGCAAACTATTTTAAAAGATGCCAAATTTTTTGAAAATGAAACTGGCAAGCAGGATTTTGGTTACAACCAACATGATTTTTGGATCAAAGCGATTTTAACAAATCGCTCAACTCTTACTCAAGAAAGAGTGTTAAATATGAACTTTTTGCCTATGGATTATGTCGATTGTTATATTTATGACTCAAATGATAGTTTGCAAAAGCACTATGTTTCAGGTGACCTTCGCCCAATCTCAAGCCGAGTTAGTTCAAATGCAAATCATATTTTTCCATTGAAATTTGCTGCAGGTGAGACTAAAATCATTCTCATAAAAATGCAAAACTCAGGATCTGTAATTATTGATCCAACACTATATCTCGCATCTGACTTTTGGGAAAATTTTTATCCCAAGCAGCAGTCATTTATTGCAGCTTTTTTAGCCATTATCGCTTTTTTTACGATTTACAATCTGATTCTATTCTTCTCTCTCAAAGAGTTGAGTTTTATCTACTACTTTTTAGCCATGGGCAGTATGTTTGCTATGCAAGCATCTCTTTTTGGGATTTTATATAAATATTTTCCTATTTTAGGACTATGGAATATTACAATTACTGCCAATATCGCGGGTGCGCTTTTTATACTTTTTAGTGTTTTATTTGTGAGTTCCTATTTTGAACTCTCCTTATATATTCCAAAGCTTGATAAAATATATAAAAAGATCATCATTACAACTTATACTGTTTTGATCATATTTTTATTGATTCCAAGTACTTATAGTCAAATCTTGCCGCTTGTCCCTCTAGGCGGGATTATAATGCTTTTTTTTATTTTAGTACTTACCTATATTGGATTCAAAAAAAGTTCTTTTAGTAGCCACTATATTTTTCTTGGCTGGTTGATATCTGGAAGCTTAATGTTTATATATCTTTTAGAGCTTTTTGGAGTCTTACATGTAAAGCTTGTTAATGATTTGACTATACGTGTAGGAACATTGATAGAGATGATATTTTTCTCATTTGCTTTAGGTGAGAAGTTCCGTTTTTTAAAAGAAAAAATTGCAAAGAGTGAAGTCTTAGTGCTTCAAACTGAAAAACAGATGCTACTAAAAGACAAATTGGCGACAACAGGAGAGGCAATTGGGAACATAGCCCACCAATGGAGACAACCGTTAAATCGACTCTCAATGATTTTTGTTAAGATTCAAAGCAATATTTATTTTAAACAAGAGATAAATAAAGAAGAGCTTTTAAAAAATGCACAAGAAGCTGAAATGACCATTAAAGATATGTCACACACCATTGATATCTTTTTAGATTTTTTTCGAGATGCAAAATCGAATGATTTTTTTGATGCTCGCGATGCAATACAAAGTGCAATCATAATTATTGGTGAAGCTTTAAAAAATAATGGTATAGAACTTGTATTAAAACTAGATCATTCATCTATGCTTCAAGGTTCAAAAGCTGAATTTTCTCAAGTTGTTTTAAATCTTCTTTCAAATGCCCAAAATGCGCTTCTTTGCAATAAAGTAGAAAACCCTTTCATACTTATCTCCTCTGTTGAAGAGAGTCGGCAGTTAAATATCACAATAGAGGATAATGGTGGAGGTGTAACTCTTCAGCCTATAGAATCTGTTTTTCAACCCTATATATCATCTGGAAACAACAAAAATGGCTCAGGTTTGGGTCTTTACATTGCTTACAATATTATCACTCAACACTTCAATGGAACTATTGAGATAGAAAATTTATCCCATGGTGCTAAGTTTTGTATTGAAATTCCGATTGACCAAAAATTGACCACAAATAAAAAAATCTATAAATAATTGGTACAATTTCCTTATGAAAATTATTACTCTCTCTTTAACTTGCTGTTTTGCTTTGCATGCAGTTGAATTACCCCCTCTTGAAGTAAGCTCTACAAAGGTTGATGAAACTCTAGTACAATCTTCTAGTACGGTCAATAGTATCGATACACTAACGGCAAAAAATTTTGGACTTAAAAATATTTCGGATCTCTCAAGTGTAAGTGCAAATACAAATATCTCTGGTTTAGGAGATGTGTACAATAAAACATTTACCTTCCGTGGTATTAGTAATTATCTCTGTGTTGAGCCTAGTGTGGCTATTTATTTGGATGATGCACCACTTTCTTCAGGCTATGCGTATGGCGCGATAAATATGAATGATATCTCTAAAATAGAGGTTCTCAAAGGTGCCCAAGGTACAGATTTTGGAAAAAGTGCTGAGTCAGGTGTAATCAATATCTCTACAAAACCAACCAGCAAAAAGTTTGAGATGCAAGCCAAGCTCTCTTTTGGAGAATACAATGCAAAAGAGTTTTATGGCAGAGTAAACCAACCTTTGAACGATTTTATGGCATTTGCTTTTTCTATGACCAAAAAAAGTAGTGAGGGGTATGTAAAAAACCTCACTACTGGCGCTGATTTTGATAAACGGGATTATTTAGGAATAAACTCAAAGCTAAGTTATTCGCCAAATAGCAACTTCTCAGCACAGCTGAGCTACACGAGAACCCAAAACAACGATGGTGGAACACCATTTACGATGAATACTCAAGAAAACAGAGAGACGATCTCCAATGATCCGATCAATGATTTTACGAAAATGGATAATGATATCTTGTCATTGGTGATGAAATATAAAACTGATACTTACAAGATAACATCAGCTACTAGTTATAACAAACAACTCTTAGAAAACGAAAGGTTTACTGATATATTTGGCGGTTTTGTGATGGATTTTAACACAGAGATCCAAGAGGTTTCCGAGGAACTGAGAGTCAATTACCTATTTGAAAATTTTGATTTTCAAATTGGAGCTTTTTATAGTCAAAAAAATAAGTTTGACTATAGTGACAAAGAGGTTCTGCTTGCATTGCCACTACTTGCTCCTAGTAAAAACAATTTGAGTAACCCAGACAAAGTGAGCGCGCTCTTTACTCAGTTTAAATATTATATGGGAGAAAATTTCTCGATTTTAACTGGTTTGCGATATGAAAAGACACAACGAGATTTTACCCGTGATCTGCAACAATTTGGTTATCCAAGTGCTACAAATGTACAAATATCCAACAGTTGGAGTTATTGGTTGCCTAAAATTTCCATAGCTTATGATACAGATCTTTCACATACCTACCTCACATATACAAAAGGGTATCGAGCAGGTGGATATAACTATAGAATCGCTACACAAGATCTTATCTCTTATAAGCCTGAGATAACCGAGAGCTTTGAATTTGGAGATAAAAGAAGTATTATTAAAAATCTAACACTTCATAGTGCTGTTTTTTATAATCTAATAGATTCTCTTCGTATTAATACATTAGATGACACATTAGCATCTACACTCTTAAGTGCCCAAAAAGCCCATAGTTATGGTGGAGAATTGGAACTAGCGTATAAAACAGATCTCTATTCTCTCTACACAACAGCTGGATTTACACAAACAAAAATCACGCAGTTTGATTCAAATCCTCAATACAACAACAAGCAGATTATAGATGTTCCAGATATGACATTTGCTATTGGCGGTAGTTATAACTTTATGAAAAATTATTATTTTGATGGCTCTATGAAGTATATGGGGAAACGCTATTATAATGCATCAAACACGCAAGCAGATAGTGGATATGCCATAACAAATATAGGTCTTGGCTATAAAAAAGATGGTTGGGATTTATTATGCTATGCTGATAACCTTTTTGATAGAAAATATGTTGACTTTATGATAGCAACACCATCTAATAACTATTACCACTTTGGTATGCCTCGTGTAGTTGGGGTGAGTATAGCCAAAACGTTTTAGTGAATTTTTAACTTTAAACTTAAGCTATTTGCGATATATATTTAGCAATTTTTCAAGGTCGATAATCTCAATCAGTGTGCCTTTTTTACCAATGATCCTCTCTTTTTTCAATCGAGTGAGATTTCTTGAGAGTGTTTCTGGGGTGATGTTTAACAAAGAGGCTATATCTATTTGTCTCATGGAGTTGAACTCTTCTAGCTTCTCATATAAAAATCTGGCTGTTTTTGTGTAGCTGTCCACTGTCAAATTGCTATGTATAAAGCTTTCAAGGGCTTTTATCTTTTTGCTCAAAGATTTCATAAACATAATCGAAATGGCTGGTTTGCTCAAAAACTGTTGTTTGAATTTATCATAGTCTATGAGATATATTGTCGCATCTGTTTCACAACTGCAGTTTGCAGGATAGGGCATCTCTTCAAAATTGGATATTTCAGCTAAAAGGTTTGGAGCATGCAGATGATGCAAGACAAGTTCGTTTTCTTTGCTGTCATGTTTATAAAGTTTTAGTGAACCATCTGCTAAAAAATGAAGATATTTTGATTTCTCTTGAGCATAAAAAACTATTTCACCCTTAGAGTAGTTTTTTTTGAGGGTAATGGTTTGTAGCTCACGAATCTCCTGAGCCGAGAGTGATTCAAAAAACCAAAATTTTTGCAACTGCACTATTTATCCATTTCTTGACATAGATCAATTTTTTTACCCGTATTTTATGTAAAAATGCATAAAAAGAAAAGGTTTACAATGACTATAAAAGATTTTATGACGCATCATCATAGGGAGTGCGATAGACACTTAGCCGCAGTTGAGACTGCTGTGGAGGCGAAGGATTTTGATGAGGCTATGCGTCAATATAGCGTATTTAAGGCAGAGACTCTCAGGCATTTTAAAATGGAGGAGGAGTATCTTTTCCCTATGTTTGAGCAAAAAACAGGTATGACAAGCGGGCCTACACAAGTGATGCGGATGGAACATGCTCAAGCAAGAGCTCTTTTTGAAAAGCTTGATGAGGCGTTGGCACAAAAGCAGGATGAGAGATTTTTTTCACTCAGTGATTCGTTGATGATACTTTTGCAACAGCATAACGCCAAAGAGGAACAGATGCTCTATACGATGATGCAGCGTGTCATGGATGATGAAAATGATGAGATTGTAAAGAGATTGAGTAGTTATGAGTCATAAAGTGATACTTCTTGATGTGAGTGAACTAGAAGCTCCATTTCCGCTGTTACACGCTATCGAGAGTATGAAAAATCTCAAAGAGGATGAGGAGATACTGTTTATTCACAGGATGTACCCATGCAAACTTGAAGAGCAAGTAAAGAACTTTGGTTTATCATCTGAGATACTTGTCAATGAAGAGAACTATTTTAAGATGAAGATTTTTCACTGATGTATGGTCTGACACTAGAGCAAGCCCCTCCCTATAAAGTACCGCTCTTTTATTATCTAGCCGGTGTGGCGTATTTGCTGGTCTTATCACTGCTGTTAGTGTTCTTACATGTAAAGAACAGATATGATGAGCAGGCGATCGCTATGACGCATATTTTAACACTGGGGTTTTTTACACATGTAATGATGGGAACGCTTTTTCAGATGGTGCCTGTGATTATCGCTGAGGTCTATAGAAATGTGCAGTTTTTCTCTAAGCTTTTATTTGTCGGTCTCAATCTTGGCATTATCAGTTTTTCACTATATCTCTTGGGAGCAAATCCTTTTTTTGGTGTGTTTGGAGCGGCTAGCGTAATCGTGTCAGTTCTTTTTTTCTCTCTATACTCTTTACAAACTGTACTCAAAACAGAGGATAAAAATCCGTTTGTAAAGACGATCGCAAGTGCGCTGTTTTTTTTATCTCTTGGAGCAATCCTTGGTGGAGTCTCGCTGTTGCAGTATAGCGGCAAGATGGGTGGTGTATGGCTTGGTGAACTGCATATAAAGATCATGATTTTTGGCTGGGTGTTTTTACTATTTAGCGGAGTTTCATATAAGATACTCAGTATGTTCTATGTGGCCAAAGAGTACCCCTTGATGATAAAAAATCATTTCTACAGCGTCGTATCAGCTGTGTTGATACTCTCTATATTTGCGACATTTTTAGAGGCAGAGTTTATACAAACACTACTGAGTATCGCCCTTGCTTGTGTGAGTGGATTTTTTGCGTTTTTAACGATTGTTATACTCAAACAAAGAAAACGGGCTCGCACAGATGTCACAGTCAACTTTTTTTACTTTGCTATGGGAAATCTGCTCATAGGCTCACTTTTGTGGGTAATCGCCTTAGTATTTAATCTCCATCTCGATATTGTTTTAGGCATCCTCTTTGGACTTGGATTTGTATATGGGATCATCAATGCGATGCTTTATAAGATCATCCCCTTTTTAACATGGTTTCATTTGAGCTCAAGTTTTGTTTATGAAGCGGAGATGGGCAAGGTCATAGAGCTTAAAAAGATGAAAATACAATTTTATCTTTTTGTGTGCAGTTATGCACTATTTTTGCTTTCATCTTTGTGGCCTGTTTTGGTGATGCCAGCAGCATCGGTTTTTCTGCTTTCAAGCTTGCTTTTGGTATTTAATGTGATGAGCGGATATCTTTACTACAAAAAGATGATTATAAAAGCGCTAAAAAATTGAGACTTTTTAATCCTATTTTCTTTTGGTAAACAATGCGATACAAAATTGTCACTCTTTCAATGAAAATCTTTACAATAGCTCTAGAACACCAATTGCATAACTCATTACAATAAATGATTGTAGCTACATTATGCAAAATCATTTGAATTCCAATAAAATTAATAGTTTATACTAAGGGATTTTATTCCTTTAGCATGTAAATAAAGGAAACTAAATGAGTTGTAGTTCAAGCAATCCAGCAGAGGCTTTTATGCCTCAAGATATTCAAGATAAAATTCATAATCACCCATGTTACTCAGAGGGCGCACACCATCATTATGCACGTATTCACGTAGCAGTTGCACCTGCATGTAATATCCAGTGTAACTACTGTAACCGCAAATATGATTGCTCAAATGAGAGCCGTCCAGGAGTTACAAGCGAGCGACTTTCTCCTGAAGAATCTGCAAAAAAAGTGATGTATGTAGGCGGTGAAGTACAGCGTTTAAGCGTACTTGGAATCGCGGGTCCAGGGGATGCGCTTGCAAATCCGAAAAAGACTTTCGAGACATTTAGACTTGTGCGTGACAAAGCGCCAGATTTAAAACTTTGTCTCTCAACAAACGGTTTGGAGCTTCCAGCTTTTGTAGATGAGATGGTGAAATACAACATTGACCATATTACAGTCACAATAAATTCCGTTGATACAACAGGTGAGATTGGTTCAAAAATCTATCCTTGGATTTTTTATAATAACAAACGTATCTATGGAAAAGAAGCGGCACAAATCCTTTTAGAGCGTCAATTAGAGGGGATGAAAAAGTGTGTTGAAAATGGGATACTTATCAAAGCAAACTCTGTTTTGATTCCAGGGATCAACGACAAACACCTTCCAGAAGTCTCTCGTAAACTAAAAGAGATAGGCGTGTTTTTACATAACATCATGCCAATCATTTCCGAGCCTGAGCATGGAACTGCGTTTGGTTTAGGTGGCATACCAAGTGCGACAGATCAAGAGCAGATGGCAGTGCAAGAAGCGTGTGGAATGGATATGAAACTGATGCAACACTGCCGCCAATGTCGTGCTGATGCTGTTGGACTTATCGGTGAAGATAGAGGGCAGGAGTTTACTAAAAACGTATTTTCTGAGATGAGTTTTGATGATTTGGAAAAACATTACAACATCAAAGCACGTCAAGAGTCTCAAGCAAAAATCGAAGAGTTCCGTTTCTTCTTAGATCGCGCAAATGAACGTGTTCGCAAAGAAAAAGAGGAACTAAGCTCCGATGGCAACACTATTTTAGTCGCGGTTACAACAGCAGGCGAGGGGATGATAAACCAACACTTTGGTTCTGTGAGAGAGTTTTTGATCTATGAAGCGGGCGACAAAGGGATCCGTTTTATCCACCATAGAAAACTTGATTATGAATACTGTGCAGGGCCAGATGGTGCAAATCCTCTTGCGCCGATTTTGGAAAAACTCAAAGATGTGAAGCTGATTTTGACAGCAAAAATCGGCGGTTGCCCTCAAGATGACCTCACTCGTGCTGGACTTATTGCAGATCAAAGTTATGCTTTTGAGCCTATTGAGATTTCAGTGTTAAAAGCAACAAGAAAATATTTTAACCTACCAGAAGAGATGGAAGGGAATTAACAAGATGTTAATCAACGACACGACACTTCGTGATGGCGAACAAGCCCCTTACGTAGCGTTTAATACAAGAGAAAAGCTCATCATTGCACAACATCTTGTAGCGTGTGGTACTGATGAATTAGAGATCGGCATCCCAGCTATGGGAGTAAAAGAGCAAGAGGATATAAAAGAACTCCTCTCTCTTGGACTTGGTGTACGTATGATGACGTGGAACCGTGCAAAAATGAGTGATCTTGAAGCCTCTTTGGAGTGTGGTGTCAAAGCAGTTGATCTTTCTATTCCTATCTCAGATATTTTGATAGATGTAAAGTTTGGCGGAAATAAAAAAGCGATGCTTCGTGAACTCGAAACTGCGATTATTACTGCAAAACAAGAGGGACTTTTTGTATGTATCGGTGGTGAGGACAGCTCACGCGGATCGCAAGAGTTTATCAAAGAGGTAATGACTTTAGGGCGTGAACTTGGAGCTGATCGTTTTCGCTATTGCGATACGGTTGGAATCATGACACCGACGCAAGTCTATAAAGATATCAAAGAGTTGACATCTTTAAATATCATGCCTATCGAGATGCACACGCATAACGATTTTGGTCTTGCAAATGCAAATGCGCTCAGTGGACTTGACGCGGGAGCAATAAGTGTAAATACAACGGTCATCGGTTTAGGAGAGCGAGCTGGAAACGCTTCGTTTGAGCAGATAAGTATGGCACTCAAGCACCTTTATGGACAGACCCGTCCTATTGACACGCTTGGTATGAGAAATCTTGCGCTCATCGTCGCAAGTGCAGCTGGGATAACTCTCTCCCCTAGCGCACCGATAGTCGGTGAGCATATATTTTCTCATGAGAGCGGAGTCCATGCAGATGGGATGATGAAAAATGGCAGTGCATATGAGCCTTTTGGCGCGGAAGAAGTGGGTTTTATACGTGAGTTTCCAATAGGAAAACACTCAGGAACAGGCACGATTTTGTATCACTTAAAACAGCTGGGAATAAGTGCTCAAAAAGAGACACTACAAAATCTTCTTCCTCATATTCGAGAGATTGTCACTTCACGTAAAAGAGTCTTAAATGACAATGAACTTGTCACTCTCTATAAAGAGGCTTTATGTTTATAGGATGGCTCAAATTCGCAGATGTCAGCGAGCTTGTGAATATTTCAGAGGAGGTCGGTTGGCTTCTTGATGGCTATCATGTAAAACTGATGATGATGCACGCTCCTCATCTGTGTTATGGCGCGTATGATGATGGAAAACTCATCGGTGCGATTATGGCTATAGTTTTTGAAAAATCGGTGATGATAAAATATTTCATGGTACGACCAACACACCAAAAGCAGGGAATTGGACGTAGATTATTCGAGACTTTATTTGGTGTTTTGGAAAATGATTATAAGCGTTTATACCTTCATGCAAATCCCGCAATGGTTAAGTTTTTTGAAAACTATGGATTTAGTGCGAAGATGGAGGTCGGTCGATTTTTAAATGTGGGAAAAGTGCCTCCATTTAACTTTACAAATGCCCATGCAAAAGAGCTTGATGGAAACAATTTTGAAGCGATAATCGCTCAAATAGATAAAGAAACCTTTGGTGAAAACAGAATGGAGTTTTTACTCGATGAGATGGAGCGCACAAGCTCTTTAAAACTCTCATTGCAAAATGGATTTCAGCATTCAAGCATAGTAAATGCACGTAGTGTATATCTTGGTCCTTGGCAGGTTCGCAAAGGTTATGAAGATGAAGCTGAGAAGATGATGCGAGGTGTGCTTTATTTTAGAGGACTTAAAAAAGTGGTCGCAGATATTCCACTTGGTGTAAAAGATGTCGTCACTTTATATGAAAAGTACCATTTTCAAAATAAACAGCGTTTCATCCACATGGCCCGTGGAGAAGAGATGAATGTTCGTTTTGAAAATATTTATGCCTTTTCATTGTAACAATTAAATATCACTTTAGGAGAAAAAATGTCACAAGATCCATCAGAATTAAAAAGAGAGTTGGCAAAACTCAAACGTCTAGCAGTTGAGATCGCTTCAGAGATTCACGATATTGTAGAAGATACATTATGGACGGATTATGTAAAGATGCCAGAGTTAGCAGAGAAGCTCAAACTTGCGGTACAAGAAGCAAATGAGTTTAAAGCAGCAAACGGCTTGTAAGCCGTTTTTGCAAGAGGATGATTTTATAAATAGTGCTTTGGCATTGTGTGTAAAATTATCAGGGGAGCTTATGTATGTATGACAAAGAAAAAGTCCTTGAGATGGAGGTCTGTGCGTGTGGCGCAAAAAACGTCGCACAGGCGATTGAGATCTTTGGCGATACTGCTTTACCCTTTAAAAAAGCAAAAAAACTTGTAACAGAGTGCAATAAAAGCTGTTGTCGTGGAGTGCTGATGAAGCTTTTTGATATGAATCAATATGGACGTTTTGATTATGATGAGATTGCTTATTTGATAGAGCAAAGAGCTGAGCGAATCAAAAGATTGGGCATGGGAGATGAAGATGAATAAGAGCGAACAAGAGTTAAAAGATTGGCTCCTTTGGCATAATTGCATCGATGAAAATATTGATTCTTTAGCAAATATAGTGCGTCTTGATCTCAGCGGCAAAAAGATTGAAGAGCTTCCTGAAAATTTTGGACTTCTTTGTAATCTTATTGTTTTAAATCTCGCAAACAATAGATTGAGAGTTTTTCCAGATTCACTAAAAGAGCTATCTAAACTCACAAACATCGATATGAGAAGAAACAGTTTTGAGCAGTTACCAAGCGTTTTGCAATATATGCCGCTGCGCTCCATCAATGCAAGTGCAAACAGACTAAGCGATGTTTTTATACTTCAAAAATGCTTACATGTAAGGGTTTTAGACCTTAGTGGCAATCTTTTAAAAAGTTTAGATAACTCTCTTGATGAGGAGAATGAAATTCGTACACTCAACCTCTCATCAAACCTTTTGCACGATATGAAAACTGTATTTCCTTTATTGAAAAATGTAGAGAGACTCAATCTAAGCGAAAATCTTTTAAAAGTTATTCCATCAACTGTTGGCGAACTGCTCTCTTTAGAGGAAATAAATCTCTCTTATAATGAGATAGAAATGATAGATAGTGCATTCTTTGATTTGGATCTAGTTGAAGTAGATTTGAGCTCAAATCAGCTCCGTAATCTGCATCTTTCTTCACTTATAGAGCTTGAAAAAATAGTTTTAGATGAGAATCCTTTTGAAAAGTTAGATGTAGATTTTAGCTTTGCTCCCTATTTAAGAGCGCTTTCGTGTGATGGTTGTGGTTTAAAAGAGTTTTTACTTCCTCAATCTGAGGAGATAGAGCTGTTATGTTACTCTGAAAATGAGATAACAGCTCTTCCAAAAGAGATAGAGCGATACACCAAACTCAAAGAGCTTGATATTGATGAAAACAGAATCGTCGATTTGCCAGACTCTTTGGCAAATCTCACTTACTTGGAGATCTTATACGTAAATGGCAACCCACTCAGTATGGAGGCAAAAAAAGTGATAACAATACTAGACCCAGAAATTTGTGACTTAAATATGAAAACAGGAATCACAATAGAAAAAGCAGCGAAGAATGATCTTCCAGAGATGGCACAGCTATTGAGTGTTTTGTTCGCAATAGAGTCAGATTTTACGATTGACTACAGCAAACAGCTCTCAGGCATTACCCGACTTTTTCTTCATGAAAGCAGTGACCTGCTTGTAGCAAAATATGAGGAGAAAGTGGTAGGAATGGTGACTATGCAGCGTCTCATCTCAAGTGCTGAGGGGGATTATGTCGGACAGATAGAGGATTTAGTTGTGTGTGAAGAGTACAGAAAAATGGGAGTAGGAAGCCGTCTTATCAATAAAATGCGAAGTATGGCAATCGATTACGGATACAAACGAATCCAACTCGCAGCCGATGTTGATAACGCCAACGCCTTAGCCTTTTACAGTAGAAGAGGATTCAAAAAGACTCATCTAAACATCTATCACTATGTCGTTTAAAAGGCTTACATGTAAGCCTTGAGAGCTAGCTAAATTAAAACAAGTTCCTCATCTTTATCATCATATCTGTAGTTTAAAATATCTCCTGTTATGATAAAATCAAGAGCTTGTTCAACAACTACAAGCGGTACAACAAACCATTCCCTTGGCATGTATCGGACACCATCATCTCCAAAAATGTCTATATTGAGACAAACTTTTCCAAAGAATTTATGAATGAGCTGTTCAAATTTTTGTGTGTTTATATTGTAGGTTTCATAAACACTTACAATTCTCACTGGTGCCATCAGATATGTTGGTTCATTGATAGCATTTTGAACTCTTTCTTTGACAGGAATCGTTGAATAACCAATTTTATATAAGCTTTTTATGGAGGATATTTTTTCATCTGTGCTTAGAGACTCAAGTATGTAGATATACCCGCTTTTTTCATCTTTTTCATTGACTTCATAGAGTCCTTCAAAATTTGTTTCATCATACTCACTTACCCGTTTGCCATGTTTATAAAGTTCAGCGGAAAGAGAACGAAGAAGCATATCTGACTCTGTGCCATTTTCAAATATGAGCTTAAGTCTAGCATTTGTTTTTCCACCACTTTTAATCTGTTCTCCTACATCTGCGACATAAAGTAAAACACCTTTGAGTATAAAGTAGTAGCCTTTTTTAATTTGCTGTTCATTTTGAAACTTCACAACCTTCCTGATGCCAGTTCTTAATTCCTCTTGCACTTTCATAAAAAGATGCTCATATTGAGTGAAATCTTTACAAGGTTTTCTTGATGCTACATATTCTGGCATCGTAGTCTCTTTTTGTTTTGGAACATTTTTTAAAGTAAATATATCATCTTCATTTTGATTTCCAAGCAAACCAAAAACATCATCATTTAAAATATCGTCAATAGAGTTTATTTCTACTTTTTGTAAAATATTAAATTTATCATAAGGCTTTAATGCTTCGATTTTTTCAGGGTTTTCCCGTATTCCTTGAAGTCTTGCATGTAAAGTTCGCTCACTCATATCTGTTGATTTTTTAGGTTCGTAGCCATTTTTTTCCATAAAAGCATTAATCTCTTCAAAACTGGAAAATAGCCGATCATCTTCACTATAAACTTCTATTTTTGTTTTTGCTTCATTGAGTAATCCTAGCGGATCATCATTTAGAATTTCATCGAGTGAAAACTCAACCATTTGCTTTCTCACGTCTAAGTTTATTGAGATAAATGAGTGCCTCTGCCATGCGTCTTTCTGTAAAATCTCTGCTGTTTACATCGGGCATTCTTCCATGTTCACTTTTAAATGCAGGAATTTTTTTGTATAAAATCACCGCTTCCTCTGGAGTCATCTCTATTCTCGTAGCTTCTATGCTTTCTTGGATAAGTTTCAAAATATGTGTCGTAACAGATTTGGATAAAATCTCAAATGCTTTTTGAAATGGATTGATCTGGTCGATTAAATCTATATGCAACTCATCAATATTGACAAACTTATCTGCCATCTTTATAAACTTTTTATCTCCGTTTTCAATGATTGTTCCATTTTTGACGACACTATCGACTACGACATATTGTCTTAGCTCTTCGACTTCATTTTCATTTAAATCTGGATATTTTACTTTTATGATTTTTGGGATTAAAACTCTGTTGATAACTTCAGCATCAAGATTTCCAGGGATTGCTTTTATCATCATCTCATCTTGTAAAATCGTTGCTTTTAAGTCATTTAAATCGGACTCAATGATATCTTCTACTCTTTTACTAGAGGGTTTTTTAAAGCCTCTTATCTTGAGTTCACCTTTTTGTGTCGGTTCATTGTCGTTTTCAAATCGTGGTTTAAACTTGAAGTTTGGTGCTAAGACTTGCTCCATCAAAAGCGAAGCGGTAATGGCTTTGAGCATATTGTTTACACTCAGTTTTACTTCCATATCTTGTGCATCTGGTTGAGCTATGAGGTTTGTGAATTGTGCATGAGTTTTATTGTCGCTGTCTCTTGTGGCTCGTCCTATGATTTGAATGATCTCGGTGAGTGAACTTCTGTATCCAACTGTCAAAGCATGCTCACAGTACGGCCAGTCAAATCCCTCTTTCGCTTTTCCCAATGCTATGATTAAATCCATATCATCGGCTTTTGTGTTTTTACTTAAATATGCGTCTATCTTTGATCTTGATTTTGCATCATCTTCTACTAAATCAGCCACTTTGATAAGTTTCCCGTCACTATGTCTTTTGACAATGATAACGCCATCCTCTGTTGTTTGAACAACATCACCAATAATATCTAGGATAGTATCTACCTCTTTATATTTATCTTTTGTGGATTCGCCAGAGTTCACATTTGGTATATGCAAGATTGTTTTTTTGTCAGTATCAAGAATTTCGCCGATGGCAGTTGTATATTTTCCTTGATAAAAGTGATATCCGATTCCCAAAGATTTAAGATGTTCATAGCCATTTAACTGTTCATAGTAGTTGTATGTCACTTTTGTAAATTTTGCTTCATCTTCAGGGAGTAAAACTGGAACGCTATCACCTCGAAAATATGACCCTGTCATAGCGACAACGTGAGCTGTAGAGTTTGCGATGAGTGTTCTTAAAAGCTCTCCGAGTTGATTTTCTCCATCGGCTGAAACATGGTGAAACTCATCTATAGCGAGTAAACAGTTATCAAATTTTTTCTCGTCCAACTCTTTAAAAGCAAAACGAAGTGTTGCATGTGTGCAGATGAGTATCTTTTCATCATTTTCCATAAACTTTTTAAAGGCTTCCACTTTGCTTTTTTCTCCGCCAGCGGTGCAGAGATTGTAAAGTGGATTTGGTTCCCATGAGGCAAAAAAGCCATCTTTTTTCAAATCAGTCGCACTAAATGAACCACCGATTGATCGCTCAGGAACAGCGACAATCACTTTTTTGATCCCTTGATGATAGAGTTTATCTAAGGCTATAAACATCAAAGCTCTCGATTTTCCAGAAGCTGGCGGAGCTTTTAGCAGAAGATATTGTTCATTTCTCGCATTGTACGCTTTTTCTTGCATATCCCTCATGCCAAAAGAGTTTGTTTTTTTACTCTCGCCAGTTTGTGCGTATGTTACTTCTATGATGTTTGTCATGTTATTCTTCCAAATTATTTTTTAATTCATTTTCAATCATCTCAATAGTCGGTAAGCTTGACTCAAACTCTTTTGGTAAAACTTCCGTGAGTTGATACTCAGAGATTCCTATAGGTTGAGACATATTTTTCAGTGAATATTCTGCAACTATTTCATTTTTTTCTTGACATAAAATCAACCCTATGGTTGGTTTATCATCTTTTTGAGCCAACACACTATCAACAGCATTACAATAAAAATTTACTTGCCCAGAATATTCAGGTTTAAACTTGCCTTTTTTAAGTTCAACAACTACAAAACATCGAAGCTTTAAATGATAAAAAAGTAAATCGATATAAAACTCATCATCACCAATTTCTAACTTGTATTGTCGTCCTACAAATGCAAAACCACTTCCAAGTTCTATTAAAAACTTTTCCATATGTTTGATGAGATTGTTTTCTAATTCTCTTTCACGAAACGGTTCCGTAATAGTCAAAAAATCAAATCTGTAAGGGTCTTTAAATGACTGCTGAACTAAGTCGCTATCAAGTGGCGGCAATATATATTTGAAATTTGATACTAAATTTCCTGCTCTTTTATGCACTTCACTTTTTATCATCAGTGACAACACATCTTTGCTCCAGCCATTTTGTAGTGTTTGTTCCATATACCAGTATCTAAGTTCTTTATCTTTAACTTTTTGGATCAAGATAATATTATGCGTCCATGGAATTTCAAGGAAACGTCGCATCTGCTCGTTTTGTGCAACTATCGGTTGCACTTTTACACTTTCCATTTGTGTAACTGCTGGTTGCACAATTTCATCGCTTGAGTATTCTTTATAAAACTGAACCATTAGTTTTAAATTTCTTGATGAAAATCCACTCATATTTGGGAACTCATTTAAAATATCAAAACTGAGTTTGTCTATAACTTTCGCACCCCAGCCAAGCTCTGATTGTTTTTTATATATCATAGCCCCAATAGAGAAATAAAGTAATATCATCTCTTGATTTACTGCATTAAATGCTTTTTGCTGAGAGAGTTTGATTTGATTTTTAATATCTACTAGAAATGTGTTGTATTCATTTATTTGTAGTAATTTTTTCATCTGTTTCCTTTACATTATTTATCATTTTCATCTCCTAATGTATATCCACAAGCTTTTAATTCTTTTATGAGTTCAATTTTCCATCCACCGCTTGAATCTAACTGGGTGTAAACAACGCCACTTATGTCACTCGGAGTTTCAATATTTCCTTTGACTAATGCACATACATTACCTCGCCCAATTCTTGCCATCAAATAGCCATGTTCAAAAACAACATTTTGTCTAGCTCTATCTCTTGCAAGAATATTTGTTTCTTTTGCACCACGACCTTTATCACATGGTGTGTATAAAACTACCGCAAAACTAGCCTCAGCAGAATAATGCTCAATCTTTTCAATGATAGTCATACTTCTGCTAGCTTGTTCATGCAAAATGATTGTTTCTAATCCAATACTTTCTATAAATCTAGCAACTTCTTGTTTTGTTTCATTGTCATGACCATGAACAATAAAGACTTTAGTTTTTTCTTTATTCATGATTGTGCCTTGAGTAGTTGACTTTTTGTTTTCTGGTACTCTACATGTAAATTCAACTGGATCAATCAATTTAAAGATAGGTTTGATTTCTATAATATCTATTTTTGAAAAATCTTCTGGTATCGTACTGCCTCCACTACCCGATAAAAAAAGTTCACACCTAGTTAAAATATCTAAATACTCACGATCTAATTCAAATTTATATGCTGTATCTTTAAGTGATTTTTCTAATCTTTTATACATATCAATAGTTGAAATAAGCTCTCTACTAGCATCTGCATTATAGCGATGATTAACGGCAATTTTGTCGTTTAAAAATTGAAATAAACTATTGTATGAAGAATGTAAATATGCAAAAAGATAAGCTAAATCATCATTAGTGACAGTTGCATAAAAAGGTAAAAACTTATTAATATATTCTGCACTATGAGTTGGGATTTCATTTGCTTTATTCTTTATGAAAATTTCAATAAACTCTTCCATTATTTACCTTTTTTCCTATTATTTATTCTCAACTTGTATTTGATTACCTGAGAGTGCTTTGATTGAATATTATGAGTTATATATGTCATTTTAATGTGCTAACTCATCTTCATTTATACTGGTATTCATGTCAAAAATAGGTTTATCCTTATTGGATAATAGAAGAATTATTTTTTTGAATTTTTTCAAAACTTCAATAACTTTAAAAGATAGATAAATCAAAATTACAAGATAAAAATAGAGTAAACTATTAAAAATAACTCGATAATTTGGAGTAACAAGTTTTTCAACAACTAAAATTATTATTGAGAAAATAAATAAACTCATGAATCCAATAGCCAAATTGGCAACATCACTGATAAACTTTTTATACCGATCTGATTGCTTTAATTTTTTTATTTTCCAATTTTCATTTGAAAGTGTCATTAAAATACTATACGCCGTTAAAATTAATCCAACAAAACCTATACTAATTGCAAGTAATTCTTTAATGATTGATAAAATTTCTGTTTCCATTAGTCATACCTTTCATCTCTTTTTGTATAGTTGTCAAGAAAATTTTTGTGTTTATTGTACATTTCATTGAAATATTTATTTGGATTCGCAAGATAAAAAGTTATATCCGTAAATGATCTTTGGTCTCGAAGTTGGTATTGTTCTAATGATACAATTGCTTTTCTATTTGACAATTTTGCTTTTGCATTTGTAATAATTCCACTGTCAAGTACACCAAATTTTTGTAAAGCTTTTTTAGTGAGTGCTCCAATAAAAAAACTTTTTTTAAGAAAATGCTCATTTTCTGCATTGAATTTTAGTTGACATGTTGTTGCCCCAGTATAGTTTTCGCTTTCAAATTCATCAAATGAATCTTGCGGAGCAAATCCAACTGTCAGTGAAATATTTTGAATTTCTCCACTGTCCAATGCTTGAAAAAGATCATCAACATAAATCGGAACTAGTTCAACCGTATAAATATCTTTAAAATGAAAATGCAAATATTCACGAAATTGAAGTGCAGAATTTGCTTTTCTATTTTTTTGAAATATAACAATACCGTTGCAAAAAACTTTTACACGATTATATTCTTTTAATGCAATATCATCTCGTTGTGTTGCAACTTTAACTTTATCTGTTATGCTGTAATCAATATCTCCATTCTTTAAAAAAGTTCCAGTAAGTTCATCTTTATCATAACGTGCGAAACTCACAATTACACCATCATCATGTCGTTCTATATATGAAAAAGCTCTACTACAAATACCTTCTTTACACTGATAACGGTGGTTTACTTGAGAAATATCTAAAGGTTTTTTTTCTAATGCTTCAATTAGTTCTTTAAAAGGAATAATTACCTCTGTTTTACTGTTAATTACGGTTAATCGTAAATATTCATATTTTAATACTTTTGCCATTATTTAGCTCCTTCTTTTGTTGTCATTTCTTCATACATTTTGAAGAGGTATTCTAGGCGTTCTTCGTCGCTTTCGAATGGTTTTGAGCGGTAGCATTGTTCTATGAAGATGTCTAGGTTGTGGTGGGCTTTTTTTAAGCCTTCTGGCATTTTGTCTGGGTCGTAGAGTTGGGCTAGGGTTTTTTGGCTGTGTTTTTCTCGCTCGTCTATGATGCCAAATACTAGCTCGGTAATCTCATCTTTTTGTTTTTGTGAGATGTTTGGGAATGGGAACGTGTTGTAACAAAGTACAGATGAATAGCGATAATCATTTTTGAGTTTTCCACTAACAGCCTTTACCCAAAGCACATGTAACTTTGATGATAACAATCCAAAAATATATGGTTCAGGGTCGTATAAAACATTATTGGGTGCAACTACAATAGAATCCTTATCCAAATAGCCCATTGGGATATATTCTCTTCTTTCTGAAGTTACTGTTGGAATAATAATTACTACTTTTTTTGCTTCATGCTGTTCTCTGAATTTATAAGCTGTTTTAGCCATTTCATTCGCCGATTTATCTGTGCTAGCCAGTCTAAATGCTTTTACTTTTTCTACTCTATTTTTAATTAATTCTATTTTTAAAGCTTCATTCATATTTTCATCTTTTATCCAAAAACACCATCTTTGTGTAGCATTTAAAAATTCATATGCACCTATAAGTTTTTTTATATAAGGTTTGCATTCTTCATGCGTTTTAAATAGTTCATTTTTTTCACTATCTGAAAGTATAAAATTTCCATCATCTTTTGGCATGTTACCCAATTGCATTTTGGGAATATTAGAAATAGGCTTAGATCTTTTTTGAATAAATACATTATTGCTATTCACCAAATAGGCATTAATATTTTTTACTTCATGTTTGATGTTATTGCTATAAAGATATTTAGGTTTTATTGATATATTTCTAAGTCCTATGATTACGACTATTACGGCTGCATTTGCTTTGGCATTGTTCTGCCACTTGAACGATTGATAAGCAAAATCTATCTCTATATTTTTATCTAAAATATGCGTCCAAAGAATGCCAACTTGTTCCCCTTGACTTATAGAGTTTGTACTTACAAAAGCAGCTTTAGCGTTCACATTTTTAATATAATTTGCACCTTTATAAAACCAACATGAAATGTAATCCAATTTTTTAAAATTATCAACTTCATTTAATGCAAATTGAATATCTGCTTTTTGCTCTTTGTTTTGCATTTTAAAGCCTAAATACGGCGGATTCCCCAAAACATAGATCTCGTCTCCCTCATTTTTTTGGCAAACATCTTCCCAGTTTATGCGTGTGGCGTTGCCGTGGATGATGTTTCCTCCATCGTGAAGCGGTAGGCTCGGACTTGTTCTGCCAAACGCCTTGTAAAACTCTAAGTTCATCTGGTGTTCTGCGAGCCAAAGAGAGAGCATTGCCACCTCGTGGGCGAAGTCGTCTAGCTCTATGCCGTAAAACTGCGTGAGTTTGATCTCTGTAAATTGAAATGATGGCTTTTTGTCTATCTCGTCTATTCTTTTGAGGATGCTCATCTCAAGCTCTCTGAGTTTTTTATAAGCGATGATGAGAAAGTTTCCGCTTCCACACGCTGGGTCAAAGATTTTCAGTTTTGAAAGCCTTACATGTAAAGCTTGAAGTTTGGTTTTACTCTCATAGCTTTTTTCAAACTCCACATAGAGTTCATCTAAAAAAAGCGGTTCTATCACTTTCATGATATTTGGCACACTTGTGTAGTGCATCCCCATTCCACCACGATGTTCTGGGGTGATGACGGCTTGGATCATACTTCCAAAGATGTCTGGATTTATCTGCGACCATTCGAGTTTACCTATCTCTAAAAGTAACTGTCTTGATTTGGTTGTAAATAACGGCACGGCAAATTCATCTCGAAAAAGTCCGCCGTTTACATAAGGAAATTCATTCAGATAAGCGGGTGTGTTTTTTTCTCTTTGGTTTTGCGGAGTGTTGAAGATGTTGAAAAGTCTTTTTAAGTAGCTGTTTACATCGCTTCCATCGACTTGCGTATGTGATGAGATAGAGGAAGTGACGGCATTGTCTGCGAAGATGTTTGTGTCTTCTGCGAAGTAGCAAAAAAGGAGTCGTGTGAGAAAGACATTGAGAGAGTGGATATCCTCTTTTGTTTCAAAATGATTGTTTTTTTGGAGTTCGTCAAAGAGTTTTGCCATCTTGAGCGAGGCTTTGACATCGGCTGGATTTTCATCGGCAAATGTTGCTTTTTCCATTCCTGCAAGCGGTAAGAAAAAATCATAATGATTTACGATGTTTAGTAGCTCTGTATCGAGCGTGTCCTCTGTTTTTGTATCGTAAGCGAGGAGTGTCTCAAAATCTGTCACGATGATAAATCTTGGAGAATGTTTTGTGACATCTTTTGAATTTTTGAGTTCATCGATGCTTACATGTAAGTGTTGTGAGACGATTTTGAAAAAGAGTTTTTTACGCATGATGAGTTCGCCATCAGATGAGAGTCTATCGTGGTCACTTCCTTGTAGCCTTTTGATGGTCGCTTTTGGCGAGCCGTATGCCAAAAGAAGTTCAAAGATGAAGTCCTCTTTTTTGAAGTTTGCCACTAAGTTTGTTAGATTGTTTTCTATTTCTATGATGGTCATATGGAGTATGCCTTATGATGATTCTTTGTTTAATTTTATCTAAATCCACATAAGAGTTTTAAGAAACAGTTTAAAAATAGAGTATTTTTGAGCTTCTGCATAAACCATTCTTACAAATTTGTCTTGATTTATTCATTTTGTCATACCAAAGTGGTTTTTGGTAGTTTCTTTTGTTCTAAAAGTCGAGAATAGAGCTTGCATTAGTCACTATGAAGTACATGGATACCTTGAGCGAACCGGTGAGTAGGTTACAAGAGGGTGTATTAAACTAAAGGAGAAAAAATGGCTGCACTTCGTCAAATAGCATTTTACGGAAAAGGTGGGATTGGTAAGTCAACTACATCTCAAAACACGTTAGCTTCTATGGCTTATTATTTCGATAAAAATATTATGATCGTCGGTTGTGATCCTAAAGCGGATTCAACTCGTCTTATTTTACATGAGAAAGCTCAAAACACTATTCTACAACTTGCTGCAGAAATGGGTACTGTTGAAGATTTAGAGCTTGAAGATGCACTAAAACCAGGTGCTGGAATATTCTCTCCCGAAATGCCACATGGTTGGATCAACTGTACTGAGTCTGGTGGACCAGAGCCAGGAGTAGGTTGTGCAGGTCGTGGTGTTATTACAGCGATTAACTTTCTTGAAGAAGAGGGTGCTTATGAAGCTGAAGGTCTTGATTTCGTTTCTTATGACGTTCTTGGTGACGTTGTTTGTGGTGGATTTGCTATGCCAATTCGTGAAGGAAAAGCACAAGAGATCTACATCGTAATGTCTGGTGAGATGATGGCAATGTATGCTGCAAATAACATCTCTAAAGGTATCTTAAAATACGCTAATACTGGTGGAGTTCGTCTTGCTGGTCTTATCTGTAATGCTCGTATGACTGACTTTGAATATGACTTG
Organism: uncultured Campylobacterales bacterium; assembly: GCA_903892995.1. GTDB lineage: Bacteria > Campylobacterota > Campylobacteria > Campylobacterales > Sulfurimonadaceae > Hydrocurvibacter. Next base: position 35,712 of record CAITKP010000080.1, read on the forward strand.
GCTTGGGCTTTAGCTCGTGACCTTGGTACTCAAATGATTCACTTCGTACCACGTAACAACATCGTTCAACGTGCTGAAATCCGCCGTATGACAGTTGTTGAATACAGCCCAAAAGCTGACCAAGCTCTTGAATATAAAGAACTTGCAAGAAAAATCATTCACAATGATATGAAAATCATCCCAACTCCACTAGAGATGGATGATCTTGAAGCATTGATCATGAAATACGGTCTTGAAGATGAAGCTGATGTTGATAACATCGGTAAAGCTGAAGCAGAAGCGTAAGAAGCTTTCAAAGCTTTTGCGTTTATTCTCATAATGAAAAGAAAATAATAGAAAAAGAAGGAGAATGAGATGTTTATTTTAGGTTTTCACTTCCCAGCAGAGTTGGGAAACAATGTTCCAGATGAGGCAGTTGTTGCAAAATTAGATGAATCAGGTGTAGATGTAAGCGGTATTAACGAGATTAAAATGTTTACTGAATATCATGGACAAAATGAAGAACTTTCTTACACTAAGAAAGATACTTTTATGTTTAAAGCACTTGCTCATTACATAAAAACTGCTGAAACAGATTATATGATCTACACAAACCGTTACCAAATTTCTGAGCTTTCTAAACGTTTAGACAGTGATGATGAGACTATGGCTCTTTGTAAAAAATTTGATTCTATGGCTCACTTTAAAATTACAGCTGCGTAAGCTAATCGTTTTAATTAGTTTAAGACAAAAAAGCCACAAAGTGGTTGAGCTTACTGCTGAAGTAAACTTAGCGTTAGCGTAGATAAATGGGCTTTTGCTCATTTATCGTTTTAAAAAAAGAGTATAAGGAGAATGAAATGGGTCCAGAATCATTGGAAGCAAGACAAAAAGCCGCAGTTGAGGAAGTATTAAAAGCTTATCCTGAAAAAGCTGCTAAAAATCGTGCTAAACACTTAGGCGTTGGCTCTCCGGAAGACGAAAGCCAAAAAACTTGTGGAAATGTACGTTCAAATAAGAAAACTGTTCCAGGTGTTATGAGCCAACGTGGTTGTGCATACGCAGGAAGTAAAGGGGTTGTTTGGGGTCCAGTTAAAGATATGGTACATATCTCTCATGGTCCAGTTGGTTGTGGACAGTACTCACGTGCTGGTCGCCGTAACTACTACATCGGAACAACAGGTGTTGATACTTTCGTAACTATGAACTTTACATCAGATTTCCAAGAAAAAGATATCGTTTTCGGTGGAGATAAAAAACTGACTAAATGTTTAGAAGAGATAGATGCACTTTTCCCATTGAACAATGGTATAACTGTTCAATCAGAGTGTCCAATTGGTCTCATCGGTGATGATATCAATGCAACATCAAAACAATATGCTAAACAAACAGGTCAAACTATTGTTCCTGTAAACTGTGAAGGTTTCCGTGGTGTTTCTCAATCACTTGGTCACCACATCGCAAATGATACTGTTCGCGATTATGTATTTGATGCAAATCCTACAGTTCTTGGCGCACCGATTGAAGTAACTGAATATGACGTTGCTATTATCGGGGATTACAACATCGGTGGAGATGCTTGGTCAAGCCGTATTTTACTAGAAGAGATGGGTCTTCGTGTTGTTGCTCAATGGTCGGGCGATGCTACTTTAAAAGAGATGGCAGCTACAACAAAAGTAAAACTAAACTTACTTCACTGCTACCGTTCTATGAACTATATTTCTCGTCATATGGAGAAAGAATATGGGATTCCTTGGATAGAGTATAACTTCTTTGGCCCAAGCCAAACGATCAAATCTCTACGCAAAATCGCTGCATTCTTTGATGAGACTATACAAGCAAAATGTGAAGAGGTTATCGAAAAATACCAACCACTTGTTGATGCAGTGGTAAATAAATATCGTCCTCGCCTAGAAGGCAAACAAGTAATGTTGTTCGTTGGTGGCTTACGCCCTCGTCACGTTATTGGTGCTTATGAAGATCTAGGTATGGAAGTTATCGGTACTGGTTATGAGTTCGCTCATGATGATGACTACAAACGCACAAAAGATGAGATTTTTCGCTCAACTGTTATCTATGATGATGTGAATGAATATGAACTTGAAGCGTTTGTTAAAGCATTGCAACCAGATTTAGTAGCTTCAGGTATCAAAGAGAAGTATGTGTTCCAAAAAATGGGTCTTCCTTACAGACAGATGCACTCTTGGGATTATAGTGGTCCTTACCACGGATATGATGGTTTTGCAATCTTTGCTCAGGATATGGATTTAGCGATAAATTCTCCAGTATGGGCACACACTAAAGCACCATGGGATAAAGAAGGAGAAGCGTAATGCAAGAAATAGAAAAAATTGTAAATGGTCAAAAACTATTTCAACGTCCTGAGTATCAAGAAGTTTTGAAAAACAAAAAAGAGTTCGAAGGCGGTATGGGCGCTATCGATGCTGAAAAAGTAACAGAGATCGCAGAGTGGACTAAAACATGGGATTACCGTGAAAAAAATCTTGCTCGTGAAGCTATTACTGTTAACCCTGCAAAAGCATGTCAGCCTCTTGGTGCTGTCATGGTTGCGCTTGGGTTTGAAAACACTATGCCTTATGTTCATGGAAGCCACGGATGTGTTGCATATTTTCGTTCATATTTCACAAAACACTTTAAAGAGCCAACTCCTTGTGTTAGTGATTCTATGACTGAAGATGCAGCAGTTTTTGGTGGTCTTGCAAATATGAAAGATGGTCTTAAAAACTGTGCGGCACTTTACAAACCTGAAATGATTGCAGTTTCTACTACATGTATGGCTGAAGTTATCGGTGATGACTTGTATGCGTTTGCTGTTGCTGCAAAAGAGGAAGATGGTGGTGAGTATTTACCAGCAGAATTTCCAATCACTTATGCACACACACCATCATTTACAGGTAGCCATATCACGGGTTATGACAACATGATGCATGGCATATTAGAGCAGTTAACTACTGATCAAAAAACTGAAGAGAAAAAAGAGCGTATCAATATCATTCCAGGTTTTGAGACGTACATCGGTTCAATCCGTTCTGTAAAAGCTATAGTAGAATCATTTGGTGCTTCTTACATGATGCTTGGTGATCACTCAGACCAATGGGACATGCCAGCGGGTAACTACAGCATGTTTTCTGGTGGTACACCAATAGCTGATGCAAAAGATAGTATCAATTCAACATCAACTATATCTTTACAAAAATACGCAACTGTTAAAACTATGAAAATGGTTCAAAAACGTTGGAAACATAAAGGCGGATTCTCTAACCCGATCGGTCTGAAAGGGACTGATGAGTTCGTTATGAAATTGGCTGAACTTACAGGTAACGATATTCCAGCAAAACTAAAAATTGAGCGTGGTCGTCTTGTTGATGCTATGCAAGATTCTTATCCATATATGCACGGTAAAAAATTCGCTATCTGGGGAGATCCAGACTTCTTGGTAGGGTTGGTTTCATTCCTTTTAGAGATGGGTGCTGAGCCAACTCACGTTCTTTGTCACAATGCTCCAAAAGGTTGGGATGAAGAGATGAGAGAGATGCTTGATACTTCACCAGCAGCGGCAAGCTGTCATGTATGGGCTGGAAAAGATCTCTGGCATATGCGTTCATTACTATTCACTGAGCCGGTTGATTTTATGATCGGTAACAGTTATGGTAAAGAGCTTATGAGAGATACTGGAATTCCACTTATTTATATTGGATTCCCGATTTTCGACCGTCACCACCTACACCGCTACTCAATAGCTGGTTATGATGGAGCGTTAAATCTTTTAACTTGGATTACAAATAAAGTTCTAGACCAGTTAGACGAAGAGACTAAAAACATCGCTTCAACTGACTACTTCTTCGACTTAGTTCGTTAATCTTTTTCATTCTCCTTAGCCACTCCCATTTTATGGGATGGCTACTTCTTAAAACTTTCATAATCGTAATTTAAATCTCTTACATGTAAAGCGTTTCATCTGCCATAATTCACTCATTTCAATGAACATATTTTGTGTCAATTAACTGTGAATTATTTGGTTGTTTTATATATACTGTTTGTTGGATAAAGAGTTAGGCAAAGGGATTAATAGTAATGATATGGACAACGTTAACCTATGGTAAATATAAAGGTAAAACATTACCTCAAATTATATTTGTTGATGCTGATTGGTTTTTTTGGGCTTGTGAACAAAAAGCATATGGAAATATTCCTCCTTTAGAGTTTAAAATCCTATTTGAAAGGGCTACGAAAATTAAACCACTCAAGAATTATTATGTAAAACATTTTTTACACGATGATAATACATCATACGGTTTTAGCTTTATTAGTAGTGAAGAAGCAAAACAAGATTATCCAGAATACATTGATGGTGGATATTATGATAAAGATTATAAAAATTTTGATAGCACATATTTTACAATATTAAAATATATTGACTTGTCATTTCCAAGATTCCATAAACAATACGATAAACGTGGTTGTAAAGAGTTTGTTCAAGATTTAAAAGACACTATCTTAAATGTAAAAAGAATAACAAAACAAAAAGCAGAATCTTTTTTTAATGATGAAAATAACTTTTTTTGCACAAAAGCCTAACAAATCAGTGGAGCCAATAAATTACCCTGCGGGCAATTCATCGGCTCATTTTAAACGTTATGTTCATTTAACTTATACAAAGGAATTTAAATATGGGTCGAGCTAAAGAATATTGGATGGAGCAGCAAGAAGCTGCGGCTCATGAAGAAAAACTTGAATGGATTAAAGAGTATTTGGAAAATGATGAAGTAGAAGAGTATAGTTCAGAATGGCATGAAGCAGAAGAAGCATATGAAGAACATCAAAGTGGAATGCACCTATATTGGGAAAACTTAATGCATGAAAAAGAATACGAAGATTATTGGACGGTAGAAGGCAAAACAACATTTCAGATATTTAATGAAATTATTGAAAGTTCTCAAGAAATTATAAATATAGAGATTAGTAATAAAAGCAAAAAAAACTTATTCGTAATGCTTTACGGACATGTTGTTGCTGCAGTTGAAGCCTATCTTTCATCAACATTTATTGAAAAAGTTTTATCATCTAAAAATTCTAATTATATAAGAAAACTAGTTGAGAATGATCCTGAGTTTGGAAAAAGAAAATTCACTATGAAAGAAATTTTTACAAAACAAGAAGAACTTAAGAATGAAGTTAAATTATACTTAAGGGATCTCATATTTCATAAGATAGATAAAGTAAAACCTATGTATAAAGATGTATTGGATATAGATTTTGGAGATGACATAAGATGGTTATTTGATGCAGTGATATTAAGACACGATTGTGTACATAGAGCTGGATACGATAAAGATGGCAATGAAGTTGAATTAGATAAAGAAAAAGTAGAACTCTTAATAAACAAATGTAAGCAACTAGTTGAAAATATAGAAGCTGAACTGCTAACATAACAAGTACTAGGAGAAAAATAAGTAGCCTAGCGGCGACTTATTTCTTAAGACAGTCGTTATATCTAAATCAAAATTTAAAAATAGGTATTTGAAATGAACAATAAAAAAATTGATTTATTTGAAGATAATGAATTGAAAATTTACAGTGAGAGAAATAGGAAGCCTGAAGAGTGTAAATTACCTTCAGATATTTTAGTACCAGTTAAGGATAAATTAATTAATACTATTAATACATCAGAGGATGCAGCAAAACATGCAATTGAAAATTATGGAGATCATAATTTACAAAATCATATTTCAGATGCTTTAAATTCAAATGAAGAATTTAAAGCATTAAGAGGCAATGTACCATCAAAAACACCAAAAGAACTATCAAATTATCAAAAAAAATATGATAGAAATGATCATAAAACAAAAGATGAAGCAGATAAGAAAATTAAAGAAGTAGGAACACTATTAGCAAATGGACAAGAACTGTTTCATGGTGGAAAGCTAATAGATACAAAAGAAGGCAATGAATTAACACTATCTTCTCCACTTTCCACAACATTTGATCCTGTAATTGCAAATATTGAAGCAATACATAAAGGTAAAGCTTATGATGAAGGAGAATTAAATATTAATATAATAACTAATAAAAATTCCAAAGCAAAATGTTTTCCTTTTAGACACAAGGGTACTAGCTTTGGACATGAAAAAGAAGTATTAATTTCATCAGGAGCAAAATTGGTTGTAAATGAAAAAAAGAAAATATCTGAAACTACTGCATACAAACATGAAAATGGAAAAGATATAAAAAAAGTAGTACCTGTTTATATTACTAAAATAGATATGTCATAAAACAAATATATTTTAGTAGAGTGATTAAAATTTAATTTCTTAGTAATAAAATAAGTCCAGATATAACAAATCATAGAAGTAAACAAGGGTGTACTTGCGGTGACTTAAGCTTTAAACTCTAAAAAAGTTAAAATATATTTCGACTGGATAAGTGCTTAAGAAAATCATTGGAGAGAAATATTTGACCCTGCGGCTCAAATATTTCTCACCTCAATCGTTATATCCAAAAGCCACATTATCTAAAAATTTGAATATACCTATTTATGAAAGTGGATTGGTAAATTCAAAATAAGGGTGAAAAATGAGTTTTAATACTGTAGATACAGTACAGTTAAAATTTGGTAGTAAAAAATGATAATTGAAGAAATCAATGAATAGTTCCATTTAATGAAAACATATATGTCATTTTGTTAGAATCGTGTGTATTTTAGATAATGAAATTATTATTTTAGCTATTATGCAACTTCATAGAAAACCAAATTACTGGAAAGACAGAAGCTAAATACTAAACGATAGGAACAAGCAACAATAATGAAAAATTTAAATGAACTAACACTAAAACAAAGAGAAGAACTTTTTAGACAACTTCGTATCTCCATTACGCATCACTCAAACGCAATTGAAGGTACAACATTATCTTATGGTGAAACGAAAGAATTATTGGAACTTGGACATACAGCAGGACATAAGCCACTTGGTGAACAGCTTGTAATATTAGGCTTTGCAAAGGCTTATGATGTCATAATTCGTGAAGCTTCAAATAAAGAAAATGTCATCGATAGTAGCTTTATCAAAGATATTCATGCCATTATGTTTGAAGATGCTCTCCAAGTAGCACCTGGGTATGTTTCTAAGCCGATTGGAGCATATAGATTAGATGAACGATATATCAAAGGTGTGGATATCAAATTATCTTTACCACATATGATTTCAAATAATATTGAAAATTTACTATATCAATTTCATAGCAATAAAATGGACTTACTTGATATATCAGAATTTCATATTTTATTTGAAAGAATCCATCCATTCGCTGATGGTAATGGAAGAGTAGGAAGATTAATAATGGCATATCAAGCTATTCAAAATAATATTGTCCCACCACTTATTGAAAATGAACATCGAGATGACTATCTAAAAGCTATAAATGATAAAGATGACTTGTGTAAATTTCTTGATGAGAGTATTACTAAAAGTTTAGAGTTGATAGATATTTAGGCAGAAAACCCTCCATCTAGTACAAACCATTTCATCTTGCCATATATTGCTTTGAACTTTTTGTATTCGTATATAATTTATTCTATATGGTACTTTTGTGATACTGACAAATGCTTTTAGAAAAAAAGACCAAAAAGTTCCAAAAAAAGAGATAGAACTTGCACAAAGCAGAAAAAAGGAGTATTTGACAAATGAGTGATTTAAAGAAGTATATCCATAAAAGAAAAGCAGAAGATTTGGAGTTTGCCGATGCTCTTGAAACAGGGTATGAAGAGTTTAAGATAGGCGAGATGCTCAAGCAAGCAAGAGTAGAAGTCGGACTGACACAAGATGATATAGCACAAAAGTTACATACGAAAAAATCAGCCATATCAAGAATTGAAAATCACGCGCAAGACATCAAGCTTTCCACTTTGCAGAACTTCGCACATATACTAGGCAAAGAGCTGAAAATACAGCTTATTTAGTAAAACACCTTACACCCAAAGGGGCACTTCGCATGTAAGCCCTAAAAACCCCAAAATCTCTCTTCTAGCACACATAATGCATCTCTTTAAAAAAATGAGGAGAATGTATGAGTGTTGAAAAAACAATAAAAGAGAACCTGACAAAAGAGATCTATACAAATATTGATAAGATTTATGACTCTTTTACTCAGCATTATATCTTGAGCGATGAGCATGAGAGTTTGCTCATCAAACAGCTGAACAAACTCAAAGATCAGCTTTACCTTATCTCGCAAAACGCCAAGCTCTCATGAACCATCATGTCGTTATGGAAAAACTTTGTGGCTGTGCGAAAAAAGCCAATCTTTCTCAAATAGAAAGCTTTACATGTAAGGAAGATGCGCAAGAGTTTGCCTACGCGCTTGCTGATAAGCTCAACAATAGCTATTGCGGAAAACATGGTTTTGACGTTGTAGAAGTGGATGTGAGTTTTCAGGAAACATCGCTTCGCGAGCGCTATGCTTGTTTTGTCATATCTGTAGAGGGCGGAGGATTTGTTGAGGCGTGTGAGCTGTAAAGTTCTAAGAGAGAACAGTTAATGCAAGAGTTACAATAAAAAAGGAAAATGTTATGGAATATCATGTTGTTGTAGAAAAGATGTGTGCATGTGCAAAGCGTAAAAATATGCCTCAGATAAAAACTTTTGATGATAAAGAAAACGCTCATAGAGTAGCGCGTGCATGGGCTCAAGAGCTCAATGAGACTTTTTGTGGAAAGCACGGTTTTGAAGTTGTCGAGGTGGATGACAATTTTGTCATCGCAGTAGGAGAGGGCAGTTACTAAAACATCTTTACATGTAAGAGAAAAATTCTACTCTTTAAATATCACAAGCGGACGACCAAAAGGCACTTTTGCCTTGCGTGAAAGCGCCCAGAGAACTTCAAAACTTGGCGGGTATTTAGAAAATCTGCCAGCTCCATCTGTAAAATACAAAAGCATCGTACTCATTGCTAGATTTGCTTCTATGTACTCAAACACAGGACGATAATCCGTTCCGCCTCCACCTTTTAGAGCAAAGTCAAGTTTCTCTCCACCTACAAAAGTGTAGTGTGCATGTACCATTGCGTCGGCGATTAGAAGTTCTATCTTCACAGAGGGAAAGTTTTGCATGATGGTTTTAAACTCCTCAATAAATGCGCCCAAAAGTGCTTCATCAATAGAACCTGAAGTGTCGATGGCAACACACAGACTCAGGGTATCGCTTGTAAGTGAGGGCAATACAAAACCGCGAGAGAGATGCTTCTTGTTTGGCGGCATAAAGGCGTAGTTGTTTCGCATATGGCGGTTTATAGCGTTATAGAGTTCAAACTTCCAGTCTATTTCATTACCATGTAACTTCTTTGCGAGACGGTGCATATCTGAGGGAAGCATACTTTTTTTCTGTGCGACCTCTTGGGCAAGAGATGCGGCATAGTACCACTGTGATTCGGTGTCAGGGTCAAGTGTATCGTCGATATTTTGCAGGTTTGCAAACTCGGAATTTTCCTCTTTACTCTGCTCATTTTCTTCAAAAGCATTTTCTACAGAATTAAAATGTTCGGCTTTTAAAATCTCATAGATCTCTTCGGCGTACATATCTTTAAATTCACTGTTAAAATTCGCACCTTTTGGGATGAAAAAACCGTTTTTAAAAAGCATATTGTTGATGGCATAGTCGGTTGCAAGTTGCCAAAGCGAGCCGATGCGACTAAGTCTTCTTTGTTGATGCGCTAAGATATGGTGCATAACACAGTTTGTAAGGATAAAAATGATCTCCTCTTCACTGCAAAGTGCCATAAAAGCAGGGTTATACAAAAAGCGAACACCATTACTTGCAAAGGAGCGGATATCCTCTTTTGGCTCATCTTTGAGTCTTGAAGCAAGCATCCCAAAGTAGGGATGTTTAAGCGTGAGATGGGTTTTTGCCTTTTGAAGTTTTGTTTGCATTAGTGTAAAAGGGCGTTAAATTTACGCATCCAAAGCGTCCAGCTGTCTAAATGATCAAGCTCAATGTGGCGATCACGTAGGTCTTGGATAATCATGATAGCAAACTCTGCAGGCATTAAAAGAGTGTAGTTAACGAGATTGTTTAGTTTTTTTGAGCTTGTCATATCATTGACGCGCATTGCCAAAGAGCTACTTAAAATGTGTAAAGCCGCAGGTTCTTTGGGAACATCTTTACACTCTCCGTTAAAGATAGCATCTATGTCAGGCAACTGCGAAGCAACTGATAAAAATCCTAAAAAAGAAGCGCCAAGTTCTTCGCCGATCGCTCCGCTGATAAGTGGTAAAAGGAGCTCTTGCTCAGGATTTGAAATGAGAATCTCATTTACATATTGCCAAGTCCGTGGCGTTGCAAAGGAGCGACTGTCATTTTGTCCAAAAGTAAAGAGTGCCTCTTCCCGATGTGATATAAAGGCGATGATAGCAGGATGGATGCCGTTCGCTTTTGCCCATGTTTTCCAATCAGATGTACTCACTTCCATCTCAAGATGCACAAAACGGTTTGAAAGCGGAGCTGCCATACGAAATACCACACCGCGGTCACTCTCTCTATTTCCAGCTGCGACAATCGCCCAGCCATCAGGCAAAGTGTATTCGCCTATCTTTCTATCTAATATTAGTTGATATGCTGAAGCCTGAACCATCGGAGCTGCGGTATTGAGCTCATCTAAAAATAGAATTCCTTTCTCCTCTTTGCCATCTGGCAAAAATACAGGAGGTGCCCAAAGTGCAGTCTCTTTTACTGTATGAAAATAGGGAATCCCTCGAAGGTCAGTTGGATCAAGCAATGAAAGACGCAGATCGATAAAGCCGATATTTTGCTCTTTGGCGATTTGTGCAACGATAGAGGATTTTCCGATTCCTGGAGCTCCCCATAAAAAAACAGGGATCTTTCTTTGGCAAAGATGAGTCAATGAGCGTTTTGCGTTTTGCGGATTCATAAAGTTCCTTTTTCTTTACATGTAAATATGCAATTTTGATACGAACACTCTTTTGTAAAACAGTTTTACTTATACCCAAAGGGCACTTACGCATGTAAGCACTTTTTTTATTTATAATGACAAAATTGTCGTGATTTATCTCTTTTAGTATGAAAATTGCATAGATTTGAAAGAATAGAAAATGTAACCCTCCCCTTAGATACTGAGCAAGAGCTCAACTAAGGAGATTCCCATGTATAGTAGCGATATTATAGAAGTTGAAGATTTTAGATTTAATCATTTAATCCATCATTTTGATGAGTGTGATGGCGAACATATGCATTATAATGAAGAGTACGGCTGTATAGAAGCCGCAACAGATCTCATAGAAGAGATATTGTGGAACTGAGATTATTTTAGCGGGGAACTTCGAATCATTTTTAAGATCTTCGGAGTCACTGCTAAATCAAGAGCGCTAAAATCATTTGGATTTTTAAGAATTCCATCTGCTCCAGCTTCTAAGAGCTCTTTTACGATAGTAGCATCTCCTTCACGTGCAGCTTTCATAAGGGCGGTGTTTGCGTAACTACCTTGAAGATCCAAGTTTGTTGGATCATAAGAATTTTTTTCTAGCCATACCCGTGTTGCTTGTGTCATTCGCTCTCCTTTAAAATTTGGTGTTCCTCTAAAAGCTTTTCAAGTCTGTAACTTTTTCGCATCTTGAGTAGGTCTTTGTCATAGATAAGAGTTTGTGCGATATTTAGTAAAGTGTTGTGTTCTTTGGTCTTTTCATAGATAGGTTCTGTTTTAGAACCTAAAAGAAACAGATTGCTTTGCGTCTGTGTCATGAAAGCAACACCCTCAAGTCCATCAAATGGGATGGGAAGATCACAGTAGTAATCACCCACACTATTGACTCCCCAGTAGATAAATCCAAACGAGAGATAAAAATCAAGAGAATTGGAAATACAAGTGAGCTTAAAGCGCTTGACATCTCCTAAAACCGCTAAGTTAAACACCATAGAAAGAAGCTGTTGGGCATACCCTTTTCGGCGTTCACAAAGCGGTGTAAAGATGTTTTGGATATTGAGATACATCTTATAGCGATCGATTTTATAAAAGATATAGCAAAGGTGGTTTTGCTCTGTATCACAAAGCACAACACATCCGTGTAATTCCCAAATAAAATGCTCATCCCACCAGTTAAGCGACATATTTGCAAACTTGCGTGTTCTTGCATCGGCGATGGTTGCGATGGAGGCGATGTACGCTTTTCTTCCAAGGTTTTGAAGATGAAAGACAGCGTCCATAAAATCTCTTTTTTATTTTTATGGATGCATATTGTGTGCTTAACTCTTCTCGAACAAAACTTGCAATAGTTGCTATAACTTGAACTCCAAAGGAGTGTTGTATGGTGAGTCGTGCGAAGATAAAAGAGTTGATGAATGAGAGCGCTTGCTCTCACAATAAAGATAAAAAAAAAGGTGAGGGCTGTGATATGCCAAAACCAGGGATGGCAGCGGGAGGATGTGCTTTTGATGGAGCGCAAATCTCACTTTTTCCCTACGCGGATGCTGTACACTTAGTGCATGGGCCACAAACCTGTCTTGGTGCTTCATGGGAGACGAGAGAAACGCTAAGCTCTTATGCGGGGCGCAACCACACAGTCATGGGTTTTACGACGGGTATCACGACAAATGATGTCATTTTTGGAGGTGACAAACGCCTTGATGCCTCTCTTGCTTACATTGTAGAACATTACGCACCTGAGGCAATCTTTGTCTATTCTACTTGTGTGACAGCGATGGTGGGCGATGATATCGACATGACCTGCAAACTCGCACAAAAAGCACACAATATCCCAATAGTTCCCGTTCATGCTCCAGGGTTTGTAGGTGGGAAAAATCTCGGCTCACGACTTGCTGGTGAAGCGGTTTTAGAGCATCTCATCGGTACAAAAGAGCCTGAATTTACCACGCCTTATGATATCAATCTCATCGGTGATTACAACGTCACGGGTGATATGTGGCAGTATCTGCCTTTGTTTGAAAAGATCGGTATCAGGGTTCTGAGCTCTATGAGCGGTGATGGGCGTGTGGGCGATATCCGCACAGCACACCGTGCAAAGCTCAATGTTATCGTGTGTGCAAAGTCGCTTGTAACCCTTTGTAGAAAGATGCAAGAGCGCTATGACATCCCTTGGATATCGGTCTCATTTTATGGCAAACGCGATACCACTTTTGCCATTATGGAGATTGTAAACGCTCTTGGTGATGCAACGCTTATCGCAAAAGCAAAAGAGATTTTGGCCGAGGAAGAGTCTTTCTTGGAAGAGAAACTATTGCCATATAAAGAGATGTTTGCTGGCAAAAAAGCAGTCTTAAATACAGGTGGAAACAAAGCATGGTCAATCGCTTCGGGACTTCAAGATTTGGGCATAGAAGTGGTTGCCACGTCTATACGCAAATCGACAGAAGATGATATCCAAAAAGCAAGAGAGTATCTCGGAGAAAACGGCATTCTTATGAGGGCACCTGCAAGCGAACAAGCAAAAGTGATCGACGAAAAGGGTGCGCACATCTTGCTTGCGGGTGGACGAAGCCTTTACACTGCTATCAAGAAAAAGATCTCTTTTATCGATGTCAATCAAGAGAAAAAAGTGAGTTACGGCGGATACAACGGACTCTTAAATCTTGCAGAAGACCTCAAATACGCATTTAATAATCCCGTTTTTGCAAATGTCTGCGCACCTGCACCGTGGGAGGTTTAAGTATGGAAGCTAAAAAAATAAAACTGAGCTCTCAAGAGCATAAACCGCTTCAAATAAATCCTATCAAACACTCCCAACCTATGGGCGCGGCACTTGCTTTTATGGGCATAAAAAACTGTTTGCCATTGATGCATGGTTCCCAAGGATGTGCTTCTTATACAAAAGTACTCTACACTCGCCATTACAATGAGCCTATCCCTTTATATAACACCTCTGTCAGTGATATTACAGCGGTTTTTGATGGAGGAGATTTTTCCATACTTATGGCGATTGAAAATATCACAAAGAAAAATACAACGCTCAAACCAGAACTCATCGGACTGCATACAACAGGTCTAACAGAGACAAAAGGGGATGATGTAAGAAGTGTTGGAATCCATGTCGAGATTCCCTACTGTTATGTCAATACTCCCGATTTTGAAGGTGGAATGGAGAGCGGATGGGCGCTTACATGTAAGGCTTTGATACTCCAACATACCTTTACATGTAAGGATATAAAGCCAAAAAAACTTGTGCTTTTACCAAATGTAAATATACAGCCTATTGAAATAGAGAAGCTAAAAGAGTGCTGTACTAATCTTGGTTTTGAGACTTTTGCTCTGCCTGATCTTTCAACTTCTCTTGATGGATATCTCAGTGAGGGACAAGGAAAACTAGCAACTGGAGGTATCGCCATTGAAGAGATCGCTAATCTTGGAGATGCCCAGATCGTTGTGAGTATCGGCCGTTCTATGAAAAGCGCAGCAGAGGCACTTTTACAAAAGAATGAAGCTATAGAGCATCTGCATTTTAATCATCTGATGGGTTTAGAGGCAAATGACAATTTTGTCGCATCTTTGATGAAAATGGCGCAAGTGACACCATATCCATTGCTCAAACGTTGGAGAGGAAGGCTTCAAGATGCGATGCTTGATGCCCATTTTCTCATCGGTTCATCCTCTTTTGTAGTCACTGGAGAGCCTGATATGTGTGTGGGAATATGTGAGCTTTTACAAAGTGTCGGAGGGACTGTTTATGCGGTGATAGCGACAGTATATTCGCCAGTTTTAGAAGAGATAAAAGCTGAAAATATCTTTGTAGGCGACCTTGAAGATGCAAAAAGTTATTTCCAAAATGCAGACCTTGTCATCAGCAATTTTCATGCAGAACGAATCTTGCACATGCAAGAGAAACATACGGCTTTAGTGTTACGAGGATTTCCAAACTATGAAGAGCTAGGCAACCAGCTCAAGAACGATCAGCTTTATGAGGGAAGTACATATTTTCTTTTTGAAGTCGCAAATAAACTTCGTGAACTCAAATATCACGGATAAAAATCTAAATAAAGCAGGAGATACACGATGAGTGAAACTACAAAAATAAGTGTTGAGAGTAACAGTTCTTTAGAAAATGCTATCAAAGTAGCATTTGCAACAAAAGATATGCAAACAGTGAATGCGCATTTTGGTGGAGCAAAAGAGTTTGTCGTTTATAAAGTTTCTAAAGATGGATTTTTAATGAGTGAGGTTATCCAAACTGATACTTCTGATGTTGAAAGTGATGACAAAACAGATTTTAAAGTCAGAGCACTTGCTGGTATAAACATCATGTACTGCGAATCTATCGGGGGAACTGCTGCTGCAAAAGTGATCCGTGCTGGAATGAATCCGATGAAAGTACAAGAACCACGTGCAATCGAAGATATTTTAAAAGAGCTTGTTGGAATGATAAATGGCAATCCACCACCTTGGGTAAAAAAGATAATGAAGATCACATCAGAGACTGATCCACGCCTAGAGCGTTGGACAGAAGAATAGGGAGAGTAATATGAGTCAAGAAACAGTAGAGTTTAGTCCATTTACACAGGAGCTTATCCGCCAATTAAGAGCGCTTGACCAATTTGGAAACTGGGCAAAGATGAGCGATGAAGAGCTTTTGGCAAAGAAGTATGTTAAGACAAAAGAGGATTTAAAATCGATCCCTATCATCGCAGATATCGATGAGGTTCTCATTGGGGATATCAAAATCATTTTCAAAGCAGTTGCACTGCAGTTTGAACGTCAAACCGGTGTTATGTGTAATGTCATCATGGAGATGAGCCATGAGGGTTTTGGACGCTGTGTCGTCATAACTGACAAAATTGTCTTAATGGACAAATATTTTAAAGATGCTCACCGCTTTAGCTTTAGAACACTAGAAAAGCTCTATGAAGAGGGTGACAAATATCTAAACAATTCGTTTGAGATATACAATAAATTTAAACCGTGTATGTAAGGAGATAGTGATGGCAAAAGTAGGCATATTTGTAGGAAGCAGTGGCGGAGTAACACTTGGAGTTGCAGAAAAACTCCAAGAGTTGTTTGATGGTGCAGAGCTTATCAATATGGAAGAGGATTATGATGATCTCTCCCAGTTTGATGAGTTTGATGTTTTACTTATAGGTTCTTCAACTTGGGGACAGGGCGATGTTCAGCGTGACTGGGTTGATCCACTTTATGAAATGAACAATGATGAACCAGATTTTAGCGGTAAAAAAGTCGCTTTCTTTGGTGCTGGAGATCAAAAAAGCCATCCAGAAGAGTTTGTAACAGCACTTGGAAAGATGAAAGATATCTTCACAAAACTTGGAGCAGATACTGAGTTTGGATACACATCAGTAGATGGTTACTCTTTTAAATACTCTTATGCGCAAAAAGATTCAAACTTTTGTGGTCTGGCAATTGATGAGATCAATCAAGAAGAGTTAACACAAGAGAGAGTTGAAAACTGGGTGGCTCAGATAAAAAAAGAGATGGGCATCTAAGAGTTTAAAGATACATTTTTGTAGTAGTTTGCAACACTCTTGTAGATTAGAAATTGCAATGAGAATTATAATGAATGATGAAGGATAGAGTATGAGCAGAGTTGAAGAGTTCCAATCACTTACTGACGCAGAAGATTATTTTGATTTTTTTAACCTTGATTATGATGAGCGTCTTGTCTATGTTAAAAGATTCCATATTATGAAAAAGTATGGAGAGTTGATACAAAAAGCAGATGGACATAATTTTGAGACAGATGAAAAACTACTTGATTATTATAAGTTTGCGCTTATCAGTGTCTATAAAAACTTTGAAAACGGTTACTCGCCATCTGCGGCTGAAATATGGAATACATTTGATAAACCAAGTGCATGTAGCACATGTTCAACATCGACTACATGTAACGATTTAGAGGAGGTCAGTCATGGAGTTCACGCATGCACAAGCCAATCAAATCTCAGCTTCAACTAAGGATGAAATTCTTCCAGTTTTTCGTTTAGGTCAGCGTGTTCGCATAACAAAACCTATAAAAAATGATGGTTCAAACCCATTTCATGAACCAAATGCAACTTTAGTTCATCCTGGAGCTGAGGGGTATGTCGTGCGTATTGGCGACTGGCTTCAAGTGATTCGCATCTATGAAGTTCATTTCATAGAAGAGGGTGATACTTATGGATGCCGTGAAGCTGAGCTTGAATCTATAGAAGATATAGATGGTTATGATGAAGTAGCTGAAGAACTTGCGTGGCTTCGCTCCCATCGTGCGCAAAAAGCCCTCAAAAAAGCGCTTGAGGCGCAATCTCAAAAGGAAGGAGAACCTAGCTGACTTTTTGTGAATTGACGATCGATAAAGTGTTTGGCCATAAATACTTTGCGTGATAAATTAAGGAGAGAGTATGGTAAATGTTATTTTCTGCGGTTTTGGTGATGGAATGGATAAGCGTGTCGTTGCAAAGCAGGGTGATCTGCTGCTTCGTGTCGCCCTCAATAACGGTGTAATCATACCAACTGAGTGTAAAGATGGAATGTGCGGAAGCTGTGCTGTTCGTATTGAAGAGATCGGAACTATTCCATCAAACAATACAACAAGCGACATAGATCCAGATGGTTGGGATAAAAACAAATATACAACTTATATGGAAGAAAAAGAGCTAAACACACTAGTAGAGATGGGTGCAATCTCTAAACTTGAAGCTGAATCAGCACAACAATACACGCAACAAACAGCAGTAAGACTTGCATGTCAATGTATCATTAAAGGTCCATTGCTTGTTAAACCGTTTGAATAAAAAATAAAAATAAAAGGAAACAAAATGACAACTCGTGTAGAAATAATCAATGACTTTTTAGCAATCAATGTAAAACCTGGTAAAACGATTCAAGATATCGTAGAAGCATCTGGAAGTGCTCTTCCATTTGGTTGTCGTGATGGCGAATGTGGTACATGTATCGTAACTATCGAATCTGGTATGGAGTTTATTAGCGAAGTAACAGAAAAAGAGAAAGCTGTTATGAAAATGTTGAATGAAGGTAGCCCAAAAGCTCGTCTCTCTTGCCAAATGAAAGTTGCTCATCCAAACGGTTTAGTACGCCTTAAATACTAAAAACTCAAGTTGCCTCTATAGAAAGAGGCAACTGCTTCAAGCTCTTCAACTTATCAAAAAAATCTAGAATAGTAAATGCAACAGTATAAAAGATAAGCAAAGAGTTGTTTGTTATTTGGATTGAAATAACTATAATTTATAAAGAATATAAGTAAGAAAAGAAGTTATCATGAAACAAGAATATTCATTCAAGCAAAAACAACTGCCAAAACTTTCTATGCAGACTTGGTTACCTCTTTTACAGTGTTCTCTGAGTGATCTTGATAAACATATTCAAGTCATTAGTAATGAAAATCCATGTATTGAAGTCCAGTCTGGATTTGAGATAAGCGAGGGGTCAAGCTCAAAATCTCACATGGCTTTTATGGAATACCAAAACAATGTGACAAATGCCGCAAGTGATGAGATAGAGTGGATGAGTGTTGCGACAGAATCTCTATATGAAAAACTCGATAACCAGATTTGCGCACCGCTTTTTCCAACACCGATCTCACAAAAGATAGCAAAACAGATCATCTACTATATCAATGACGAGGGATATTTTGAGGGTGATGTCAAAGAGATAGCAAGCCAACTTGAGGTAGATATCTATAAAGTAGAACAGGTGCGTCAGCGTTTTTCTTACCTAGAGCCTATCGGCGTGGGTGCGGTTGATTATAAAGAGTCATTTTTATTTCAATTAAACGACCATGAAATCGATGATGAGCTTAGTATTTTGCTCAGTGCTATGATTACCCAGTTTGACAAAATGGAAAAGTTTATCAATCATCCACGATTTCATGATGCAAAAGAGATGCTAAGAAAATTGCATAATCCACCAGCTATGAGTTACATGCAAGCAGAAGAAAATATCTTGCCTGATCTTTTCATAGAGACTAAAGATGAGCAGTTTGTCATCAAAATAAATCATGCTTTTTATCCAGATCTGCTTGTGACTCAGATAGATAAATACGACAATTTTGCAAAACAGAAGTTTAAAGAAGCACGCGAACTTGTCAATCTGCTAGACCTGAGAAAAGCAACACTTTATAACATCGCTCTTGTTCTTCTTGAAAAACAGTATGCTTTTTTTATGGGAGGAAAACTGCTTCCGCTTAAACTCCAAGATGTCGCAGATGAACTCGGATTTAACGAATCAACTATTTCTCGAGCTATTAGTGATAAGTATCTGGAGTGTGATAGAGGTGTTTACTCCTTTAAAGATTTTTTCTCAAACGCTATTGATAATGTCTCAACTTCAGAGATAAAAGAGTTTTTAGTGAGACTTGTAGAGTGTGAAGATAAAAAAAATCCCCTCAGTGACAAGCATCTTCATGAAAGTATTGAGGGTAGATTTGGCATCAAAATGGTAAGACGCTCCATCGCAAAATACCGCCAAGAACTCGATATACCAGCGTTTAAAGAGAGACTCTTTTTATATAAACTTTCGATGAAGTGAGTGAAAAAAGGCTTACACCCAAAGGGTACTTTACATGTAAGCGATTTTAACTAATCGCTTACACAGTTTTTATGATGGTTTTTATGATGCAGGTGTATCGATTGCAGTGAAGTAGCTATCTGCGAGATTTTTCTTTTTCTGGATCGTTGGATGCGCTAAAGCAGATTCATTGATCTCTCCTGTTCTGATTCTTTCCACTTCTAAGACTGGAGTGACCCACATCTTTCCTGAACCATTTTCCGTATCACGAGTATTCGCGCGGATCGCTTCTTTTGCTGATTCTTTGAATGTTTCATTTGAAACTACGATATCAAGACGTACTTTGCTATCTAACTCTGTTTCACCACTCTCTTTTATAAAACCTAATCCACCTTTACCAAGTACTTGGCTGATAGTGACACCCTCTATCTCTTTCTCTTTAAGATCAGTTAAAACATCTTGGAGACAACTATTGTTAAAAATGGCAGTGAGTAAATACATGGAGAATCCTTTAGTTAATTTAGAACTAAATTGCAATTATCGTTCTAGAATCAGAGAGAACCATACATTTTTGTTATTTTTTTTAAATACCTCTTTAAGAATAGGAATTGCATAACCCTTTGTAATGAAATAAAAGGAAAAAATGATGGCTAGAAATGATTTGATTGGTGGTGCATTGTGGGAAGAGTACTCAACTGAAGTACAGCGTCGTATGAACAATCCTATAAATATGGGAGAGATCACTGAAGAAGAAGCGGGTGATAACCAACTCATCATCGCTGACTTTGGCGCTGAGAGCTGCGGAGATGCGGTAAGACTTTATTGGCTCATTGACCCAAAAACAGACACAATCGAAAAAAGTAAATTTAAAAGTTTTGGTTGTGGGACGGCTATTGCATCATCTGATATGATGGCTGAGCTTTGTATGGGTAAAACTGTAGATGACGCGCTTAAAATCACAAATATCGACGTAGAAAAAGCGCTTCGTGATGAGGCAGATATTCCAGCAGTTCCAGGGCAAAAAATGCACTGTTCCGTTATGGCTTACGATGTTATCAAAAAAGCAGCATCAATCTACAAAAATGTAGATATGGAGAGTTTTGAGACAGAGTTTATCATCTGTGAATGTGCGCGTGTTTCTCAAGATACACTCAAACAAGTGATTAAACTCAATAAACTCTCCTCAATCGAAGAGATTACAGACTATACAAAAGCGGGTGGTTTTTGTAAGTCTTGTATCAAAGCTGGTGGGCATGAAGTTAAAGATGTTTATATTATGGATATTCTCGAAGAGATAAAAGCTGAGATGGACGCAGAAGAGCGATCACGCAAAGTTATCGAAGCAAAAGGGGATGGTACTTTTGAATCTATGGGACTTGTGATGAAGATAAAATCAGTTGAGTCAATACTCGAAGAGTATATCCGCCCAACTTTAAAAGCAGACAACGGAAATGTAGAACTCATCGACATCAAAGAGGAAAACGGAGTATTTAACGTACTTATAAAATACCAAGGTGAGTGTATGAGCTGCTCTATGAATACAACGACTACCTTGGCGGGTATAGAAGATATGCTCAAGTTTAAACTCAAAGCAAATATCAAAGTAATAGTTACTTAAGATGCAGTGCGCGACAAAAGAGGGGACTTTTTCGTATCTTAAGCAGTTTGCTAAATATAGTAAAGATTTTTATGGATTTAGCGGCGACTTTTTTATCTCCTCGCTTGGGCTTGGAACATTTCGTAAAGAGCCTTATAGAGAGGAAAATTATGTCGTTAATTACAAAGAGTCTGTAAAACTTGCTGTATTAAATGGCATAAATCATATCGATACAGCGATCAACTACCGTTATCAGGTGAGTGAACAAGAGATCGGTGAGGCTTTGAGTGAACTTTTTTCAGAACAAAAAGCTTCACGTGAACAGCTTGTCATCACATCTAAAGCTGGTTTTATTCCTCTTGAATTTCCTTTTCCAGAGAATCCATATAGATGGATCGAGGAAAATATTCTAGATAAAGAGCTGGCTACAAAAGATGAGATAGTCATCGATCAACACTGTTTGTCGCCTAAATATTTGCGTTGGAGCGTTGAACACTCTTTGCAAAATCTAGGGGTAGAGAGTTTAGATATTTTGTATCTGCATAACCCCGAAACACAGCTTGGATATGTTGATTATGAAACACTTTTAAAACGTATAGAAGAGGCTTTTTCTCTTTTTGAAACGCTTGTAAAAGAGGGCAAAATCGCCTCTTATGGGATCGCTTCATGGAATGGTTTTTTATATGAAGAGAGCCATAAAGAGTATTTGAGTTTGATGGATATTGTGAATATTGCCAAAAAGGTCGGAGGTGAAAAACACCATTTTAAGTACCTTCAGTCTCCATACAATCTGGCAAAATCTGAGGCGTATCACTTTCAAAACCAAAAGGGGCCTGATGGGCGTTATTATACTTTGATGCAAGCAGCAAGAGGATTTGGACTGCAACTTATCGGTTCATCTTCACTCTTACAGCTGAATCTTTTTAAAGGAAAATTTGCGCCATCCATCGCAGAAACTTTAGGAACATCAGAGTTTAATGATCTGCTGAGTGCTTTACAGTTTGCACGTTCAAGCGGAGTGTTAAGTGCGCTTTTTGGTGCGGTCGATCCCTTACATGTAAGAGATAATCTCACTCTTGCGTATCTGCCAAAAACAGACCTAGTTAAAATAAAATCACTCTTTGGAGAAAAAGATGCTTTATGACGTTATAGTTGTCGGAAGTGGAATATCTGGACTTTTTGCCGCTTTATATGCAAAACGCTCAGGTGGCAATGTTGTCATCATTACTAAAAGCAACCCTTTTCGTTCAAACTCTGCGGTGGCTTCTGGAGGCATTAATGCAGTCATTCATGTTTCACAAGAGGATTCAATCAATAAGCATATAACAGATACTATCAATGGTGCAGATGGTCTCACTAATGAGGCAAATATCAGCGAGATGTGTAAAGATGCTCCAAATATTATCGCAGAACTGAGTAAGATTGGCGTGAAGTTTGATGCAGACGATGATGGCATTATCAAACAGCGTCCCTTTGGTGGAACTTCCTCAAAGCGAACCTGTTATATAGCAGACAGAACTGGAAGCGCCATTGTTCAAAATCTTTTGCAGCAGTGCCGCAAAGAGGGTGTAGAAATCCTGAGTAACCACCAACTTTTAAACATCATAAAGTTCAATGACAAGTTAGCGGGTATCACTCTTTTACACCGTGAAGATTCCCATGTTACGGCTTTTGCCTGTAAAGCACTTGTTCTTGCAGGTGGCGGATATGCTGGTATATACAGAGGTCACTCAACAAATCCGCAAGAGAGTTCAGGCGATGCGATCGCTGTTGCGCTTCGTGCTGGGATGAGGGTTTCAAACCTTGAATTTATCCAGTTTCATCCGACAACGCTTAAAAATGGTTCACTCATCAGTGAAGCCGCTCGCGGTGAGGGCGCTTACATTGTCGATGAAACAGAGACACGTTTTACCGATGAACTTCAAACAAGAGATAAACTCTCTCGTGCCATATTAGAACATATCAAAGATGGACATAAAGTCTATCTTGATTTTAGACATCTATCTCCAGAGCTTATTGAGACAAAACTGCCATCAACACAAAAGATGGCATTAAACAGCGCTGGCATAGACATACGAACAGAGCTTTTAGAGATAACACCCTCAGCGCACTACACAATAGGCGGAATCTGGACAAGAGAGGATACTTCTACCGACTTGGAGGGTGTCTTTGCTTGTGGCGAATGTGCGGCAACGGGAGTGCATGGAGCCAATAGACTTGGAGGAAACTCTTTGCTTGAGGGTGCACATTTTGGAAAAATCGCTGGGAAAGAAGCGGCAAAGAGAGCCCAAAAAGTTGAATTTTTACCAATAGATTTTGCTCAAGTAAACAAAGATTATCGTCGAGTGAAGATGATTTTAGAGGATGAAAGTCATTTTAATATCAACTCGATGAGAAAAAATCTTGGAGAGACTCTGTTTAAAGAGGTCGGTGTTTATCGTGATGAAGAGATGCTTATCAACGCTTTAGAATATGTGCATTATCTGATGAAAAATCAGTATGGGCTCCACTGTGTAAATAAAGAGATACACAATAATGTCGAACTCTCAGCAATCTTAGAGTTTAGAAACGCACTTGTTGTCGCTGAAGCAGTTGTGCTAAGTGCGATTAAAAGAGAGGAGAGTCGAGGAGTACACTATAGGACAGATTTTCCTGAGCGTGATGATAAATTTTTTGGGATGTCGTCGTATGTGAAAAAAATAGGGCAGAACTTCTTGAGGATCTCTTTTGAGGATGATCTTTTAGAGAAGTTTATCTATAAGATCAAAACATATTTTAAAAAATTATAAGGAGTTTAAAATGGCAAAAGTAATGTTGAGAGAAGATGATAACGGAAAAGTTCTTTTCTATGTTGCAAAAAAAGATATGGAGGAGATCATCTCAACTCTAGAGTTTGACACTGAAGAAAAATGGGGCGGTGAAGTAAGCCTGACAAACGGTGACGTATGGTTCATAAAACCAGATGTAAAAAAACTACCAAACGAAGTAGATGCAAAAATAATCACACGCGGTGATAACTAAAACCTCCAAGAATAAGCCTTTTAAAAGGGCTTTTCTACACATAATACTTCTCACTAAATCAAGTGGTTTTTTCTTTCACACGAGCTCCTAAACATTAAATAATATAGCTTACATGTAAGGCTTTTTTCATTCATTTAAATCAACGTGTTTTGTGTCAATTTATTTTGATTTGATGGGTTGTTTTATGTATAATGTTTAGTGGGTAAAATAGTTAAGCATCAATAACTACAAAGGAATATATTAATGTCACAACAGCAGCTAATTCAAAAACTTATCACTGAAAAAGAAAATCTATATATAGAATTTAAATACAAATGGTATTGGGATAATGGAACCAAGCCTCAAGAATCACAATGGGGAGAATTTCTTAAAGATTTTGTAGCATTAATAAACTGCAATGAACAATATATTGAAGAAAGCAAGTACCTTATCATTGGAATAGATGAAAATGAACTTGAATATAAAAATAGAATTATAGATGTTAATTTGAATGACAATAATTTTCCAACATTGGCAATCTTACAAGAAAAAATAATTAAAAAGTTAAACGATTATTTTAGAATAGAATTAGAAGAAATAAATGTTTTTGATAATTTTACTCTTGAGTACTACCGAGTAGAAAATAAAAAAATATTGGTTTTTGAGATTAGACCTACAAAAAGTATACTTATTTTACAGAGAGATTTAACCGACAAGAAAAGAACGGAAAAAAAGAATAATGTTTTTATTAGAGGCATTAAAGAAACAAATGATCCGGAAGTATTAAATGCATCTCCAGAAGTTTTAGAAGTTTTATCACAAAAGATTAGAGAATATAGAGAAAAAGTTACACAAGAAGATAGAAAAACTAAAAGTATAGAAAAAACTATAAATTTATTTGTACAAAATAATCATAGTTAGATCG